>CAYXCH010000024.1:0-24103 GCA_964463705.1 uncultured Pseudobdellovibrionaceae bacterium | reverse complement strand
CAAAGGGACCTGGAATCAGATTCAAGGAGCAACAGATGCAGATATAAATATCAAGACGATTGGTACCGGTCGCTTTACCGTTGAAACCAACAGTTCTCCACGATTGGCGATTACCGCTGGCGGCAACGTTGGTATTGGCACGACAGCACCTTCAGAAAGGCTCACAGTTGCTGGTAATATTTATACTACCAATGGCGGAGCAATCGGGACAACCGAAGGGGGTATTACACATATCAGTAAACCAAAAGGTGCGATATTTGACGGAGCATCTTCTTCATACACCGGAGCAATTAAAATTACTTTACCGCAATCATGGACAAATACAATGATGAAAATGAATGTGGAGATTTATGATTATTCCTCAGATGAATCTTTTACGGTAAAACTGGGTGGGTATAATTATGCCGGTGGTGGAGGATATTGGCACAATACTTTTGCACAAATTATTGCCGGTAAAACAAACCGTGATTTCACCGTCCGTTTCGGTCATGACGGAACCAACGCCGCTATTTGGATCGGAGAAACCAACAGTACGTGGTCTTATTTAAAGGTTGTGGTAACCGATTTTGTCGCCACTCATTCCAACACTGCCTATGATAATTGGGATGATGGTTGGAGTATTGCTCTGGATACCGATTTTACCGGAGATGCTATCACTGGAACAGAATCCAATAACTTAGTCAGTTCTTGGATTGCCAGCGGGAATAATTTATATAACATCAATTCCGGCAACGTCGGCATCGGGACGACGAGTCCGGGGGCAAGGTTAGATCTGGGTGGCGGTTCTGGTAATTCATTTTTGTTAAATCACTCGTCTTATTTTGGTGGTCCAATTATTAGTAATCCTGGTGGAAACCTCCAATTGAATGCGTCGGGAATACTTCGTTTTTCAACTGGTGGTGTAGAAACTGGATTTAATGGTTCAGATGTAAATGAACGAATGAGAATAGACACCTCCGGCAACGTCGGTATTGGAACGACGAGTCCGGCGGCAAAACTTGAAATTGGAAGTGGACAAATTTTCGTTCCTGATGGCTCTGTATCAAATCCATCATATTCATTTTCAAATGACAACAATTCTGGATTGTATAATGGTCCGGGATCGGGTATTTCAATATCCTCTAATGGAGATGAGGTTGCTCTTTTTGGGCCCAATGGAATTGATATAAAAGCAGGAACATATCCGGCATTACTGCTCAATGGCGGAAGGGCATTACAAGATGCTATCGGTGATGGAAGCACAAGATTAATTATTGGAACAGATTTTTCCAATCTGGCTTTTTCTCCGGGTGGCACAGAAGCAATTAGAGTGACAAGCACCGGCAACGTCGGCATCGGAACGACGAGTCCGGGGGCGAAGTTGCATGTTGAGGGAGGCGAGTTTAATTTTACAACAAGTAGTGGTACCAAGTGGTTTAAATCAGATCTCACAAATCTAGAATGGAGAACAAATGGTGAAGCGTTGATGAAAATTATTGCGTATACCGGACCGGGAAACCAAGGTGCGCATGCACATACTTATTACCAATTAGAAAATCAAAACTCTTGGGACGTTGGTGCACATAAACCAGATGCCAGTTTTAGGATAGCGTATAAAAATGGTACTGGTGCATTAATTGGTATAAATGATGTTTTCATGATAGACACTTCTGGCAACGTCGGCATCGGTACGACGAGTCCGGCAAACAAACTTGAAGTAAATGCCGGAACGATTAAGTCTTATGCAAACGCCAGTCGTTATGCATATGCTGTATCTCGTACAGATGCCGGAGGATTCTCTTATTACCTCGGAACGGATACCAGTGGTAATTTAGCATTTTCCAATAACTCCGGACAGATAAAAATGCAGGTTAATCAAAATGGCAATGTTGGCATTGGGACAACAAGTCCAACCCAAAAACTGGAAATTAAAGGAAATAATGATGTAAGTATTAGATTGAATAATTATGATTCTTCAAGTTTGAGTGATTTCAGGATTACTAATGTTAGTGGTGCGGATCGTGTAGATTTTCAATCAGGAACAAATGATTTAATGAGTCTTCTTGGTAATGGAAAGGTCGGTATTGGCACGACAAATCCCGGAGGTTTTGTTCATATTTACAGGTCGGATAATATTTATGAACCCACATTACTTGTAGAGAATGCTAATCCATCACCGGGAACATTAGGTGATGCTGTCTTGAGAATGAAAACAAGATCAGGATATTGGGATTTGATGGTTAATGACGACTCAGATTGGTTTGGTATCAGAAATACCGACATGACCGGTTCATGGTCTTCTGAAATGGCATTATTTGTTAATTCAAATAATTATATTGGTTTGGGGGGAGATGTTTCGCCGTCATATCGTCTGGAATTGCCAAATACATCCAATACAGGTGGTAGGGGGCGAGCTAACGCTTGGCATACATATTCGGATGACAGATTGAAGTTGAATCAAGAGCAAATTACCGATGCCTTGGATATTATCGGGCAACTTATACCGAAGAAATACACGCAGTATGCCGGTGTCCTTGATAATGGCAATGTTATATTATCGGGAAGTGGTGATCAGACGTATGGCCTTATTGCACAAGAGGTATATAATGTTTTACCGGATATTGTTTATGTACCTGAACATGAAGGAGAGGACTTTTGGTCATTGGATTATGATAAACTGGTTCCATTTACGATTGCCGGCATCAAGGAGTTAGATGCTTTGGTTAAGGAACAACACACCCGCATCACTCAAAACACAGACGACATCGCCGCAATCCGAGGAATTGATAACACACTCCAATCTCTTGCCGACACCCTACACGACACCCAAGACCAAACGGCGCAACTGGCGGTCAACTTCGCTTCCTTTGACGATGTAGAATCCGCTCTCACCACCCTTGCTCAACAGCTCTCCGACACCACAACCACCGTCACCACCATAGACGGAACACTCACCACCATCCAAAACGACCTGGCACAGCTTCACACCACCCTCGCGCAAATTGAAAACACCAACACCACCATCCTGGATTTCTTCACCACTTTGAATCCGGACACCCTCCTCTACACCGATACAGACGGCAATCTCACGCTTACCGGTATCCTCACGGTAGAGAAGGTGGAAGCGGAAGAGGTGGAGACGCAGGTGTTGACAATCACCGCTGATGCAACGGCACCGACTGCGGGGACGGCAACAATCCCCGCCGGCGAAACACAGGCGCATGTACAGACAGCGGCGGTAGAGGATATTGCATCACTTAATATCGTTGTTTCTGCGCGAAATGTTCCCGTGGCGGTGGCAACACGTAATCTCGTGGAAGGGGAGGGATTTGATGTTGTGATTGCGGAGCCGCTGGAAGAGGATGTAACAATTAATTGGTGGCTTGTACGAGTAACGGCAGTGGATCATGATGAATCTGTTGATGATGACACGCCGGTAAATGATACATCCGACACCACACCGGGCGACGACACCACGCCGAGTGACGATACACAGAATGATGCCGGCGGCACATCGGATAATCCATCCACCGGCGACGATACGACTGACGATACGACAGACACCGGCGAGAGTACTTCGGACACTGATGGCACATCAACAGACGATGCTCCCGGCGAATCAGGGGATAATTCACCCACACCGTAATAGTGTAATCATGATGATCGCTCTTGTGCAACGGGGTACGGGCGGGTACACTGGTGTATATGAGTGATTTGCATACAACACAGTCTTTTCCGGGAAAATGCACAACGTTGCCAACAATGCCGGGAATGTTTGCCGTGGATAAGCCGTTGGGGGTCAGTAGTGCGCGAGTGGTGGCGATTGTTAAGCGTGTTGCACGTCAATGTTTGCAAGAGCGAAATATAAAAGTTGGACATGGCGGAACATTGGATCCGTTAGCAACGGGAGTACTGGTGATTGCAGTGGGACGAGAGTATACGAAGCAGTTATTTACCGTAGTGGGAGCGCAAAAAGAATATATTGCACAGATACAGTTGGGATATTACTCTACAACAGATGATGCGGAAGGGGAAAAGACAGTAGGTTCATCTCATGTTCCGTCTCTTGAAATGATTCACCGCGTATGCGCGCAATATGTGGGGATAATTGAGCAAGTTCCACCGATATTTAGTGCAATTAAACGTGATGGAGTGCGAGCATACACGGCGGCACGACGCGGTGCAACGGTAATGTTGGAGCCGCGTCCTGTACGGATTGATCGTATTCTTGTGGAAGAGTATATGTATCCGACAATTATATTACGGATACAGTGCGGAAAGGGAACGTATATTCGCGCATTAGCACGGGATATTGGAAAATCACTTGGGACGGGAGCATATTTACAAGCACTTCGTCGTACTCGCGTCGGATCGTATCGTTGTGAACAGGCGTACACAATGGAGGTGTTTCAGCCTTATCACTAATTAGTTCTTTTTGATATATTTCTTACCACCGTGTGCCGTAATCCAATCATTAAGTGACTTCCAAACGTACGCTGTTTCTTTGAGGTGTTGTCCGACATAGCGTGTTTCGCCCCATGTGCCGCCGGCAAATTGGTAATTGACGTATGCCGTCATGTGTTGCGAAAGTCCATTCAAGTATGCTTGATAGATATCATACATCTCCGGCGTGTTAACATCTGCCTGCTTTCCGCCCTCATATGCAATGAGAGGGATGTTTTGTTCATCGGCGAGACTTTTATAGTGTGCCACTTCTGCCAATGCGGCATCAACATCCGCCATGGTTGGCGCGCGTCCAATGTCACCAAGGTAAGGAGCAATCGCATAGACGTCCGGTCGCGTACCGTTGGGATTCCATTCCGGGCGATTGATAATATTCTCGAAATGTCCTTTCAGCATGTCGTGTCCCATCTGTCCGGCGAGGACTTTTACCAGCCGCGGAGAGTTCTTCCCGAACACATCCTCAAAAGTTTCCCAAAGCTTAATGGACGCATAGGCGTGATAGTTAAATCCTTCCCACCAAGGATTGTTCCCGACGATATTATTCTCGCCGGGCATTCCTTCTTCACGTCCGCGCTGAATCAGGTAATTGGATTGCTCAAAGCCCCCATTCCAAGTTTCGTTGGAATATTCTACCCAGACACGAAGATCGGGGTCCAGGCGATCGTAGAATAGTTGAGCCAGTTTTTTCCAGTAATCATCCGTACTTTTGTCGGTATGTGCGGGTACCGTAACCCAACAGTCAATTTTTGCCCGATTACATAAGTCAATGTACCACTCATAGGCGAGTCCGGGATCCATATGTGCCGCTGCGCCACTGCCCTCACTCCAATGAAAGATGTCCCAGCTGAGAGAATCATTGTCCGGGTCGTCCGGCAGGCGTCGTTGTGACCAATTAACGATGCCGGAATCATTGGTTTGTCCCCAGTCCATAAAGCGAAAGACGCTGTAATTTTTGATATGATCAAGAAATTCCGGCCGCCAAATATTTGTATTGTACATTCCATTGGTTACGCCACTGGCAACAGCACCGGCAAAATCCGTTTCCGTGCCACCGATAAAAGGACAGATGCTACCGTCTTCATGACTGCACCAGAGATAGTTTGAGTTCGTGCCGACAATCATGGTGCCGTCACTGACAACGGCGGTCGGTGCGGTGGCAGGAGGTGGTGTCGTGTTTAAGGGTTTGGGTGCGGGCGGTGCGGGAGAAGGTTGTGGTGATTCTATCGGCTTCGGAGGGTCGGGTGTACGTTTTGAAAGACTGCTGACAGAACTGTATCCGCCGACGGTAAGTGTTCGTGGTGCGCCGGTTCTATGTTCCGATGTCCGACCGGAGGATGTCTTCTTGGACGAGGAGGAAGAGGTCATTCCTTGACCATCCTTTCCATTTGCGCCGGCGGTGGCATTCATTGTTCCAACAGGGGCCGGTGGTGCCGGGGTGGTGGTTGCAGTATTGGTGGACACTGCTGTTCCGCTCAGTGATAGTTCAGTGGTCGCAGGAGATCCCGCTGTATTTGTGGACGTCCCACTGATAGACGGCGGTACTGTTGGTATGGTTGGGAGAGTGTCGGAAGATGGCGGTGTGTCGGTAGTAAGGGAGGAGAGCGCTCCGAGAAGGGAAGTGTTGGCGGTGGTTTGTGATGATGGGTTGGATGGAGTAATGACGCCCACGGTCGTCATATAGGAAGACACCAGAGTGATAAGTGCCAATACAACGGTAATTAACTGTGAGAGAATAGCCTCCATGGAAGTACAGAAAATATGCTAAAATTCATTTTCATTATAACATAGATTTCTGTTGACGCTGTGGTGGTGCAATGATATGCTGGAAGTGTAAGTAATGTGTTGCCATATGCGTGACGAGGTATTTCGACATTTTACAAAGTGTCCGCTATGTGAGTCACCGTATCGTACGGCACGGTTTAGCGTTTTGCAACAAGAAGCAGAGCGAACACTTGTTCATGTAACATGTCCGTCTTGTAAGACGGGAGTGTTGTTGTCGCTCTTGCGCGGGGAATCGGGCACCATGTGTGTTGGGGGAATTACCGATCTTCATGCCGATGAAGCACACCGTGCAATGTTGCCGTCGCTAACACCCAATGAGGTATTGGATGTTTATACGTTTTTGAATACCTCAGACATCACATTAATGGATTTTGTCCAGTCATCGCCGTCTGCAGCACGGACATCTAAGTAGAGAAGGATCATATGACACAGAAAGTAGCCACATTGGAAGTACAACCACGTTCAGAGACGGGGCGCGCCGCTCGCCGTGTTGCCGGAACTCGCATTCCCGCTGTTATCTACGGTCATGGAACGTCGGCAACACCGATTTGGGTGGAGATGGCAGCGTTTGCTCGTGTATTTTCAGAAGTGGGAGAGTCCGGAATGTTTACCGTGGTATTTGAGGGGAAGAATATTCCTAGCATCGTTCGGGATGTTCAATATGACGCATTGTCACATGCCGTATCACATGTTGATTTTTACCATGTCAGCAAAACGGAAGAAGTGGTAGCGGATGTTCCGGTGGTATTGTACGGAACGTCGGAAGCGGTAAAACGAGGTGGAACGTTGGTTCATGGAGTGGATACGTTGACGGTTCGTGCGTTGCCGCAAGATCTTCCTCAAGAGATACGTGTGGATATTACACCGCTGAACGATTACGAGGATACTATAATGGTTGGAGATATTTCCGTCCCAGACGGAGTGTCGTTTGTTACCGAAGAGACGGTGGTGGTGGCTTCGGTCTCTCGTCCGCGAGTGGCGGAAGAAGATGAATCCGGTGCAGAGGAATCAACGGACACCGCGGAAGAATCATCAGATATCGACAACTAGTACGAACCACAAACACCTCCGGCCGGAGGTGTTTGTGGTATACTGTACACAATGATAGAGAAACGGAATCTACAAGCGTTTATTGTCGGGTTTACGCTGCTGGGCGCAGTGGTGTTTTCTGTTTTTATTCCGGTCTATGCCGCTGATCCCAAAGACTTAAACAAAGAGAAGAAAACGCTGGAAAAAAAGATTTCAACGGAGCAGAAAAAAGTCAAACAAGTACAGCAAGAGTTGGTAAAGGTAAAGCGTACGTTATCAACGACACGGTATCGGGTGTCGCGAATTGAAGATGAATTGGAGCGGATTTCCGCAGAGATTAAACAGCGAGAAGAGCGATTGTCGGCATTAAAAAAACAACGGGAGTTTCAGAAAGATTTATTGAAACGAGCCGTTCGGGAGATCTATGCATTGGAGCGAGAACATTCGGCAATGATGTTTGCGCCACGGGCGGACGGAGTGTCGGATGCGGTGCGTAGTGATCGTTTGGCGGTGTTGCGAGATACGGTAATGAAGAACATGCGTGCCATTGCCGCGGCAACGGAAAAGATTGAAGCGGCACGGCGAGAGTTGGCGGAGCAGAAAGATGCCAAAGCACGCGTTCTGCAACAACAGAAGCAACAAGTGGCAGAGCTTTCGCAAACACATGCCGAGGTATCGCAAGAGTATCGTAAGCGAGTGGCGACACTGTCGGAGCTGCGACAACGATTGGCGGCGGTGCGAAGTAAATTGAGTACGTTGTTGGGGCGAAAAATTGACGCCAAGGATATTGTGGAAGCGGCAAAAATCGCCAGTAAGGCCACCGGCGTGCGAAAAGATTTTATTTTGGGGGAACTGGTGGTGGAAACCAGTCTTGGTACGTATACCGGCGGATGTACGTATAAGCGAGCAAATATGACAAAGGCGAATCGGGATGCGTTGAAGAGCATTGCAAAAGAGCTGGACATCAATTATAAGAAGGTTAAACTTTCGTGCGCGCCGGGGTACGGTCATGGTGGTGCGATGGGGGTGGCGCAATTTATGCCTACGACGTGGCTGGGATATAAATCTCGTATTGCCGCCGCAACGGGACATCATCCTCCGGATCCCTGGAACCTTACTGATGGTGTAATGGCGATGGCGCTGTATTTGAAGGACAAGGGCGCCGGTAGTAAGAAAGGGGAATTTGTTGCCGCCAAGCGGTACTATTGTGGATCATCTCGTTCACGGTATTGGAACACTCGTTGCAATGATTATGCGCGAAAGGTGTTATACTGGGCGGATAACTATGAACGATTGTTGAAATGAAGATTGCACTGGTGCATGATTATCTGGTGCAGTATGGCGGCGCTGAGCGTGTGTTGGAGAGTTTTGTTCGTGCGTTTCCGACGGCACCAATCTATACATTGCTATATGATGAGCGTGCAACGCATCGGGCGTTTGCACATTGTGATGTACGGACATCGTTTTTACAAAATATTATCGGCGCACGTCGTCACCATCGGTTATTTCCACTGTTGATGCCATTGGCAATTGAATCATTTGACTTGTCACGTTTTGATGTCGTATTGTCGGATTCTTCCAGTTTTGCGAAGAGTGTTATTACACGTCCGGAAACGGTGCATATTTCATATATCCATACACCTATGCGGTATGCATGGGATGATTGTCAGAAATATACCAGTGATTTTGGTGGAATGCCGAGTATCGTGAAACGGTGGGTGCCGTTTGCCATGACACGCATGAGGATATGGGATCGTGTCGGGGCGATGCGAGTGGATCACATGATCGCCAACTCTGAGTTTGTATCACGACGAATTCACAAGTACTATCGTCAGAATGCTACGGTCATCAATCCGCCGGTAGATATTTCACGATTTCGTTTGCGTCGGGAGTTGTACGATGCGGAGCTGGCACGATCGGGGTATATTCTCATGGTGGGGCGATTGATTGCATACAAGCGGCATGACCTTGCCATCCGTGCCGCCAATCGTTTGAAGTTTCCGTTGTATATTATCGGGCGCGGTCCGGAAGAGGCACGATTACGAGCATTGGCGGGACCGACAGTACGGTTTTTGTCTCGGATAGATGATGATGAGTTGGCGCGCTATTATGCCAATGCGCGGGCATTTGTATTTCCTCAGGAAGAGGACTTTGGCATTGTAGCGATTGAAGCGATGGCGGCGGGACGACCAATTATCGCATTTCGTGGTGGAGATATTGCAGAGCGGTTGCGGACACCGGAGCAGGGGGTATTTATGGAAGCGCAGACGGTGGACGCACTGTGTGATGCGATTCAGCGGTTTGAATCATTGCAGTTTAATCACGAAGAGATTGCACGGGCGGCGGAACAGTTTGACAAGTCCGTGTTTGAGCGTAAGATAAGGGGATACGTGGAAGATGTAATGGAGCGGCGCATATGACAACGTTAACACTCCGACCTCGTCACTTCCGACGAGCAATGGCGCGGAATGGATGGCGAATTTTTATGATATCGGTCATGATGGCGGCAGCAGCGGCACTGGCGGCAACGGTGTATCGGGGATCTTTTGCGGTCGCGGTAACGGTGGATGTTGTTCGTACCGCTCCACCACAGCATACGACGGATTATACGTATGATGATTACTATCGCCTGCGTTCTGTGGAGGCATTTGCCGATCGTGTTACTCAGTGGATGAAAACTCCCCGAGTGGCAATGGATGTGTTTGGCACGGCAAACATAAAGCCGCCACAGACATTGCGACGTGCTTCTCGGGCGTTTTCGCCACGCAATGTCGGCGGGGGTGTTGTTGTGGTGCGATATAGTGTCTCCGAAAAGCATGATGCGCAACGTCTTGCTTCCGCTTTGCAGACTGTGCTACAGAAGCGAATCGCCACACTGTCATCTGCGGAAGCCTTTTCTGTAATTGTACATTCTCCGGTTATTATACCGCGTGTTTATGCGCCGATTCCGGTGGGAGTGCTGACGGCGATGATTGTGGCGGTAGTATTGACGATGGTAACGGTGGTACAGGCGGCGCGTCGGGATCGATAATACTGTGTTTATGCGAATTGTTGTGGATTGTCGTGCGTTCCTCGGCGGACGCGTCAGTGGGGTGGAGGTTGCGGCAACGTCCTTGTTAACAACGCTATTTTCTTTAATGCCGGACGATGAATTCGTGTTATTTGTCAACGCATTTTCTTCACCGGAGCCGTCGTTATCGTGGGCGCGACAATACGATAACGTGCGTATTGTGCGATGGCGAATTCCCAATATTGTGTTTAATCTATCGCTATGGCTGTTTGAGCGGCCGCGGCTGGATCGTTGTGTTGGCGGGGCGGATGTTGTTCTGATGCCGAATATCAACACAATGGCGGTTTCTCGCCGGTGTCCGCTGGTGGTTGTATTTCATGATATGTCATTTCACCATGTCCCATGGACATTTTCGTGGAAACGGCGAGCATGGCACTATATCGTTAATCCGCGACGATTGGCGCGACGAGCGAAACATATTATTGCCGTGTCTGAAGCGACACGAGACGATGTAATTTCCACGTATGCGATTCCGTCACAGAGAGTTAGCGTGGCACATAATACGATTGCTGCTCAGTATGTACCACAAGATCGCAATAGTCATCAGTTGTTGGCGATAAAGGAGAAATATTCACTTCCGTACCGATTTATTCTTTTTCTCGGGGCAATGGAGCCGCGAAAAAATATTGTCGGATTGGTTGAAGGATATGAACTATACCGCCAAACAACGACAGACACGCCGCTTCCATTGATTATTGCCGGATCTTCGGGATGGCGGGAGCGAGAAATTATGGCGCGGATTCGTACATCTCCCTACGCGGAGGATATTCATCGTATCGGATTTGTAGATACCGAGGATATGCCGGCGTTATATACATTGGCAACGGTAGTTACATATGTATCTTTGTTTGAGGGATTTGGATTGCCCGTGGCGGAAGCGATGGCATGCGGAGCGGTGGTGATTGCCGGTGATACGACGGCGTTGCCCGAAGTTGTCGGAGAGGGTGGAGTATTGGTAGATCCGGAACGTCCGGACGATATTGCCCGAGCATTAATTCACGTAACGGGAGACGCGGAGTATCGTCAGATATTGTCACAGCGCGCCCGCGCGCAGGCGGCGAAATTCACTCATTCCGATGGTGCGCGGACGGTTCGTGATATTCTTATTCGCGTCGGCACTCCGGCTCCTCACGATCGTCGTCGCATACGTACCCCGTGAAGCATGCCGGCTCGGTGTCACAGCATGGACCGTGGCGGTATCCGCACTGTGCCGGAACAATAAAAATGGAAACGGCAACAACAACACCATCTTGTTGATAAATACCCACACCTCCGGCAGTGTATTCCGTAGTAAGCATGTTTGCGCGGTGTGTGGGAGAAAGCAACCAGTGTTGTACGGTGCGTTGAGCCACTTCCGATAGAGACAGGACATCATGGCGACCATCGGGACGAACAACATCTACCGGTAATGAAATAATATTTTCTCCCGCCCGTGCAACGTCGTCTACACCCTTATATGCCAACCGTTCAACGACAGTGTCTCCAAACCTTCCGCCACGATGGTGTAAATCAATAACGGCGGCGGACGGATCATAGGATGGTTTGGCACGTGCATCGGCGGCAAGTTCTTTTGCATATTTCCGACCGGCCCGTGCTACATCTTTGCGCAGCGACAACGCATCACGGTCATTGATTAGGCGGACGCGGTTAATTTCATCAAATATTGCGCGCTCCAACTCCCGACGATCGTAAACGGGAGCGGACACGGGAGTTGGTGAAGGAGGTGCTTCTAGTGGCGTTTGATTGGCGGAGGATGGTGGTGAAGGGGGTGATGAAGAAGGGCGATGAGAATCCGCTTCGGGAAGTGTCTCCGCGGGTGGTACGAATTTTTGTGGTACTGATGGTTTAGATGACGACGTCGGTGTAAATGATCCCAATACCGGTACCGTTTGACGTTTTGCAGACGGTACGGAAGACGGTGCAAAGAACAAGATGGCGATACTTCCGGCAATAATGAGAATCATTCCGATAATAAATACACGCATAGGCGGTATGGTATACTGCTACTATTAGCAGTATAACAGATTGTTGATGAAAATTGGCATTGATGCGCGATTCTACGGTCCGCGCAGTAAGGGGTTGGGTCGCTATACACAACAGTTATTGACGCATTTGTTGAAACAGGATGGGGAGGATGAGTACGTTGTATTTACGCTGCCGGAACATGCGCAAGAAATTCCGGATCACCCGCGGGTAACGGTACGCACTGTACGCGCGCGCTGGTATTCATTTGCCGAGCAAGTGGTCTTGCCATATACGTTATTGCGAGAGCGATGCGATCTTTTGCACTTTCCGCACTTTAATGTTCCATTACTTTATCGGCGACCGTTTGTTGTAACAATTCACGATCTGATCTTATTGCGATATCCAACGGTACGCAGTACAACACGGCCGGCAATTGTTTATTGGTTGAAATTTTTTGTTTATCGTTGGGTGATTCGCAGTGCGATCATGCGGGCATGTCATGTTATTACCGTTAGTCGTTTTACACGAGACGATGTTCGGGCGCATTATCCGTGTGTTCGTGCCATGAGTGTAACGTATGAGGCAGCGTTTGATATTCCCGATATTCCGACGTCGGAGGCGGTACGTACATGTCATGCAGACTATGGTATAATGAAGCCGTACTTTTTGTACGTGGGCAATGCGTATCCCCATAAAAATCTTGAACGGTTGGTGCAGGCGTTTTTGCACTCGCGTTCTGCACAAACACATACACTGGTGTTGGTGGGGAAGGAGGACTACTTCTATCATCGGCTACGCACGGAGTATATTGATGGAAAGGATGGAGATGTGCGCATCATTCATGATATTTCCGATGAGCATTTGCGTGCATTGTATGCAGGGGCGACAGCATTTCTTTTTCCGTCACTATATGAGGGATTTGGACTGCCGCCACTGGAAGCAATGCAACAAGGATGTCCCGTCGTCGCCTCTCGTGCCAGTTGTATTCCGGAAATTGTTGGTGATGCGGCACTATGTGTAGACGCGACTGATGAACACGCATTGAGCACTGCAATTGATCGTATCGCAACGGATACATCGTTGAGAGAACAATTGCGAGCCCGAGGGTATGTGCGTGTACAAGCATTCTCTTGGGATCGCATGGCGCAAGAAACACAACGCATCTATCATGATGCAGCAAAAACATGTCACACAAACATACAACACATGTTGACGGCGTGGATGGCGCGATTGCGCTGTATCATGCGTTGGACGAGGAAGTAGATGCGCTTCTGGCACAGGAGGGTGATGATACGGCGTTATCTAACGGTACAACTCCCATGGAAGAGGGGGCTGTGTTATCTGATGGGAATAACCAATCTGATTATGCGGCCTCTAGTGCACCATCTTCCGCACCATCTTCTGTTTCAGCATCGGATGATGATTTGGATGTGGAGGATACGGCACAGTATGTTAAGGATGATGCACTGACAATCCAGTTTCATTCGGCGGGAGAAAAAGATATTTCCGCTGATCGTGATGCGTTATTGAAACACTATTTATCTTCTGATGCAAAACACAACGGTACAGAGAAGCATAACAGTTCCGATACAAGCTCATCCGCACCTCATACATCATCGGCGACGGGATTAACGGAGCAATCTCTCTCCCTGCATCCCGATGCGGTTCCATTAAGGAATGGTGGGCGGTTTGCGTTAAAAACCTCCGCATCGGTGTCACAACGTTCAACATTGCGAGCCGCAATTCAATTGGCTACGCCATCATCGCCTCCGCCTGTTCGTCTTTCTTCCACTGATTCTCACACGCGTATTCACGGTAAAAAGCAGCGTTCCGCCAATACGCTGTCACCGTTGCGGCCATCAAAGCAAACAAATTCTGTTCCGCTATGTGATACTTCGGCAACGCCTTCTAATTCAACACCTCCATTAGCATCATCACACTTACCACATTCATCACATCAAGGAACGGCACCGGATGTTCGTTCGGTGTCATCTCCCGAATTATCCACTCCACATCGTCCGGTTTCAACGCCCTCAACATCTTCACCGTCCACACCGCGACCAGTAACATCATCTGTTCCGCCTCCCGTTTCTGCGCCCACCGTATACCAGCTCGGGCGTCCTGTTCGGGATACTATGACACCGTCTCATATTACAGCGCAATATGTACCGGCGGTACAACGCTCATCTGTTCGCCCCAAGCGTCCACAGTCATCACGCAGTACTGTGCGGTCTTCCTCTCATTCATTGCCTCGCCGCGCAATCACATTTTTTGATGAGCCGACGCCACAGCGTCGTTTGAATCGTCGTGCCCATGAACATATCGGGACACAGACATTTCGTGCATCTACCACACCCCGCACTCACTCCTCATCGGCGGATCCGGCGGGAACCATTGTTTCCATGCGCACGGCATCTGCACCATCATCACGTTCATCAGAGAAGGCCGCGATTCCATCTCATCACAGGCCCGTGCCATCATCATCCACACCACTTCATACACATCGGAATACTGTGTCCGATGTGCGTCCGGCACCACCGTCTGCACCGGCTGTCTCCCAACGGGTGAAATCATCACCGTCTCGTCATCGTCCACCATCGTCGCCCACACGACAAGTAATAAGGTCTGATGTACGCTCAGCGTCTTCTGCATCCCAATCATCTACATCAAAATCAACAACACCGTCACCATCTCGTCCATCTGCGCCATTCGTGAGGAAACCCGCATCATTTCGTTCACCTGCAACATCATCCACTGTTCGAGCTTCTTCCGGTACAGCACAATCACACCCGACGGCGTCCTCATCGGTAACATCATCTACTGCTTCATCTGCACCGGCACGGTTAAAGATGATATCACCGCCTCGGCGTCCCATTAAACGGCGACGCACAAAGACTAATATTTCATTGACATCACAGTCATCATCTTCATCCACATCATCTTCATCCACATCGTCTCGTTCTACTCGTTGGTGGACACTTCCGTGGCGGCGATCACAGGCACAGAGTACTTCTTCAACGTCCCGTCACTCCTCCTTATCGCGTACTTCACAACCAACATCACCCTCAACACCACCATCAACACCACCATCAACACCACCATCAACATCCTCAACACCGCCGTCAACATCCGCTTCATCACATGCCTCACGGTTAATAAAATCACCAAAATCATCAACAACCGTTTCCTCTTCCACTTCACGCACACCATCACCTCACCAAATATCATCCGATACTCATAATAACCGCACCACTGTCAATCCACCATCCAGGATACGGTCCACACCCGATGTTCCGCATCGGAAGACATCATCAGATACCGCTGTCCATGCGGTGGCACGACGAACAATGCACACCATTGCTCGTGTGGCCGTTGTGGGAAGTATTATTATTTTTCTTGTTGCTCTTTCACAACGAGCGATGGCATTGTATCATGACGTATCGGAGGCGGCACAGAAAGGATTTGCTGCGGCACAATCTGCCGTAACGCTGGCAAAACAAGGAGAGTTTGCAACGTCCCGAAATGAATTTGCTCGAGCGGAGCGTGTTTTTTCGGATGCCTCTGCTGCGTTCTCTCAAATAAATGGCGGGATTATTTCACTTACACAATATATTCCCGTTCTTTCTCGTGTTGCCAGTGCACGAAATACTATTGCAGCCGCGCGGGAACTGTCTATTGCCGGACGGGATATGGCCGCAATGGTAGACCATGTACGTACCATACAATCCGTAATGGATGCAAAGACGTCCGTGTTGGATGTTTATATGCAATTTATATCAACGGTTCGGTCTGTACGATCATCGTTAGGGCGGGCGCAGCAGTTACTGGATGATGTGCGAGTCGGTGATATTCCATCAGAGTATCGTTCACAGTTCGTAACGCTTCGCAGTGCGTTACCGGGGGCGATTGCCATGGCGGATCGTCTGTTGGAGCATGAGCCGGCGATTGCCGATTTGTTGGGGAAAAACGGCCCGCGAAAGTACTTGTTTCTTTTTCAAAATAATCATGAAATTCGCGCAACGGGAGGATTTATCGGAAGTTACGGACGGATTGATATGGCGTATGGTCGGGTAGAGAAGTTTTTTATTGATGGAATTTTTAATCCGGACGGACAACTGTTTGAAAAGATTGTTCCACCAAAGCCGATACAAAAAATTTCCGCGGCGTGGAGTCTGCATGATAGTAATTGGTTTCCCGACTTTCCCACATCTGCACGGAAGGCGATTGTTTTTTACGAGCGTACGGGCAATCCTACGGTGGATGGAGTGGTTGCGATTACGCCGATGGTGTTGGAGCGTGTATTGCGTCTTACGGGACCGATTGTGTTGTCAGATTATGATACGGCGGTATCGGCGGAAAATTTTATGGAGCGCTTGCAGTATGAGGTGGAAGTGGATTATGACAAAGCGCAGAACCGACCCAAAAAAATTCTCAGCGATTTGGCGCCGATATTGTTAGAACGTATTACACACCCGAAGGATGGAGCGGATATTCGGGCAATACTGGATATTTTGGGAACATCATTGGCACAGCGTGATATTCAAATATATCTGCGGAACGAGGCGCTGCAACGAGAGATTAGTGCCGCCGGGTGGTCGGGAGAGATTCGGAAGACACCGCGAGATTTCTTAATGGTGGTTAATAGCAACATTAACGGATTTAAAACCGATGGGGTGGTGGAAGAGACGATTTATCATTGGGCGGATATTGCCGATGATGGGCGAGTGGTGGATACGGTCCGAATCGTACGGAAGCATACCGGTGGATATACGCCGTACGAATGGTATAACAAAGTTAATGCGGATTATATTCGTGTTTACGTTCCGCGCGGATCAAGGTTGTTGCATGTATCGGGGCAGACGCGAGAGTTTGTGGAGCCGCCATTGGACTATGAGGCATTGGGATTTCGTGCCGATCCGGATGTGGTGCAACAAGAACAGAGCATGACGATTGATGATGAAAGCGGTACACGCATTTACGAAGAACAGGGGAAAACCGTATTTGGGAACTGGATATACGTATCACCGCAAGAGACGGTAACATTGGAATATCGTTATGAATTACCGTTTCGTGTTGATGTGCGTGGGAATGGCGGAGGGGCATCGTACAGCATTTTATTTCAAAAACAAAGTGGTATGAACAGTACGGTGGTGTCTCATATTTCCTTGCCGGAGTCGGTTCGTGCCGTATGGAGCTATCCGGCGGCGACCGGAGTACAGCGCTATACGGTACCGCTGGTGCATGATGTATTTCGTGGCGTGGTACTTGCGGGGGAGGAGCGGAAGTGATAGTGTAAGAACACGTAAATAAACGGGGATCATGGGACGATGGGTTGAGCGAATATTAAAGTTCTCCACCGACAGCGTGTCGTTAGCGGCGCTATTGATTGCCGTTAGCGGATTTGTCAGTCGGTTGCTGGGATTTGTACGGGATCGGCTGTTGGCGCATACATTCGGTGCGGGAGAGGTGTTGGATGCATACTATGCGGCGTTTCGCGTGCCGGATATGTTGTTTGAGTTATTGGTGGCGGGAGCGTTGAGTGCCGCGTTTGTTCCGGTATTTACGCAACTGTGGACACGAGGAGATACAGCGGCTGCTTGGCGAATGGCACAGGGAGTGGCGATGATGCTATTTGCCGTATTGGTGGTGGTGTCCGGAGCAGCGGCATGGATGGCGCCATGGTTGGTCCCGTTGTTAGTGCCGGGATTTGATGAGGATACGATGGCATTGACGATACAGCTGACGCGAATGTTATTGTTGTCACCGGTGTTGCTTGGAATGAGTGCATTGTGCAGTTCGGTGCTGGTGGCGCGCCGACGATTTGCAGCCTATGCATTGGCGCCACTGCTGTATAACGGAGGAATCTTGTTTGGGATTATTGTTCTTGTACCCACGATGGGTGTGAGCGGAGTGGCGGGAGGCGTGATTATCGGTGCATTATTACACCTTGTGGTGACAAGTGGGGCGGCGATGCTGACGGGATTGGCAACGGCGGAATGGCGGTGGGCGGCGCCATGGAACGATACACATGTTCGTCGAGTGATTCGCATGATGGTTCCGCGCATGGCATCGGCCGCCACCTGGCAGTTGCACTTATTGGCGGTGGCGTTCTTTGCATCATTGAGTACCGCCGGAGCATTGGCAGCATTTACATTTGCATACAATATCAGTATGATTCCGGTGGGATTGATTGGAGTACCGTTTGCCGTTGCGGCATTTTCTACACTTAGCGCACACGCCGCGCGATCCGATATGGATGCCTTTGTGCGAATGATTATCCGTACAGTGCGGCGTGCATTGTTTTTGGTAACGCCGTTACTGGTGGTATTGGTGGTATTGCGAGCACAGATTGTTCGTGTAGTACTTGGAAGCGGTGTATTTGATTGGGCGGATACAATCATGACGTTTCAAATGGTTGGTGTGTTGGCGATATCGTTATTTGCCGCAGTCATGACACCGTTACTGTCCCGAGCGTTTTATGCACTGAATGATACGGTGACGCCGTTGATAAGCGGGTTGGTGAGTGTTGCCGTCACGGTGGTGGGGATTTCGGTATTGCGAGAGGTATTCGGTGTGTATGCGATTGCACTGGGTGTTTCGCTGGGATTGATTGTGCATTTTTTGTTGCTGTTTGTGTTTTTGGAACGGCGAGTGCGTCACGCCGCACTGACGGAAATGCATAATGCGGTATTGGGGGCATTGGGAGCGGCATTGCTCGGAAGCGGTGTAACGGTACTGGTGGCACATTTTGAGGGCATATCGTTGCTTCCACAGACAGTAATTGGAGTTATGGGGTTGGCAGCGGTATGGGTGGGTGTTTTTGTTGTTATTGCGGTAGCGGTACGCGTCCCGGCATTTTTTGTGCAATTGGTTTCTATGGCGGCGATTAGTGTGGCGGTGATGCAGTCATTAAAGGTGGTGGTGGGAACGGTAACGGATTTGAGCACGATGCCGGAAGTATTGGCGCAGTTGGTTATCAGTGGTGGAGCGGGAGTGGCGGTGTATCTGTTTTTAGGACAAATGTTTGGAATGAAAGAGGTGGCGGCATTACGGACACGGGTGTGGCGATTGGTGATGCCGCGGGCGGTTGCCGGTGGTCGTTGGGGTAATTCATAATATGAAGCGATATATGAGTATACGTAGTATATGTTGGGGACAATAAAGCGGGGATAGCATTTTACTATCGTTTGTATAAAGGTATTCCGTCATTATCTCCGGTGCGTTCTCGGGTGCCATTTACTCTTTGCGTCGCGTCAGTGCACTCTACCGTTCTTATTTGCATGGTCATACGGATCGCCAGGAAGTAAGAGAGGATGAGGAAGGACATAACACATGAGTTATACCACTCAACTCGTCTCGGTGTCGAAAGAGATGGAGATCATAATCCACCCCCTCCACCGATTGATTCATTGAAGAAAAAGTTACGATAATGTCGCAGCACTTTTTTCCGATATTGCCGTATCCGCACAAAATATACGGAGGTGTATTAATTGTATTATGTGCTTTATGTGTCGTATTTATGGTGACACAATACTCTGTATCGGGTATTGTGGCGTACGGGGTGGCGATTAATCTATCGGCGGGAGTGTTGTTTGTATATGATAAAATCATCGCATCCACACGGGTATTGCGAATGCCGCATCATGTAATACTGGCAGCCGCTGCCGCCGGCGCGGCAGTGACGCTGTTGGTGTTAGCGATAGTTATTCGTCATAAAACACGGACGGATTCGGTAATTCTTCCGATTGCATTGATGGCGGTATTATATAGTGTGGCTGTGGTATACTGGATGCAGATAGTGTAATGATTATGCCGAAGCGAATCGTTATTATTCTCGGGGGTATTGTTGTTGTGGCGGCAGTGCTTCGTTTGTGGAATTTGGGTACGGTACCGTTCCGTGCCGATGAGTTTTTGGATATCAACGCAACGGTAGGATATGCGCGTACGGGGGTGTGGCAAGCATGGGATCACAATATGGGTGCGGTGAGTACGCGGATTAATCCGGAAAGTGATGTGCGGGCATGGCCATATCGGATTCAAGTGGCACAGATATTTCATGTATTGCCCCCAACGGAAGCGGTGGCGCGCAGTGTAAGTGTGGTGTGGGGAATTATTACGGTATTGGTTGTATACCTTGTAGCTACGTCATTAACACGACGACGGGAGATTGGGCTGATTGCCGCCGCTCTCTGGGCGGTGAGTGTCAGTGGAATTGAAATGAGTCGGACGTTGCGGATGTATGCAATGTTTGCGCCGGTGTACTTACTGTTTTCCTGGATGGTGTTTCTATCATTGGAACGAGACGGGCGGTGGTATTGGGTGCGTCGGTTGCGATCTTATACGGGGCTGCATATACCGTATGCGATGGGTGCGTTGGTGATGGGTGTGTTGGCGTTTTCATTGCATGCATTGACGGGGATGATCGTTTTGTCCACGGCGGTGTATGTGGCGGTTATGGCATTCGTGACATACCGCAATGGCGTTACATGGCGGGATAATCGGTATCTTCGGGTGGCGGCACTCGGCGCACTGGCACTGATGTTGGCGACAGTAGCAGCGCCGGATCGAGTGGCGTCGTTGCGAGCGGGTCTCGTGCTATTTGAAGATCACTGGTCCTATATCGCACATAGTTTGCGCGATTTTCAGCATCCCTTGTTGGCGGTATTGGTGTATGCGTATGGAATTGGAATGTTATGGTTTCGCGGTGTCGGGTCATATCAGCGACGCGGGGCGTTATGGATTGATACGACGGTGGGTGTAACGCTCTGTTCGGCGATTTTTCTATGGTCGCGAAATGTTGGTCCGCAATATATTTATTATGTGCAGCCATTTATCACCATTGGTGTGGCAAGTGGTGTATATATGCTTGCCCGGTATTTACAGTCGCAGTTGTACGGCTCACGAGTATTTGCCATTGTTATTGCATTGGCATTTATACTGTTGCCGCAGTGGGGATATTTTTTGCAAGAAAATAATACGTATCACATTACATCCCGGGCGGATCAACCAAACTATCGGAAGGTGTTTTCCTATGTTGTTAAGCATCGGCAGAGCAACGATGTGTTAATTACGCGAAATTTCCGTAACTACTATTGGAGCGGGGCCAAGATTCCGGTGTATGATTTCGGATCGGAGCGATCGGCGGCGGCGTTGCGAGCGGAAGGAAAGGTAAAGAAAATCACTCTTCCATATATACAGTCGCTGATGGCACGCCATCCATCGGGGTGGATTGTATTGGCGGATAACGATTGGGTCTTTGTCAGCAAGGACGCGCGACGATTTATTGAGCGAACATTGTCTCGTGTATCACATAGTACGGTGCGAGGACCGATAACAATTTATCGATGGGGAAATGATGATGAGTAAACACGTATGGTGGGCAGTGGCGGTAATTCTTCTGGCACTGGTGACGGTGGGGGTGCGAACTTATCATGTGGGAGAATGGTTGCACTATGAATTGGATCAAGCGCGAGATTTCCGAATTATTTCCGCTGCGATACAGTACGGTCCCGGTGAATTGCCATTGCAAGGACCGAAAGCGGCGGGGAATGTTCTTATTCGTGATGCGGACACCGGAGAATTAACCGATAAAACGACACTGCGCCTCGGTCCGTTATTTTATTATATAGAATATGCCAGTGCATTGATATTTGGGGCGACGCCGTTGGGAGCGGTGATGTTGATTATTATACTGTCCATTCTAACAGTGCCGGTATTTTATGTTTTTCTGCGTCGCCTTTTTTCTCCCGTGTTGGCATGGGGCGGAAGTGCGCTGATGGCGGTATCGTTATTTTTTGTTACGTACAGTAGATTTGGATGGAATCCGAACTTGTTGCCGGTGTTTTTGTTAGTGTTTGCTTTGGCATTATTATATAGTGTAGATACGACACGATCGCCACGAGTTCGCGGGTGGTCGTTGGTGGTGGCGGCAATTGCGATGGCGGCGGCGGGGCAGATGCACTTTTTGGCGTTTACCACCGCGCCGGTCATCGGAGTGATGTTTTTATTATTGACGCACCGGCGAGTGTTTTCCCGACAATACGGTATTGCGTGGCGCTATATCGCAGGGGCGATACTGGCATTTGTGTTGTTGCAGACACCGTTGATTATTAATGATATAAAAACCGGTGGAGAAAATACAAAAGCATTTGTTGCCGCATTAACACAGAAGTCTTCCAAAGAGCAGCACAGTTTGTTGGAAAAAACGATACGGAATACGGGAAATCATATCAAATATGCGTGGTTGATTCTTACGGGAGATCAACGTGCCGAGGTGCCGCAATATCGTCGCGGTGATATCATTTGTGATTACAGTTGTCGTAAAGGGATTGTGCGCGGGGGAATCAGTGCACTGTTATTGGCAGCCGGAGCGGTAATCATGATCAGGGAGTATCGGCGGTGTCGGGACAAGCGGCGACGAGATGCGATTCGTTTGGTAGCGCTATGGGGCGGTGTGGTATTTCTTGCGTATATTCCTCTGTCATACTCCATGGCACCGCGGTTTTTCCTTGTGCATGGTCCGGTTGCTATCGTGTTGTTTTTATTCATTATTCAGGCGATTGCCGCCCGTTCACGTAGTGTCGGATACGGGATCTTGGCACTGGCATTGGCGTCTAATGCCGTATTTGTATGGAATGATTTTTCACAGCGTGCCGCTGCGGCACGTGGGGAAGATGTCCGCATTCAGACAGATTATGTTCTCAAAGAGAAGACGCGCATGCCGTTGGTAATGATGGAGCGGATTATAGAGCATATTCGCCGTCGGCATGAGCAGACGGGATATCCCGTATGGTTGCATGGACAAGCGGAATTTAAACGAGCGTTTTGGGAGCGGTTGGACAGCGCCGGAATTGCGCGATTTAGCGCGTCAAAACACTTGGAGACAGCACCGCGTGACGGACTGTACTTCATTATCGTTCGGACACAATCGGATCAGGAAGCGTATTTGAGTTCCATTATGCAGAATGCAACAGTGGCAGATCGTGTGTCATTTGGTACGCTAACGCTCTATGAATTGCGCCCGCTCCCACACGTAATAACATCGGACCCGCCATCACTGTACGTACAACGTCGCGATCCGCAATTTAGCAGCAATGCGCAGGTACGGTATTTGTGGAGACAAGTATTTGATGACGAAACGAAGCGGTCGGATTGATTGCTTGGGAAAAATACCGACACAACAAAAACGGCTCCATGCCGTTTTTGTTTTTACGGTAATTTTAGTACATGATAACGGCAACGGGATGCATCTTTGCCACCATGCGCAGGACATTATTGGCGGTGATATCCTCCACTGCCTGTTCTACACTCTTATATTGAGACGCGTCTTGCTCCACCGTTTTTGATGATCGCGCATTATACAGTTTTACACCGTGTTCCGCAACTTTTTTCATCAATTCCTCACGATTTTTCGGTGCCGCATTTTTGTCCAAATCTCGCGGCTTTCCCGTTCCGTGGCTGGAACTGTAAAACGAACTCTCATTTTCGTCAGTACCGACACCGATGTATGCGGCAGTGCTCATAGAGGAGGGAACAAATGCAACTTCTCCGGTCTGAGAGAAGAGTGGGTGATGTGCCATGCGAGACGGTCCGAATGCGCGAGATGTACCGTTCCGATGCACCCACACCTCACGATCATAATGAGTTTCTCGGGCGATATCAATATGGGGCATATCGTAGAGCAAATCCATTTCCGCCTCTCGTCCCAGCACGGAATGAATGGTCTGTGCAATCAAGTGAGTAATCATTGCCCGATTGGCAACACCGAAGTTGCTGGCAGCGGCGCGAGCATCCATATACATGCGTCCCTCCAGT
>CAYXCH010000023.1:0-32564 GCA_964463705.1 uncultured Pseudobdellovibrionaceae bacterium | reverse complement strand
GCGGCAATGTAACGAACCGTATCCATAACATACGCACTTTCATTACGACGACCACGATGCGGGACGGGTGCCAGGTACGGCGCATCCGTTTCCACCAGTAACCGATCTTCGGGGATCATACGTATCACCGCATCCAACGGTCCCGATGAAGCACTTTTCTTTGCATAGGTAACATTGCCGGCAAAGGAGAATACCACCTGGGGTAGAGTGAGAAACCGTCGCGTCATCTCCTCGTTTCCCATGTAGCAATGCAGCACTGCCGACACCTCCGTTCGCTCGGCGAGAATCGTATATACATCATCATAGGCATCCATCGCCATCTGTGTACTGCCGCGCGCATGGATTACAATCGGAAGTTCCGCCGCCTGCGCCACATCAATGTGCGCGCAAAAACCCGTCCGTTGCCATGCACGCTGATGAGAAGAAATCGTCCCGCCGTCATGAGCGTAATAATCCAACCCACACTCCCCAATCGCCACCACTGCCGAATCCTGTGACAACTCTGTCAGTATTGTCATTGCCGCCGCCAATGCCGCCTCCCGCGTTGCGAGTGGCATATCCGCTCCCAGCGCACGGTCCTCAACGGAACCATCGGAAACAGCGTCTCCATTAAATACATGCGGATGAATGCCGACTGATGCCCACATGCCATCATATCGCTGTGCTGTTTCCACTGCCTCCCGAGACTCCGCCACACTTGTACCGATGGTAATGGCGTCCGTCACACCCACCGATCGCATACGTGTCACCACATCATCCCGATCAACATCAAACTGTACATCGTGCAAATGTGTATGAACATCAATCATGGCGATAGAATGTTTGATGAATCCACAATGCAATACGCAACACAATTGTCATACCGGATACAAGCACAACGACCAATGACAATGGAGGCGCAGATAATGGCGCCTCCATCCACATCGCCCATAGGGGCGCCTTCTTAATCAGTGCATGCCATGCACCAAAGAATATTGCGACATACCCCAAGCGCAGCAAGCGTCGCCACCATCGTCCGCCAAGTTCCGTGACGGCATAACGATTGGAAATTGCCGCCATCATGAGCAAAATTATACTGGCAATTACGGCAAATATAAATGCCCGAATGTTCTGCGGCTGCAAAAGCAATGCAATACTATACTGCGGTAATGCCAACGTCCACCCACCATGGGCAACAATCAGTGCACATCCCCATAATCCGAGGTGCTTGCGATAAATAATATAACGATCGGCAAAATCCCAAAAATAACAGAGTCCGGAAAGCGCCATTGATGCACAAATCAATAACAGCCCGGCATCGGCAAGGGCATCATTTACCACCTGCGTCCATGGCAACGGCGTGATGACGGCATCTGCCATCAGAATATACAATACACTACCAATGAATACCATTACCGCCGCCCGCGCACTATTTCGTCGTAATCGAGTACGAGGTGGCGCCGCCGCATGATACATGCGAAGAATATCAAGAAAGTGTGTTTTCATATAAGTAATTTATAGATCGGAAAATAACGGCTTATGCAAAGCATGGCAGTAATGATTCACTCTCTCATTACCGGCAGCATTACAATAATCTCGCGCCACACCGGCGGTAATATATGCTGTCACAGTGCCGCCGTGTTTTTCCAGTGGGAGCAATACCGGTGTCTGCTGTTGATGCAGTACCATACGAAGAAATACTGACTCCACATTATACGCACGCAGCTGTTCCAATATATCCGCCCCATGATCCAATGATTCTATCACTCGACGAAGATGGTGTACTGATGGAACACCGGTAGCGGCAAGAATACCGGAAAGTGACGGAGCAAGTTGCCGTATGTCACGAGCCAACGCATCATCAAGAGAATGTTGCTCCAAGAACCGTTCTACGCGAATAGGTGTTTGCTTTCCCCATTGTGTCAGCGATGAAAAGATGGTATCTTCTTGAAGGCCTGATTTCTCTGCGGCACGACGAATATTCTTCCTTACAAGCGTACTTGGCACACCGCCCAAAAGAAAACTTGTCGCCCGCAACACCTTCGCACAATCATAAACATAATGGTTGGACAATCCCGCCTCATTACGATGATCCTGCGGTACGATCATCAGCTCCGCACCAACACGTTCTCCATCCTCCGTATGCATCGTACAGACACACTTCACTGTTTGAAATCGCCCGGAGGAAATGGTATTAATGCCTCCCGATGCCATCGTCACCACACCGCCAGTATCGCTCACCGCTTCATGAAGACGCCTTATATCCACTCCGGGATCACCGGAAACTTCAAAAGCTATGGATTCCAATGTGCCTCCATTCTGTGTTGCATTTGTTGCCAGAACATCTACCGCACGACATGCCACCTCTGTTACTTGAGTTCGCGGAACGGTAATTCGCACACCAATGATGTCTTTTGCCGCCGCCGATACTATATGATCCGGTGATCGATGCATCGCCAATTTACCAAAAAACTTTAGCAACATGCTATTGATGGTTTTTGTTCGCAAACACAACTCCGCCGGAATGCTCAGTCCGGCACTCGGATCAACACAGACTGCAAATGATGATTCGGGCGTAGTGCATCGCTCTGATGTTGTTGATGGTTTCAATATATCGTAATGCGCTTGATTTGATGTGGTAAACAGCAAAGGATACCGTTCATCTGTCAGGAGATCGGCAAACATGTCGGTAAGGCGCGCATAATCTTCCACACTCCGATTCAAAGATGACCGAATATGCTCTATTGCCGATATCGTCTTCAACATTGCCATGGATATGGCACGTCGGTTGCGATCCGCATGAGAAGTTGCCGACATTCCACCGGCTTCAACCAGTGCATCCAATGTATTTGGAACATCTTCCGGAGACACAACGCCATCAATGTTCAACTGAATAGTATCGGAAAGGAACCGTTCTGCCCAACTAAATGATTCTTTTGACACCCCCTCATTTACTCGCATGACATTATGAATAAAGCGTTCTCGCTCTTCCTTCGTCAATGATGGAAGTGCCGATGTTAAAAACCATTCCAATGGTTTGTCGTCATGACGCTCAAATAACTCCTCCGCCGTTGAATACATCGTTACCGCATCGGGCAATTGTGATGCAAAGTGTTGTTCATGTTGTGCGGCAATCTTCTGCGTATTGAGGCAATTAGATTGATCAAATTGTTCATTCATTGGTATGCACCCCTATCTATTTATTCTCTTCTTTTGCTCCGCTTCACGTACATAGGCATGAATTGCGGACACATCGCCGGTTGCCATAATCTTCCAATACTCTTCATTCATTATACCACCGGAACAATGCCAAAGATTATGTTTATAATGCGATCCTTAAATTCACCACATTAATAGTCTTATTTCTATAAAGACATATTTATTGTGGTTTGTCAACACGTACTTTCTCCGTTACCCAAAACTCGCCGAAATACTTTCCCAGCAATAAACGTGTTTGCGACTCAATCGCCGGTAACGATCCGAGAAACGGTGCCGTAATGGGAAACAAAAACCATTGCGCAAACATATAAATATATCGCTTCCGACTATGCCGCGGCGGGCGAGGCGGTAACGTCTGAAATGACAGAAATACCGCTGCAACCAACCCTACCAGCGCCAACGTCATCAGCATCTTTGTCACCACCGGCAAATTGTGTGCCACTACACTCTGATTAAATGCCTCCCCGCCGAACCATAATGGCATCCACCCCAGCAACGCTAACATTAACGATGTCGTCGCCCATGAGTGATGTCCCTCCAACATTTCAAATGTAATGCGAATTTTTCGCCATAGCGGCATATTCTTATCCGGCCAAATCGCGCGCATCGTCACGGGAAAATTCTCAATACCGTATGCCCAGCGACGTGTCTGTCGGTACTGATTCAGTATCGTTCCCCAGTACGTCCGCGCCAACACCGCATCCAAGGATACCGGCAATGGAATGGGTGTCACCTCGTAATCACCGTGAAAGTACGCTTGACACTTCCAGTAAATTACCGAATCCTCACTAATCATATTTACCGGCCAGAAATCCACCGCAACCAATGTGGCAAACGGCTCCGCATGAGATGAAAATGTCACCATTTCGCGACGCGTACTCTGAAACATGTGCCAAAACGACGAACTCACCACTACAACACGAACAAAGGCATTGGTATCCCAAAGGTTATTATGGTACATCGGAATTGGCTGATACGCTCGCTGCAATCGCTTCGGGTCCGTGATATACGCCCATGTCAGTGCCGCAAAATATTGCGGATGCACAATACTGTCACAATCCAAATTGGAAAAGATTACCCGCTCATAGTCAATCCCGCGTTCATCAAAGTAACACATCAACTGTTTTGCGGCATACTTAACATTGGACGCCTTGCATTTCAGCTCTCCTTCCGCCACTTCATGCGTTGTAACGATAAAATCCGCAAATACGCCATCAAACTCCGCACGCAATGTTCGCACTTTCTCTTCCCGACGCTGCGCATCTTCTCGCTCCTCGGTTGCCAAGACGACAATAATTTTATCGTTGGGATAATCACTGTCTCGTATCGCCGCCAATGACGGAGCGATAATGGATGCGTCCTCTGTTGCTGTCGGCAATACTACCGCATGAATAACCTGTTCATGGTGTAAAACATCCTGTGCACGCACGAATGGCAACGTGTATTTCAAAAAATATGCATCGGAACGAATCGCCAATCGTGCGGCGCGTCGATCGGCGCGAGAGCACTGTGTATCCCGGGCACGTTGAGTATTGCGTGCAATCCGTTGCTCTATTCGACGTCGCAATACCTCCGGCGTATGTGCATACCGTACACGCATCATCCAGTCCGCGTGCATACCGCGCTTCATGGCGCGATGAGCGGTACGTGAATACCATGACACATACACAACGCGTAAAATCCAGTAAATATCAAACGCGATAATAAATACCGCCACCGCCACCGGCGCTACAACGGATAATACAACCATCCCGATAATTGTCATCCATGTTAACGTCCCCGGCACCATTTCCAACAACCGTTGAATACGATGTTCGCGCGGATCACGACTACGTGGATCGGGAAACGTATACTTGCTGTAATTACGTGGATTGCAGGGTTGTTTTGTCATAGTATTTATTGATGATCACACCATTCTTGCAAAATAATGCGGGCAGCTTCGGCATCATCATTTCCGCCCCGCCGGTTTGCCTGACGACGATTTCGCTGTGCCAGGACGGTTGTAAACATTTCATTATGATAACACACCATTCCCGATGGCAGAGCGTCGGCAATTGTCGCTCCCAGCGTTCGTGCCTCCTGTGCATCATTTCCATGCTGTGCATTATTCGGCACACCCACCACCACCGTGTGCACATCTCGTTCTTTACACCATTGAATAATGCGAGCAATACCGTCCGGCGTATTCGGCACAATATCATGTGCAGATGCAATACACGTCTCCGTATCGGCAAACGCCACTCCAATCTTGCGAGTACCGTAATCTATACCACAAATGTATCGCCCCGTTTTCATCATCGATTTACAATAATTACCGCTATCGTGGCAATCATCAGCGCAAGTTGAACAAACATCGCCCCCGCCAATAAAACATATGCCGCGATGCGCTCCCGCTGACGATATAGAAGAATGGCGCCCAGTGTATTCACTACCAATACCACACTACCGAAGGCCACCGTACGGTACGCCCACCACCACGGACCGAATGCGTCATGGTCCACACCGAAAAACGCCGTGTAATGCAAAATAATATAGTGTGATGTCGGACGAATAAACACCGCAATCAATCCGGCCATTATCGCCAACACCGTAATATTCACCACCAATAACCAGCGAATAATCGCACTGGAAAACACCTCCCGAATACGCGGTCGTTCCACACGATCAATCACCGCCTTTTTTGCGCGGATTTTTGCCAGAATTCGTGTCTGTTGTGTCGCCGTTATATGTCGCGGCCGTGTATCAGTTATCATGATTCGGATGGTAACGATGTGTCATGTCGCTGAGTAATGCGAGCTACACGATCCTCTATGCGACTGAATCGTCGATGCGCATCCTCGTATCGTTTTTGCGCATTACCCAAATGCTTTCCCAATGTTTCAAATTCCTCCGCAAACCGTGCGTGCTGACGAGACAATAAATCCAATGCCCCGATCATCTCCCGTGCTGTCTTTTCAATTTGCAATCCGCGCAATCCAAAGACAATTGTCATAAGATACGCATAAAATGAGTTCGGTGATACGGGAATTACCCGATGTTTAAAGAAGTACTCCAGCAACGCATGTCCGTCCTTATCCGCCACAATCGTCTCATAGTATACATTCTCCGCCGGAATATACATCAACGCAAACTCCAATGTCCCCTCCTCCGGCACAATGTATTTTTTTGCAATTGCTTGTACATGCTTTTTAATATCACTGACGAATGCCCGTCGCGCTCGTGTTCGCACCGCTTCATCGTCCTCTGTTGCCATAACGCGCCGAAAGTTCTCCAATGGAAATTTGGCATCCACACTGATGCGTGCGTCGTCCCGTAACGTAATTAACGCATCTACGATCTCCCCGTTGCGAAATCGGTACTGTAACGTAAAGTGTTCCGCCGGTAATATACTCGCCAACAAATCTCCCAGCATCAACTCTCCAAACCCGCCACGCAATTTTGGTGCAGTTAAAATATTCTGCAAGCTCGCCACATCCTTTCCCACTTCCACCATACGCTGGTTTGTGGCTTCCATTTTTGCCAATAGTTCCGTAATCTGTGCAAATGACTGTGTCGTATGCTCCAAACGACGATCCAACTGCTGCGCCCCTTGCGCCAACTGCCGATGTACAATATCTTGCAGCTGCGCCACCGTTTGCGCCGTCTGATCCAATCGGCGATCCATCTGCGTTGTCGTGTCTCTCATACGGCGATCAACCGTTTCGGTAATCACTCGCAATTGTTGCGCAACCGTATCCCCCAACGTCGTTAGTTGCGACTGCATCGCCGCCGTTCGTGTATCCGAAGCGGATGACTTTGTTCCTCGATACACCGCAAACACCGCCACTCCGACGGCAAGCATGGCAATACCGATACTCAGCAACTCCCCTGTCATATGTCTTGATTAAGATCGCCGCGCAAGAGAACGCAACGCCCGCTTAAAATGTGGAATTGTATTGACAACTTCATCGTACGGTGCGTGCAGAAAGTCCCGAAGAAACCGATCCGTCATATTCATGCGGTACTTATACTCCTCCATATTCATCAATACATACCGTACTTCTCGTCCGACTTCCGCCTCCAACGCGGTAATAAACCGTTGCAATCGCGCGCGAGAAACGGCATTTGCCACAATAAACAAATCCGCCCTCGCCTTTGTGTAGTTGAGAAAGATTCCACTCGCCAATGCCAAGTGCACTTCTCCGATTGTTGAGACACGCTTTAACGTTGCACACTCTGTTGTTACGGTTGCTCGAGACAACAGCGTTGTAATATCATCCAATAACGGAAAGTCTTTCTGTGTTTGGTATACCTTGTGTCGCGCCCCTCGCACAGACTTTGATGTAATCATTCCAATCCGCTGTAACATGCGCAACTCCCGACGCACATGTTGCGGAGAACACTGTGTTCGCTGCGCCACTTGTGCCGCCGTAAATGTCGCATCTTCATTAAAGCAGAATAATCGCAGCACTCGCACCCGTGCTGTTGAACCAAACAGTCCCGCCAAAAGATCCGTCATAATCTTATCCTACCGATTTATCTCCTTTGTTTGCAGTATACAAGACACCGCACAATCACGCAAAAGATATGATATAATAGTTGCGATATCCATACCGATATGGCACTAACATTACACAGTCCGATTGAAGACTTGCCCCATGCAACAGCCACCCATGTTCGCGCGCTGCATCGCTGCGGTATTGCCACCGTTGATGATTTATTGACATATGCACCGCGAGATTACGACGACGTTAGTACGATATTGCCGATTCGCGCACTGGAACGCGATGTGCGTTGTACCGTCAGTGGAACACTGTACGACATTACCACCACCCGCTCCTACCGAAAGCGTATGCGTATCACGTCCGCCACACTGCAAGATGCGGCGGGAGATACAATCCGCGTAGTCTGGTTTAATGATCGGTATATCGGCTCCACTCTGCGCGCACCGTGTGCGGTTCGTATTAGTGGCACCGTTGGTGCGGATCTCTCCGGACTGATATTAACCAATCCGGAAGTGGAGCGTGCCGCCCGACCTCCCATTCACACGGCGCGACTGGTTCCGATTTACAGTGAAACGCGCGGATTAACCTCACGATGGCTTCGCTGGCGCATTTATGAAACATTGACCGCGTTGCGAGAACATATCACAGATATTGTGCCGGAAGATATTCGGAAATCTTTACATCTGCCGGATCGGTTCACCGCTCTGCGACACCTGCACTTTCCCCGTAGTCACAAACACGCCGAGTTGGCACGCAAGTGCCGAGCATTTGAAGAAATGCTGGTCGTTCAGTTACACGCCCAACGCACTCGCCAAACAATTTCGGACAGCCATGCCCATGCCATGCCCGACAGTATTGCGGCAGCAAAACGCTTCACCGATACACTCCCGTTTTCTCTCACCACCGCCCAACGCCGAGCCGTCCGTGCCATTTGCACGGATATGACGAAAACAACGGCAATGAATCGTCTCCTTAACGGTGACGTTGGAAGCGGTAAAACCGTCGTTGCCGCCACCGCCATCAGCGTAGCACGAGAACATGGACATCAGAGCGCTCTCATGGCACCGACGGAAGTGTTGGCAAAACAACATTTCTCCACACTGCGAACGCTATTGCCGGACGCAACAATTGCTCTTTTGTGCGGTGCACAAAAACAACGAAACGATACACGGACAACACGCCCCACTCTCCTACGCGCCATTGCGGCGGGAGAGGTAGATATTATCGTTGGCACCCATGCGCTGATCAGTGACGATATTCACTTTCATGATTTGGCACTGGCGGTAATTGACGAGCAGCACCGGTTTGGAGTAGCGCAACGAAGCGCGTTACAGCATTATGTCAGCACCGCCCATGATGGAAACACACACCGTATCCCGCACACCCTTTCCATGACCGCAACACCGATTCCTCGCTCGCTGGCACTGGCACTGTTCGGTGATATGGATGTCAGCGTTATTGACGAACTACCGAGCGGGCGACAACCCGTAACTACCCGTGTCGTCGGCGCATTGGAGCGAGATCAAGTGTATGCCGCCGTCCGAGAGCAGCTGCGCAAGGGGCGACAAGCGTATATTATTCTTCCATTGGTGGAGCAATCCGGAACAGAGTCTCTCGCTCACGTTAAAGCCGCTACGCAAGAAGCAAAAACATTGCAACATACCGTTTTTCCGGATGCCACCGTTGATGTGGTTCACGGACGATTGAGCGCTCGAGACAAAGATGCGGTCATGCAACGATTTCGCGAAGGCGCTATTGATGTACTGGTTGCCACGGCGGTTGTAGAGGTCGGTGTAGATGTTCCCAATGCCACCGTCATGATTATTGAAGGAGCGGAACGATTCGGATTATCCCAATTACATCAATTCCGCGGGCGAATCGGGCGAGGAACACACCCCTCCTATTGTTATTTGTTTACATCCAAGCACTGTGATCCGCCACCGGAACGTTTGCAAATTTTGGCACGAAGTACGGACGGCTTTACCATTGCCGAAGAGGATCTTGCATTACGTGGTGCGGGACAATTTTTCGGAACACGACAAAGCGGTGTTCCCGATATTGCCATGGCACACATTACCAACGTACGATTGATAGAACATGCCCGAAACAGTGCTGCCGAAATTCTCCACCGTGACCCGTCACTGCGCAAGCACCGGGCACTGCGCTATGCTCTGTCACACTTCGCCAAAACAATTACACTGTCATAGACGACGAGCGCACCGGCGAACAAAGTCTATTATTGTGGGAACAACGGTGCGCACATGCGTCGGTGTTGTAAGAAAATTATGGTACGCGTCATCCAGTGTCACCTGTACATGCCACGGTGCGGCGGCATGATGAAGAAGAACGGAAGCGCTGGACGGCGCCACCAAATGATCCCGACGAGATTGCACCACACAGAGCGGTGCGGCAATGCGAGAGATGTTGGAACGAACCGTATCCGAAAAGTCAATTACTCGTAATGCGCTATCAATGGGAAATCGCTGATATGTCATGACACGCATCAGCGGAGGGTAAGGAGCAAGCGGCGAGTAGTGCTTACGATCATACCGCTTAACGGAACGGAGAAGGCGCATCATCGCCACCGATGTCCGCAGCGTGCGAAACACCAACGGCGCACTCAGAGAGATGACTCCCTGCGGTGTCCGGTGCGATGCCACATGCAATGCAAGCAACGCCCCCAATGACATGCCCCCGACAATAATCGTTTCATGGGTTGCCGCCGTCTCATCATATACCCGCAATGCCTCGCGACACCAATGGTGCGGCGACACCTCTTCCAAATCCTGCGGAACGGTACCATGCCCGGACAATCGTGGAACGATAACGGTATACCCTTCTGCATGCAATGCCTGTGCCAACGAGCGCATTTCATACGGAACAGATGTCCAACTGTGAAACAATATTACCGCCGTTGATCCCGACGACGACAACGTAAACGGTTCCGCCGCATCCGATGGAAGTTGGTATGCCCGGTCCACAATCGCCGCTCGCGCCACACTGATCGGCGATGCTATCACCCGATGGATGCTGCGAACCGCCAGAAACGGAATTGCCGCCGCCGCGTATACCAATTTTCTACTCATAACGTATCGGAAATACGCACCGCTACCGTACGAAGATCATTTGCCGTTGGTAGTGATCCCAACAGCAACACCCACAGCGATGCTGTTACCACTCCCAACAGTATTCCATACATGATCGCTTGTCCGAGAAACCGCTTCATACCTTATAGTTACTTATGTCGGGACGCGGGGAGTCGAACCCCGGCTACAACCACCCCATGGTCGCGTACTACCGTTATACTACGTCCCGATACTCCCTCAGTATACCATAAATACCGCACACTCTGTGTCTAACAAATCCATAATATATTCTATCTTTTTATCATTGCTTATCGCCGGCGGTTTCCGGGAACATAAGTCGCACTCAATGAAGATACGCATCCCATAATAGTGCACAACACCGTTTTTTAGTTCATACACCAACAGTACCACTCATCAATTATTGAGCACCGTTGCCATCATGGCATCCACCTGTGCCCGCATATCCTCCATTCCGCGTCCATTGTCAATGACATAATCCGCCAACGGACGCAGCTTCGGAATTTCTCTGTCCGCCGCGCGCTCATGATCCGCCACAAATTGCTCAAAGGTTTTCTGCGCATCATCCGCCTTCTCTCCGCGAACATGAATGCGCTCATACCGTGTCCGCAACGGCGCGTCTACAAATACAACAACACACTGCTCCTCTTGACACAGCGCCTCCAATTCCGCCACTTTGCGCATTCCATCTACCACAACCACCGGCGCCGATATACGGGCGATATCCCCTCGTAACGCCCGAGAAAGAATACCTCCACCGAATGTTGAACGCAGCGCCTCCGCCAACTTCGCAAGATGTTCTCGCGCATAGGGCAACCCCAATCGTGCCAAGATATCCTGCAAAATCGCACTGTATCGCACCGTCTCCGCTCCATAAGCGTCTACAAGATACCGGGTCACCGTTCCCTTTCCGGCACCGATTTCCCCGGCAATAACAATAATCGTCTGTTTTGTCTGTTCACTCATCGCTCCAAAACATTAAAGGTATAAGAAAAGTTTTCATCATGAGAGGAGCGTGTGCTCATCACTCGTGGAAATTCTGTTTTATACGGCGGAAAGAATACCGTCGCCTCTGGAAACTCCGCGTCAATCTCCGTAATATAAAGTCGGTGTGCCACCGGCATCGCAAGAGCATATACTGATCCGCCACCGATGATAAACACTTCCGACACACCGCTATCTCGCGCAACATCACAACCATAGGCAAGCGCCTCGTCCAACGTATGCGCCACCGCCACTCCCGGCGGTGCGGAAAAAGACTCCCGCTCCTCCGGATGCATCAAAACAATATTTGTTCGCTTCGGTAACGGACGAGCGGACTCGGGCAACGATTGATACGTTGCACGCCCCATAATGACCGGATGTCCGCGTGTCACACGATGAAAGTACGCAAAATCCTCCGGAATATGCCAAAGCATATCATTATTTGCTCCCAGTTCACGATTGCGTCCCACCGCCGCAATCATACTGATAATGATAGAATCACACGGTGTCGTCATTGCCCCAACGCTTGTAATAAATCACGGCGATGTTCCTCTTCTTGCATCAGAATGTCCTCCAAAATACGTCGCTGTCCAAACTCCTGCAATTCTTCCGCGGCGGCAATCAGCCGCTTGTATATCGCAATCGCCTTCTCTTCTCCCTCCAAATCCTGCTGTAACATTGTGCGCACATCCGTAGAAACCTCCCGCGGAGCCACCTCCACCGTTGGCGTCGCGCCAAGATCGCTAATCAGCTGCGCCACCGACAATGCATGGGCAAGCTCTTCATTGGCATGAACTGCCAACTCCTTTGTAATCGCATCATATTCCGCACCGGTCATCACCGTCGCATGTTGCACATACTGAACGACCGCCGAATACTCCCAAGAAAGTGCGGTATTCAAATCATCAATATAGCGCGCATATCGCTCATCCGTATGCATATTGCGAGTATTATCTTGTGTCATATTTTTTTGGCTTATATTCTTCCAGACGCACAGATAGGGTGTGCTCTTCCCCCTTATGATACACCGTCATCGTTACCGTGTCACCCGGCGAAAATTCTCCCAGTACCTGAGACAACGGTGTCCGCGGCGTTAGTTTTTTGTCATTGATACGCAGAATGATATCATTCTCCACTAATCCCGCTTTATCTGCCGGCGATCCCGGAACCACTGCAAGGTCCGTGCGATCCTCTCCTCGCACAATCAGTGCGCCGTACTCTACGGGCAAATGGTTTCTCTCCGCCATCTGTTCATCAATCATAATATAACGTACCCCCAGGAACGCACGCGTCTTCACACGAATTGTTCCGTGTTCCCGTGCTTCACGATAAGCACGCTCCGCTTCTGATGCCGGAATGGCAAATCCAATATTCTCCGCCTGCGCAACAGCGACATTGACACCGATAACTTTTCCGTTAAGATCCAACATCGGGCCGCCGGAATTTCCGGGATTGATTGCGGCATCCGTTTGAATAAGATTTGTCAAACGCTCACTGCGCACTCCAATTCCACCGGCAACAATGGAACGTGAGAGACCGGAGATTACTCCCTTACTCACCGTGTTATCAAATTCCCCCAATGCATAACCGATGGTAATGGCGGTTTGCCCGACATTGAGGCGAGTGCTATCGGCGAATGATAAGTATGGAACATCCTCCTCAACATCCACTTTTAAGATTGCTAGATCCGTATTGGGGTCCAGTGCAATCACTCGCGCCTCTACTTTTTCTCCACGATGCGCGGCATCATTGCGGTAGACAACATATGTTGCGTCTTGCTGTGCCACAACATGACGATTTGTCACAATATACCCGTCAGCAGACACGAAAAATCCCGTTCCCGCGCCAATACGCACCTCTTCCGTTCCATTGGGAACACGACGCGGAATATTGAATGGGATACCGAACAGTCCATCAAAAAGGTCTTCATAATATGTCTCAAATCGCGGAACTTCCGCCTTTGCCACGATGCTGACCACCGCCGGTGTGGCCTCCGCAACAACTCGCACCACTTGATCCTGCTCCTCTACCACGCGAATAACTTCTCGTGCGGGAGCTTGTGTCGTATCGTTGGCGGGAGCCAGCCAGGAGCGAATCGGCATCGACCACTCCCACCCGCGATAGTGCGCAACGGAAAGTGCCAACAACACCAGCGCAACCACCACCGCCAGTATTAAGATACCGCGAAAAAGAACTCGTAATGCCGTATTCATATGCGATTGGTATTTATGGATTACTTCTCATGATTATCTTCCAAAATTTCCCGCTCCGCGTCAAGGTCTCGTTGTTCTGCCGCCGTCTCGGAAAACGCCTCCCCGTATCGCGCACGGAGTTTGGCAATATTACGCCGCATTTCCGTATCAAAATCCGTCTCTAATGCATCCATGGCAATGGCAATATACCACAACAAATCCCCCAATTCTTCTTTAAGATTGGTACGATCCAATTCCTTGCCGTAAAATACGCTCTTTTTTAACGCATCCAGAAACTCTCCCGCCTCCGTCGCCATGCCGATCCCCGCATGCAATAAACGCTCTGTGCCGTGGGCGTTAAACGTCACCGACTCTGTCCGACATGCTTGTGCAATATAATCTTTCATAAACGTGTTGTTAAAACTTTTGAAAGTATAGACAAAACCTCCGCATGAATATCCTCCACACTTCTCAGTATACCACGCGGCGCACAGGCAATGCGATGCCACCCCTTCTGCGTTCGTGCCAAATATCGGGCGGTACGAACGGACGCGATAGCATATTCCTCATCACGCTCAGACATATCCAATGCCTTACCGCTATCAGCCAATAACTGCGCACTGATTCGTGGTGGAACATCCAAATAAATGACCGCATCGGGACGCGGAAGTGCAAATACGCCGTATTCCAATTCATCCAGCCACTGCAGAAATTTCCGACGCTTCCGACTGTCGCGAATTTTCCCGCCTTGATGAATCTGATTGGCGCTGACATAACGATCCAATATCACCACCGTTCCGCGACGAAGAGCACGAAGAATGCGTTCCCGAGACTCAAACCGATCTGCTGCGTACAGTACGGACACAATATGCGGGTCCAGTGAAAGAAAGTCCCCATGCGCACCATGAAGACAATCGCCGATCAACGAACCGATGTGATTCTGCTTATATTGCGGAAAATCGATCGTCGCACATCGTATACCCGCCGCTTGTACCGCCTGCAACGCCAGACGAGTCTGCGTCGCCTTACCGCTCCCGTCTGCTCCATCAATAACAATCAGTGGTGCGTGGTACGTACTCATACGGAAATTGGTGCGGAAATTCCCGGATAAGGATCATACCCTTCCAACACGATATCATCATGGGTAAACGCAAATATATCACGCACCTCGGGATTGAGTGTAACACGTGGCAATGGACGCGGAACACGAGACAATTGTGTATCCACTTGTTCATGATGATTATTGTAGATATGCACATCTCCAAATGTATGAACAAACACCCCCGGACGTGTTCCGGTTACATGCGCCATCATCAATGTCAACAGCGCATACGATGCAATATTGAACGGGACTCCTAAAAATATATCCGCACTGCGTTGATATAATTGACAACTGAGGCGGTTCTCCGAATCTACATAGAACTGAAACAGTGTATGACACGGAGGAAGTGCCGCCTTTCCTTGAGCGGCATTCTCTTGCGGAGAAATTGTTTCATCGGGAAGGTCCGCAACATTCCATGCACTGACAATAATTCGACGAGAGTGCGGCATTGTCTTGATCATCTCCACCGCCTGTGCAATTTGATCCACCGTCCGCCCGTCCGGACAGCGCCATGAGCGCCACTGCGCTCCATAGACCGGACCCAATTCACCCTCCGGCGTCGCCCACTCATCCCAGATGTGAACATTGTGTTTATGTAAATACTCCAACGTGGTTTCCCCACGAAGAAACCATAACAACTCCGTAACAATGCCGTTCCAGTACATCTTCTTTGTTGTCAACAATGGAAACCCGCGAGACAAATCAATATGAAGTTGCCGCCCAAAAACGCTACGTGTACCGGTGCCGGTACGATCGTCCTTGCCTTGTCCATGATCGCGCACATCGCGCAGAAGATCACAATATTCTTTCATAAGAAAGGTGTTTAACGATGATTAAAATTCTTATGCATCTGTGAAGAGCGTACGGTCATATCACGATAATACTTACTGTTTAAATCCGGGTGTCCATACGGTCGCTCACAAGCGGAACTCAGTTTCTCAAACGCCACCTGGGCAATCGGCATTTTATAGTATAGTTTAATCGGCAACCGCCCGGCATTAAATAGCTCCAATGTCATTTTCAGTGAATTTCCCGGATCCAAATACCCGGCGGTGGTGTGAATAATCAACCCCAACCGCCCCAAAGAACTCTTCCCCTCCAAACGTCCAACATAACGATCCGACACACCGATTTCCTCATACAATAATCCCAAAGCAAACTCCCCGGGATGCAAAATAAACGGACGTTTGGGTGTAATGGTGACGTCACGCATAAGTGTATCCGCCACATCACGCGGATCAACGACATAATGACGATCAACGGCAAAGACTTTAAATTGTTTATCCAAACGAACATCAACGCTGGCGGGCTGAACATGACGACGAACAAATGGACGAATGGTAATGTCTCCACGAGCTCGCGCGCTGATAATATCTACATCCGAAAGAATCATATCGGTAATATTTGTTAATCAGTATATCATACGCAATACAGATGCTCGTACTATCCGGTACAGTCCGGTACGACTTGCGTCCTCACGAAGATCACGCACAACATCTGCCAATAACGATGCCGCCTCCGCAAGATGACGGCGACGAATGTCATCAGCGGCGGAAAGTCCCGTTATATTCTGCGCTTCACGAACATGAGAGCGCAGTTGTTCTTCATCGCGATACAAAGCATCAAGGGATGCTGAAGATACTCCGATTATCGCCGATCTCCACCCTAACTGTTGTGTCACCGCTTCCATATTGGTACGGGCATGTTTCGCTGTTTGGGTATATTGCGATTGAATGGTTGCCAGTTGTGCTCGAGCCGCTTCTTCCGCTTTGCGACGGGCTTCTTCCTCCGCTTTGCGACGGGCTTCTTCTTCCGCTTTGCGACGGGCTTCTTCTCGGGCTCGGCGCTGCGCTTCCAAATCATAATTGCGCACGGACCCGCACCGCGGTGCAATACCGCCTCCATTGGCTACAAACCGGTTGTCTTCCAATCGAATATGTTTCGTCCACCACGCTGCCGGCACCGATCCGCCACTGGGAGCGCCGCACTTTACCGCAAAATGCGCATTGTTACGAATTGTCGTATTGCGAACCGTCAAAACACCGGCACCGGAAGAAAATCGGTAAAACTGTGCCGCAACACCACTGGCACGATTATGTGCAATGGTGGAATTTTTAATTGTTAACGGGCTTCCAAGAATAACTTCAATGCCTCCTTCACCATTCCCGCTAATGGTACTGTTTGCAATAATGCCACTAACCTGATCGCGAATGTCAATTCCCTCTTCCCGCGATCCGCTAACAACCGTATTGGTGATGACAATGTGTTTACCGCGCTGAATATACATTCCTTTACCACGCGCGTCCACAATGGCACTATTGCGTACCGTCAACGTGCCACCACCGCGAGTGGTAATCGCTGTTCCCGGCGCACGCTCAATTCGCACATTTTCCATCGTAAAATTGACACCGGAGTATACGATAATCGCTCCTTTACGAATCGTTACATTGCGTAAAACGCCGCTACCCTTGACAAGTACCGTTCCACGAATAATTGTTTTCCCGATCCCGGCACCACTTAGTACACCGCTTTGTAATGTGATATCTTTCTTATATGTCTTCGCCTTCAATGTTTTTGCGGCAACGGGAGCTGCAAAAACAGACACATACAGTATGGCAATAATCGCTATAATCGGTATTGTCCCGGTTGTTCTCATACCCATCCACGCCCCTTCATAGCATCGGCAATACGTTTGATTGCCACAATAAACGCCGCCGTCCGTGGAGTAACATCATATGTTGCACGCTCTCTCATCATTGCATCATATGCGGAAATCATAATCTTTTCCAATCGCTCATCACACGTACCATCATCAAACATTGTGTTCTGAATATTCTGCAACCACTCAAAATAACTCGTCACCACTCCGCCGGCATTCGCCAATACGTCCGGCACCACCGTCACATCACGCGCCGCAAGAATGTCATCCGCTGCGGGCGTTGTCGGTCCGTTGGCAAGTTCAATAATCACAGATGCGTTAATCTCCCGCGCATTATCCTCCGTGATTTGATTCTCAATTGCCGCGGGCACCAGTACATCACAGTCCATTGTGAGAAGCTCGTCATTTGTCCCTTTCCGAAACTCCAGCGTACGGCAAACGCCCCCATAACAATACACATGGTTGAGCGCTCCGGCACGACTTTCTTTTCTTACTTCATAGGGATTAATGGACGCATCCGCCGTACTCAACAATGCCCCACTGTTGTCGGACAGTCCCACAATCTTATACCCCGCATCATGAGCAAGAAATGCAAAGTGCGCACCGACATTTCCAAATCCTTGAATCGCAATACGCATCTCCTGCGGCTTCTTCCCCATGGCTTTCCGCAGGTGTTCCAACAAAATAAATCCTCCTCGTCCGGTTGCGGCGGAACGCTCACGAAGTCCGCCCACTTCCACCGGCTTTCCCGTAAATGCACCAAGGTTGGCATATCCGCGCATCTTGGAATACTGGTCCATCATCCACCCCATGATTTGGGCATTGGTATTGATATCCGGAGCCGGAATGTCAATCTTGGGACCGATTTCCAAAAACAACCCGTTTACATAACCGCGAGACAACTGCTCCAATTCATCCAGTGACAGCGTGCGTGGATCCACTTCCACGCCACCTTTTGCGCCTCCGTACGGGATATCCACTACCGCGCACTTGATTGCCATCCAAAACGCCAGCGCCTTCACCTCATCCAAGTCCACCATTGGATGAAAACGAATCCCTCCCTTGTACGGTCCGCGCGCATTATTGTATTGCACACGATATCCGCGATACGTTGTAATCTTTCCCTCATTGTTCCGTACGGGAATTGCCACTTCATGGATGCGTTGCGGGCGTTTAAGCATCTCGTAAACATTTTCATCCAGCTGCAAAACATCCGCCGCCGCTCGCAATTGCTCCATGGCATTTTCAAATGGATTGCTATTTTTTTGATGTGTCATACGTTTGATATTAAAAAAACGATACTGAATATCCGTCACTATGTTACATGATAACATGTCGCAGCGGCACATAGTGTACGGTACGCTTCCGCCGGATCCGCCGCCCCGCTGATAGCGCTTCCCACACCGGCAGCGGTGGCACCACTGGCAACAACGGCGGCAAGCGTTTGCTCATTGACACCGCCATCCACCGCTATATGCAATGATGGAAATTGCGCCCGAAGATCTCGCACTTTTTCCAACATCTTTGGACACAGACGTTGTCCCTGCTCACCGGGCTCCACCGTCATGATTTGTACGGCATCCACTTCATCAATGTACGGCAAAATCTGTCCGATGGATGTTTGCGGACTGAGAGACAATCCGCGGGCAAAGTCATACTCGCTCATCGCCGCAAAGACAGCGGAAACACTCTCCAACGGCTCCGGATGAATGTATACCCGCTCTGCCTCAATCGCCGCGCATGCCGGAAGATAATCAATTGGATGATTCACCATGAGGTGTACTTCCACAGAAAACTCTTCCACTTCTCCAACAAGATCAAAGAGGTCATATGTCCGTCCCGATGTCATGGTGCCATCCATCACATCAATCTGTATCCACGGCGCAACACCCACCAACGGACGCAACTCCGTACACGCTTCCTCGCTTGTCTCCGTAAGAATAGCGGGTATAATCTGCATGATATTAGCGAGTTATTTTTTTAACACGACGAACGTGACGCTCTTCAGAAGAATAGGGAGTTGTCAAAAATGCATGTACAGCATCCCACGCTGTCTCCGGATCGGTATAGTCCGCGGCAAGACACAATACCGTAAGATGATCATGCGCCGTTGCCTCCCGCACCTGTTTCGCATTGAGTGCCAATCCCGCCCGGACAGAAGGAACTTTGTTCGCCGCCACGCACACACCGACACCACTGCCACAAATAACAATACCTCGCGCCGATTCTGTGGCAACAACACGTTGCGCCACACACTTGGCGTAATCCGGATAATCATCATCTGCATCGTATGTTGCCGCTCCACAATCCGTAACGACATATCCCGCCGCTGTCAGCCGAGCAATCATCTGCTCCTTCAGTTCAAACCCTCGGTGTCCGGCACCGATAAAAATTGTCGGGCGCTGCACACTCATATTTACGCCGCTTTAATCAAATCATAGGCGGCAAGCGTTGCCACAATCGCATCCCCCGCCGCAATGTTGTTTTGGCGGTACGGCTTGTCCGTTACATCACCGGCGGCATACAATCCCGGTACCGATGTTGCACCGGTGCGCGGATCTACCACAACATGTCCGTACGGCGTAAGATCAACCAAATCCTTCACCAACTCCGTATTGGGTACAACACCGATTTCCACAAACACTCCCTGTACGGCGCACTCCTTCTCTTCCCCGGTAATTGCGTCTTTGTATCGCAATGCACTCACCAGCACATCTCCGACAATCTCTGTCGTCAATGCATTATACAAGACGTCCACGATACCGGATTGCATGATACGATCAAATGTCACCGCATCTCCGGTAATACGATCGTTATTGCTGACAAGCGTAATATGGCGAGCATAGGGAAGCAAATCCTCCACCGCCTCCAATCCGGAATTTCCCGTCCCGATGACCGCAACATCTTTATCGCGAAACATCGGTGCATCACAGGTGGAGCAGTACACCACGCCGCGCCCCTTAAACTTCTCCTCCCCCGGTACGTCCAAATGACGATGACGTCCGCCACTTACCAACAGTACTGTTCGCGCCGTATACTGTGCCGCTCCGTCATCCACCGTAACGGTAAACGTTTCATCATCGTTTTTGGTCAATTGTGTTGCCCGTGCCGGTTGTACAATTTCCAATCCTTCCTGTGCACGAACATGGGCTTCCAGTTTCTTTGCCAACTCCGTTCCCTTAATGGAAATTTCTCCAATCCAGTTTTCCACCGTCGCACTGACCGTAGACTGACCACCGAACCGATCGGTAATCAACACCGCGCGCATTTTCTTCCGCGCCGCATATACACCGCTTGCTACACCACCGGGTCCGCCACCGATAATGGCAATATCATATACCGTCTGTGTTGTCATATGTTTATCGTACTAATGATTCCCCACGCAGCGTCCGAACGTAACGGACGCTGTACTGCGAAACCCTTAGAGTCCCAGCAATCCTTGCAATCGTGCCTGATCAAATCCGACGATTACTTCCTCTCCTCCATCTTTTTCCACAACAATAACCGGAACACCCATTTGCCCGGATTTCTGTACCATCTCTTCCGCCTTTGCTTGATCTTGTGATACGTCATATGACGTATACGTGACATTGTTGTCGTCCAAATACTGCTTTGCCATGTCGCAGTACGGACAGGTCGGCGTTGTGTAAATTGTTACATTCATACCATTCCTTGTTATGTGGCGCAATGCACCGAAGTTACGTTTCCATTATCCTCCTTTTGACAAAAAATGCAACTGCTGACCATGACCGCTTGACGAAGAGGCAAAAGTGCGCAAGAATTGAGGGGTAACGCACCTGTAGCTCAGTGGATTAGAGCATCTGGCTTCGGACCAGAGGGTCGGGGGTTCGAGTCCCTCCGGGTGCACAATCCGTAACAAAAACACCCCGAGGGGTGTTTTTGTATGTCAATCGTTGAGGAGAGTGCTATGCGGCAGCGTCTGATGATGACTCCGTATCATCATCAGTACGCAATTTCTCTGTCACGGGCGCAATATCTTGCGGAATCTGTGATCCCCCCGCTCCACGAAATCCCGTTCCCGCCGGAATCAGACGACCGATAATTACGTTCTCCTTCAAGCCTTGCAATTTATCCTCTTTACCGGTAACAGCGGCATTGATCAATACGCGTGCCGTCTCCTGGAAGGACGCTGCAGAGAGGAATGATTCCGTTGTCAATGAAACCTTGGTGATACCCAGAATCATCGGCTCACCGGTCGCCTCTTGTCCGCCGGCGCGACGCACTTCCTCATTGGCATCCAGGAACTCATCTCGTTCCACAACATCACCGGGTAGCAGTGTCGTATCCCCCGGCTCAATCACCGTCATGCGAGAGAGCATTTGCCGGACAACAACCTCAATATGCTTGTTGTTGATTGTTTCACCCTGGGAAGCATACACATCTTGAATCTCCCGAACAATGTAACGATGCAGCGCATCTTGTCCCGATGTTTCATAGAGCTTTTTCAAGTCAATATGACCATCATTGAGCGGTGCGCCCTTGGGAACAAGATCTCCCGTTTCTACGCGCAATGTTGCATGTGACGGAACATGGTAGGTAATGACCTCATCCTTCGTTCCGCTGGTGGCGATTTTAATCTGTGTCGTCTTGGCACCATCGGTAGCAATAATCTCCGTGACCGTACCGTCCTTTTCCGCAATGACCGATTCTCCCTTCGGCGGACGCGCCTCAAAAATTTCTTCCACACGCGGCAATCCTTGTGTAATATCACTTCCGGCAACACCACCGATATGGAAGGTGCGCATCGTTAACTGCGTTCCCGGCTCACCGATTGCTTGTGCCGCCACAATACCTACCGTTGAACCCAATTCTACGGGAATATTGCGCCCAAGGTCCAATCCATAACACTTTTGACAGACACCGCGACGCGTCTCACATGTTACAACGGAATAGATACTCACCGTTTTTACACCGGTCGCATCTACGGCCCGTGCCTGTTCCTCGGTTAGCAAATCTCCCTTCGTACATATTGTCTCACCGTTGTCTCCGGTAATCGTTTCCGCCACGGTTCGTCCAACAATATGATCCGCCAGTGTTTGTCCGACACTCTCAGCATCTTCCCGATAAACAGATGTTGTTCGCGTTGTACCGCAATCTTCCTCGCGGACAATCACATCCTGCGATACGTCCACCAAACGACGAGTAAGGTATCCCGCCGTCGCGGTACGCAACGCCGTATCCGCCATACCCTTCCGAGCACCGTGAGTAGAGATAAAGTACTCCAACACGTTCAATCCTTCCTTATAACAACTGCGGACGGGAAGTTCAATCGTCTCACCGGTTGCACCGGCCATCAGACCCTTCATTCCCATCATCTGCACCACAACGCCCTCACTACCTCGCGCTTTGGAATACACCATCGCATACACCGGTCCTTCCTTGTCAATACTCTCACGAACCACTTCGGTGATAGTATTCTTTGCGGCGTTCCATACTTCAATCGTCCGATTGCGTCGTTCCGTATCAGTCAATAATCCCATCGCATACTGCTGTGTAACTTCCGCCACTTCCTTCTCTGCATCTTCCAGTACGCGCGCCTTCTGCTCCGGTACATGCAAGTCTGCCATTCCCCAACTGATTCCGGACTTACCGACAAAGGCAAACGAGAGGTCTTTGATGCGATCCGCGAAATCCGCCGTCGCTTCCGTTCCCAACTGTGCCAAACTCTGCGCCACCAGCTCTCGCAACTCCTTCTTTGTCATCTCCATATTCACAAAGCGCAACGGCTCCGGCACAATGTCATTAAACAACACCCGTCCGACCGATGTCTTTATCAGCTCACCGTTCCATAAGAGTGTAATACTCGCATTTACCGCTACATGTCCCGCTTCGTATGCGGCAATCACTTCATCCATGTCGGCAAATGTTCGTCCCTCTCCCTTGGCACCATCTTTGATATGTGTCAAGTAGTAAATTCCCAACACCATATCAAGTGATGGAGAAACAATCGGGTCACCACTGGACGGCTTGAGCAGGTTCTTGCGAGAAAGCATAAGATTCGCACTCTCCCAACGTGCCTGATCCGTCAACGGAACGTGAACCGCCATCTGGTCACCATCAAAGTCGGCATTAAACGCCGCACACACCAACGGATGCAACTGAATCGCCTTTCCTTCAATCAATACCGGCTGAAATGCCTGAATGGAGAGGCGGTGCAACGTCGGAGCACGGTTGAGAAGAACATAGTGATCCGCAATGATTTCTTCCAGGATCGCATACGCCTCCTCCGTTTCTCCGTCTACCATTCGTCCGGCAACACGAACGTTGTGCGCCAACTCCCGAGCAATCAGTTTATTGATGATGAACGGCTTGAACAGCTCCAATCCCATCTTCTTTGGAATTCCCACTTGGTGAAGCTTCAGATGCGGCCCCACCACAATCACGCTTCGTCCGGAGTAGTCTACACGCTTTCCCAAGAGGTTTTGACGGAACCGACCCTGCTTTCCTTTCAATGAATCCGCCAATGAGCGCAGCGCCCGACGCTGCGCCGTATTCGCCGCCACCGCCGCCTGTCCACGACGAGCGGAATTATCAAACAGCGCATCCACCGCCTCCTGCAACATGCGTTTCTCGTTGCGAGTAATCACCTCCGGTGCACCTAAGTCCTGCAACTTCTTTAATCGATTGTTTCGGTTGATGATACGGCGGTACAAATCATTCAGATCACTGGTAGCGAATCGTCCACCATCCAACGCAACCATCGGGCGCAAATCCGGCGGAATTACCGGAATCACTGTCGGCAGCATCCATGCCAACTCCACACCGGCCTTCTGTGTCCCTTGCAGGAACTTCAACCGCTTTAAGAGCTTCTTCCGCTCTCCGACACCGCGAACATTGCCATCCAGTGCGTCCTTGAGTCGATCAATTTCCGCATCCACATCCATTTCCTCCAACAGCGCTCGCACCGTCTCCGCACCGATTCCCGCGGTAAACACTTGCGCAAACTGCTGTGAAAGTGTGAAATACTTCACCTCTGACAACGTCATCAACGGGCGCAACTTTTTCAGATCATCTTTCGCTTGACGGAATGTCTCTTCCAGCGCCGCCAACTCTGCGGCGGGCGCACCGTCTTCCTCCAACGCACTGCGCCGCTGCACGTATTCTTGCTTCAACTGCTTCATCGTGCGACGACGCGCATCGTCATCTACCGACGTTACAATATACGCACTGAAATAGATTACTTTCTCAATCTCCCCCATCGGAACATCCAGCGCCAATCCGATTTTACTCGGCACATTACGCAGAAACCAAATGTGACTTACCGGCGCGGCCAACGCAATGTGCCCCATGCGTTCACGACGCACGATACTGCGTGTCACTTCCACACCACACTTGTCACAGGTAATTCCCTTGTAGCGAATGCGCTTGTACTTTCCGCAATAACACTCCCAGTCCTTGGCGGGACCAAAAATTTTCTCACAGAACAGTCCATCCATCTCATAGCGCTGTGTACGGTAATTGATGGTCTCGGGCTTTGTCACTTCGCCGTGCGACCAGCTCATGATGTCATCCGGCGACGCCAGCACCAATCGTACGCTGTCAAAGTCGCTTACTTTTACGTTATTGTCCATAGGATTGTTGGTCGTTAGGCGAATTAGTTCTCTGTACCGTCTTCATCGGATGCGGTCTCCGCAGTCTCCGGCGTATCTGTCGGAGTATCTGTTGATGACTCATCGTCCGTCTCCACTTCGTCACGAAGAGATTCCCGTTGTGTGAGTTTGACATCCAAACACAATCCTTTCAACTCACTCACCAGAACATGGAACGATGCCGGCAGGTTCGGGCTCTTGATGACATCTCCCTTAATGATTGCCTCGTACGCCCGTGATCGTCCCAGCACATCATCCGACTTAATGGTAATAATTTCTTGCAACGTATGTGCCGCACCGTATCCTTCCAATGCCCATACTTCCATCTCTCCAAAGCGTTGTCCTCCGTGTTGCGCTTTTCCACCCAGCGGTTGCTGTGTGATCAGAGAATACGGACCGATAGAGCGCATGTGAAGCTTGTCATCCACCAAGTGATTAAGCTTCATCACATACATTACTCCCACCGTGGACGGATTATCAAACGGCTGTCCCGTGCGTCCGTCAATAAGGTGAATCTTTCCCGTCTCCGGAAGTCCGGCACGTTTCAGCTCCTCTTGAATCTGCTCTTCACTTACACCATCCAATGCCGGTGACGCTACCGTGTATCCCAACGTCTGCGCCGCCCATCCCAAGTGAGTTTCCAGAATCTGTCCGATGTTCATACGACTGGCAACACCCAACGGGTTGAGAATCATATCCACCGGTGTTCCATCCGGCAAGTATGGCATGTCCTCTCGCGGAGCAATACGAGCGATGACACCCTTGTTTCCGTGACGTCCGGCCAACTTATCTCCCACGGAAATTTTACGGAGCTGTGCCACCGATACCTGAATCTGCTGTACCACACCGGTCGGCAAACGATCACCCTGCTCACGAGAGAAGACTTTAATATCCACGACCTTTCCATGCTCTCCGTGTGGCAAGTATAGTGACGAATCCTTCACGTCCCGCGCCTTCTCTCCGAAAATCGCTCGCAACAATCGCTCCTCCGCCGTCAGCTCACCTTCTCCCTTCGGCGTAATCTTCCCCACCAAGATATCACCTCCGGAAACTTCCGCGCCGATTCGAACGATTCCGTCTTCGTCAAGATTCTTTAAACGATCTTCACCGATATTGGGAATATCGCGAGTTACCACCTCGGGTCCCAACTTCGTGTCCCGAACATCCAATGTAAACTCCTCAATATGAATGGAAGTATACCGATCATCTCGCAATACATCCTCCGAAATAATGATCGCATCCTCAAAGTTATATCCTTGCCACGGAACAAATGCCACGAGAATATTCTGTCCCAACGCCAACTCTCCGTGATCCGTAGAGGCTCCGTCCGCCAACAGATCTCCCGTTTTTACCATTTGCCCCTTCTCCACACGCGGAATCTGGTTCATACTCGTCATCGTGTTGGAACGCGCAAATGTTTGCAACCGATAGACTCGTTTGTACGTCTTGGCGCGACTTCCCGCCGGTGCCGCCTCTTTAACGGCAATGTGCATACTGTCCACTTCCACCACTTCACCATCATTCTCCGCCAACACCACTTGACCGGAATCCGCCGCCGCTTTATCTTCAATTCCCGTACCGACAATCGGTGCCGACGGAACAACACAACTTACCGCCTGTCGTTGCATGTTTGATCCCATCAGCGCACGGTTGGCATCATCGTGTTCCAAAAACGGAATCAATGATGTTGCAACGGAAATACACTGCTTTGCGGAAACATCAATATGTGTCAAATCGGTTGCCGCAACCATTCCCGGATGCCCCTTGGCGCGCGCTCCCACCATCTCCGCGGTAATATTACGGTTATCATCCATGGGGACACCGGCATGTGCGATAGTCATACGCTCCTCCTGTGCAGCATTGACATATTCCACCGTATCTCCAACAAACGGAACAACCTGTACCGTATCCATCGCCGCTTTTGTTGCAGCATCAGCCACCTTGGCGGCGGTATCGGCGTCCACCATCGTTCCGGCAGAATATGATCCGACATCCTCTGCCAATATGCGTCCGGTTAAATTCTTTTCCGTCGGGGATACACTGTGATGAATCGGCAAATACGGAGTCTCCAAAAATCCATAATCGTTAATACGTGCATAGGTCGCCATGTGTCCCACAAGACCGATGTTCGGACCTTCCGGTGTCTCCACCGGACAAATTCGCCCATAGTGACTCTGGTGCACGTCTCGCACTTCAAATCCCGCACGCTCTCGCGTCAATCCACCCGGACCCAACGCACTGAGACGTCGCTTGTGTTCCAACTCCGCCAGAGGATTGACCTGATCCATGAACTGTGACAACTGCGAACTGGTAAAGAACTCCCGAACCGCTGACGCAACCGGTCGTGTATTAACAATTTGCCCCGGCATAACGGTATCTTTATCACATGTACTCATGCGATCCCGAACATTCCGAACCATGCGAGCAAATCCTACACGGAGCTTGTTCTGTACCAACTCTCCCACACCGCGCACGCGACGATTTCCAAGATGATCAATATCGTCCGGCATTGCCTGCGGATCATTGTTCATGCGAATAATTTCGCGAACGATTTCAACAAAATCAGATACGTTCAAAATTCGTCCCGCCTCGGTGTCCGGAACATCAAGGTTTAATCGTTGATTCAATCGATACCGTCCCACACTGGAAATATCATACCGATCAAATGAGAAGAACATCGTTTGCAACATTTGCAATGCATTTTCCTCCGTGGCAAGATCTCCCGGACGCAATCGCTTATATACCTCCATGGCGGCATCGGCACGATTGCTCGTAACATCCTTTTCCAATGTTGCCGAAATAAACGATTGTTCTCCCGTATCTACATCACGAAACAATTCCTCAATCTCCTCATTTCGTTCATATCCGAACGCGCGCAACAATGTTGTGACCGGCAACCGCCGCTTCCGGTCCACCTTCACACCGATGACGCCGCTACTATCGGTATCCAATTCAATCCACGCCCCACGGTTTGGAATAATCTTCGCTCCGAACAGCTTTGCGCCCTTTATATATTCCATGGTGAAGAATACACCCGCGCTTCGCACCAACTGACTAACTACGACACGCTCTACGCCATTAATAATGTATGTTCCGCGCGGTGTCATCAACGGGAAATCTCCAAAATAAATCTCCTGCTCTCGCACTTCACCGGTTTTTTTGATCGTCAATACCGCTTTTGCGCGAAGCGGTGCCTCGTAAGATACATTCTTTTCCTTTGCGGTACGCTCGTCAAATTTCGGTTCATCCAAATAATAGTCCGTAATACGCAGCTCCAAATCCTTTCCGGTAAAATCCGTAATCGGATTAATCTCATCCAGTAACTCTTTCAATCCCGTTTTCAAAAACCATTCATGGCTTTTAAGCTGCGCCGAAATAAGATTTGGCAATGACACCATGATACGGCGATTGAAAAACTTTCGCTTCGTCAACGACGACCGTCCGCCGAAGCGTGTGCGGACTTTCAACGTCTTCTCTTGCATACCGTTACGTTATACTGTGGCGCATAATCACACCACCGATTTACATCTACGCACAAAAGACCCGACGACCATCGGTCGTGGGTCACCATTCTTGTACGCTAGTTGTGCCGACAATCGGTCACAGTCACCCCTGTTTTCGCCGAAACCGGCGCGGACAAACTCTCTCCCAATTCGTGATGGTTCTCAGTGTAGCACAACTTTTTTCCCTGTCAAGAGTTTTACATGCGTTCCGGGGCACGGACACCGATCAAGCGCAACAGTTCAGCCAACTGTGTTTGTGCCACCTGTGTCAATGCCAGTCGCGCTCCTCGCTGTGCGGCATCGTCACCTCGCAAAATCGGACATGCAGCATAAAATGCATGAATACGATCGGCAATCGTAATCGCATAGTGCGGCAAACGATGCACGGCATAGTCTTGTGCTGTCCGCGCAATAATTCCTTCCGACTCCGCCAATGTTCGCACCAATGCTCGCTCTTGCGGATGCGTCAGTGGCACATCGTACCGCGGGGTAATTCCCGCCTGCTCCGCCGCCCGCAACACACTACACAGTCGTGCATGAGCATACTGTACATAGTAAACGGGATTTTTCTCCGAACGCTCTCGCGCCGTATTCAAATCAAAAACCACATGAGATGATGCCGCCTGCATAAGGAACAGAAATCGCACCACATCCGCACCGACGTCCTCTACAAGATCCGACAATGCAATGTATGTTCCGCGCCGCTTGGACATTTTAACTTCCGTACCATCTTCCATAACACGCACAAATTGAGTCAAAATAATGTCCAGTACATTCGTGTGCCCCAGTGCTTCCAGCGCTCCGCGCAACCGCGCTACCGTTCCGCCGTGATCCGCCCCCCAAATATTAATTAAATGATCCGCCCGAGACAATTTATCTCGATGATACGCAACGTCCACGCACGCATACGTTTTTTCTCCGTCCGCCTTGACAAACACACGATCTTTATCATCACCAAACGCCGTGGATCGGAAATACTGCGCCCCGTCTTGTTCATAGATATGTCCGCCGTCCCGCAATGCCTTGACTGCGGCATCTACGGCACCGGACTCATGCAAGGAGCGCTCGGAAAACCATGTATCAAATGTAATTCCCGCCTGCTCCAGTGACGGTTTAATCAATGTTTCAATAATACGCTGAGCGGCACGCCGTCCCACCTCGCGCGGATTCTCCGTCCCGGTAACGCCCAAATCCTTCCGCAGCGCATCAATATACGCACCGGCATACTGCGCGTGATCATCTCCCAGCACCGAATGTCCCAATATCGTAATCTGATTGCCCGCATCATTGATGTAGTACTCCCGGGAAACCGTATGTCCCGCTTTGGCGAGAACGCGGGCAAGCGCATCACCGTACGGTCCGCCGCGCGCATTACCCAATGTTACGGGACCGGTGGGATTTGCGCTGACATACTCAATAATGATGCGCTGTGGATTTGATACACACCCCGCGCCGTATTCCGCCCCTTGCGTGTGCAATGCGCGAAATACCGCATGATACGCCGAATCAGTCAATGCAATATTGATATACGCTCCTGCCGTCGTAGCAACATAATCGGACGTTACTCCTCCATTTGGCATTCGCGATACAATCAGTTCGGCAATCTCCTGTGGAGAGCGACGCAACTGTCGCGCCAAGACAAACGCCACATTTGTCGTCCATTCACCGTACGCCGGATCTTTTGGGGGCGTTACCGTAAGATCCTCTACCGTTGCATCGCAAGCACTCACCGCCGCGGCGAGATCCGCACGGACCGTTTGTTCAATAGTTCGCATCATGCCCTTAATCTACCACACGTCCTCTATTGCGCCAACCCTATGGCGTCGCCTCAGAAAACGTACATCGTTTTGGTGCAGAGCAGGTGGTAGATGCACACTGCCATCGCCACCGCCGTGTTGATGCATCATAGTGTACCGTACTGGCAGCTCCACTGGAACACAGATTTGTCATTGGCAATAAACACGACGCCTCATCCGCAGCGGTTCCACACACACCGGTAACCGTACGAAGTGTGCACGAACTGGTACAGCCGGGTCCGCCATCACACTCTTCACGGCCACTTCGGATGTATCCATCGCCACAATAGGCATTTTTGCAATAACGGGTGCAGGCATCCGTGTTGTTATCATTTCCATCGTCACACTCTTCTCCGCTCTCTACAATGCCGTTGCCACAGACTGCCGGTGGTTGAACGCGAGTAAACCGTGCACAGAGTGGTTGAAGACTGTTGGAGCCGGAGCGTGGATTGTAATCCAAAATATGTCTTGCTCGGACTATTGTTGCGTCGCGGGAAACAGAGAGATTAGAGTTTACCGTGCCGGACCATTGTGCGAATGCTTGGTAATCGGCCAGGTCCTGAGAAGGATTGGATCGCGCAATACGGCCGTTGCCATCTCGTAACTCTACAACAAATTGTTCTTGGGGTTGGGTAACGTAGACACGGTGGGCATAACTGTCATATGCCGCAAGTTTGACTTCATAGTTACCGCGTGGGAGAGAATAAGAGACGTCTTCGTAGATTCTTAAATAAACATTCCTTTCAAGACGCTTGGAAAAGAACACGATTGTCCCGGACGTGAAAGGACAGGTAGCGGTACGTGGTTGTGTTACGGTAACTCTCGTTGTCGCGCTGCGAACAGTAGATCCTTGCCGCACATTTGCTGTTATCGTATATGTTCCTCCTGTTGAATATGAACATGTTGATACCGAAGATGTGGACCAGGAAGAAAACGACGCTCCGTTAGAGCACCGAAAACGATATTCTTTAGTTCTACTGTTTCCACCGCTCGCTTGTGCACGAACAACTGTTGTCATCGGTGCTTCTCCCGAAGACGGTGTGGCAGAAACTGATATTGTTAATGGAGGATTGGAATTATTGCACCGTATGCGAATTGCACGTTTTCCCGGAGCCTCCTGCACATCTGCGCCCCAAAAATACACATTATAATCCCCAAACCATACACTTCTTGACCATGGAGATCCTCCACGACCCTGCAATGTAAATTCATTATTACCGGATTTGCGGAATGTAAATCGCCCCGGCAACGTTACTTCTACCAAACGAGCGGGAGATGTTCTGTTCTCCCGATCCATAATGGTAACACTGCGACCATCCTTGGTAAAAATGAAGTCTTCATTGGGCTCCCAAGATAGCCACCCACCATATAGCGCCCGAAGTGTTACCGAGCAACTTCCCTCACCGAAAGGTAAATTGGAAACGGGTAACCCGGCGGTAAACCACTGTGCCTGAGAGTGCCCTTTGGGCCCTTCTGAAACAGCGCACCGGGGAGTCCACGGCATGTTCTTTGATGAGATACACAAGAAATCTCGCCAGCCACTGTCATACTCCCATGCATGAACCGATGCTGCGATGCCAAACAACAGAAGGCTGCCAAATAATCCCCTAATAATTACATGCCGCATCCCGTCCATAAGATTCTTGAGATTTTTTGTTTACGGCTGTACTTCTATGTATCCGCACCGCTTTTGCGTTGAACACTGTGTCCCGGAACACGACCATTCCCATCGATTTGTTGCATTGTTGTAGCGAGGGGTTGTTGCCGCTCCACCGGCACAAAGACCGGCACGCGGTGCATCACACGACGCCTCATCCGCAGCGGTTCCACACACACCGGTAACCGTACGAAGTGTGCACGAACTGGTACAGCCGGGTCCGCCATCACACTCTTCACGGCCACTTCGGATGTATCCATCGCCACAATAGGCAT
>CAYXCH010000022.1:0-49195 GCA_964463705.1 uncultured Pseudobdellovibrionaceae bacterium | reverse complement strand
GAAAAAAACAATGGAGGAGTTAGACAAGCTTTTCGTAGAGTCTCGTGCCACCGCCAAGAAATTTTTAGAGGGTAGACGTTTTTAGTATGGGTTTTATAACGCACTCGGTTAATTCTCGTAAGGGATTTACATTGGTGGAGTTATTAGTTGTTATCGCAATTATTGGAATTCTTGCATCTATTGTGTTGGTGAGTCTAAACAGTGCCCGAAAGAAAGCGAGAGATGCGGAGCGACTGGCACATATGCGTAGTATTCAGAGTGCACTGGAAGTTTATTTTTTAGAACATGAGCGATTTCCAACATCGGATTATGATGGATGTGGCGGATGGGATGTTGGCAATGATGATCACTTATTTATTTCCAACCTTGGTGTTGATGTGCCGGAATATAAGGGAGTAATGGGAAATTGTTCCGGGTATCGTTACTATCGGTATGGTGCCGGAGCATACGGATGTCCACGTTCCTGTGGCGCGTTTTATGTTCTTGGTGTTACCTTTATGGAGAGTACATCTCGCCCACATCCAAACAGTCCGGGATGGTCATGTTCAAATCGGGATTGGCAACGAGAAATGGACTGGGTAACGGGAAAATTTGAACGATGTTAAGACGGTGGACAGTCCGCGGTGTATACGATATACTGATAAAAACGGCAATGATGTGGCCCGTGTCGGTGTGCGCGGGGGATCACCACGGAGCCGCGGGAAGAAATCGTACGGTACGAGAGTAGACCCCGCCGGGTGCGCCCGTTATAGCGTGCAATGAAGTGTCCATGTTATTGTACGTGGGAAATGCGGTGGTACCGCGGGTGAATACCACTCGTCCGCAGCTTTGGCATCAAAGCTGTTTTTTCATGGGTAATCAATACATTATATGGCACAGTTTACTCCGGTAGACCCGCGCGCTTCCGTAGATGCGCAAGAACGGGAAATTCAGAAATTTTGGGAAACACAGGAGATTTTTCGCAAGTCCGTGGATGGCGAAGATGGGGAGTGTCGTAAGGGACGAGAGCGATATACGTTTTACGACGGACCGCCGTTTGCAACGGGATTACCACACTATGGACACCTTGTGGGCGGTACGTTGAAAGACGTTGTGCCGCGGTATCAGACAATGCGTGGAAAGCGTGTAGAGCGACGGTGGGGATGGGATTGTCACGGATTGCCGATTGAAAATATTGTGGAAAAGGAATTGGGATCCAAAAGCAAAAAGGATATTGAAGCCATAGGTGTGGAAACCTTTAATGAAACATGTCGCTCCAAAGTGTTGGCATATGCGAGTGAGTGGGAGCGTATCGTTCCGCGTCTGGGGCGGTGGGTAGATATGTCACAGCCCTACCGGACGATGGATCGTGATTACATGGAGAGTGTATGGTGGGTATTTAAGCGATTGTATGACAAGGGGTTGGTATATGAAAGCTATCGTAGCATGCATATTTGTCCCCGCTGTGAGACGACGTTGAGCCAGAGCGAGGTAAGCGAGGGGTACGCGGACGTCAAGGATTTATCGGTGATTGCGAAGTTTGAGCTTGTGGATGAGCCGAATACTTTTATCCTTGCCTGGACGACGACACCATGGACATTGCCGGGTAATGTTGCGCTGGCGGTGGGGAAGGACATCGCGTATGTGCGCGTGCGCAGTGGTGACGCGGAGTATATTGTCGCAACGAAACTTGTTGAGAATGTGTTTGATGGCATGGAGTATGAGGTTATTGCCGAAATGAGCGGCAATGATCTTGTCGGTAAGGCATATGTGCCGCTGTATGACTACTACGCATCACAGGAGGGATTGGAGAATAGAGAAAACGGTTGGATGGTATATGCGGCGGATTTTGTAACAACGGAAGACGGTACCGGTGTTGTGCATATTGCGCCGGCGTTTGGTGAAGATGATATGGCGCTTGGCAAGACGTATGACTTGCCGTTTGTACAGCATGTTGGAATGGACGGTATTCTGCGCCCGGAGATCGGAGAACCGCTGGGGGGAGCGGATGTGAAGCCGCGCGCAAAGGGTCGGGCGGATGATGTGCGGGAGGTGGATATTGCCGTGGTAAAAGATCTTGCGCACCGCCACCGCTTGTTCCGCAAGGAGAAGTACACGCATAGTTACCCGCACTGTTGGCGTTGCGATACGGCGTTGTTGAACTATGCGACAAGCAGTTGGTTTGTGGCGGTGACGAAGATTAAAGATCAGTTGTTGGAAACGGCGAAGTCCATCAATTGGTCGCCGGCGCATATTAAGGATGGACGATTTGGAAAGTGGTTGCACGGGGCGCGGGACTGGAGTATTTCACGCCAACGATTTTGGGCGAGTGTAATTCCCGTATGGCGATGTGATCAAGAAGAGTGTCATGCCGAGGTGGTATTCGGTTCCGCCGCGGAGTTGGAGGAGCGGAGTGGACAACGGGTGGACGATCTGCACAAACATGTGGTAGATGCGGTGACGTTTACTTGTACATCATGTGAAGCTGCCGGGCGACATGGTGTTATGCATCGTGTACCGGATGTGTTGGATACATGGTTTGATAGTGGGTCCATGCCCTATGCGCAGGAACATTACATGGGGAACGGCGCGCTGGTAAACGGATTTCCGGCGGACTTTATTGCGGAGGGTGTGGATCAGACTCGTGCGTGGTTTTATTATTTACATGTATTAGCGACGGCGCTTGCTGTGGGAGGAGAGAACCATGATCGTCCGTCCCGCGCATTTACCAATGTCATCGTCAACGGTACGGTATTGGCGGAGGACGGAAAGAAAATGAGTAAGAAATTGAAAAATTATCCCGATCCGATGGAAATGGTGGAAACATACGGTGCTGATGCGTTGCGATTGTATCTGATGAGCTCTCCGGTGGTGACGGCGGAAGACTTGCGATTCAGTGAGAAGGATCTGCGTGAACTCTCTCGCGGATTCTTTCGAATGCTGCGTCAATCGTATGGATTCTTTGTTTTATACGCCAACGTGGACGGATATACTCCTCGGGACACGATGACCCCGCCGTCATCGGATCATTTGCTGGATCGGTGGATTATCGCCCGCTTACGGGAGACAACGGAAGCAATGGTGCGCCATATGGATGCATATGCGATTCGTAAGGCCGCTCGTGCCATGGTTCCGTTTGTGGATGATTTGTCCAACTGGTATATTCGTCGCAGTCGCAAGCGGTTTTGGAAGAGCGAGGACGATGCCGACAAGACGGTTGCGTATGATACATTGCACTACGTTTTGGTAACGGTGGCAAAATTACTGGCGCCGTTTACGCCCTTTGTGAGTGAACATATCTATCGGAATTTGATGCAGGGAGTAACGAACGCAAAAGAATCCGTGCATTTGGAGGACTATCCGACAGCCGAAATCCAACGGGAAGATGCGGAGATTATTGCGCAAATGGAGCGGGCACGATCGGTAATTAGCGCGGCGTTGGAGCAGCGAGCGGCGGCGTCATTGAAAGTACGCCTTCCATTGGCACAGTTAATAGTGCCATCGGAGGTGTCGCCGGAGTTATTTGAGATGATTGCGGAGGAAGTTAATGTAAAGACGGTGGTTGCCGGTGACACATTGAAGCTGGACACACAAGTAACACCGGAGCTTGCACGGGAAGGGAAGGCACGGGAGATTATTCGGTACATTCAGCAGATGCGTAAACATGCGGGATTTGATGTTGATGACCGCATTGATGTGGGATACATTGGTGGGGAAGATATATTTACTCATCATGCCGATATGATTCGGCACGAAACATTGATTCCGACGCCATCGGCACTACACTCCGAATTATTGGAAGGTGCCGATGCGACACAGACGGTGGATGTGGACGGAGAATCGGTAACAATCAGTATTCGGCGGCACTCATGACGCAGGTATCCAGTGATAATGTTGTGGTGATTGCGCAGCGAAATGATCGAGAGCGTGATCGCCTGTATACAATATTGACATCGGACGATATTGTCCGAACCGTGCGTGGCACCGGCGCTCGAAAGCATGGCGCAAAAATCGCGCCGCATATGGAACCGCTTCTGTATACACATATCATGGTGGCGCGAAATCGTGGGCGCGGAGTTGTTACATTTGCACTCTGTGAGGAGAGTTTTTCCGCTTTGCGCACACAGGTATCACTGTTTACGACGGCGCGCAGTTTATTATTGGCGGTGGAGCGGTTAACACGTGACAATATGACGGTCCCGCGGCTATTTTCATTGATATATGTATCTCTTCACAGTGCCAATAATATTGTTGAGCGAACACGATGCATCGGTGGAGCGGATACCATATTGTTGTGGGCGATGTTTCACACATTGGCTCTTTTGGGGTGGCCGTTATCGGTATCGCGACAGTGTGTACAGTGTGCGGATGCCGCGCCAACGCATTGTGTGTTTGACGTCGCCGCATTATGGTGCGGGCGCTGTGCAACTCGGGCACGTCATGCACAAGCCATCTCTCGAGATGTTGCCGCATTATTACATATTTTTGCCACTCACACGCCGCATGCAACGCATCCCGCCACACTGGCAAAAGTAACGGTACCGGCATCTGTTCGCCGTGAAACGCGACGGTTGTTATTGTCCCGTATTCGTTATGTTGCGGCGTAATTACTGTCAGGATCGCAATATCGGCAATAAGCTTCGCCCATCCATTTCTCGTGGTGGCGTTAAATGTAAGATTTCCAAAATTGTGGGAGCAACGTCGGAAAGAAGACCGCCGATAGGGGGAATCGTATCGCCTCGTCGCGGCAGCGTACGATGATTGTGTGCCGTTACATACCACAGTGGAACGGGATTTGTAGAGTGAGCGGTGCTAATAGTGCCGGTACGATCATTATAGAGTTCCTCTACATTTCCATGGTCTGCGGTAATCAAAACGGCGCCGTTACGTGTCAGTACCGCCGGAATTAATCGTCCCAGCTCCGTATCAATCGTTTGTACCGCCGTGCGGCAAGCATTCATATTACCGGTATGTCCGACCATATCGGCATTGGCATAGTTCACGAGGATAAAATCGTAATGGTCTCGTTCCAGTTCTGTAAGGATACGATCGGTAATGCGGGCGGCACTCATTTCCGGTGCTTCATCAAAGCGAGTAACGTTGGGAGAGGGAATCAGCACCCGATCTTCTCCGGGAAACGGAGTTTCCGACCCACCGTTGAAGAAGTACGTAACATGAGCGTATTTTTCCGTTTCGGCGATTCGTAATTGTGTTTTGTCATACGCAGAAAGAACCTCACCGAGTGTATTGGTGATATTTTGAGGTGGAAATGCCACATGCACATTATTCAATGTGGCATCATACTGTGTCATAGAGACAAAAAAGAGGTTGTTTGGCGGCGTATGAACAAACGTGTTGTCCGTGCCGTTCTCCGTAAATGCGCGGGTCAATTGTCGCGCCCGATCTTCACGAAAGTTGATGAATACTACAGCATCACCGTCTCGTATCACTCCTTGCGGCTCTCCGCTTTCTGTTGTTACTACGGTGGGAACAATAAATTCATCGGTGGCACCATCGTTATAGGAAGTGCGTATATAGTCATTCAACGTGTCTACTGAAATACGTGGAGCACTTGAATCTCCCGTTAACGCGGCATAGGCGCGAGCAGTGCGATCCCAATTGTTATTACGATCCATGGCATAGTGGCGTCCGCTGACGGTTCCGATGACACCAATATCCGCACAGTCGGTGCGCAGGCGATCCAGCATACGAATTCCGTCGGTGGGAGAGCTGTCACGCCCATCTAAAAACGGATGAATAACAATGCGGGAGAGATGTTCTCGTCGTGCCAGCTCTATCATTGCCACAATATGTTCATAATGAGAATGTACCGCTCCCGTGGAGAGTAATCCCATAACATGGAGCGTTCCTTCACTGTCCCGAACGTGGCGAACCGCTCCGATCAGTGCATCGTTTGTAAAAAATGTTCCATTGCGAATCGCCAACGTAATTCGCGGGAGGTTTTGGTAAATAATACGACCGCTCCCGAGCGCCATATGACCCACTTCACTGTTTCCGGCGTCTCCCCACGGAATACCCACACTGATGCCGGATGCTTGCAGTGCGGTAAACGGATAGTAGCGTCGAAGTTTTTCCATGGTGGGCAGCGGTGTGCTACGCAAAATATTTGTTGTACTGCGTGAGAGTCCCCAACCATCCAGTACAACCAAAACAACCGGTGTATGTGTAGTCATGAGTATTAGTATAGTTTATCAGTTTGTTGTTTTTCATTATACGTCACACTTTGGGAGTTGGCGAGGAGCTAAGAATAGGGGTGTTGCGTTTTTTTATTTTATGGTATACTGAATGCAAGATATTTTGTATACAAAGAAAAAACACAGGAATTCAATACAGCTATGGGATTGTTTGGGAAAAAACCAACGTTTCTCGGTGTGGACTTTGGCTCCGATCTTATAAAGGTTGCCGCCGTATCGGTTCGGGATGGTCGTCCGTATTTGAGTGATTATGCGTATGCACATTGCGATAATCCGTCCCGACGATCGGATGTTCTTCGGATGATAGTATCAAAATTGTCAAAGAAGTCTCGCAATGCCTATGTGGCGCTTCCCGGATCCAGTGGATTGATTACCGTTATCACGTTCCCAAAGATGTCATCAGCAGAATTGGAGCAGGCGGTACGGTTTGAGGCGCGGAAATATATTCCCATGCCTCTGGAGGAAGTCAACATTGCTCATGATATTATTCTTCCGGCGGCATCTTCCGGCAAGAATGCGCCCGCTGCCGGTACGCCCTCCGAAGTGTCCGCCAATAGACCGGAAGCGCGGGAGACAATTGATGTTTTATTGGTTGCCGCTCCACGTAAGGATGTTCAGGCGTATGAAAAACTGATTGTTGATGCGCGTTTAAACATCAAGGCGTTGGAGTTGGAAACATTTGCACTGGTCCGTTCGTTAATTGGTGATGATCGGGGAGCGCATGTGATTGTGGATATTGGTCATACTGCCAGCAATATTGTGGCAGTGGATGGCGGAGTAATTCGTGCCAACCGTAATATTGGAATTGGTGGAGCGCATATAATTACGGCGATATCTCAGGCACTTGGTGTAGAGGCGGACCGTGCTCGCACATATTTGCAGGAGCGGGATGATTTATTGCAAGAGAATGGATTGGCGGTACAAAATATTGATATGATTGTGTCGGATATCCGGGTGGTGTTGCGATCATTTTCTTCATTGGAGAATGTTACGTTGCTTGTTAGCGGCGGAGTTAGCGGTTTGCATATGCTGACACAGTATTTACAGCGTCGCCTCGGTGTCACTACGGTTATTGGAAACCCGTTTGCTCGGCTAACGGTTCCCGCCGCCGCACAACAGGCGGTAACAAAGTTGCGTGGATCCTACGCTGTGGCTGTTGGGCTGGCATTGCGGGGCGTTTCTGAATATCACCAATAAACTAAACGAATTAAGATACGAAACCTATGGGTATTGACCTTTCTCAAACATCGGCGGCGGCACGAGCGCAACAGCGGCGAGACCGATTATTCTCTCGTGGTGCATTCGGAGCATTATTGGTACTCTGCGTGGTTGTTGCGGTTTATGCCGGACTGAGGGCATATACAGAGACTATTAATGGAGATATTCGTAAAGTAGAGAATAAGATTAAGCAGCATGAGGCGGAGTCCGCTCGACGAGATGTGGCGCGCGCGGCGGATGCCATATTCCGACAAAAAGCCATTGTGTCATCGGCGGTGGATTCCAGTCCCGTTTATGGAGCGATGGAAACAGTAGCATCGGCAATTCTTCCGGAAGTGGTGTTGGATGAGCTTTCTTATGAGAATAATGACGACGGGTTAATGCTCACTATAACAATGAGTACGAGTGATTTACTCACTGTTGCACGGCAAGTTGCCGCTCTGCGCAGCGTAGAGGTAATTTCCAATGTTTCTTTGGGAGATGTTCAGCGGGAAACAGAGGCTGCCGGTACCCAACGTGCCATTCAGTTTACCGTTACGTTCTCCATTACTCCATCCGCTCAATAAATTGATATACCTATGAAACTAAAACTTCTCTTTTTTCCGGCAATTCTTATCGCAATTATTTATTGCGCGATTGCATTGGCATATCCCGCATACACGGAAATGATGCAACGTCGGGAGGTATTGGATGCAAAACAAGTGCAACTGAATGCTCTTAAAGAGCGAGCGGTTCTTGTTCAGGACATTATAAATGCACTGAACGCAGAGTCGGCGTTGCAATCGTTTTTGTTTCAATATATTCCAATGACACGGGATGAGGATGCAATTATCAGTGCGATTGATGATGTGGCAAAGCGTGCCGCGATCAATCTTGTTGTTGTTAATGCCACTGATGATAGCGAAACATCTCATCGGCGCATTAATCAGCAGGAGGTTATAGGTGCGCCTGCAATGTTGATTGAGCCGACAGAGGGTGTGTCGGCGGTGGAGAGTGTTCCGATTCGTCCTCCAAAAACACGAACATTGGACGTAACATTGACGGCAATGGGAGAATATGATGGTGTTCGAAAGTTCTTCTCCTTTCTTCATGATATAAGTCGCAGTTACAGCATTGACAGCGCCACCATTTCACGGGCGGAAGTGGAGAATCTTGGAGGATCGGCAGAAGTGACAGATAAGACATTGTTGGTACGCGTAACAGCAGCATTCCCATATATGGAAAGCGTTTCAGTCCCTGAGGGCGCATCGGGACATATTTTTGTGGGAGGCATTGATTTGGAAAAAATACGACCGGTATACCTTCGGGTGACGGCATTGCCGACATTGGATACAACACTGTCTCCGCGAAATAATCCGTTTGTTCCCGCTGATGATCCGGAGCAGCGGGTTGATGTGTCACCGGAGCCGCAAGAGGAAACGTCACCGAGTGAGGATTTGCAGCCATCGGCATAGAATGATTATATGACGGAGGCAACACAAACACCAACACAAACAGAAACGGAAACATCGTCATCCGGGGCGGTATTTGCACAGGACGATGTTATTCGTGGTGCACAAGATGCGTTAACTGAGGTTCCGGAGGTGGATCGGTCTGCATTGGCATTGATTGCGCAAGAGATTGCAATAGCAAACGGTGTGGTGATTTTCGCTTTGGATGATGATGGAACGGCTCATGTGGCAATCACCGACTCCGGAAATATCAATGCGCTAAATATTTTGCGATTTGTGGCGCGTCAACGAGAGGAGATTGCACAGGTGGTATTGCATGATGCAACGGAAGAAATATTCAGTGATATTGTTCGCCAGTACTCATCGGCACAAGAAGCGGTTCACGATGTGGTGCGATCATTTAATAGTGAAGAGGAGGAGTTGAAAAAGAAAAGCGCCGCACGAAAGAAACATAAGCTTACGCAGGAGAGTGTGCAGGACGCACCGGTGGCGAAGTTGGTAAATGTCATTATTGATCATGCCATTGATGGTAATGCCAGTGACATTCATATTGAGCCGCATGGGAAGGAGTACCGTGTTCGCTTTCGTGTTGACGGTGTGTTGCACGCATCATTGACATTTCCGGTAGATGTTGGGCGAGCGGTCGTCTCTCATATAAAAATTCTTTCCAACCTTAAAATTGATGAGAAGCGGAAACCGCAGGACGGGCGATTTAAGGTTCATCGTGCGGGCGATAAGGAAGAGGTGGATTTTCGTGTATCCACATTACCGGTGGTGGACGGAGAGAAGGTGGTGATTCGAGTATTACGAAAGGACAATAAGGTGTTTGATCCCAAAGAGTTGGGACTTGTCGGACGCAACTACGATATTCTTATGGAGCGTATCCGTGAGCCGTACGGAATGATTCTGATTACCGGTCCCACCGGAAGTGGAAAATCCACGACGCTGTACGGCTTTCTCCGTATTCTTAATGAGGAACAGCGCAATATTATTACGCTGGAAGATCCGGTGGAGTACCACATTGATGGCGTGAATCAGTCTCAGGTACGCCCGGAGATTGGGTACACATTTGCCAACGGATTGCGCTCCATCTTGCGACAAGACCCCAATGTATTGATGGTGGGAGAGATTCGTGATGGGGAGACGGCGGAATTGGCGATTCATGCCGCCTTGACCGGACACCTTGTGTTTTCCACTTTGCATACAAACAGTGCGATTGGTGCAATCCCGCGGTTGATTGATATGGGAATTGAGCCGTTTTTGTTGGCGGCGGCACTGCGGGAAGTGGTGGCGCAGCGATTAGTGCGTCGCATCTGTGAATCCTGTAAGGAGCGAGTATCGGTGTCGCCCAGTATTATAGAGCGCATTCGTGAAGATATTGCCCAGCTTCCCAAGGAAGAGATTGCAAAGTATGGTGTTAATCTTAACGATGGAATTACACTGTATCATGGGGCGGGCTGTGATGCATGCGGTAATACCGGATACAAGGGGCGAGTTGCAATCTATGAAGTCATTGGGATGGATGCAACCATTCAATCTATCATTACAGAAAAGAACGGTGCGGCATCGGCGGTAGAACAGGCGGCACTGAATGGCGGTATGATCGTTATGCGACAGGACGGTTTATTAAAGGCGCTTCTCGGTATTACAACTTTGGAGGAGGTGATGCGATTAACAGAAGGATCGGTGAGTATTGGCGGTGATGGAAGTTTGGATGATTAGTCTCTATGCAACTGTTTCATCTTCATGTATAATGGACACAACAAAGAATAGCAATGGAAACACAACAGACAACAAAAGCGAGCTCATGGACGATCCTTCTAATAGAGGACGATCCGTTTATTTTTGATATTTATAATATGAAATTCACCAAAGAGGGGCATACGGTGATTGGAGCGCATAGCGGTGAGGAAGCGTTGAAAGTATTGGAAAATCCGGAGACTCCGCCCATTGACGTTATTTTAAGTGATGTGATTATGCCGGGAATCGGCGGGTTCGGGTTTTTGGAAAAAAAGTACAATATGCCGAAGTATCGGGATATTCCCGTTATCATGCTCACCAATGTTTCGGAGCGTGAGCATTACGATTTGGCGGAAAAATATGGCGCTATCGGGTATATTGTTAAGGCCAATCATACCCCGTCAGATGTACTGCAACGAGTAACAAAGCTCTTGAATGAGCATCGTATCCAATCCGATAATAATCAGTGAACATATGTCGGCACAACAGCGTATTAATGAACTTTTGGCAATTGTTGCCCAACAGGGAGCCAGTGATTTGCACCTTGTTGTCGGATCGTATCCCATGATTCGTGTGGATGGACGGCTTTTGCCATTGTCTCAGGATAGTATATTAACGGCGGATGATACGAAGTCTATCGTGGATGCATTGCTTACCGATGTGCAGCAACAGACACTGGCGGATACCGGAAGTGTTGATTTTTCTTACAACTATGAGGATAAGGCGCGATTCCGAACAAATGTGTTTTTTCAGAAGGGGCGATTGAGCGTGGCAATGCGCTTGATTCCCGCAAAGATTCGTTCCCTTGCCGAACTGAATGTTCCGGAAAAGTTATATGATTTTGCCGAGCGCTCTCAGGGTCTTGTATTAATGACCGGTCCCGTTGGGCACGGAAAGTCCACAACGTTGGCGGCGTTGGTGGATGCAATCAATGCATCTCGTGCGGCGCACATTCTTACCATTGAAGATCCGATTGAATATATTCATACGCATAACAAAGCGATTATCAATCAGCGGGAGATTGGACAGGATGCGCGAAGTTTCGCCGATGCATTGCGAGCGGCGCTACGCGAAGATGTAAATGTTATTCTTGTCGGAGAGATGCGGGATTTGGAGACCATTCAGACGGTGATGACGGCAGCGGAAACAGGGCATTTGATTTTTGCCACCTTGCATACCAATGATGCCGCGCAAACAGTGGATCGTATTGTGGACGTCTTTCCGAGTCATCAACAGAATCAAATTCGCGCTCAGCTGGCCAATGTATTGCTGGGAGTGGTATCCCAGCGGTTGTTGCCGCGGATTGGTGGCGGGCGAATTCCGGCAGTGGAAATTATGATCAAGAATCATGCCATTGAAAATCTTATTCGCGAAAATAAATCTTATCAGATTGATACGGTGATTGAGACAAGTTTACAAGACGGAATGATTTCTCTGGATAAGTCGTTAGCGGATTTGGCATCTCGCGGTATCGTTACGCAGGAGGATGCGTTGATGTATGCCAAGAATCGCGAGTATTTCACGATGCTGATGCGTGATGCTGCACAACAACAGCAACAACAATAATGTATTTGTAATATGAGATTTGTTTTTAAGGCACGGACGCAAGAAGGGGAAGTTCGTGAGGGTATCGTGGAAGCGGTAGATCGCGCGGCGGCAATTGCGGTGTTGCAGCGAGAGCATCTCATTCCCATAACGGTACATCGGGAAAAGACCGGATTGACGCTTTTCGGAGATGTGCGACGGTCGTGGGAGGGGTTGTCGCAGAAAGACTTATCCATATTTTTTCGTGAGCTGGCGACACTTATTCATGCGAAGGTTCCGATTGTTCAAGCGCTCCGCGCTATCCATGGACAGATAGATAATCGGTACCTGCGTTTTATTATCAAAGATGTTGCGACAGATGTGGCAGATGGAATGGCTTTATCTGATGCCTTGGCACAGTATCCCAAAGCATTTTCCAACCTTATCGTAAGTGTTATCCGTGCCGGAGAGACGTCGGGGAATTTGGATAACAGTATCATGTTTATTTCTGAGAGTTTGCAGCGCAGTTACCAGTTATCCGCGCGAATTCGTAGTGCGTTGTTCTATCCGATGTTTGTCTTGGTGACGGCAGGGGTAATCGGATTTTTAACGGTAACATTTATTTTGCCGAAGTTGACACAAGTAATCAAGGATTTTGATATTCCAGACATCCCATGGTATACCACGGCGGTGATGGCATTCGGAGATTTTATGGCGGCGTATTGGTGGGCGGTGCTGCTGGTGATCGTAGGTATTGTAGCGGCGCTATGGTACTACATCAATACAGAGGGCGGTCGGCAAGAGTGGGATCATGTGAAGCTGCAACTTCCCGTATTTGGAAAACTATTCCGAATGATTTATATGGCACGGTTTGCGCAAAACTTTTCACTGTTGATGGCGGGAGGGATACCAATTGTCAAGGCATTGTATACGGTGGCGGATGTCGTGGATAATGTCGTATATAAAAATCTTATTATTCGTGCAGCGGAGGAAGTAAAGGCCGGCGGCGCGATGAGTACGGTATTTGCACAAGAGGAAAGTGTCTCTCCCATGGTGGTGCGTATGATTAAAATCGGTGAAGATACCGGAAAGATTGATGAGACACTCAAAAATGTCGGGGAGTTTTACGAGGAGGAGATTGCTGTGATGACACGAAATCTTACCACGATGTTGGAGCCGGTATTGATTGTATTTTTGGGAATCGGGGTGGCAATATTAGTCATATCCATTTTGCTGCCGATTTATAATATCGCCGGAGGTATATCCTAGGTGGTAAAATTATGATATACTGGATGTGTTGATAACACCATGGCAATATCTATGCATAAAAATACAAACAAGAAAGGAGGTGAGAGCTATGCGTAAAGGTTTTACGCTCATTGAGCTGTTGATTGTAATTGCAATCATCGGTATCCTCGCCTCTATTGTGTTGGTGAGTCTTAACAGTGCGCGGAAAAAAGCTAAGGACGTTTCCTTTAAGGCGACGGCGGCAAGTATTCGTCCGGCAGCACAGATTTGTTGTGATTCTACAGACTTGACCGCTTCACCAAGTCCCGGTGGAGTAGTATGTACAAACGGCGAATCATATCCTGATTCAACAGCAGTAGGATCAATCACCGTTAGTGATCGTGATTGTGATGTTGACGGAACATTCCAAATTGTTGTTACTCCCGGAAGTAAGAACAGTGGAACGTGTACGTCCGCGACTATTACTGAGACCGGTGTAACATTCAATGGTTGTTAATCACATTGAGTGTACACGCACCCATTCGCAGCATTGCTGTGAGTGGGGGGTGTATCCTTGAAGTGACTTATATGAAACAACAGAAAAGACAGAGGGGATTTACGTTAGTGGAATTACTGGTCATTGTGGCAATCATCGGAATATTAGCGACGATTGTTATCGTTAATATTATGCCGGCACGACAACGGGCGGCGGTGAACAGTTACAAAACCGTAATGCAAAGTGTGCGGACGGGACTGGAATCTTGCATTGTCGGAGGGGGAGAGATTATCGGTGGTAATCGTTCTGCCGGTTCGGTATTGTGCTTAGGTGATGATATGGTATTTCCATCATTGCCAAAGGGGTGCGGAACGATGGATTATGTTGTGGATGATTCTGTATGGTCTGTTACCACCGCTTCGCCATGTGGTGGATGTCGAGTTCTCTGTGATAGTACCGAGTGTCGGACCGCAGAAGAAGAAACGCCGGGGGCATGTCAGTAGCAATAGGGAGTGTTGTGGCAATTATCGGTGCGATATTGGGGAGTTTTTTGGGTGTTGTCGTTACTCGATATGGGACACGAGAAGGGTTTGTGTCCGGGCGTTCACGATGTGATGCATGTCGGAAAAATATTGCGTGGTATGATAACATCCCGCTGATAAGCTTTATATTATTGCGCGGACGATGTCGGCACTGCGGTGCAAATATTGCCGCATGGGTGGCGGCAATTGAATGGGTTACTGCGGCGGTGTCGGTAGCGGTAGTATACTGTGTCTTGCAACTGTTTCCGGAGACGGCGGTGCGAGACAGCCTTATTATTCTGACCATGGCGGCAGCGCTTATCGTTGTTGCGTTCTATGATTTACGTACGATGTATGTTCCGCTTCGGGCGGTATTTGTCGCCGACGCGGCGCTGGTGATGTGGTGGAGTGTTCATCCACCGGTATGGGGAGATGTAATCGGAGGCGCACTTATTGCCGGTGGTGTTCCGGCATTTCTAAGTATTGTTTCCCGGGAACGATGGATGGGATCGGGAGATGCATACATCAGCGTAATTGGTGGAGCATTGTTCGGTGTATATGGGGCAGTGTTATATTTAACGGTGGCGTTCGGATTGGGTGCGGTTATCGGTATCGCATTGATTATTGCCGGAATAAAGACACGTCGCGATCCCATTCCGTTTGGTCCGTTTCTGGTGTGTGCTATCGGTGTGCTGGCGGTTGTACAGTGTGTGGCACCGTCCGCATTGCGATACGGTAGCGGTATGGTATACTGAAGGAAACATGTGTGAATGTAATGTGTAGCATAAAATACAAATACCATAGCGGGTTTTCTCTCATCGAGCTGCTCATTGTTATTGCCATTGTGGGAGTGATGACAAGCGTATTTTTGGTTTCATTCATTTCTTCACGAGATGCTCGTGCTGTGCGTAGTATTGCGCGAGAAGTATCGGCAGCGGTGCGAATGGCACAAAGCTATGCATTGGCGGGACGATATACGGATGAGCAGAAAATTCCCTGTCGCTTTATCTTTACGCCACGGGGTAATCGCTATGATGTACGGTATGTATACCACCGCCCGCGCCAGTCATGTAGCTTGGCAAACATGGAGGTAATTCTTACAAAATCAATACGGAACGGGGTACGAGTAACCGGTGGAGAGGTTGCATTTACCGTCCCGCATGCTGCGCTTTCCGGTGGGGGAAGTGCAACGATTACCATTTCTCGCGGTGATGCACAGCAGCGTATTTGCATTAATGCGGTGGGACGAATTACCGAACAATGTTAAGATCTATGCGCAAAGGATTTTCCATTATTGAAACATTGTTGGCGGCGTTTGTATTGTCGGTGGGGCTGGTGGGCGTTATCAGTATTTTCGGTCCGATTAACACCGCTTCTCGTGAGGCGACACATCGTGTTGTTGCTGCCGCTCTTGCGCAAGAAGGTATAGAATTGGTACGCAATATTCGTGATAACAATATGATTGCCGGGAAATCAATTGATCATAATATGTCGTTAAATTCTTGGCGATGTATTGACTATAATGATACCGCATTGCGTTCTTGTAATGGGGTACTGTCACGAACGTCTAGTGGATTTTTTCATCATGGAAGCGGATCGGATACACCGTATCGTCGGTGGGTACGTGTTGAGCGGGCCGATAGTGATACGCTGAACATTACAACGATGGTAACGTGGGGAAATACGTCCCGTCCATCACGTCTAAATCAGTGTACGGCGATTAATCACTGTACCCATGCGCGCAGCACATTGAAGAATTGGCACTGATATTATGAGTATAACACCGATACAATCTCGCGGATTTACTCTCATTGAAGTCCTTGTATCAATGGCGATTTTTGCATTGATTATGGTAATTACAGCAGATGTATTTGGGCGAACGGTGCGTGTATATGGATATACTCACGCATCACAGCGGGCGGCGGAAGATTTACATTTTGCAATGTCACGAATCGGTAAATCATTGCGTACCGGTTCCGTAGCGGCCGTTTCCAGTAGTGCAATTGTTGTATATGATTACTCACGCGGGCAGTGCGTGCGCTATGCATTTGCATCTAATGCAATTACGGAACAGACGGTAACGATGTCCGATATGTCCGGGTGTGGCGCAAATCGTTTTTCCGGTGTATCCGCAACACCATTGACAGAATCGCCAATTACTTCCGGCGCGTTTACGGCGACTACTTCTCGATATGATCCGCCACGCGTTGGACGAGTGACGATGACGGTAACAGCAACACCTTCTCGCGGTGCTGCCGTGCATATGCAAACGAGTGTATCGTTACGGGATTACGATGTTTCCGGTTTGATGTAATACAATGATGATGTCTACACAATACCATTTCTCTCCTTCTCATACTCGCCGCGGCGCAGTACTGGTGTTTGTTATGATTCTCATGACCATTGCGCTAATGGCGGCATTGGGAATTGTAGGGTCTACGGTAAATAATCAGCGAGCATCACAGGCGACGGATCAATCAACGACGGCGTTTCAGGCGGCAGATACCGGGGCAGAACGGGTTCTATATAACTTTCGTCGGGATTTGCGTGCTCGTCGTCTTGCCGGACAACGCGTGACTCTTTCAAATATTCCCAATTCGTCCTGTCGAAACGGTATCGTTACGTTAAATGATGTCTTTGACGGTGCACAAGTAACGGCACGATTTGCCGATGAATCGGGTAATGCTGTGGGATGTACGGATGATGCCATGGTAGTGCGATCCGCTCAGACAACAGGGTACTACAAACAGGCGGTGCGCGCCGTAGCGTTTAGTGTCAGTGTTCCACCGGAGGATTTGGTAAGTGATTTGGTGGCACATTGGCCGTTTGACAGTAATTATGATGATGTAACATCCGGAGGGAATGATGCGACGCCGTATGGAGGCGTTTCACGTACTTCCACTGCCGTACGCGGTGGTCGGGCGGCATCATTTAACGGAAGTTCGGCATATTTAACGGTAGATCCCGATAGTGATGTGTCTCTTGATCGTGACAGTAACTATACCATTTCTTTATGGGTTCGCGCAGATGTGCTTAATAAGCGACAGTGGGTATTCGGTAGTGATGGGAAAGAGGACGAGGTGTATAATCTTCAATTTAACAATCGGAGAGCGCGATACAGCGGATTGGATGCCGGGCTACGAAATCGTAAGCAGTGGTATCATATGGCACTGGTTCAGGATGCTGATAATGGTGTGCGGACAGTTTTTGTCAATGGTGTACAGGAAAATGATGGAACATCCGGATTGGTTGGTGGCGTAGATGGATCTACACGACTTCCGCTATCATTTGGCGCAATGGATTTGGGTGGTGTTCGCGGACGATTCTTTGACGGAATTATTGATGATGTACGTATTTATACACGAGTGCTGAGTGCCTCAGAGATTATTTTGCTATGTAAGAATGATTTTGATGGAACGGAGACAACGCCCGCCGGTGTTACATGTGGAGAGTAAAAGAAAACATATCAATTGACGGACGAAGTTGAGTATGGTATACTTTCAATAGAATCCGGCAGGAGGGGAAGATTCGCCAGCACAGCGAATCTTTTCTTCTGTTGGGGGTAATTTACGATTGATGCAGAGCGTGTATGGACATGCAGAATAAAACATTTCTTGGAGAGTTTGGTAATGCGGTGATGCAAATCGCCGAAGAAAAGGGTATTGCGCGAGATAAAATTATCGGTGTCGTAGAGGCGGCGCTGGCGGCGGCATACAAAAAGGAGTATGGGCAACGCGCACAGAATATTCGTGCAACATTTGACGAAAAATCCGGAGACGTAAAATTCTTCTTGGTGAAAGAGGTGGTAGATGAGACGGTGCGGGATTTTACGGAGCGTGAGGATGGTGAAGATGCTGCGGAAAGCACCGCGTCGACTTCCACAGCGGATAGTTCGTCAGAGGATGATACGCCGCGTCTGCCGCGATTTAATCCCGAGCGAGATATTACCGTTGAGGAGGCGCTGGCGGAAAAGCCGGACGCTGCAGTTGGGGATGAAATAATCTTTCCGCTGCCGACAAAGACGGAGTTTGGGCGAGTGGCGGCGCAAACCGCAAAACAAGTGGTTATTCAGCGAGTACGAGAGGCAGAGCGCGATATGATGTTTGCGGAGTATAAGGGTCGTGAGCATGATGTGATTAGTGCGACAGTTCAGCGCGTGGAAGGACGTACAGTGTTTGTGGATTTGGGCAAGGCGGTCGGTGTTTTGTTTCCGTCTGAGCAGATTCGGAATGAGCGATACAGTATCGGGATGCGATTGAAGGTGTATATTCTGGATGTATCTCAGGATCCGCGCGGTCCCGGTATTACGGTATCACGTTCACATCCGGATTTGGTGCGCCGATTGTTTGAGTTGGAAGTTCCGGAAATTTTTGCCGGAACGGTGGAAATCAAGGCATTGGCGCGAGAGGCCGGGAGTCGTACAAAGATGGCGGTATATACGGAAGATGATGCGATTGATCCCATCGGTTCCTGTGTCGGTCAGCGTGGAACTCGTGTACAGGCGGTGATTGATGAATTGGGAGGAGAGAAAATTGACGTGATTGAGTGGGATGATGATCCGGTAGAGTTTATCACGGCGGCGTTATCGCCGGCAAAAGTATTAACGGTGACGGTGGATGAGGAGAACCGCTCGGCGGTTGTCGTGGTGCCGGATGATCAATTGTCGTTGGCGATTGGTCGCCGTGGACAGAATGTTCGTTTGGCGGTGAAGCTGACAAACTGGCATATTGATGTTATCAGTGCAACGGCGGCGCAATCCGATGAGGAGGGTGAGACAACAACAGCGGCGGAGGAGTCCGATTCAACTCATGAAGATGGTGAGAATACTGAGAGTACTGAAGGCGCTACGGAGAATGCGGCATCCGATCAAGAGGTGACAGAGGATGTATCTGCCGAGTCAGTAGAGGATGCAAACACACCTGAAACAACAAAAGAAGAACCGGTAACACACTAACAGACAATACTATGAACCTTTGGCATGAAATTTCTCCCGGAGATTCCGTTCCGAATATCATTAATACGATTATTGAAATCCCGCGGGGGTGTAAGAATAAGTATGAAATTGACAAGGATACGGGGTTGATTAAGTTGGATCGCGCAATGCGAACGGCGCAGGACTATCCATTTGATTACGGATTTGTTCCGCAGACACTGTGGGATGATGGAGATGCGCTGGATGTTGTAGTGTTAACAACGTATCCGTTGTCTACCGGAGTGTTGGTGGAGGCGCGTGTTGTGGGTATCATGCATATGATTGACGGTGGGGAAAGTGACGACAAAATTATTGCGGTACCGAATGATGATCCACGCTGGGACGTTGTGACGGATTTAGATGATGTTAATCCGCATACCCGCAAGGAAATCCGTCACTTCTTTGAGACATATAAGACGATAGACAACAAAACGGTGGAGGTCACCGGATTTGGCGATGCAGCGGTCGCGCGAGAGGCAGTGACGCGCAGCATGGCATTGTATAAGGAGAAATTCGCACAGAAATAATATCCCATGAAAACGACGACAAAGACACTCCCGCAATCTCGCGTGGAGCTCTCCATCACGGTAGATGCCGCAACGTGGATGAAGGAGATAGAGGCGGCAGCGGCGCATATTGGCGCACAGATGAAGGTGCCGGGGTTTCGTGCCGGAAAAGTTCCCGCGTCAGTGGTGGAGCGGGAAGTGTCACGATCCGCACTGCTTGCCGAGGCGGCGGAGCGTGCCATTAAAAAGGCCTATGCAAAGGCGGTACGAGAACATAATATTTCCGCAATTGATACGCCGACGGTATCGGTGGATACGTTGGAAGATGGCAAGGATCTGGTGTTTACGGCAACGGTGGATGTCCTTCCGACCGCAACACTTGTGAAGGACTATGAAAAGAAGCTGAAGGCGGCGATTACTTGTCCGGCACCGGAGGAGGTTCGTGATGAGGATGTGGAAAAAGAGATTGACCGCCTTGCACAACAGCGAGCAACGGAGGTGGTGGTAACGCGAGCGGCACAGAACGGAGATGTGGTTCGCATTGATTTTTCCGCAACGATAGACGGCGCACCGCTGGAAGGTGGCAGCGGAAATAATCATCCGCTGACGCTGGGCAGCGGAGCATTTATTCCGGGGTTTGAAGACGCAATAGTCGGAATGACCGCTGGGGAAACAAAGACGATTCCGTTATCGTTTCCAAAAGATTATCACGCAAAGGACATTGCCGGAAAAGAGGCAATATTTACGGTTACGGTAATTGGTGTGTATGAGCGGGTGGCACCGGAGGTTGATGATGTGTTTGCCGCAACGATATTGGGCAAGAAGGATGCGACACGGGAAGATTTGTTGCGAGAGACGCGAACCGCGCTAACCGCTCAGCGTCGGCAGACGGCACGACAAGCATGTCGTGAGAGTATTGCCGATGCATTGGCGGAGGTAGTAGAGTGCGAAATTCCCGCCGCAATGATTGATCAAGAAGTTCGGCGCATGGAGGAGCAATTTATGCAACAGTTATCTGCCAGCGGTACAACGTTAGATGCGTTATTGAAGCGCATGAACAAGACAAAGGAAGAGTTGCGAGCGGATTGGCGACCGCAAGGAGAAAAACGGGCGAAAATCAGTTTGGCGCTGGATGCAGTGGCGGAACAAGAACATATCCAACCGTCTAAAGACGCGGTGGAAGCGCAGATGCAGCAGTTGCGCATGATGTATGCGACAACATCTGATTCGGATGTTGATCTTGCGCAGTTGCATTCCTATGCGAAGGCAATGCTGACACAGGAGGCGGTATTTGAGCACATAGAAAATCGTGTCGGTGCACCGCGGTATGATGATGCACCGGAGAAACAATCACAGAAGGAGAAATCGGAGACAACGAAGAAGGATAAAATGGTTGAGAATGCTGATGCATCAAGCGCTGCTCAAAAGGACGATGTAAATCGTGCAGATTCATCAAGAGGCAATGCATCATAATAGTTGTAACTAGAGAGCCATGATTATTCCAACAGTCATTGATCGCTCCACACACGGGGAGCGAGTATACGATATCTACTCTCGGTTATTGAAGGATCGTGTGGTATTTTTGGGAACGGCGATAGATGACGCCGTTGCCAATACGGTGGTGGCACAGCTATTATATCTGGATGCTCGGGCGACAGATGATATTACACTGTATATCAACTCTCCCGGCGGCTCGGTATCGGCGGCGCTGGCGATTTATGACACGATGCGTTATGTGCGCAGTGATGTGCGAACTATTTGTATCGGACAGGCGGCAAGTGCGGCGGCGGTACTGTTGGCGAGCGGCGCAAAGACGAAGCGATTTGCACTCCCCAATAGTGAAGTAATGATTCATCAAGTGCTGGGCGGTGCGCAGGGTCAAGCGTCGGATGTACATATTCACGCACAGCACATTCTTAAAACGAAGCAGCGATTGACGGCAATTTTGGCGAAACACACGGGACAAAAGCCCTCTCGTGTGGAGGCGGACACGGATCGGGATTACTTCATGAGTGCGGCGGAAGCACGGGCATACGGGATCATTGATTCGGTAATTACTCGCATGCCGACATCGCGATAGTGTATAATGATGTATATACATATAAAATACTATGGGGCTTCAAACACTGCGTCGTAAATTGTATCGTGCAGAAGAATCGCTGTCGGAACATGAAAAGACAGCATTTAACACTGAGGAGGCGTTACGAACAACACCGCCGGATCCCTCAATGCCGTCGCAGTGGCAAGAACAAGAAAAGGTATTATTGGAGCGGCACTACCGTAAACCGCTTCTGTGGATTGCGGTGGTTATGGGAGCGATCGTATTGGGAGTGGTGGCGTTATGGACACTGTTGAATATTCGCGCATCGCTGTTTTCACCATCGGATATTACACTAACTATTGAGGGTCCGACAGCCATTCGTGCCGGAATGACAGCGGAATATGCCATTACGTTACACAATGGATCCTCTACACGGTTGCGCGATATTGTTGTGGATATCACACATCCCCCGGCGTTTTCTGTTGAAATGACAGAGGGCCTTTCTCGGATTTCGGCGACGGCGGTTCAGATGAAGTTGGGAAATCTTGATGCGTCACAAAAACAGACAATCATCCTTCGCGGGAAGTTTGGTGTAGAATTTGGTGATGTTATGTATATTGCGGCAGATGTATCATTTACACCGACAACACGCCGCGCACCTCTTACGGTTACACAGCGAAAGGGATTGCGTGCAGAATCGGAAGGAATGAATGTTTCTGTAGAAGCGCAACGCACCGTTTCCTCCGGTGAGCGCATTGTTTATACTATTCGGTATGAAAATACTTCTCAGACACCCTACGATCATGTTGTACTTACGGCAGAGATGCCATCTCAATTCACCTATGAATCTTCAACGCCCGCCCGTGACGATGAAACAGCCACCCGGTGGGATATCGGAACAGTATCACCGGGAACAGAGGGAGTGATTCAGATCACCGGGACACTGCATGGTGTTCGGGATACGGTACATACGGCGACATTTACATTACAACAAGAGCAAGATGGAACAACAGTGCCGATTGCGCGAGCGCAGTGGGCGACACGAATTACCACTCCTCCGATTGTGATTACTCAGACGGTAAACGGACGAGCAGGTACTTATATTGCGCAGCAAGGGGATACGTTGGTGTATACGATTGACTTCAACAATGTTGGAGACTTGGGTGTTCGAGATGCTGTGGTGCAAATGGAATTTGAGGATCAGATTTTGGATTATGCAAAGTTAAATTTGGCAATGAGCGGTGGTGTGTTGAATCCGAAGACAAAAACGATTATATGGCGAGCCAGTGATGTGCCATCTCTTGAATTGTTAAGTCCGTCCGAAGGGGGACAAATTACATTTTCCATACCGGTACAAAGCAATCTTCCGGTACAAAGTGACACCGATAGCAATCTCGTGGTACGCACTCGGGCATTTATTGATAGTCCGGATATTCCAACACCGATTTATGGCAATAAGCGTATTGAAAGCGCACCGTTTCTCGTCAAGTTAGCATCTCGTGTCACATTTACCACTGAGGGATTTTATGATGATTTTACACTGAAAAACACCGGTCCTGTTCCACCCAAGCGGGGTGCGAAAACAACCTATACAATTCGCTGGTCGGTTACCAATGCCACCAATACGTTACAGAATGCAGTAGTAGAGGCATCTTTACCGACACACGTAACATGGGAGGGAGTAACGTTCCCGGAATCGGAAACGATCCAGTTTAATCCGCGGACTCATAAAATTATCTGGCAACTGGGTGAAGTAAAAAATGGTACGGGATATTTTCGAAAGAAGCGAGAGGTGCGATTTCAAATTTCCGTAACCCCGACGCAAAACGATGTCGGAAAAATGATGCGATTATTGCATGAATCAACATTTCGCGCTCATGATGTTTTCGTTGATCGGCCGGTAGTGATTACAACGCAAGAGAAAACAACGCAACTATCGGAAGATATTCGCGCCGGGGATGGGCAAGTACAGCCATGATGCGCTCTCGGCGGACAGTGCAAACACCACACGGTCCCGTTTCGCTTCCGGCGTTTATGCCGGACGCAACACGGGCGTCTGTCCGTGGAATCAGCAATGATGCCTTGCCATACTTACGGGCGGCGGTGGTCAATACATATCATCTGATGTTGCGTCCCGGAATGCGTGTTATTCAGCGAATGGGGGGAGTTCATACGTTTATGAACTCAACGATACCGCTATTGTCCGACAGCGGGGGATACCAGGTATATTCGTTGATTCATCGTGCCGGCGGGAATGGAGTGGTAACGGATACGGGTGTTCGGTTTCGCAGTGTATATGATGGTGCGTGGCATATGCTTACACCGGAACGTGCCATAACAATTCAGGCGGTGTTGGGAACGGATATGATGGTGGTATTGGATGATCCGCGTCCCAATAATGCTTCGCGAGTGGAGTTTACACAGGCGGTGGAGCGAACAGTGATGTATGCCGAACGATGTCGGCGGACCTATGCACGATTGGCACGTCAGTACCGATGGACACAGACCCGTCGCCCGTTGTTGTTTGCAGTTATTCAGGGGGGACCGTATGCAGATCTCCGCGCGCAGTGTGCGGCGGCGCTTCACGATGTGGCACGCCGAGTAGATAATGGATTTTCCATACCGCATTGGGACGGAATGGGATTTGGCGGGCGACATGTGGATACGGAGGGAAACTTTATGCATGATGCCATGGCGCAGACAGCAGCGCTAATTCCATCACCGTCGATCGCCTTTGCGTTGGGAGTGGGAACGCCGGCGGATATTGTTCGCTCCGTTGCTTGCGGCTGGGAGTTGTTTGACTGTGTGATTCCGACGCGGGAGGGGCGACACGGGCGTATTTTTGTTCTACATCAAGATGGTGAATCTCGTGTACGACAGGCATTGCATTCCCGTACAGCGGAAGAGTTTTATACGGTAGAGAATCTTCGCACCGCCGCCAATCGTTACGATAAGCGATTGCTGTGTGTGCCGACAGCCGCACGCTACAGTGTATGTTATTCACGCGCATATGTGCATCACTTAATGCGTAGCGAGGATCCGCTGGGCGCACAAATCGCCGCCCGACACAATCTGGTATTTTATGATTACTTGATGCGAACACTGGGCAAAATCATTTAATGATGTATACTGTGACTATAGAGCATATTCGGCGCCGATGCAGAACACACGGTGCACGTTCTTGGCGATACCAAGCGCTCGGTGTTGTAATACGTTTCGCGCAACTGCGTGTATAAGAATATAGTGTATGGCAACAAAACAGCGCCCTACTTCTTCACGGCGTCGGGCGACATCGCGTCGTTCGTCTACACAAACGCGTCAATCATCACGCTCAACAGTGAAACCGTCAACAAGAACGGCAACAAAGAAAAATGCGGGGAGAAAAAAGAATGCAACGACGAAAACGACAACAGCGTCATCATCGGTAAAACGAGCAACAAAAAAAGCAACAACAAAAAAAGCGACATCAAAAACGACGGCCGCAAAAAAAGCGACAACAAAAAAAGCGACAACAAAAAAAGCGACACCAAAAACGACGGCCGCAAAAAAATCAGCAACGAAAAAATCAACAGCGGCAAAGCGATCGACAACACGAACAACAACGTCATCATCGGTAAAACGAGCAACAAAAAAAGCGACAACAAAAAAAGCGACACCAAAAACGACGGCTGCAAAAAAATCAGCAACGAAAAAAGTAACTAACGTAACGCGTAAAGCAACACGAAAAAGAGCAACAACAGCGGCGACAACAAAACGGCCGGCAACGTCGAAGCGAGCAACGACACCGCGGACACCGTCAACGCGCTCATCAAAAACAGCGACAACAAAAAAACGGACAGCAGCGTCTTCAACAACAAAAAAGAAACAGGCGACAACGAAGAATAGCGCAACACCGGCGAAAACATCATCAACAACGGCGACAAAAGAAGTGAAGGCGCCCAACGCATTGCAGGAATTATTGGAGCGAGGAGAGCGTCGCGGTTTTGTAACGGAGGATGAGATTATCGCTCTCATGCCGTCTATTGAGCAGTATGTGGAGCATCTGGAAGATTTATATGATCAGTGTTCCGCTCGCGGTATTACGATTGTGGGCTCGGATGAAATCCTCTCTACCGCTCAGGAGACGTCCTCAGCGTCGGGGAAGAAAAAAATTGTTGCGCCATCCACCTCCATGCTGGCACCGGAAACGATTCGAGATGAGGGGGAGACCCACGATCTTGTTCAAATGTACTTACGGGAAATCGGACGAGTACCGTTATTGAGTGCGCAAGAAGAAGTGGCATTGGCAAAGCGTATTGAAAAGGGTGATGTGGCGGCTCGCAAGCGATTGACAGAGGCAAACCTGCGATTGGTAGTCAGTATTGCCAAAAAGTATGTTGGACGATCTCCCAATCTTTCATTGTTGGATTTGGTGCAGGAAGGAAATATCGGATTATTTCGTGCGGTAGATAAGTTTGATTATCGTAAGGGATTTAAATTTTCCACGTATGCAACATGGTGGATTCGGCAGGCGATTACACGCGCATTGGCGGATCAATCCCGAACAATTCGTATTCCCGTGCATATGGTGGAAACAATCAATAAGTATATGCAGATTGTGCGACGACTGGTACAGGAACTTGGTCGCGAACCCTTGCCGGAAGAGGTGGCGCAAGAGATGGATCTGCCCGTGGAGAAGATTCGCCACATCCAGAAAATTTCTCAGGATACCGTGTCATTGGAAATGTCGGTGGGAGACAGTGATGATGACAGTGTACTGGGCGACTTCATTGAGGACACCGATACGGTGATGCCAAATCAGAATGCCGCATACACATTGTTGAAGGAACATGTATCGGAGGTATTGGTGGATCTTTCGCCGCGGGAGCGGAAGATTTTGGAGATTCGCTTCGGTCTTGTGGATGGAGTAACACACACATTGGAAGAAGTGGGGAAGATGTTTGGAGTGACACGAGAGCGTATTCGTCAAATTGAGGCCAAAGCACTGGATCGAATTCGCAACCACACGGTGATTAAGAAATTACAGGACTATTAGTGTGCTATACTGAATGCATATGGCACACGTGATTGCATTTGTAAATCAGAAAGGTGGTGTAGGGAAGACAACATCCACCGTCAATATCGCCACGTATCTTGCAGCGGCGGGGAAGTTTGTATTACTTGTGGATTTGGATCCCCAAGGCAACGCCTCGTCGGGGTTGGGTGTGGATGCACGGGCACAACGTCATACGTTATATGATGCGCTATTATCTGCGCAGCCACCGGGAACAACGGTTCAAACAGCGCACCGCTCCTTGCATATTTTGCCATCCACGCCGGATTTGGCGGGGGCGAATATTGACTTGGTTCATATGGAGCGGCGGGAAGAACGTCTCAAAGATGTGCTGCTTCCATTGCGTACACAGTTTGACTATATTTTGATTGATTCGCCGCCAAGTCTGGGCTTATTGACGGTGAATGGTTTGGTGGCGGCGGAGCATGTGGTTATTCCCGTTCAGGCGGAGTACTATGCATTGGAAGGGTTGTCGCAATTATTGGAGACGATTGAATTGGTGCGACATAATCTGGCACCGCAACTTTCCATTATGGGTGCGCTGATTACAATGTATGATCGGCGCAATCGGTTGGCACGACAAGTGGTTCGGGAAATGCGCGCGCACTTTCCCGGATATGTGTTTGATAGTGTTATCCCTCGCAGTGTCCGTCTTGCGGAGGCACCCAGTTTCGGTAAGCCGATTGCGGCATTTGATGCCCTGTCCAAAGGTGCGCGAGCATACAAGGCGGCGGCGCAGGAAATCATCGCATTAACGACATCATAAGTGTTATGGCGCAAGAATTCGGACTCGGGCGCGGCCTTTCGTCGCTGATCCCGCAAAAATCTCCTTCCTCCGTACCGTCGTCACCGACACCATCGGTGGATTCTTCCGATGTAGCAGCGGATGAGCCATTGGATACGGAGAAGATTATACAGGTAGAAGTAGATCGTATTACTCCCAATCCTCATCAGCCACGGCGGCGCTTTGATTCGGAGGCGCTAAAGGAGTTAACGGAATCCGTGGCGCAACATGGGGTGATGCAACCATTAGTGGTAACCCGTCGTTCGGATGGAACGTATGAATTGATTGCCGGAGAACGACGGTTGCGAGCGGCAAAAGCGGCGGGAAAATCCCATGTTCCCGTATTGGTGCGGACGGCAACATCACAGGAGAAAATGGAGTTGGCGTTGATAGAAAATATTCAACGACACGATCTTAGTGTTGTAGAAGAGGCGCGTGCCTATAAGCGATTGGGGGATACACAGAAGCTTTCTCAGGAACAGATTGCGCAGCGATTGGGGAAGAGTCGCAGTGTTGTGGCAAATCGTCTTCGCTTGCTGGCATTGCCGGTGACGGTATTAACGGCATTGGAAGAGGGGAGAATTACCGAAGGACACGCCAAAGTGTTGCTTTCATTGCCGGATACGGCACAGCGATTGGCACTGTTTGAGCGTATTACCAACGATAATCTCAGTGTGCGAGCGGCGGAGGCATTGGTGCGTTCACAGAGTGAGACAACATCACCGAAACGAACAGCGCCGGCCGATGATAAGGCGCGAGCCGCACAACAGGCGCTGGCGGCGGCATTACGAGCACGCGTTCGTGTTGTGCCGCGAAAAAATGGCGGTGGTGTTATTTCCATTACTTATCATGAACCGGAAGATTTGGATGCAATCGTGACACAAATTTCAGATCAATCAGCATCGGTATGAGTACAACACATTACAATGTCTATCGCATCGTTCATCGCATCGCTCGTCGGCGCGTGTTAATACTGCCGGTTGCAATAGTTATTGTATTGGCGATAATGATAAGCAATTTCGCCGATCTTGTATTGCAACAAAGTGTCGCACAGGCGACGGGTTTTTCTGTTCTATGGTATGGCGTGGGGATTGCGCTGATGGGATTTTCCATGGCGGCGGTTGTCCATGCTTCCTACCGTGCGCTATCCGCACGAACGGCACTGGAAGTACTTACTGCCGCAGTAACATTTCCTCCGCGATTGGCACTCCGTTTGATCGGGGCGATGCTTCTGTTTATGATCATAGTGTATATCATGATGTTGATAACATTTATGATGAGCGGATTATTGCTAACAATGATGACATCAATCACGGCGCAGGATCTTTTTGTGGCGATTTCCGCCGATGAAACCGGAGCGGCATTACATGCATTGATTGTGGGAGAGCCGAATGCCACCGTCATCATCGGCGTTGTGTTGTTGGTGATGGGGATAGCAACATTTATGGTGTTGATTCGGCTCCTGTTTGTTCCCGCCGCACTGGTGTGTGATCAAGTAACGGTACTGCGTGCGCTGAAACGAAGTTTTCGCGCAACACGATCATTAACGCAATTGTTTCCCGTTCTAATGGTGGCGATAACACCACCCATGATGGTCATTGGAATGATTTTACTATTGCCGCCATTACCGGTGATTGTATTTCTTACTTCGCTGCTGTTGGCGCTGGCGCTTGCGTTTGAGCAGATGGTATTATTGTTTGCATACAGCGGGCGACGTTCTAAATAGCTTGAATTATGGATATTACATCGGCGACATTTGTGCGCGGCGTGGTGGGATCTACGCCGTTTCTTTCCCGGGAAGGTGCGCGTCCACAAGTGGTATTTGCGGGACGATCCAATGTGGGAAAATCCAGTGTTATCAATAGCTTGACACGGCGAACATCATTGGTAAAAACAAGTAGCACACCGGGAAAAACGCTGCAAATTAATTTCTTTTTAATCAATGAGTCATTCTTTTTTGTTGATCTCCCGGGGTATGGTTATGCGAAAACATCACAGCGAGCGCGGGAAAAACTGCGCCGGATGATCGTATGGTTTCTGAGTGCGCCGGAAGAAACGCGAATTGCGGCGTTGGTACTGATTGTAGATGCCAAGGCATCGCTACGGCCGTTTGACCGTGATTTGTTGGCAATTGCGAAAGAGGAGGGGCACCGAGTGATTATCGTTATGAATAAGATGGATAAGCTGAATCAGAAACAACGAGTGGCAGCGGAGCGAGCATTGTATAATGATCCGGCGGTCCGGGCGTTACCGGAAGAAACACCGATTATTTTTTACAGTGCACGAACCGGACGCAACCGATCGGCATTATTAAATGCAATTCATTCCGCAGTAGTGTGTTATACTGAAAAGTAGTGTAATTTATTTATCATATTTTTATGAAAGAGCCTACTAATCCACATGATGTTGAACCGGAGGGTGGTCGCAGTGAATTGCTTCGCAGAGAGAAGCCCGTTCCTCGTCCCGCCCAAGAAATTCTCGGTCACTTAGAGCAGATGATATTGAATTTTTCCGACGGAATTTCCTCTGCGGTCGGAGCGGAAGCGGCAGAGGTCGCAAGTCGGCATTTGTCCGGTATTCTTGATACGATCCATCGTTTGGTAGCGATGGATATCGTCCCCAAAGAAGAGTTGGACGCATTGCGAAAAATGATACGAGCATTGGATATTCCATCTATTGCGGTGGATATTCATAAAGCGGCCGATGATAATCCTTCAATGACATCGGAACAAATTGAGGACATGATACAGCGGATTGTAGAGTTTTCTCATGTGGTAATAAATTCTGCCCGTGTATCCTCTGTTCGAGCGGAGAATGAAATGAAATAATGAACGCTCGGGATCGGGCGCCGCGCATTCTTCAACGGCTGATTGAAACCTATCATGCGCAGCGGGATGGCGCGTTCCTTCATTTTACCAATCCGTTGGAATTGCTGGTGGCGACAATCTTGTCTGCACAATGTACCGATGCACGAGTGAATACTGTTACACCGACGCTATTTGCACGATATCCAACCGCACGAGATTATGCTACGGCTGATCTTCAAGAGATACAGCACATCATTCACCCGACAGGATTTTATCGCCAGAAAGCTCGGGCATTAAAAGAAAACGGTCGCATTCTGTGTGAACGCTTTCATGGAGAGGTTCCGTGCCGGATGGACGACTTATTGACATTGCGCGGAGTTTCTCATAAAACGGCAAATATTGTATTGGCAAAGGGGTGTGGAATTTCTGCAGGAATCGCCGTAGATACTCATGTTGCCCGTATATCTCGGCGACTGGATCTTACGCGCCACTCTCGTCCGTTGGCGATTGCCCGAGCATTGGAGCGACTGTTTCCCTCGCAAGAGTATTTGGCGGTCAATGAATATTTTATCTTGCATGGGCGAGCAACATGTCGTGCGCGGGCTCCGCGTTGTGCACAGTGTTGTATTGCACAGTGGTGTCCCCGTCGCGGTGTTTCGCCGCAATCACGGAAATCATAATATGCATCGTTCAGTGTCAATAATGATATGATTACAACATATTTCCGGACAATTAAGAATAAACGGTTGCAGCAACTTACCGATGTTCGTGTGGGTGTATGGATGCACGCAGTTGCTCCCACCGGACACGAAATCACACGCATCTGCACATCATTGGGAGTGGCGGAAGATTTGGTGCGTGATGCATTGGATCCGCATGAAGTCCCGCGCGTGGAGGTGGAGGGGGGAGTGACATATGTATTCGCTCGCGTTCCGCAATCTCATGATGCGATTGATATGGATACAGTGCCGATTCTTATTGCATTGGGAGAGACGTTTGTATTAACAGTCGTTTCACAGCCCATTGCGGTGATGGATCGGTTTACCAGCGGGGCGGTGGAATTTTACACAACACAAAAAGCACGATTGTTTTTACAGTTTTTTACAGCATTTACATCGGCGTATAATCGGCGACTGGCGGTGATTGCCAAGCGAGTTCGTGCCATGAGTGCCACGCATACCGCCGATCCGCGAATGATTACATCATTTGTGGAAACGGAGCGTGTTTTAAATGACTATCTCAGTGCCTTGGTGCCAACCACCCGAGTGTTGCGCCGTCTTATGGTGGGTAATGTCAAACGGTTGACGTTTCATGAGGCGGATGAGGCGTTGATGGAAGACTTGTTGATTGATACACAGCAGTTGGAGGAAGTGTGTCGCGCCACTCTCAAACATATTGTCGGTGTACGGACAGCGCATTCCACCATTGCGACAACAAATTTGAATGCTACAATTAAAACACTTACGGCATTAACCATTATTTTGACTGTCCCAACAATCATTTCCAGCTTTTTTGGTATGAATGTTGCCGTTCCATTGGCAAATACGCCTCACGGATTTACAATAGTGGTAGGGTGGACAATGGTGATCGTTCTTGTCCTCCTGTGGTTGTTCCACCGTCGTCGGTGGCTGTAGCTCTCGTCGTTCAATGGATAGGACACCGGTTTCCGGTACCGGCAATGGGGGTTCGACTCCCTCCGAGAGCACCTGTCAATTTATGCGAACAATAGTGTTATCGCCATTGTGATAATTCCCAAAAGGGCGGCGACAACATGTCGGTGTGCATGACCGCTGCGGCGAATGGTGCGGATAGTGTGGGGAATAAGATCTCGCGTTAACATCATGATGATGCCACCGTTGGCAAGAGCGGCCAATATATCGGCGGAAAGTGATAACGTACTCAAAATCAGTGCGGCACATACTCCAATGGGAAGACCTAAACTGGTCAAGGCATTCAGTACCAACGCACGAGATGTTGTATACCCGGCTTGGCGCAAAACAAAGAATTCGGAAATTTCCTGAATAATTTCATGGAGGGCGATGCCGATGGCCACACCGATGCCGGTGGAGGTGCCGGCGATAAATGCGGTGGAAAGAACGATACCGTCACTGGCATTATGTACCGTATCACTGAGAAGGATTCGTCGAGCATCTCCCCGTGTATGAGTATGGCGACAGTTGTGCATATGGTGGTGGTGTGCATTGGGGAGCATGTGCATAATACTTTCCACCACCAAGGCACCGAGCGCAGTCCATAGAACGGTGGATAGTAACGGAAGAGAGTGAATAACTTCCTGTGTAATATGTATGGTAATTACAAGGAATACTCCGGTAACAAATGTTGTCAAATAAATGTCATGGCGACGCAAAAGTACACCCAGGCGTCCGATGGTGGTCAATTTCCCAATCAGAGCGATGCTCATGATTCCTACGGTTGTCAGTGCCAATAGCATAAGTATGTATTTGTTTTATTGTAGCACAGAATCCTTGTGAAGAGGGGAGAAGACTGATACACTGTAAATGTATACCTAATAATTTTTTATCATATCTATGACAACAACAGTACGACAGTGGTTGCCGGTGGCGATCATCATTGCCATTATTATCGGCATTATGGCGCTTATTGTGAGGTTGGAGCGAGGGACGGTATCTCAGGATTCCACGGAAACAGTGGCGCAAATTTTGGCGGTACGCGCGGATGATCATGTGAAGGGAAACCAAGAGACGGCGCGCGTGGTTATTGTGGAGTATAGTGATTTTCAATGTCCGGCATGCGCGGCGGTCCACGAGTATTTTTCAGAATTCCCGGAGGATATTGCCGAGCATGTTCTGTTTGTGTACCGACACTTTCCGTTAACGGCAATTCATGGCAATGCGGTGATGGCGGCACGAGCGGCGGAAGCGGCGGGACGTCAGCAGAAATTTTTTGCCATGCATGATATGTTATTTGAGCGGCAGAAGGAATGGAGTGCCGTATCGTCAGACGCGGCGGTGGAGATGTTTACACGCTATGCAACAGAATTGGGATTGGATGCGGAGCGTTTTGCGGCGGATATTGCCGATACGGCGATTGCGGATCGTGTGACGCGAGATGCGCGAGATGCGCGAACACTGCGCCTCGGCGGAACACCCAGTGTATTTGTTGACGGCGTTCCGGCGCAATTACCATCCACGCCGGAGCAGTTCTTTGATGCATTACGAGAGCGATTGGCACGGACCGCATCATAGCGAGTGTATTTTGACGAGTTTGTGCGAGCGGTGTAGTATAAAGATGTAATCTGGTAATGGGTGTTGTGACGGAGCGGTGGTGTTTCTTTGGTGATGTATGTATACACAGATTGAGACTGCTTGAACGTGTTTGCATTTTACGTTCCCCGGAGAGAGGGCTTGTTCCGCACGCCGCAACACGGTAGTGTCCTATGGAAATAACAATAATCGCCCTGGTGACGGGTGTTGTGTTGGGGTATGTGGCGCGACATATACAAGCGCGACACATAACACGAAGTGCGGAGGCGCGAGCGCAGCGCGTAATCGATGCGGCGCGAGAAACAGCGCGAGAGACGGAAATCGCAGCAAAAGACAAAGCTCTGAAAATTGTAGAGGAGGCGCAAGAAGCGGCACGCGATGAAGAAGCACAACTTCGGGAGATGCAGCGACGCCTGGAGAAGCGGGAGAATATTTTGGATCGCCGAATGGAGGAAGTGGATCGGGAACGTGAGGAGGTAAAATCCGTGGCACAGCGTGTAACAGAGGCAAAAAAGGAAGTGGAACGCGCTCGAAAAGATGTAACGGCGCGATTGGAACGAATTGCCGGATTATCACAAGAGCAGGCAAAGAGCGTATTATTGCAATTGACTGAGGAGCAGTATCGTGAGGACTTTGCACAGCGGAGTGCAAAGATATTGAAACGGGAAGAAGAGGAGTTGGCGCAAACGGCACATATGTTGTTGGCACAGGCGGTTCAGAAGTATGCACGTTCTCATGCATCTGAGGCACTGACGACGACGGTGACAATTCCGTCCGAAGATGTTAAGGGGAAGATTATCGGAAAAGAGGGGCGGAATATTCGGGTATTTGAGCGTCTTACCGGCGTAGAAGTGGTAATTGATGACACGCCGGACAGTGTGGTGTTAAGTTCATTTGATCCGGTACGTCGTGAGACGGCGCGAGTGTGTTTGGAGAAGTTGATTGAGGATGGTCGTATTCATCCGGCAAAAATTGAAGAGGCGTTTGCCGAGGCGGAGAAGGAAATTGATCGTCGTATTCGCGAGGCGGGAGAAGCGGCGGCATATGATGCCGGAGTACACGGATTGGATCCCAAACTGTTGTATATTTTGGGACGATTGCGATATCGAACGAGTTATAAGCAGAATGTGTTGTTGCATTCCGTGGAAGTGGCACATATTTCCGGAGCATTAGCGGAAGAGATCGGACTGAATGCGACGGTAGCGCGAATGGGGGGATTGTTACATGACATTGGAAAGGCATTATCTCATGAGGTTCAAGGAACGCATGTAAATATCGGAATAAAAATTCTGAAGAAATTTGGCATTGATGAACGAGTGATTGATGCAATGAAATCCCATCACGAGGAGTATCCGTACGCCTCTCCTGAAGCATATGTCGTAACGGCGGCGGATGCGATTAGCGCAGCGCGTCCCGGTGCGCGCAAGGATAGCGTGGAAAATTATATCAAGCGAATGCAAGAGTTGGAAGATGTGGTGAATAGTTTTGAAGATGTGCAGAAATGCTTTGCCATTCAGGCCGGACGAGAAGTACGTATTTTCGTGCATCCGGATAAGGTTGATGATCTGGGTGCGATGAAATTGGCGCGAGATGTGGCACGGAAGATTGAGCGGGAACTGACATATCCCGGAGAAATTAAAGTTAATGTCTTGCGAGAGAAACGAAGTGTGGAGTATGCAAAGTAGTAAAACCCTTGCATAGACGGCAAAAACCGTATAGACTATGCGTGTAGGGGACTGTTGCGTCATGCGTGACAGAGAAATCTAAAACTAGAAAGGCAGGTGACACTATGGCAGACAATATAACAAAAGCACAGCTGGTTGCGGCAGTGGCGCAGAAGGCGGATCTTTCCAAGAAAGACGCAGAGGCGGCGGTAGACGCACTGGTAGACACGGTTACGGCGGAGTTGCAACGCGGCAACAAAGTGACAATCACGGGGTTCGGTGCATTTAAGACGTCCACTCGTGCGGCTCGTCAAGGACGTAATCCCAAGACCGGTGAGACAATCACCATTCCGGCAATGACGGTTCCGAAGTTCACCGCTGGTAAAGCATTGAAAGATGCGGTAAGATAGAAGTATGGCGATGAACACCCGGTGTTCTCGTCATGGAAACAAAAAGATAGTAACAAGATTCCGCCACTGCGGAATTTTGTTACGGAGCGTGGTGTCAACGGCTAGCACGCCTGGTTTGGGACCAGGTAGACCGGGTTCGAATCCCGGCGCTCCGACAGTTGATCGTTGCGAGTTTACTTAACATTCCGATATCATATCTGCTTGCATGATTGATAAGTTATGCAAGTGGATATGGTAGGGTGAGATATGCTAAGATGAAGTCATGCAGAATGACGTGGAAGAAATCAAGAATCGCCTCAACATCGTCGATGTGATTGGTGACTATGTGCGGTTACAGCGCAGTGGTACGGGGCGATGGAAGGGGTTGTGTCCGTTTCATACGGAACGTACACCGTCGTTTCATGTTAATGAAGAGCGACAGCTGTGGCATTGCTTTGGTTGCGGAAAGGGAGGCGATGTATTTACTTTTGTCATGGCGCAAGAAAGTATGGACTTTCGTGATGCGCTGACACTTCTTGCCGAGCGTGCCGGGGTTACACTGTCCGCAAGCAGATCGGCGGGACGGGGAGAAGATACGGCTGTTCTCTTGGAGATTTTGGATCTTGCCGCCCGATTTTATCAGAAGCAGTTGGAGAGTGAACACGCTCAACGGACGGTGCGCCCGTACTTACAGCGTCGAGGAATCAGCGATGTTTCTCTTGCAACATTTCGGATTGGATATGCGCCGCCGACATGGCGGAGTCTTGTTACATTTTTAGCATCTCGCGGGTACACGATGGAACAACTTGCGCAGGCGGGTGTCGCTATTCAGCGGCGTGGACGAACACGTCATACCGTTCAAGACTACTACGATCGCTTTCGAGATCGGATTATGTTTCCGATCGCCGATCCGCTCGGACGTATTATCGGATTTAGCGGGCGTGTGCTTCCCGGTGCCGATACAAAAATGGGAAAGTACATCAATACACCGGAAAGTCCCGTCTATCATAAAAGTCGTGTATTGTATGGAATTGATGTAGCGCGCGGGGCGATCAGTACGGATAATCGGGCCGTTATTTTGGAAGGGAATATGGATGTTATCGCGGCGCATCAGTGTGGTGTACGGACAGCGGTGGCGGTAAGTGGAACGGCGTTTACGCCACACCATGCAAATATTGTGCGCCGATATGCGGAAGAGGTTATATTGTTTTTTGATAATGATGATGCCGGTCGGGCGGCGGCCTATACGTCCACTCTGACATGTTTAGCGGCACAGCTGCGCGTACGGATTGCGCAAATGCCGGAGGATACGGACGCTAAGGATGCGGCGGAGTTGGCACAGCAAAATAATGGCGAAGCATTGCGAGCGATTATTGACGCCGCGGAAGATGCGATGACGGTGTATGAGGCCCGGGCACGGGCACATCATACAGTATCGGATTTGGAATCTCGGAAGGCGTATGTACGTGCGTTGGCTCCATTGATTCAGGCACATCCGTTGCGGGCGGATCGGGAATATTGGTATGAAGCGATTGCGGCACGAGCGCACATGTCTGTTTCCGCGGTGACGGAGTTGGTAAAACGTTCCACCTCCACCGCTACCGGCACTTCGGCGACGCCATCATCACCGTCACCATCTCATTCATCGGAATCACCAACCCGTCGCATTATCGGTCGTATTATTGCACTGGTATCATTAGACGCGGCGGCGTTTGCCGCACTACGTGAGTGTGCACCATCCGTTGAGCCGTTGGCATCATTATGTGCTGCACCGCACTATGCGGAGGCGATGGATCGTTTGTCGCCAACACACAGAGATTTATGTGCGACATTGGCGGCGGAACACAGCGATGCATTAGTGGTGGACAACGTGCAGCGTCATGCCGCAGCGGAAGAAGTGAAAGCGCTATGTGCACGATTGGCAATGTTGGACGCGAAACGTCGTCATCAGGCGTTGTTAGAGGCGCTTCGTGCCGCCGATGCACGCGGAGATACGGCGGAGCGAGCAAAGATTTTGGAGAAAATTAACTCACTGATGCATGACGCGCATACCGGATTGTGATACACTGGGTGCAGTGAATAAAATACGATGAGAACAACAATTATCGGTATTGTGGTCGTAGTGCTGTTCAGTGTTTTCGGAGTGGCAACGTGGACGTACTGGAAGACATACAATACACCGGAATATGAAAAATTATGGGGATGGTTTCCCACGCCGCGATTTATCCCTTTGTATGAGCGCAAAGTGCAAACAGACCAAGTGATAAAGATCGGGTTGATTACCGATACACAGGTGCACCCCAACCGTATCAATCGTACCGATCGCCGTCCCGATGCGCCACGACATTTGGGAAGCATACGAGATGCGCGTCCGTTGAAATTGTTTGTGGAACGCATGAAGGAGTTTCAACCGCAGATGATTATTCACGGCGGCGATATTATTGAAGGAACGGGGGATAGTGACATTGTGGGGATGATGGGACTATCTTTGGTAGAGACGGAGCTAAAAAGCATCGGAGTGCCGGTGTACTGGGTGTTGGGCAATCATGAATTGCGCAGTGTTACAAAGGAGCAGTTTCGTACGACGTTGTCCATAACACCGATGTTTCGGGAGGCGGATCAGGTTATTGATGTGGGAGATTATCGGTTTATTTTATTGGATGCCAACTACTATCCGGACGGGCGGGTGGTGGAACCCGGCGGAAAGCGCCACATTCCCGGATATTTGCATCCGGAAACATTGGCATGGCTACGTACGCAATTGGACACGGATCGTCGGGTGATTGTTATCATGCACCAAGGCGCATTTGATCGCGGAGTACGGCAATGGCACAGTTATGATGTGGAATCTCTGCGAGAGCGTCAGCTGGCGTCTATTGCACGGAATGGTGCGCGAACGCCGTGGGGGAATAAGCGGAAGAAAATTGCTCCGCCGGACTACGGTCCCGGAGGAAAGCTTTCCATTACCAATGCAATGGATTTACGTGCCCTTCTTGCACAGTATAACGTGGACGCGTTTATTAACGGACATTTGGAAGTGGCATTATATGAAGAGGCGGATGGTGTCCGGTACTATTCATTGACCGGAACAAAAAAGAGTCCGGCATTTCAGGAGAGTTTTTACGAATTGACTCTTCGGGGCGGTGTGCCGGACCTGGTGATGCATTATACCGATGCAGTAGATTTGCAACCAACAACGGTAGATTTTGAGGACACGTTTCGCGTCCGGAAGTAATCAGATTCATAATAAAAACACCGCAGAGAACGGTGTTTTTATTGGTGTTAGGCGTCACAGTGACCGTCCAGGGCGGCGCTGTTTCGTTGGAGGGTGGCGAGGAATGTTTCTCGTGCCGCGGCAATGTTTCCGTCCACTCCGCGCCATACGTTCAGTGCGGGACCCTGTAACGCTCGGGCGAAGGAAAATGTTAGCGGCCAAGGGGTGCCGCCCGTTGCTTTGGCATGGGCGGTAATGGCGGCAAGGTTGCGACACGCATCCGCCGCACTCTGTCCGCCGGAAAGAAAGACGACACCCGGGACGTCCGCCGGCACACTCTCTCGCAGAACACGCACGGTGGCATCGGCAACCGCTGCAGAATCCATTGGTTCACCGCTCTCATTCCCGGGAACAACCATACTGGTTTTTAGAATAATACCGGTAAGATCCACACGATAGCGTGTGCACTGATAAAATACTTCCGACAATACGGTGCGTGTTACGTCTTCGGCACGGGCGAGTGTGTGTGTACCGTCCAGTAATACTTCCGGTTCCAGCATCGGAACCATGCCGGCGTCTTGAACAATACGGGCATAGCGAGCAAGAGTGATTGCATTGGTATGAATCAATTCCGGAGACGGAAGTGTATCGGTAATGTGGATGACGGATCGCCACTTGGTAAAGCGTGCACCCATTTGCGCATACTCCGCACATCGCTCCGGCAGGGTGTCCAGTCCGCGCGTAATCTCCTCTCCGTCAAAGCCGGGGAATGGTGCCAGTCCCTCATCCACTTTAATTCCCGGCAAAACATTCTTGTCTTGCAGGATGCGCAGAAACGGAGTTCCGTCCAGTGCGTTTTGACGAATAGTTTCATCGTAGAGAATTACACCGCTGATATAGCGTTCCATGCCGTCCGTTCGCAGAAAGACGTCACGGTATGCGCGACGATGTTCCGGCGTATTGTCAATGCCAACCGCCGCCAACCGTTTTCCGGCAGAGCCGTTGCTTTCGTCTGCTGCCAGAATTCCTTTTCCCGGCGCTACCATCTGTTTTGCAATGTCGTGAAGTGTCATAGAGCTGTGATGTTACACGTTTACATATCCAGTATACATGGTGTTGCACGTTTTGGCAGTAGTGTATAATGATTTTATAAAGATTTCTATGACAACACTCACTCGGCTCTATCGTATTGTGGAAGATTATATCGTGGCGGTTGTATTGCATACGACCGTGCGGCGGGTGGTGGCATGGTGTGTATACGGTATTTTGCCGGTGGTATTATTGGCGGCGTTGGTGGCGGATGCACCGCGAGTGGTGGCGGTCAAGGCCGGATCGTTGGCGCAACTGTTGTTATTGGTATTGCTGTTTATGAAGCCGATTGGCACGGTGTTCGGAATTCGTCTGTTTCGCCGCACGTTAGTGTATCGGCGGATGATGGGGGTGGCAATGATGTACGGTGCGCTATATCATGCGGTAGTGTTGATGGATGTATCCCGTATTTTTGATGCGCAATATTATACGGTAAGTAATCATGTAGTCTATGGAGCGGCAGCACTGTGTATCACTGTTCTTCTTGGTGTAACATCCAATGATTTTGCAATACGAGTATTGCGGCGATCGTGGAAGCGGCTTCATGTATTGGCGTATCCGTTACTGGTATTGGTGTTATTGCATGCGGGGATGGCGGAGGGAGAGATGAAAAAAGTTATTGTTCTTGTTCCGGCATTTATTGTATTGAAAGTATTGGAACATCGTCGGGTACGTATAACGCTTCCCATTGTTTCTCGTTCATAGTGAAACGGAGAATGTATCTACCGGTGCCACCGAACGGTGGTTTTTTATTGGGAGCGGTCTTGACAGTATTGCCGGATGGGTATAACCTATACCATAGGTATAGGTATTGCCTAGACCGGGATAATTTACGCATATGGAACAGCGACAGAAAATTCTCATTGCGCTGAAAAAAGCGCGAACAAGTTTGGATAAGATTATTGCGCAGTTGGAGCGCGGTGAGGAACAGGCGCAGTGTTTTCGCGTCATGCAACAGACACTGAGCGTGATTGGGTTGTTGAAAAACGCAAACAATCACATGTTGGCACAACACGTGGAAGATGAGATGGAGCGTCGGGTTGGCACAACGTTGCGTGCGCGAGATATTGCCGCCTTGAGGGAAGAGATTATTCGCGTTGTACAGGCAGCGCAGAGGAAGTAAGATTTATAACACATGATACGTATGAAACGGCTTTTAACACGAGCAAATATTTTTGGCGCTCTGACAATAATGGGAGTGGGTGCCGGAGTAATAGCGGTGACGTCATCGTCGTCAGCGGCGCCGGAGGAGTCATCACTACATCGTCCAACGGTACGAACGGTAGTGGTGGAACCGACAGATACGGCAGCAGTATTTACAGCACGCGGTGTGGTGCGTGATGCATCGGAGGCGCGGATTATGCCGAAAGTATCCGGACGCGTCACGCGGTTGTTGGTGGATGTTGGAACAACGGTGCGACGGGGGCAGCTATTGGCGGTGATTGATGGAAGCGAGCTGTACGCACAGAGTCGTGTCGCAGAAAGCGGTGTTGCGGCGGCGGAAGAGGCGGTGAAGGAAACGAAGGAGTATTTTGCGGCACAAATTAAACAAGCAAAGAAGGCGCGAGATCTTGCGCGGGAGGCCTATGAGGATGCAAAAGATGGCGGGGATCGTGAGAAGATTGCAGCGGCGAAGGCGCAATACGAATTGGCAAAGAAAGCGTACGCCGCCGCAAAGGAGGGACGAGATGTGCAGGTGGATATGGCGCGCGGACAGCGTGATGTGGCACAGCGACAGTTGGAAGCGGCGCGTATCATGGCGGGCAATACCTATGTGCGCGCACCGTTTAGCGGAGTGATTGCGCAGCGTTTTGCGCAGCGCGGTGAATTGGTATCTCCGCAGTTCCCGATGTTTCTTCTTGTGGGAAATAGTGCAAAGCAGATTGATCTCACCGTATCACCGCAACAGTTGCAGGCGGTCCGTGTCGGTCAACAAGTAACGGTACGCGCGGACGACGGAACTGAAGAGACGGCAACAATCAGTGTGATCAGTCCGATGATTGATACGCAAACACGCAAAGGATTGGTGCGAGTAACATTGCCTTCCGATAGTGCCTTGCCGTTGGGAACCTATGTGGACGTAATGGTGCGTGCGTCCGATGAGTCATCATCAGATACGGCACCGGCGCCGGTTATTCCACGCCGGGCACTTGTTCCGATGTATCACGATATGTACGTGTTTGTTGTGGAGGAGGGCGTGGCACGGCGGGTGCAAGTGACGGTGGATGATGCACCGAATAACAGAGTCCGCATTGTGGATGGTGTTCGTGCCGGTCAGCATGTCGTCGTGGAGGGGCAGGCGTATCTGTCGGATGGTATGGCGGTGGATGAAGTAACACAGTAACGCTATGAAGAACAACGAAACAACACAGAGCGGGTTTTTCGCACGTGTCGCAACATTCTTTCTGCATCATAAAGAATTGGGTGTACTGACACTATTGGGGATTGTTTTTTGGGGAGCATTGTCGTTTGTATTGATGCCCAAGCAGTACAATCCGGAAATTACCGCGCCGGCGTTCCAGATTGTAACGCCGTTTCCCGGTGCGGACAGTGCGGAGGTGTTGAAACTGTTGACGACACGGATTGAAGATCGGGTGCGAGAGATTCCGACAGTGGATAAGGTGATGGCGCAATCATATGACGGAGGAGTGAGTATCGTGGTTGTGCAGTTTTATATCGGAGAAAACATTGAGGACGCGAAGATTACGCTAACGCAGAAGTTGCAAAGCACCGTGAATGACCTTCCAATGGGAGCGCAACCGTCACAGGTGATTGCGATTGATCCGGACGATGTGCCGATTATGACGGTGGCATTATCTTCCGATACGTTGAGTCCCGCGTCGCTGCGAGCGTTGGCACGAGATGTGGCGGATCGTCTGAAGGAAGTGCCGAATACATCGCGTGTCCATATTGTCGGTGGAGCGCGAAAGGAGTTGCGAGTGGATGTGGATGTGGCGCGCATGGCGCAGTACGGCATAGACATGCAGCGTATTGTAGACACGATTCGCGGAAATAATATGACTCTGCCCGCCGGTGCGGTGATCGATGACGATACGCGATATACGGTGCGCGTGGTCGGAGCGATTCAGCATCCGGACGAGGTGGCGCGATTGGTGGTGGGAATGGCGAACGGAACACCGATATATCTGGAAGATGTTGCTCGCGTGCGTTATGCGGACGAGGAGCCAACGTCGTATACGCGGCTTTCTCGTGCGGATGCGCCTCATACCGCGGCGGTATACATTGCACTATCTAAGCGAAAGGGAAGTAATGCGACAACGGTGGCGGACGCATTGCAGGATCGTCTTGACGCTGTTCGGGCGCAACAGTTGATTCCGTCGGATGTGCGTGTAGATGTGGTGCGGAACGATGGTCAAGTGGCGCGGGAGGCGACAATGACATTGACGGCAAATCTTTTCAGCGCGATTGGAATTGTGGCGATGGTGCTGCTGCTGTTCCTGGGATGGCGCAGCGCGCTGATTGTATTGGTGGCGATTCCGTTGACGTTGGCGGTGGTCTTCGGTGTGGGAAACCTTGCCGGACAAACGATTAACCGCATTACACTCTTTGCGCTGATTCTTTCGTTGGGTATTTTGGTGGATGCGTCCATTGTGGTGGTGGAAAATATTTTCCGTCTCTTGAAGGAGAACCCGCTGGAAAATAAACTATCGTTGATCGCCCGTGCGGTCGGCGAGGTGGGGCCGGGACTGTTGATGAGTACGACAACGGTGATTCTGGCATTTATTCCGATGCTGTTTGTCGGCGGAATGATGGGGCCGTATATGGGACCGATTCCGTTTTTTGTGCCGGCGGCGCTGATCGCGTCATTGGTGATTGCCTTGTCCATCAATCCGTTTTTGCTGAATATGCTGACGCGGCATCATGGTCGGGTAAGTGCGGAATGTGATGGTATTACACCACAGCAGGCACGGGAGAACGTATTTCTCCGCACCATCGGACGATTGCGAACGGTCTATGCGCGCTTTCTGAGTCGTGTGTTACACAGTTCTCGGCTTCGGCGCGGAATTATGGCGACGGTGATGGTATTGTTGGTGATTTCTCTTTCCTTGCCGGCGGTGGCGATTGTGAAGTTTCGCATGTTGCCGAAGGCGGACACGGAGCAATTCTTTGTTTATGTGGATCTGCCGCAGTATGCGTCACTTGCGCAGACGGATCGCGTGGCGCGTGAGATTGAGCAATTCTTATTGACACGAAACCATGTGGTGAGCGTGCAGAGTTTTGTGGGTGTTCCGCAGGTGGTGGATTTTAACGGATTGTTCAAGGGATCTGACGCGCGCCGCAACGAGTATCAGGCGACACTCAAGGTCAACCTTACGCATCATACGACACGGACAATCAGCAGCGAGCAGATTGTGCTGGCATTACGTCCGCAGTTGTTGGAGCACGTGGCGCAGTTTCCGGATGTTCGGATTAAGCTGATTGAGGATCCGCCGGGCCCGCCGGTATTATCGACATTTTTGCTTAAAGCGCAGGGAACGGATGAGGCGCACAGTGCGGAGATGGCGCGAGCGTTGGAGGCGCAGGTGCGAACGATTGAGGACGTGGTGGATGTGGACACAACGGTAAACGAGGTGACGGCGGAGTACGTATTGCGCGTCAAGCGAGAGGAGGCGGCGCGGGCCGGATTGAGTGTGTACGATGTGGCGATGACACTGCGGCGGCTGTTGGATGGAGAACGGGTGGCGCTGTATCACGGACGGTGGAATGACGGTACGCCAAAGAGTGAGGAGGAGTTTATTGTGGTGCGTACACATCGGACGGATCGTACACAGAAAGATGATTTGGAGAACATCTTCCTTCCCAACGCGTACGGACAAATGATTCCGTTATCCAGCGTGGTTGCGTATGCGCCGGGCGCCGCCGTGCCGGTGGTGTATACCGACGAGCGTGCGCAAACACATTATGTGAGTGCGGAGATGGGGGATCGGAGTGTCATTTATGCGATGATTGATGCACTGACGTATCTGGTGACGGACTACCGCCCGTTCGGTGACGATACGCGCGTGACGCATTGGAATCTTTTCGGTGTTTCTTACGAAAACACCCGCACCCATGCGACGGCGCGCGTATTGTTGGACGGAGAGTGGAAGCTGACGCTGGAAGTCTTTCGGGATTTGGGAATTGCGATGGGCGTGGCATTGGTGATGATCTACTTTGTTTTGGTGGCGCGTTTCCGTTCGTTGATGATTCCCGCACTGATCATGGGAACAATCCCATTCTCGTTTATCGGAGTGTTGCCGGGCTTTGCACTGTTGGGCGCGACGAGCAACATCTACTTTAACGCCACCAGCATGATCGGTGTTATCGCATTGTCGGGTATTGTGGTGAATAATGCGATTATGTTCTTGGAGTATCTGAATATTCTGCGTGCGCGCGGGTACACGATTGAAGAGGCGATTATCAAGACGGGAAAGACTCGTTTGTTGCCGATTATGCTCACGTCGCTGACCACGATTCTCGGATCGCTGACAATCATTTCCGATCCGGTATGGGAAGGGTTGGCGTGGAGTATCGTATGGGGACTGTCTCTGTCGGCGTTCTTGACGCTGGTGATTTTCCCGATTCTCTACTATAAGTTTCAGCGTGCGGCGTGGACGCGGGACGCTGCCGCAACGCAGGGGTAAGTCGTAATAACAAATCATATGAAACAATGGTATCGTATCGCCACCGATCGGTGGTATATCCAACGCACGGTGTACCTTGTGGGAGGACTGTTTGTGGCATTGGGAACGGCGCTCGGACTGTGGGTACATCCCCACTGGCACTACTTTGTACTGTTTGTGGGTGTAATGTTCATGAACTTCGCCCTGAGCGGCTACTGCCCAATGGCAATCCTCTTGGACAAACTTGGCATCCCCCGCAGGTAGGGAAACCGAACATTCCGACATTGACACAACGGCGACTCAGACAACGAGTCGCCGTTTGAGTATGTTGCCGTTGCTTTTAAGATTTAGTGAACACAAATTAAATTGTGTTAACTAAAATGGCAAAACAGTTAACACAATTTGATTTGTGTTAACTAAAATGGAAAAATAGTTAACATAATTTGATCTGTGTGAATAAAAATACGATGGGCCAAATTACAGAAAAAATCCAAAAACCCTTATTTTAAGCCATTTTAGAGCAATAAAAAATTTGTTCTCATTAGCTTGCAATCAGAATAGTAATGCGTTGCTATTTTAAGAGTGAGCATTTATTGTTTTTTCTTGATAGTATTAGTATACTAATTAGTATGAGCGAGATTTTGGATAATATAGATTTTTGGAAATGGCAGGAGCTGGTAAAAGCTGCTGATGATATTGCTGTGCAAAAAATGGGCAGGCAAGATGTTTTAGTGGTGCGGTCTGCGGTGGATGGGAAAACGGAAGAAGTGTATCTTCAGATACACGGCATAAAGACCAAAACTAAAATGCGGTATATCAGGATTATTAATTTGTTTGGTGATAATAAAAAGCATCCGATTGTTGAATACCAAGAACAATATAGACACAAACTCAAAAAAGAGGATTATGACTTTGCTCGGCATATTTTTCTTGTAGATGCTGATTTTAAAGATGCGACTTTTGAAGGCGATGCTGATTTTAAAGATGCGACTTTTGAGGGCGATGCTATTTTTTGGGATGCGATTTTTGAGGGGAAAGCTGATTTTAACGGAACAACTTTTAAGGAGATGATTGTTTTTTGGGGAACGACTTTTGGTGGAGAGGCTTATTTTAGAAATGTGACTTTTGAGAGGAAAGCTGATTTTATTGGAACGACTTTTGAGAGGAAAGCTGATTTTAACAGAACAGCTTTTAAGGGAGAGGCTGATTTTGAGGATGCGACTTTTAAGAAGGAGGCTGATTTTGAGGATGCGACTTTTGAGGAGAAGGCTAACTTTCGAGTGGTAACTTTTAAGGGAGATGCTAATTTTATGATGGCGACTTTTAAGAATGTTGCTGATTTTTGGAATGCAAAAATTAAAGAAAGCATCACTTTTGAAAGAGCTCGAATAGAAAATGAGTTTAATTTTTTAATTGATACAGAAAGCTCAAAAAACTGTACACTCATCCTTAAAAATACAGCTATTAATTCGCGAGACTTGCGTGTGCCGGATGATCTGGCTCAAGTTCTAAGTAAAGACACGCCGCGAAAGACTTTTGTGTATCTTAAAGATGCAGCACTGGCGCGACACGACACCATCACCGCCTTGGAGTATCACAAAAGGGAGTATGAGGCACATAAAAGAGAGCTTTTGTTGAACAATGGCTGGGTTTTCTTGCTTAATGCTGTGTGGTTGTTTGGGGCAATCTATCTTTTTTATCTATTCGGTGATTGGTTATTCCCGGATGTGATTTTTTCTCATGTAACATGGCGCTTAATAGCGGGTATTTTGGTGGTGTTATTTATAGGCTTCCGCATTTGGCAATATGTTCAAAAGTGTATGCAGCGAGCCAAAGAGGTAATTGCAAAAAAGAAAGAAGCGCATAACAAAAAGAAAGATGATAAAAGTAAACCACAAGAGATGTCGGCTAAAGATATTTTTTCAATATATCTTAAAGAGCTTACAAATCCTTTACTGAAACCGAAATGGAAGCCCAAACTCTCAGAAATAGTTGATTATACTATCCTTTCTTTTGAGCGTTTAGTGAGTTACTACGGCACAAGTCCGGCGCGAGCGATAATGGCATGGTTGGTAACTTTGATCGTATTTGCCGGGCTTATTGTTTGGCAATATGTGGCGCCGCTGGAAGTAGTACATTCTTGGCAAGATTTCATTAAAATCTTTTCCGAAGAACATCTTACATGTCAAAAGGTGTTGCGGTATGCTTTTAACCCGCTCTCAATTATGAGTGGAACAGACTTTTTAGATGGTGTGCGCTGGTGGTGGGTGTTAGAAATATTGAATTTTATTAAAACAATTCTCCTTGCCTATATCACTTACCAAATTACCAAATCATTCCGCAAGTTCTCAAGGAAGTTTTAGTAAACAAATTGTTAGATGTGATCACGAAATTTTTTTGCATGCTTGGTAAAGAAGCGTGTGTAAATTAATATTTTCCATTTTTTAAAAACAAAAGATAATGATGGTACTTTTTAGCGTAGAGGATATAAAATAAAACACCAGGCAAGACAGGAGGCAGTATACAGTCACAGGACATAATAAGGTAGAGCTTAATAGAGGCAAAGTACGAAAGAACTCTGCATATAAAAGCGGCACGTATAGAGAGCGCAGTATACAAAAGTATCTACAGATAAGGTCTCAATGTACAGAGAATACAACATGCAAAATTCCCATATATAGAAATACAACATACGGAAATATCATATATAGGGAATACGATACACAAAATATACCATACGCAAAAGTCCATGAATATAAAGCGTGTTATGTGCAAAGAGCAGCGCGTGTCCATTGGTGGTATACTGTAAGTATAGGTAGCGGTTGGGTGATTATTATTTTATGAATACATATCAAGAGGTGTTTGCGCGGGCGATGGCGCGGCTGAACGATGAGCAACGAACGGCGGTGGAGACGATTGACGGCCCGGTGGTTGTTATTGCCGGTCCGGGGACGGGGAAGACGCAGATTTTAACGTTGCGCATCGCCAATATCATCTTGCTCAAGTAAGAAAATCTTCAAAATTCCTTTTTATCAGTTCCAATATTCGCTCCGGACTTTTAAGTGGTTTTATTAGCCAAGATATTAAAGGTAAATTTTTAGAAGATTATATGGCGCTTATTTTTGAAAAGGAATTAAAGGGAAAAGCAAATGTCTTATATGATTTCGCCAAAGGGGGCGCAGACTTTATTTTGCGTTTTTTGGATCATCAAGAAATTGTGATAGAAGTTGGCTTTGGAAAAGAAGAAATAAGGCAAGTTGAAAAAACAATGAAAAAAACTCAAGGGCGTGCCAAGTATGGAATTGTTATTGGAAGTAAAGAATTGGAAATTCAAGATAATGTATTAAAAATTCCTTTAAATTATTTTCTTTTAATATAAATAATATGACGAACAATAACCAGCAACAAAATATGGCTATAAAAAATGGACAGCAGG
>CAYXCH010000021.1:0-138974 GCA_964463705.1 uncultured Pseudobdellovibrionaceae bacterium | reverse complement strand
TCGTAGAGCAAATCCATTTCCGCCTCTCGTCCCAGCACGGAATGAATGGTCTGTGCAATCAAGTGAGTAATCATTGCCCGATTGGCAACACCGAAGTTGCTGGCAGCGGCGCGAGCATCCATATACATGCGTCCCTCCAGTGAGTCTCCATCATAAGTAAACAACGGGCTGTGCGGGTCATGTTTTTCCGTACGCAACGCTGCATCAAGGCGTCGTTGCAAGCGGCGAAATACTCGCTTTTTCTGAGAACGGAATGTCATGCGTCCCAATGCTACCATTAGGGACTGGGAAAGGTGTTCACGTTTTTTCGGTGTGTACATGTACATGGTGTACTGTCCCAATAATCCGCTGCCGGTATGAATGAGAAAGACATAGTCACCAACGGAAAGATTAAACGCACGGGCGATATCCGGATCAATAAGATCGGTGATTTTCATCAAATCAAGAAAATGGTTTCCTGCGGCGCCCAATAATCCCAGGCGGTAGGTGGCGACACGAAGAAACAGTTGCGGAATGACGTCCAGAACGCGCCGTCGTGAAACGGGCTCACCAAAAAAGTTTCCACCGGACATGCTGTTGGTTAGCTCATTATGGGTGGCAATCCCCATGTGTTCAATCAGCGCACCGGTTCCGCGAGCGCAAATATCCAGAACGACATCGTAAGGAACTTTTGTGCCGACAAGGCGCTTGGTTGGCACTACATCGGTAAGCGCTCGGAACAGACGATCAATCTCCTCCGGTGTTGTGTTACGTTCGTTAAGTCCCGTACGTACCAAGCGCATACCGCAGACCGGATCGGAATCATTGACCTGTGGAAGAATATGATGCTCCGAAACAACCGTGGTGCCGGTAGCGTTTTTTCGTCCGGGTTTGGAATGAACATCAATCATTGCCGCCGTATGATGAAACAGACAATCATTACATGCCACACTTTCAATTTGTCGCAGAGTTTCATCGCCCGGCATCATAGCATCGCTACAATGAAAAATTGCCGGAACGGTCATGGCATCGGTACGGAACTCTTTTTTATGTTCGGTAATATCACGCAGAGCGGACGCGTAGCGTGTCGTATAACTCGTCATAGTGTTGTGCTGTGTGTTTAATATCAAATTGGTTGTGTGCAAATTCCTTTGCTCGTTGACCCATTGCGTGTCGTGCGGCATCATTGTCCAACAGTTGAGAAATCGCCACGGTTAACGCTGCAGTGTCTCCGCTCTCTATAATAGCAGAGAACGACGGATGCGTGAATTCACGTAACCGCGGGATATCCGAAACAATTGTACAGCGGGCACAAGCAAAGGCTTCCACCAATGCCAGCGGAACGTCAAATTTTCCCGCCATTGTGCGGACGGGAAACAAGACAATATCCGAGAGATTGTATAGTGCGCGCATATCTGCGTACGTATCGGTATAGCGAACGAATGATGCAAGGCCGTCCCGTTGCAGTGCCGTGTGAATGGCGGCTTTTTTCTCCGCATCGGCGGCGTTTTTTACACGTAGCGCCAATAGCAAAATCGTTTTCTGTGCACCGGGGTGATCACTGCGCCAATATGCTCGCATCGCATCCAGAATCATGTCCGTTGCTCCCAATCGGACATATTCACCGGGATACATAACGACGCGCGCATCGGATGGGATATCAAAGTGTGTCCGGACGGCGGGGTCCGGTGCAAGTGGTCGGAAATGTTGCAGATCAATTCCCGGAGCGGCATGGGTAACATTGTCAAACCCCAAGGAGCGGAGCATGTCTCGCGTATAGCGAGTGTATGTTACCAGTGCATCGGCAAACAGCAGGCGCCGCAGATGTGATGTTGGCACAATATCGTCCCGCAGTGTGGCAATGGTTTGTATCGTTCGCACCCGACGGCGTGTCTGTGAGAGAATGGCGCGAACGATAGCGGCATTGGTACGTGTGGGTGTGAAGAAATAGTGTGCAATTTCCGCGGTATTTCGTAATTTCCACTGTGCCCAAATACTCCGCAGTTTTTGGCGTGTGTCAAAATGGCAGGCGGAATACACCGCTTCTTGTTGGCAGTGAACGTCGTCCAGCGTTCCGTATGTTAGGAGAATCGGTTGAACATGACGAACATGTTTTGCCAAGTCATGGGCAAAGTTTTTACTCGCCTCATCCCAGGGTGGACAGAGTGGGCGTGTAACATACAGTGCGCGGGGAGTAGAGGAAGAGGAGGACATAGGCTAGATACTTAATTGACGTGTTTCACCATCATGTATTACACGAAGAGTGTTCCGAGTTGGTGAACATGGCAAGGGGATATCGTAACGAGTGCCGGCGGGTATTGTAAACGAGCGCTCCGTATCGGCATAACGTAGTGTAAAGTGGTCCGTGGGCGTGTGATTGGTGATGGCAATTGTGCAGTCATGAGAATCGGCGGGCGCGGTACGTTCAATTGTCCAGTATGCTGCGGTATCTGTTTGTATCTGAACACTTTGCGTCACAATAAACAGTGCGATGACAACGGTAAGCACTCCGATGGAACTATAAAAAATGGGGGAGGATGATAGAGTCATAGGGAGGTATTGATACGAACAAATACGGTTGCCGTCGCACTGTCAAATATTCGGCGAAATTCCGGTAAGGCATCAAATGTGCGAGCATCTCGTTCCGGATGCACTACAACATATTGTACGGAAAGTGCGCGAAAACAATCTTTGGCAAACGGGGAATCGGGGTTGTCAATCATTAAGAGTGTGCATCGTTCCCGATTTGGAGAATTTTGGTAGCGACGGAAGTAGCTGCGAGAGAGGGGGTAGCTGTAATCACGCACGAAAAAGAGTTTCATCCATGTGTCGGCGGTGAGGTAATTGTGATCTTTGAGTGTCCAGGCGTGTGCCGGCGCATGTTGAGCAATGTACCGAGCGGCGGCATATGTTTGCAGTGCCGCCGGAGCGTTTGCGCCGGCTGCTCGTCGCAGAGCGGCGGCATTATCCGCAAAACCGTCCATTACCAGTGTCGCAAAGAGAAGTGTTACCGCCGGAATAGCATAGCGAGGAAGATGGACCGCACGATATACAATCCATGTCAATGCCACCGCCGCCGCCACGGTCAGTGGTATTGTGGCATAGTTTGCCACTCGTGTGGAAATAATATTAATTCCCAGAGCTTGGGGAATAAGCGCCGCCGCCATCATGATCGCAACCCATCCGAACACCAGCGCACCGGCAATGGTTGCACAGGGGCGACGAACGGCGATGATCAGTGCCACCACCGCTCCAAACACGCCCAGCGTGGCACGCAATGCTCCGACGGATGCCCATAGTTGCACAAGGGAAACGCCGGTACGTGTCGCTTTGGATGGAGCACCGGTAGCGGATGCAACCACATCGGGAGAAAGGTAGGCGACACGATGCAGTATCAGCAATAGTATTATCGCTACTAATACACCGATCACGCCGCGGTGAGTTCCTCGTCGCCATAGAGTATGGAGAAGAGGGCGGAGGGTATGGTGCCGCAATGCCAATACTCCTATCATTGCACTTACGCCCGCCAACGCATATATAAGCAGGAATGTGGAAAGATGGTGTGTATATGCAAGTAGGACACTCAACGCCATTCCCAGTGCCGCCCAGCGTCCGCCGCGTTGATCATTTTGCTCGGTCAGCGCTCGGAAGAATGCCCCCATGATCAGCGGGATACATACAATACCGAAAATATTTCCGATAACGCCACCGGTGACAAACTTTGTTTGTGCACCACTGATGGCATAGATCGCACCACCGATAAACAGCGCACTGAGAAACGCGCCCTCTGCGGCGTATCGTGTTGTATAGAGATGGCGTGCAATATCGGCGGCAAGAAGCGCCACCGCCACCACACTGAGCAGTTCCAATATAAAGAGAAACAATACCGGCGTAACATGTGTAATATCCACACCGGTAAGAAGGAGGATTGCCGCCAGCGGTAAATGTTCCCCAATAATAAAGTCGGCAATCGGACGAGGATCGCTGAGAGTAACACCATCGTCCGAATTGATCAGTGTACGTTTGGTATAGGGAACAATGCTCTGTGTCGTTACAATGGCATTAACCCAATAGAGATGATGTCCCATATCCGTAGCGGTGGGAAAGGCGGTACGAGCCACGAACGGTGTCTTTATTGCCACTACAAGAGCAAACAAACCGATAGCGGCAACAGCGATGCGGCGATGAGGTGCGGACAGTGTTGCGGCAGTCTCAGCGGAGCGTCGGCGTATTATTGCCGCTACGACCAGGGGTATTATCGGTATGGTGGCGACAACGGACGGAGAGAGTGGCAATTTTAGCACCGTCTGTGCAATAATCATCAATGCATCCAGCAGTGCAATTCCCACTACAATCGCATAGGCAAGATGGCGAACGGGATTTCGCTCCCATGGAAATATCGCACGCAGCACCGCCATACCCGGCAGTACAATCAACCATGCCATTGCTGCAAGAAATAGCGTAATGTCTATCAGAGCGTTCATGCGTCTATCATACCATACAATTATAGTGAGTTGACATTTTCTTGCGAAGTGTTAAAATATATGGTCTTATTTATTAAGAAGAGGGTAGCGGTATGGCGCGGCGGAAGAGACGATCTGATCGGATCGTGTATTACACAAAGACCGTAAATGGAAAGACAGTGCGTGTTCGGACGCGGCGCGGGCTGTTTTTCATTGTTCGGCGACACATACGAGCGCTGCGTTTGCGTTTCCGAATGGTGGCGGTAATCCGTGGTATCGCGACACGTATTCGAAACACGGTTCGTCATGGAGGAGGGGTCTTACGGTTAGTGAAAAAATATATTGGGCGTGTACAATCCGGTGCGGTAAATAGTGTGCATCGGAGGATATCGGGTATAAAGACATTTCGCAAATGGAAAGAGCGAAACCGAAATATGACACGTACGGAGAAGACGAGAGTATCATCACGTCTCAACTCCAAAGAAAAACATCATCATACCGTTGGTTCGCAACACGATGATACATCTGACCAAAATACTATTCCTACACGGCGTGATGAGGATATTCCCGATGCGACTTCCAAACATCAAACCGATACCGATAGCCCCGTTCTCACTAAGAAGAAAACATCATCTTCTCGTCGATGGTATGCGGCAACATTGCAGTGGACAGGACGCATTATTCGTGCATTTTTTGGGGCGTTGTTGGATTTTGCAATTCTTGTAGTCATTGCATTGATAATTATTTTCCTCTATGTATGGTTTACCATTCCTTCACCGGAGGAGATGCGTGATACTCGGCGTTTGGCACAAACAACAATCCTGTATGATTCCACCGGTGAGACTGTACTGTATGAAATTCATGGAGAAGAAAATCGGAAACGAGTTTCTCATGATGATATTCCCGATAATGTTCGGAATGCCACCATTGCGGCGGAAGACGATGCGTTTTATACACATATTGGAATTGATCCGTTCAGTATCGCTCGTGCCATTAAGGAGAATTTGCTGCGCGGAACACTGGCACAGGGTGGTAGCACCATTACGCAACAACTGGCGCGTAATGTCTTTTTCACCCGGGAAAAAACATTGCAGCGAAAGGTGAGAGAGGCGGTGATGGCGATAAAGATTGAGCGAGCATTTACCAAGGAGGAGATTCTGGATATGTATTTGAATGTTATTCCGTACGGCGCCAATGCGTATGGTATTGAGGCGGCGGCGGAGGTATATTTTGGAAAACGAGCATCAGAGGTGACGTTGGATGAGGCGGCATTATTGGCGGCGTTGCCTAAGGCGCCCACAACATTTTCACCGTATGGTACACATACCAACAGACTTGTTGCACGACAGAAAATGATTTTGGAGCGCATGCGAGAATTGGGGTTGGCGCACAGTGATGAAATTGATGCGGCATTGGAAGCCGATACGCTACAACGTATTGTTCCGTTGCGAACACCGATTCGTGCGCCGCATATGGTGTTTGCGGTGGTTGAGGAGTTGGAGCAACGCTATGGACGTACGATGGTGCAGCGGGGAGGATTGCGTGTGTATACAACACTGGATATGACTCTTCAACAGGCGGCGGAGGACGTATTGACGCAGTATACTCCTCATATCTTACGACATGGCGGAAGTAATGCGGCATTGGTAAGTATAGATCCGCGAACGGGGGCGGTTCTTGCAATGCTCGGAAGTCGGGATTTTGACTCAACAGAGATTGACGGGCAAGTAAACGTGTTACTGCGATTGCGACAGCCGGGAAGTGCATTTAAGCCGTTTGCCTATGCTGCCGCTTTTGAGCGAGGATATCAACCCGAAACGGTAGTCTGGGATGTGTTGACGGATTTCGGTCCGGATGGCAGCGGGAGACGGTACATGCCGCGTAACTACACGGGACGATTTTACGGACTGGTTTCTCTTCGTCATGCATTGGCACAATCACTAAATGTTCCGGCAGTGAAAGTATTGTACCTTGCCGGAATTGATCGCACGATTGATTTGGCGGAACGAATGGGAATCAGTACATTGACACAGCGTTCACGGTATGGATTGGCATTGGTGTTGGGAGGTGCGGAGGTGAAAGGAGTGGAGCTTGCCGGTGCATATGGTGCGTTTGCGCAGGATGGAATGTTTGCCGCTCCACATATGATCAACCGTATTACCGATGCAGACGGAACAGTGCTTTATGATGCCTCTCGCGAAATTACTCCTCATCGTGTACTAAGTGAACAAACGGCACGAAAGATTAACAGTATCCTGTCGGATAATACTGCACGGGCGCGTGCGTTCGGACGAAACAGCGCGCTCAATCTCCCCGGAACGGCGGCAAAAACCGGTACGACACAGCTGTATCGGGATGCCTGGACGGTAGGATATACGCCTACATTGGTAACAGCTGTGTGGGTGGGAAACAATAACAATCGTCCGTTGCGTCCCGGAGCGTCCGGCGGTGTGGTCGCCGCACCAATTTGGCGGGCGTTTATGCAGCGAAGCGGACATGTTCCGCCACCGGAGGCGGCACGAGAAGTGTTTGCTTCCTATGATGTGGTGCGTACATCCATACCGATGTTGAATGGTCGTGTTATGACAATGCCGGTCGTGGAGGGCGCGCGAGTAAAAAAGAAGAAGAAAAAGAAGAAGAAATCAGCTCCCGCTCCGCATATTGTTTTTCATACAATCTTACATTACGTCGATATCTCTTCTCCACTAACAACGCGTGTTCCGTCTCGTCGCGACCCCATGTATCCACTGTGGGAGGCATCGCTTGCTCGCAGTATGTCCTCTGGTAAATAATATGTGGTATGGTATGATAAAAGAGAACAATTGCAATCTCTATGTCATACCAACAAAGAATGGTCATTGTCGGTATCGTGCTCATAACATTGCTCATCAGCGGGTGTAGCAATGCGTTTCATTCCGGGGTGGCGGACCATGCAGAGACGATGCCGAGTAGTGATTCACCGGCGGAGTAATTGATTCGGTAAAAAATTAATACATTCTTCTATGAAAAAAAACAATATTCTTATTGCAGGTATCGTTCTTATCGGAATAGTGGGCACGGTATTGATGATGCGTAATAATGATCCGGCGCAGGACGAAGCGCCACGGTTAATAACCGTTGGCGTGGAAGAGTTTGCTCGGCATATTGAACGTGATGATGTTGTCGTGTTGGATGTTCGTACGCCACAGGAGTACGCACAGGGGCATATTGGAAACAATACAAGAAATATTGATTTTTATGCGGCGGATTTTCGTGCCGCTCTCAATACGTTATTGCCACGGAATCGGCCTTATGCAATATACTGCCGCAGTGGTAATCGCAGCGCTCGCACTCTTTCCATAATGCGAGAAATGGGCTTTACCGATGTGGTGGAGTTGCGTGGCGGGATTGAGGCATGGAAACAGAGTCAACGACCTCTCAGTAGTGAATAAACGAGTTATGGACAGCACGGCAATCGAACACCTTCGTCAAGAGGCGCTGCGCGATATTGCGGCGGCGCAAACACCGGAAGATATTGAGGCGCTTCGTGTTCGCTTTTTGGGAAAGAAGGGAACGGTGAGTGCCTTGGGACGACAGTTAAAAGATGTTTCCGCAGAGGAGAAGCGTGTATTGGGTCCGGTTGTACAGCGTATACGCTCGGAAGTTCTCGCGGCGATAACGACGGCGCAAGAGCGAGTGGAACGGGAACATATTGCCCGCAATGAGTGGATTGATGTTACCGCACCGGGTATTCCGGTGCGACGCGGACACTGGCATATACTTTCTCGTGTCCAGCGGGATATTGAGGAAATTTTTACTGCAATGGGATTTGAAATCGCCGACGGTCCCGAAGTGGAAACGGAGGCGTATAATTTTGATGCGGTGAATGTTCCGAAAGATCATCCCGCACGGGATATGCAAGATACATTTTTTGTTGCAACTCCCGATGGTGCGCCGCGTCATGTGTTGCGTACGCATACATCCAGTGTGCAAGTGCGATACATGCAGTCGCATACTCCGCCATTTCGCATTATTATCCCCGGACGCGTCTTCCGTAACGAGGCGACCGATTCCACCCATGAACATACATTTCATCAGTTTGAAGCGCTGGTGGTGGGTGATGGTGTAAGTGTGGCAAACTTCTTGGATATCGCTCGGCGATTCTTCGCAGCGTTTTTCGGGCAGGATATTGATGTACGGTTACGTCCCAGTTACTTTCCATTTGTGGAGCCGGGATTTGAATTTGATATCAGTTGTACCAAATGTGGCGGTAGCGGACGACAGATGCAGGATGGTGCGGAGCGTGCGTGTAGTGCGTGCAAGGGAAACGGCTGGTTGGAAGTGGGGGGTGCCGGTATGGTGCATCAGAACGTCTTTGTCGCTGCCGGCTATGAGCGAGATGCATACACGGGATTTGCATGGGGATTTGGTATAGAGCGACTGGCGATGATGAAGTATGGCATTGATGATATTCGTCATTTTCATAGCGGCGACACCCGTGTCAGTGCGCAGTTTTAGTAATCATTTATAAAAATATACTGTATGAAAAATCCTGATAACCCATTTGCTCCGCACCGCCCAAATGATGCGGAAACAGAGTCCAATATTCGTCTCAAGAGCTTTGAAGGTGTCAGTGCTGAAATTTTGAACTGGATTGAGAATCAAAATAGGCATCCCGGAGAGTGTATACAACTATCACCTGTGGATGCAACGGTGTTGGATTCCGGTGATCCGCTTACCGCTCCGACACTTTCCGGACATAGAGAAACCGGCACGGAGCGGCCGGAAAAGTCCTGTAGTGACCTTACAAAAATTACAGTATTAACCGTTAACGTTAATGCATTTGGGGGGACGCGCCAAGATCGTGATTACCGTTCAAAGGAGAATCTCTTAAAAAATGAGCAGGTATTTTTAGATTTTTTACAGAGTGAAGTTGGTCAGCGTCAAACATTAATCTGCTTACAAGATGTTCCGATTTATCGTTTGCGTGTATTAGGGCGTCACTTTCATGAAAATGGCTTTGCATACTATGCCAATGTTGTTGGTATTAACGGTGATGAGCCGGGGCATATTGCTTCCCTTGTAACATTGCTGAATACACGCGCATTGGAGGGATATACCGTGCCATCGCCGGAGTTTTTTATGACAAAACACTACCAAAATATGCGACGACGACGGGACGGAAAAGGGTATGAGTCCGGCAATCCGCAGCATGAGGCGACGGACTGGGATATAAACTATGGACCAACACATAAAAATGAGGCGTTGCGCCATGCGTTCGGGACATTTCATGCGCGTATTACGGTACAAGGAACAGATGGAGAGCGAGTTATTACTGTTGGTAATATATATATGTCTCCACCGTCGCTGCAAGTGGAGCGTGCAAAAAATATTCGTGCATCACTTACGCATCTAAAAGAGTTAAGTGAACCAGATGGTATAGCAATTCTTGCCGGAGATTGTAACTCTTATGGCGTAGATACAACACACCGGAAAATTCTTGGAATGCCGGTGCATCCGCCGGTAACGGCAGCTGGCGCAATACTGCGCACCGATATACATGAAAATAAACATTTGGAAAAGATTGCTAAACAAGCTGGATTCACACCGTCAGATGTATCCCATACACCAACCCTTCGTGCTGCTGGTGGGTTGGTGGGAATGAAATTGGACCATATTTTCGTATTTGTGCCTTCAGAAAATTTACCTTCAGAAAATTTACCTCCAGGAAATTTAACCGCCGGGGTGGTGCCGGTATCATTTACCGATCATGATGCAGTGGGGGTAGAAGTTTGTTTGTAATATTAGCGGCGACACCCGTGTCAGTGCGCAGTTTTAGTGATGTGATCAGTTAATGTAATTGATATATTTGATAATCTGCAGTATCGGTGTAATAATTTCTCTTTTTATGTAGAGAATGGTACAATGACATCATATGGGTATAATATGGTGAGCCGGTGTTAAATGTTGTGTTATGAGATTTAGTTACGCATGGTTGGTGGCGTTGAGTGGAACAAAACGCTCGGTACGAGAGATTGCGGATGCGCTAACACAAACCGCCTTTGAGGTGGAAGAAGTGGTACCGCTGGATGCGGGATTGGAACAGGTCGTGGTGGGACGTGTTCGTCATGTCCGTCCTCATCCGGATGCGGACCGGTTGCGCGTAGCATCTGTTGATGTGGGAGAAGAAACGGAGCGTCAGATTGTTTGCGGGGCGCCGAACCTTGCCGAAGGGCAGATGGTGGCGGTGGCGTTACCGGGCGCGGTGCTTCCCACACCGGACGGAGCGGGATTTGCAATCACAAAGAGTGTGATTCGCGGGGTGGAAAGCAACGGAATGATTTGTGCCGAAGATGAGTTGGGATTGGGTGAGGATCACGAGGGAATTATGGTATTGCCCGATGATGCGCCTGTTGGAGTGCCATTTGCACAATACATGGGGCTGGATGATACGGCGATGGAAATTGATATTCTTCCCAATCGGGCACATGACTGTCTTTCTCATGAGGGAGTTGCGCGAGAAATTGCAGCACTGGATGGACAGACGATAACCATTGATACGCCGTCGGCAGTACCATGTGATACGACAGTGCCGGTGGCGGTGCAGACATCGGGATGTGATACCTATAGTGCAACGTACATAGACGGAGTGGATAATACGGTGGCAAGCTCACGAGAGCGAGTGGCGCGATTGCGGACGTGCGGGTTGCGCAGTATTAATGCGCTGGTGGATATCAGTAATGAAATTATGCTGCGTACCGGACAACCCAGTCATATATTTGATGCGGATACGGTTCATGGGACATTGACAGTCCGCAATGCACAAGAAGGGGAGACGATTACACTGTTGGATGGACGAGAGATAACACTCTCCGCGGATGATATGGTGATTGCGGACGATACATCGGTACTGGCGTTGGCGGGTGTGATGGGCGGCGCTTCCAGTGCGGTGTCAGAGAATACAACGCGAATTATTGTGGAAGTGGCACATTTTGATCCGGTACGTATTCGTGCGACACGAGTACGGCACGGAATATCATCGGATGCGGCATTTCGTTTTGAGCGAGATCCGGATGCGTGTGGTGTGGAGCGTGTTCGTACCATATTGGAAGCGGAAATATTGGCGACGTGCGGTGGAACATGTCGGGCACGGGGAGAGCATCGGACACAATCATGTGTTCCGCGAGACCTTACGGTATCTCCGGTAGAGATTTCTCGGTTGTTGGGTATATCGGTATCCGGTGAAGAGATTGTTTCTCTTCTTGCACGAGTGGGAATTGATGCCCGGAATGATGGAAAAACAGTGCGGTGTACAGTACCGACATGGCGTGCCGATGTGCATACAATGGCGGATATTGCCGAGGAAGTGGGGCGTTTGTATGGATATGATCGTATTCCACCGCAAGCACTATGTTCAGATGTTGTCGCTCCTCCCAGAAATGAGGCGCGCAATATTGAACACAGGACACGGGAGATTTGGGTTGGTGGCGGATATGACGAAGTGCGAACCTATGCATTTTATAGTGCGGATGATGCTCGGTCCATTGGGTTGGATGTAACGCATCATGTTACGATACAGAACCCGTTGTCGCAATCACTTACTCATTTGCGGCGCACACTGGTACACTCTCTTACTCGTGCAGTGGCACGAAATCTTACACATAGTGATGATGTACGCATTTTTGAAATCGGGCGAACATTTATACCATCCAAAATAGAGACGGGACTTCCGATGGAGTATGATGTGCTGGCAGCAGCCGTAGCGTTGAAGGCAACGGATGGAACACCGTTCTTTATTCTGAAAGGGATGGTGGAAGCATATGTTACCACAATGGGAATATCGGGTGTGACATTTGATGACGCAATGGAAACGGAGGGTTATGATTCGGTGGACTTGCATCCATCGCGACGAGCGATAATACGTTCATCGGAAGGAGAATGTATCGGAATAATTGGTGAAATGACGCGGAGTTGCGCTCGTCAGTGTGGTGTGAAAACGGCGCGAGTGGCGGTAATGGAATTTGATTTGGCGTCGGTTCGCACATTATCCACAGCATCACAACCAACATTTGTTCCGTTACCAACATTTCCGGCGGTTTGGCGAGATATTTCCATGACGGTGGGAGCGCGTACTCATGTTGCGGATATAGAGCGGCGTATACGAGAAGCCGGGGGAGAGTTGTTGGAGGATGTTGCATTGTTTGACTCATATACGGACGATAACGGTACACGATCTCTGGCGTTTCGCTTAACATTTCGTGCGCCGGATCGGACACTGTCCGGTACGGATGTTGATGCGATGATGGAGGCAATTATGGAGGCGGTGGAAACGGAAGAGGGTGTTCACGTAAAACAATAACTATGGCACACACACGCTATTGCGATACGACAACAATTGATCCGCAAACGGCACCGGGGGAGGATTTCTATCAGTATGCCGTTGGTGGATGGCAATCACGAAACCCAATTCCGGATGCGTATCCGGTATGGAGTTCATTTCATGCATTGCGGGTGGAGGTGGAGAAAACGATGCGTGCCGTTATCTTGCGTGCCGCCGCCGCGCCTCGTCGCACACCCGAGCAACAGAAAGTGGTGGATTTATACAAAAGCGGATTACACCCATCACGAAATCGGCGTGGGAGTGCACCGCTGGATGCGTTATTGGAGCGTATTGATGCGATAACAACCGAGGAAGAATTTGCACGAGCGGTGGCGGAATGTCACGCCATGGGAGTACGTGCGTTTTTTACACCGTTTGTAGAACCCGATGAAAAACGTACCGATGTAATGGCACTGTATCTGTATCAAGGAGGATTGACATTGCCGGAGCGAACGTATTATTGTTCACGGGCGGCGGCGTATACGCAAGTACGTCGGGCATATCGGGAGTTGTTTACGCACATGGGAACGTATGTTCCACGGACAAAACAACCGGCATTTTTACGTGATGTATTGCAGACGGAACGTACACTGGCAATACATTCGCGAGAGCGCGCCGCCTTACGAGATGTGCATAAGCAATATAATAAAATGACGGTAGCGCAGTTGCGTCGGATAGTGCCGTCATTTGATTTTGTTACGTACTTTCGTGCACAGGGGGTGACACCGCCCCGTACGGTTATTGTGGGACAACCGGAGTACATGCGTGCATTCTCAGCGCTCTGTGCGAAAACCTCGTTGCGACAACGGAAACGGTATTTGGCATGGCGCACGATCGTAACGGTTGCGCCCTATCTGAGCGAGGATATTGCACGGACGCATTTTGCATTTTTCGGAACAGTATTGTCCGGTACGCCGGTAATGAGAGAGCGCTGGAAGCGAGTGGTGTCGGCGACGGATGCAGCGGTGGGTGAAGCGTTGGGAGCGATGTGGTGCGCAGAGCATTTTTCTTCTCGCGCAAAGCGGCGGGCGGAAGCAATGGTACAACAGATTCTTTCAACATTCGGTGAGCGAATTCGGGAGTTGCCGTGGATGGAGGTGAAGACAAAGCGTCGAGCACTCCGAAAACTTTCCGCCATCACGGTAAAAATCGGGTATCCGGAGACGCCCAAAACATATGATACATTGGTGATTGATCCATCCGATTTTTTCGGTAATATGATTCGTGCTCATCAATGGCATCACGCACGAGATATGGAGCGAATCGGAGCGCCGACGGACCGCACTCGGTGGGAAATGACGGCGCCGACGGTAAACGCGTACTATCATCCGTCAGACAATACGATTGTATTTCCCGCGGGAATTTTACAGTGGCCGTTTTTTCATGAAGATGCGGATGTGGCAATCAACTATGGCGGAATTGGAACCATTATTGCTCATGAGATTTCTCACGCATTTGATGATCAGGGATCACAGTGTGATGCGCGCGGAAATTTGAATAATTGGTGGACCGCTCGGGATCGGGCGCGATTTCGCGCATTGACGAAACGGGTAATTGCGCAGTTTGACGCATATGAAGCATTGCCGGGATTATTTGTCAACGGTGCGTTAACAGTGGGAGAAAATATTGCGGATCTTGGCGGATTGGCGGTGGCATATGATGCGCTGTGTCGGACGGGAGTGGCAATGGACAAACGGGGACCGGACGGGTTCACGCGAGCGCAGCGATTTTTCTTGGCGTATGCACTGACAGAGGCGACAAATATACGAGAGGAGTATCTCCGTCAGATTGTTGTAACGGATCCGCATGCGCCGGCACGATTTCGTGTTAATGGACCGGTAACACAGATTGATGCATGGTATGATGCATTTCATGTGACACCGACAGACACCATGTACCGCTCGCCTCGGGAGCGTATCAGTATTTGGTAAATATATTTTGATGAGAATATTTGATGTATTTCGGAAAACATCTCCGGAAGTTCCCACAGATGATGCACCATTACGGGAATTATGTCTTCATGTGCAATCCGGTATTTCCGAGGCGGAGCAGGATACTCCTTCTTCTAAAGATATTGCGCATGCTCTTGTTGCGCATGCGCGACGTATACTTGCCAACGATGAAACAGTAACCGATGCGGAGCGTGCCAAGATATTGGCCCGCATGGAAGCAATCATGTTAAATACGGACGGAGGTGGACAGATCGCTGCCGACGGTATTCGTGACGGTCAAAATATGATGGCGAAAGTGATTTCATTGATCGCGCGAGTGATAGAAACGGGAGATGTCCGGCAGGCGCCGGCGAGTGAGCGGCGGATAACACCACTGGATGAGCAGACACTAAATATATTGATACAGCGATGCGGTGTCCGGTTATTGTCATACCTTGATTTTTCAGAAACGTCGGATCGCGATGCGCCGTTTATTATCAATGTCCATGATGCCGTTTTGGATGGTGCATATTTTGGAAATACGTATCTCACGGGAATGAACCTTTCTCGAGCACGGATGCGGACGATTCGTGTCGGGGATCGCTTTGAGGATGCACAAGACGTGGATTTAGAGCGTACGGCGGTTCAAATGCCGGTACAGGGTTTGTTTAATATTAGTGATTTGGAAGAAGAGGATCCCGTATTATATTGGGGAGTTATATCATTTGGTGTCGTGCATGTAGAATACTGTAGACAGGCAGAAGGTACGATAGCGGAGTCTATATTAGCTTCACGAACCGAGTCGTTTTTTAAATCACGATTGCTGGTTAATGGCGTAATAGTCTACGCCGATAACATGCCGATTGGCTTTATCAAAGGGCATGGTGAAAAATCCTTTATCGCTCTGCGTACCGTATTTACACCGAACGGGCATGCTCTGATACGAGCCGGACAAATTTGTGCACTGGGTGTACGGAATGAGTTTTCCAGGCTGTTGTTGCGGATGGCTCGGGATGCTAAAAAGCAGGGAGAGATTCCCAAGAGTGCAAAGTGGGTGAGATACGACATAGAAGAGAGTGCGGAATTATTAGAGCGATATGTTTCCGAAGGTATACGTGATATTCCGGAGGGGACGACAATACACGATCTTTATACTCATGAGAAGACACGAGGGGCCGTAACATTGGCGCCCATGCGGTTTGTAACACAACCGGAGCTTTATCCGGTATTTTCTATGCTGGTAAAGCAGCGGGAGAGATTTGATGCACAAGGGAAGACGTTGCCGCGTATTGTGTCATAGACGTGATATACTATAAGAAAACATATATAATCATAAAACTATGAACACAATTTCTCCTCAAGAGTTTTATAAAAAGGTCAAGCATCCATCACCGGATATTCTTTGTATTGATGTTCGTACCGGTGGAGAACATAAGGACTTACGCATTCCCGGCGTTGTCAATATTCCATTGGAAGAGTTGGGAGAGCATATAGACGATCTCAAAAAACATCGTGAAGTGTATGTGCATTGTGCAAGTGGTAATCGTAGCGCGATGGCATGTAAAATCTTGGAAGACGCCGGCGTAAAGACTGTTTATAATGTTCAGGGCGGTATCGCACAGTGGCATGCGGAAGGGTTGCCGACAGTGTGTAAGAGTGACGGTGCGGGTCCGCCGATTTCCTTAGTTCGTCAGGTGATGATTGTGGCGGGTGCGTTGATTCTTATGGGCCTCTTCCTGAGTATCGCCCTTCACCCGGCATTTGTTTTTATCGTTTGGTTTGTGGGTGGCGGATTACTTTACGGGGGTGCTAGCGGCAACTGCCTAATGATGAAGCTGCTTGGATATGCTCCATGGAACCGACGTTGCACACAATAAAAAAACCGCCCTCCGGGGCGGTTTTTGTTATTGTGCAATTTCTGCAAGGTCCGACAGTGTCTTCTTTTCAACAGTATCCGATGAATCTTTTGTGTCGGATGCCTTTTTTGCAGATGCTCGCTTTGCCGCGTCTTCCGCTCGCTTCGCCAATCGCTTAAAGCGATCTACGCGACCGGTGGAGTCTACTACCGTGCGTTTACCTGTGTAGAACGGATGTGAAGCGCTGGATACCTCAATATGAACAATCGGGTATGTCGTCCCGTCAATGTCCACCGTTTCATCCGTTTCAACGGTGCTGCGCGCAATGATGTAGTGGTCACTCGCCAAGTCATGGAATACAACTGCGCGAGATTCCGGATGGATATCGTTCTTCATAATCGGGAAATATTTACAGTGAAAAAAGCGCAATTTTGCGCTGATGTACACACTATACCATGGCGTAGATAAATTGACAAGAGGGGGGAAGTTGTCTATACTTTCATTGTAAGATCTTTCACTGTATGAACAAATGTGCGATGCGGTCCTGTGCGATTGCGCACCGTCATTGCGCGTATACAGTGGTTATAAAGGACCATTCCTATGAGTGATGAACACACGGCGACACCATCGCCACAGCAATCCGTTGATATTACGGATTTTTTCGCAACGGCGGATCTATCGTCATATACGGACGATTTGGAAGCGCTGTTGAAGGCCGGAGCGCATTTCGGACACCAGAAATCTCGTCGTCATCCGCGGATGATACCGTACATTTTTACCGTTCGCGGCGGGGTAACGATTATTGATCTTGAAAAGACGCAACGCGGTATTCGATCGGCGGCGGAGTTTCTGACGTCTGTACGAAAAAGCGGAAAGCATATTCTCTTTGTTACGACAAAGAAGCAGATGCTGGACTTGCTTAAAAGTGCGGCGAACCGTGCTGACGAGCCGTATGTGATTGAGCGCTGGATTGGGGGAACGTTTACAAACTTTCCGCAGATTCGCTCTCGCGTGAAAGCGCTGCTGAAAATGGAGGAGGATATGGAAAAGGGAGTATTCCTGAAGTACACCAAGTTGGAGCAGTTGCGGAAGCGAGAGGAAATTGCGAAGCTCAATCGTAAGATGGGCGGATTGAAAAAAATGGATACACTGCCGGGAGCAATAGTGGTACTGGATGTTAAAGCGGACGCATTGGCGGTGAATGAGGCGCGCAAGCAAGGAATTCCCGTTGTTGCGATTGCCGACACAAATATTGATGTCTCAATGGTAGACTATCCGATTCCGGCAAATGATGATGCAATTTCATCAGTAAAGACAATTTTGGGTCTATTGTTAAAGGCGTTGGATGGTGTGGTCGCGGCACCGCCGAAAACGTCAAAGAATTCCAAGTCTGTGACTCGCGGCTCAAAAGATGGTGCTTCGAAGAAAAAGACGAAGCGGACGGCAAAGACGGCGAGTGCTGCATCATCTGATGCGAAGAGTAATAAAAAATAACGAGAAGAAATATGTTGGAAGATATTAAAACACTGCGTGAAGAAACCGGTGCGGGAGTTGTGGATGTAAAGACGGCATTGGAAGAGGCGGGCGGCGATATGGATGCCGCGCGAGATATCTTGCGTAAACGTGGACAAGCGAAAGCGTTGAAAAAAGCGGATCGCGAGACATCCGAGGGATATATTGGCGTCTATGTTCATGCCAATGGGAAAATGGCGGCAATGGTGATGTTGCAGTGTGAGACGGATTTTGTTGCGCGAAACGAGGAGTTTCAAGCGTTGGCAAAGGATTTGGCGATGCATGTTGTGGCAAGTGATCCGCGCGTTATCGCGCCGGAAGATGTGGAAGATGAGCTGGTAGAGCGAGAGCGTAGTATTTGGAAAGAACAACTTGTCGCCGAGGGAAAAAGTGAAGATATCATGGAGAAAATATTGGAAGGAAAAGAGAAGAAGTTTCGTGAAGAGAATGCATTACTCAGTCAATCATTCGTTAAGGATCCCGAGCGAACGGTTCAAGATGTTATTACCGCGGCGGTAGCAAAGATCGGTGAGAAGATTGTCGTTGCTCGCTTTATTCGCTACGCTCTTTAATGCGCTCGTATTCCCATGTTTGATCCCATTACGCCGTACCATATTGTTCTTCCGCCTCTTATTGCCATTGTCAGCGGTGCGATTGCCATTGCGCTTTTGCGTCCACGACATCGTGCCGCTGATGATGCGCCGGTGGCGGAAGATTCATTTGCGGAACGAGCACAGCGGAAGATGGATGATACGCATGGGATCGTGGAGCGTGAGAAAGTGCTTATCAAGCGAATTGCGGAAGATCCGCGTGATGTTGAGGCATACGATTTGCTTGGACAACTCTATATGGTACAAGGAAATCTCAATGATGCGGAAGAGTGCTTTCATCAGGTAATGGTACTGGATCCGAAAAATCTTCGGGCGGTAGAGCAGCGAAACAAGCTGAAGAAATTGATTGCCGCATCCGATACGTCTATATCCGAAGACTCGGATTAAGGGGGTGTTGCATATCAAGACGAAGTTTGTTACAATGGGCAATGTTGCCACCTTAGCTCAGTTGGTAGAGCAGCGGTTTTGTAAACCGTCGGTCGTCGGTTCGAGTCCGACAGGTGGCTCATGGGAGATGGAACCATCTCCACAAATGGGTCGGTGGCAGAGTGGTCAAATGCATCAGACTGTAAATCTGACGACCTTTGGTCTACGGCGGTTCGAATCCGTCCCGGCCCACACCCTGCCAACATAGCTCAGTCGGTAGAGCGCATCCATGGTAAGGATGAGGTCCGCGGTTCAATCCCGCGTGTTGGCTCAGCCACTGCTGCGGGATTAGTTTAATGGTAGAACAGCGGTCTCCAAAACCGCCAGTGGGGGTTCAACTCCCTCATCCCGTGCATAAATATAAAAACACCGCTGTGAGTGCGGTGTTTTTACTATCCGATTTCAGTTCTCTTAGTCCTTAACACGAATCTTATACTTCATGCCGGTGCGTACGCCCGGGAGGACAAGATCGCCGGTCCGTGTTGTCTTAAATGTTCCAATCTTTCGCTTGATACCAAACGGATATGCATAAACGGTAACCTTTTTTCGTTTGGCGGTTTTTCCGTCTTCCGTACGTAAGCGCATGTGAAGCGTAAATGGTTGGTCTTCTTGCGCGTCACCGCGTTTATATGAAAACTTATACGAGCCGGGAAGGACATCACGAACTCGCAATGTGCCATCGGTGCGCAACCGTTTATATACGGCGGGGAACCACTTGCTGTCGTCAATTTTTGCTTTGACGCGAACTCGCGGTTTATTCTTTTTCTTTTTCAAATGAGCGGTATCTTTGACGTCCAACTTATATGTTGTTCCGTGCGTAATACCGACGAGATCCAGCCACCCGTGACGGTCTGTTCGATATGTTCCGACAACAACCTCCGTTCCGTCTTCCGTATAGACACTGACCGCAACATCAGCGCGATCGGTAAAGCGTCGTCCGCGCTCATCCAATAGACGAACTTGCAGCGCCAGTGTTTGACTATCACGGCGATCGTCGGAGTCAATAAAGAACCGGTACTTACCCGGAAGGGCATTCTTTAGCGTTACGACGCCATCTTGATCAGTCGTCGTTGCGCGCGCGGTAAACCATGTACCGCCTTGTTTTGTTTTGACGGTTACATCCACGTGTTTGGCATTGGTGCCGGAAATGCCGGCGTGCGCCGTACCGGCCGCTGTCAATGCACACATCACGGAAAGTAATGCAACCATGACGCGCGTACGAATGAGAGTACGCATAGAAGTAGTGTTTATTTTTTTAAGGTGAGTACGGAGTACTCATATACAGTATACCATACAATGATATAAACAGTGAATAGAATTTGACAGTAAGTATAATATGTGCGATTATAATAAAAATTAATGGATAGACATGAGGAAGAGTATTCGGAACGTTTCCGGGAAAATTTGGGGTGCGCGGAACGCGAAAAAAGTGCATGAGGCGGTGCGAGGAGGTTCCGTTAATAGTTTTGGGCGGAAAAATCGTTTGCATACAACACGACGGAAGCGACAAAAGAACGGTGTATTGCGGCCGGAAGATTGTGTGAAGTCCCACGATCCGCGCATGATTGCACAGCAAGAGGCGACGGTATCGTTTACGCAACTTGGAATTAATCGGACATTGATTGCGTCGGCAGAGTCGGTGGGAATTGTTACGCCGACGGCAATTCAAGCGGCGGCAATTCCTCCGATATTGCACGGAAGAGATGTTATTGCGCTCTCACAGACCGGGACGGGGAAGACGGCGGCATATTTGTTGCCGTTAATGACGCGCAGTATGCGATCGTCTCGTCCACGTCCGTTTGTCGTTATCGTTCCGACACGAGAATTGGCGGCGCAAGTGGCGGAAATGTTTACGGCACTGGCGGGAGACACGCCGTTGCGATGTGTAACGGTGGTTGGCGGGGGGAATGTAGATCGGCAACTACGTGATTTGCAAACCATGCCGCAGTGTATTATCGCCACACCGGGTCGGTTACATGATATGGTGGAGCGGGATGCTTATGATTTCAGCGCTATCCGGACGGTGGTGATTGATGAAATTGATCGGTTGGCGGATGCGGGCTTTTTGCATGAGGTGCGTTTTTTGTTATCACAAGTGGCGGCGCGTCGGCAGGTGGTAACATTTTCCGCCACCCTTAAAAAGGATATGCGATCCCGGGTGCGGACATTGCTGCACAATCCCGTTACCGTTGCCATTACTCCGCGTCCGACGGCGGCAACGGTGGATCAATCATTGGTATATGTACATTCTCAGGAGGAGATGCATGAGAAATTACATGATGTATTGATTGATCCGGCGGTAACGCGGGCATTGGTGTTTGTTAATACCAAGCGAGATGCTGCACAGTTATATGCGGAGTTGAAGGCGCGCGGATTTGCTGTTGCGGCGTTACACGGTGACATGACGCGGGCGGCGCGATTGCGAGCGATTCAGAAGCTGCGCAATCGGGAAGTCACAGCAGTGGTTGCAACGGATGTGGCGGCGCGCGGGGTGGATATTCCGGATGTATCACATGTCATTAACGCAATGCCGCCATTGTTGTATGATGATTACGTACACCGAATCGGACGTACCGGACGTGCCGGACGACGTGGCACCGCAATTACATTCTGGTTGCGTCGATAGATATGGTATACTGACGGTCTATGATAGACGTGGTGATTTTTATGATTCTGATTGCGCTTTCCGGGTTTTTTTCGGGAGCGGAAACGGCATTTTTTTCATTGCCGGATGCGCAAGCACGATTGGCGGCGCAGCGACCGGGGGCATCTCGCAGCGCCCGATTGCTATGGTCGCTTAAACGTACGCCGGAGGAATTATTGACGACAATTTTAATCGGAAACAATATTGTTAATATTTTTACCGCATCGTATGCGACGGTGGTGGCGGCGCGAATGTTTGGGGATGCGGCATTGGCGGCGGCAACGGGAGTAACAACGTTGTTTATTCTTGTATGTGGAGAGATTGTTCCGAAGTCGTTGGCGTATAGTAATAATGAGCGAATTGCGTTATTTGCCGCACCGGTGTTGGCGGTATTGCGGATTGTGCTGTTTCCGGCGGTACGAGCACTGACAGCGTTTAGTGCGATGTTGCAGCGTCGGGTCGGCGGCACATCACGCGGCGTAACGGAATCGGAAGTACGCATGATGGCGCGAATGAGTGTGGAACACGGGGAAATGGATTATCGGGAGCGCGAGATGATTGAGAATGTTTTTCGTTTTGACAATATTCCTGTTCGTCAAGTAATGACACCGCGATATAAGGTGGTGGCACTCAATGGAACGGTGCCGGTGGAGCAAATTGCATATTTTGTCGGTCAAGATGCGCACTCACGGTATCCGGTCTATGTTGGAGATGAGGATAATATTGTCGGATATATTCATGTTAATGCATTGTTGCGGGCATTGAAAAGTGATGAACGCTCCCGTCCGGTGAAGGAGTTTGTTGTACCGCTTCATTCAGTGCCGGAAGATCGAAACATTGATCGCGTCTTTCGTGCGATGAAACGAGAGCGAGCGCATTTATATGCCGTTCATCGCGCCAACTCTCCAAAAGAAATTATCGGTATTGTGACAATGGAAGATTTATTGGAAGAAATTGTGGGGGAAATTGACGACGAAACAGATGCGCGCAGTGCCCGTGCGGCACGAAAACGACGCTTATCATAAAACACCTCTCGGAGAGGTGTTTTAAGTGAACCCTCAATGCACAGCCGCATATGGGTCCCATAATACGCATGTAGGAAAAGTGATAAGCGCTTTCCCCGGAAACCCAGGTGGGTCCCATGAGCCCGCCGATAGCGGGTGTGTTCATCAGCTGATTCTGAAGGTTCATTACCAGTATACCATATTTTATGGTATACTGAAGAAAACTATAATTATACACATATGCAATGCAATATTGGAACGATAGATCGCATGGTTCGCGTAGCGGTGGGGTTGGCGATTGTTACCGCGGCGGTAAAGAGTGGCGCATGGTGGGGATTTGTCGGTGTGGCGGTACTCGCAACGGCAACGGTGCGATGGTGTCCGTTATACCACATCGCGGGATTCCGTACATGTCGTACCGCTTCTCGCGCTCACCGTACACGCTCGGTTCGCAGTGTATAAGCGTACTACCTCTTGATAAAACATCGTTTTTGTGTTATTATGCGGTGTAATATACGACACGCTGTGCTTATGAAGATGACTATTTCCATCGTTCGCGTCGGCGTGTTTTTTTTGTTCTGTATTGCGCCATTCAGTGCGAATGCGCATATCTTTGTTGATGGGGGAACAATGCAGACGCCCACCGGCTCGGTGCTGCAAATTACGGGGTTGGCGAATATTACACAAGACTGTGCATCGGCACAGGCAATGGTTGCCACACTTGTTCCGCCGACGGCGCCACAACCCGTGATTACTTGTGTAGAGGGAACTGATACATTAACATTGACCGACGGGGAAACGGTAACAAAGCCGATTGTGTTATTTGGGTCTGCGCGGCTGGTGGTGGAGGACGGAGCGACGGTAACGTTTGATCAAAGTGGTCAGGCACAAGGGTTGCCGCCGGTGTTTGTTTATGTGGGCGGTGATGCGGCAGTGGATATTTCTCCCACACAGAGGGCAACACTGCGCAATGTGAATACATCCATTACCTTGTTGCAAGGTGGTGTACCCACGACGATGTCATTGACAACAGGGGCATTTATCGTATTGCGATCCACGGCAGCACAGACGATACGTAATGTACATCTTGAAGCGTTTGGACATCGCGGACCCGCCACTACGAGTTCCGTTGTACGCTGTGAGGCAACATGGAATGATGATGCGCTGCGTGATGTGCGCAGCGCACCGCTGACCATTCATGCCGCACAGAGCGGAGCAATCACAATTCGCGATGTAACATTTACGGACAGTCCGTTATTGGCATTGTATACCGCACGGGATGTTACGGTAGAAAATGTAACCGTTACGAATACCGGAACAGTGACACCGCTGGGGTTTGTTCGTGATATACGCTCCCCACGTGCCGGACTGGTAACATCTGCCGGCGTGTTACAGATTACGACATCACTTGCCGATAATGCGCGAGTGGAAATTGTCGGTGCATCAAATGCAACCGGTGATATGACGGCAAACACTCCCGCATTACGATGTGGAACAACTGCTCTTTCGGCAGTGGTACAAACGGTGCAGAACGGGAGGGAATATGCTGATGGAACGGTTCGTGATGCCGTTGTTCGTGTAACATTGACTGATGATACCGGTGCGTCATATACAAATACAACCGGTGGGGATCTTGCATTTACCGTTGCGCTTGCCGATGAAACGGCACACGGTGGAGACACGGATGGGGATTTTGACAATACGGCACAGACGGCGGTCATTGCACCCGGGAGTGCAACGGCGGATATTACGATTCCGGTGCGAGCGGACGATTCACTGGAAACGGACGAAACATTTCGTGTTATTCTTACGCCGCGCAGTGATAATGCGACGGCGGTAAGTATGACCAATGGTGGAGCGGTTACGGTAACAATTTCCGATGACAGTATTGCGCAGGCAACCGTCTCCGCCACCCCCGGTGCAGAGGGAGAAACACCAACACCGGTAACGTTTACCGTTACGTTAGATAAAGTAAATGATACCGGTACGGCAATTCCCGTGACATTGGCATTGGGGAGCACATCGGATACCGCCCGCGGAGGAGTGGATTATGATGACAATAATTCCGCTGTTCGCACCGCAAGTATCGCGCCCGGTGAGCGAACGGCATCGTTTTCCGTTGCAGTGTTATCCGATCGGGCGTTGGAGGACGCCGAGACGGTGACCGGGACGGTGCAAACAACAGCATCACGCGTTACGATGGCACAGGCCACCGCCACGACACAGATTGTTGATAACACGGCGGTGTCGGCGACATTATCCGCCACCCCCGGTGCAGAGGGTGGCGCAGATATGACCTTTGTTGTCACACTGGATTACACCAATGATACTGCGTCGCCCATTACGTTTGATATTGTTCGTACGGATGGAAGTGCTACTGTCGGTGATGATTATGCCGATACGTTGGGGGCACACAGTCTCAGTGTTGCGTCCGGTGCCGCCGCCGGCGTTCTTTCGGTGCCGGTGGTGGATGATGCGTTGATGGAAGTGACAGAATCACTTCGTGCGCAGATTTCCAATCCATCACATTCCGCCGTTACCATTACCACGGCGAGTGCAACGGCAACAATTACCGATAACGATACGCGTGGTGCAACAATTAGTGCGACGCAACAGGGTCGGGAGGACGGTACGCCGGTGACATTCACGGTTGCATTGGATCGAATAAACGCCACCGGGCAAGAGGTGACATTTGCATTGGCGCTATCCGGAACGGCGGAACAAGGAACGGATTATGTGGCACCGGATTCTACCGTACGTATTCCATCCGGCGAGCAACGGGCGGTGATTACGATTTCACCATTAAATGATACGATTTATGAGGGAGAGGAAACGATTATTGCCACAATAAGCGATCCCAGTATTGCGGCGTTGACAATTGATACGTCCACCGCCACCGCCACTCTCGCCGACGATGAGGTGCGACCGGTTACCGCAGTTGTGCGTACCGTGCAGAACGGGGCGGAGCATGCGCCCACCGATATGATTTTTGAGGTCGTGTTGTCCGCGCCGAATGGAGCATCGGAAAGCGTGGCATTTGATGTCACGGTAGATGGCGGTACGGCAAGTGCGGAGGATTATGGTAGTAGTGTGTTCGGGACTCGTGTTGTAGCGATTGCGCCGGGGGAGACGGCGGCACGGCTGACGGTGCCGGTGGTAAATGATGCGGTGTTAGAGGGAGAGGAAACGGTCCGTGTTCGCATTGCGTCACCATCCCTGCCTCACGTAACAATCTTGACGGATACGGCGATGGCAACGATTGATGATGATGAAGATGATATTGTTGCATCGGAGAACTCCTCTCGTGATAAGGGACGTGATCGCTCCGCAAAGAAAAAGAAGAAGAAGACGGAGGTACCGGCAACCGTTGTGCAAACGGTAACACGTCCGTTGCGAGCATTGGGAGAGACGGCGGCACGATCGGTTGCACCGCGGGAGACTATTGTCCCCGTGGCGGCGTTGCGAGCGACGGAACAAAAAGAGCGACCAACGACGCCGACAGTTACCGTATCTCGCAATTCTCCAAAAGTATTAGGTGTGCAAACACGGGTACCGGAATCGTCATCTCGCGGTTATCAATGGATATGGCTGGTCGTGTTGCTGTTGTTATTGTTGCTGTTAGCAATATTGCTTGCGATGGTATTGCGACGAATGATACGCGAAGGACGTCAAGAGTCATGAAGCTGTTTCTTATCAAATGCGGGAAGGTTATCGCCGTAATCCGCCGTGATGGGATTGTGTGGGGGGTGCGACGCGCGGTTCACGGAGCGGTGACATTTGTACGGATGATGTGGGTGCCAAAGGGAACGGTATTGATAATCACGTCCGGAATTGGAGATAGTGCGCGGTACCGAGCACATCATGTGGCAGAGGCGTTACGCCGTGCCGGGATTGCGGCGCAGGTAACGGTACAGGATAACCCGTTTCTTTCACGATATGTTCGCCGATTTGAAGTGTTTGTATTTCATCGTGTATTGTATATGGGATCCGCCAAGGCACTCTATGATGCCGCCAAAGCCGCAGGGAAGACAATCATTGTTGAAACGGATGATTTGGTATATGATCCGAAGTTTTTGCGTTACATGGATTTTTATACACAGATGCAGCCGTTGGAGCGCTTACAGTATAAGAATGGTATTGGTGGAGAAATGGTGCGTGATCCGTATGTTCGTGTTGCCACGGTGTCAACATCGTATCTTGCGGAGCGGCTGCGAGAGGAAGGGAAACGGGTGTTTGTTGTTCCGAATATGTTGTCGCAACAAGACTGTGCGCGGGCGCGTCGTCTTCGCCGCCATCGGCACGTATCTGCCGATACGGTGACAATCGGGTATTTTAGCGGAGTACTCAGTCATAATAAGGATTTCGCCATATTAACACCGGTATTGACGGAAATTTTTCAGCGTTACAAACAGGTGCGGGTGGCAATTTACGGGCCGTTGGATCTGGACCCGGCGCTGCAATCCTATGCCGATCGGTTTATCTGTCGGCCATATGTTCCGCGAATGAAACATTTTGCCAATATCGCATCGGTGGACATTAATATTGCGCCATTGGAAGATAACCCGTTTTGTCAGGCAAAGAGTGAGTTGAAATTTTTTGAGGCGGGAATTGTCGGAGTGCCGACGGTTGCCAGTGCCACTCAAACATTTCGCGAAGCGATAACGCAGGGAGTGGATGGATATGTTGCGGAGACGACGCAAGAGTGGGTAACGGCACTGAGCGCGTTGATTGACGATGCGTCCTTGCGAGAACGCATCGGAGCGGCGGCTCTGCGGACGGCGAATAAACGGTATACAACAGAGGCATTGCACAATCATCCATACACGGAATTCTTGCGCGAAACGCTTGCTCGTGCTACAGTAAGCGGTCATGGATATAACGACGTACATACGACGAATCGGTAAGCCGGTGCGGCGGTGGTGGCGGCACCGTTCTGTACGTTTGGTATTGGTGTTTCTTTTTGCTGTGGTATGTGGCGCGGTACTGAAACTCTGGGCGTTACGGAACATTACAATCGGATATGATGATTACACGGTAATACCGGATAGTGAAATTCGTTTATGACGATGACTGCGAAAGAATGTCGTCGTGCGATAAAAACACGAACGGCAATAATCATTGTTCTGGTCGGACTGGTATGCGGCAGTGTATTGGTAGATGTAGTTCAGTTATATCGCGGAGAAGGGTTTACAATACGAGCATTGCGAAATGCCAGTGTTGTTTCCTATGATCACCGTACATGGGTGGCATATTCGGCTCCTCCGATTACCGCGATGTTTGTAACGGAGTCTTGTACCGCAAACGCATCCTCTCGCGATATATTGACGACATGGCTGCGGTATGTATTGCCAACGGTACGAATTCGTTGCGTAGACGGTGGGGAAGCGGCGGAGATCCGCGCCCGTGCCGACGTTCCGTATTTGCCGGCGATTGTATTGAACGCTGCGGTTACGCAGACACGGTTATTTGCACAATCACAAGGGTTGTTTGCCACCGGTGCCGAGGAAGGATTGTGGATTGTGGATGTGCCGTTTTTGCGTACGGTGGAAGTGGCGTATCATCGGGCGGTACGTCACCTTGCAGAAGTGATAGAGACGGATGCGCCCGTGTTGGCAGTGTTGGTTCCGCGAGAATCGTCGGTGGTACCACCACGAGGATTGGAACGGGCGGTACGGAAAGCGGGAGCGGTTCTGATTGTCTTGCCCTTTGGAGCATCATCGGATGATGTGCGACGCTCCATATGTGCGGCGCGACGGGGAGACGGATTGAAATTGTCGGTGCGGAAACCCTGTGAGGACGTACCGATGTCAGATCGTATAACAGACATTGTACGAGACATTGCTCGTTTCGGTCACCCTCCGACAGAGGTGTATATGTTAAATGATATGGTGGTGGACCGTTCAGATGTAGTGGAGCACATTCAGCGCATTGCACGCTAGGGGTGCACATGGTATGGTATGAGTATGGAATCCGTACATCAACGACCGGTTTTATTTCATGTCGCTACCGCTCTATATGCCGCTGTTTGTGGCGGAGTGTTGTTGGTATTTGCGGCGAATACGGCACGTGGAGGAGTTGCGCTTGCCATTGCTACCGCGGCATTGTGTGTTATAACGATTATCGCGTCGCGGCGCATTGCACGGCACTTGTTTTTTGCCATTACACCGCTACTGTTTTTGCTGGGAATGGCGTCATTGATGTTCTTTGTTGATAGCATGGTGCAACGCAATATTATGGCGGGGATAGCGTCAGTAATCGTTTATGCCGTTTTGTTGGGATCATATCGCCTCCGTTCCAATGTGCGAGATGCCGTGGCGCGCGGGATGATTGTCGCGGGAATTTTTTCCGGACTGTTTTTATGGTATGCCGGAACATTTGCGGTTTATGTGAATTTCACCGTTCCGCGAACAGCGGTACTTGTCATATTGGGGTTTTGGACACTATTGGTATCATGGCAATATTTTGTCATGGTGGCACGCGGGCGGTTTTCGCAGACGGTTATGTATGCGGTGGCGGTAACAGTGGTTATGGTGCAAGTAATCGCGGTGGCACTCTGGTGGCCATTCGGACATATGACCAGCGCAATTGTTCTCCTTATGATATACTATATTGTGTGGGATATGTGTGATATGTTTTTTCGTGATACACTCTCTCGTTCCCGCGTTGTGGTAAATACGATATTGTTGATATTGGTGGCGCTGATGGTGCTAATGAGTGCACAGTGGCGTCCCGTGGTGTAATTCTATGAATATGACAAAAAAGAAGACACGGTGGTACAACGTGTTAATGTTGTGTGTATTATTGGTCGGTGGCGCGTTGGGTGGCGCATTAATGCAAGTCTATGGTATCCCTTATGCGGCATCTCATCCATGGGGGGAGAAGATATTCGCACAGCAGTTACAGCAGACAACGGTAATTGAAAAGACGGTGAAAACGGAAATTACTGAAGATGATGTTGTGCGTGATGTGATACAGCGGTTACGCGGGAGCGTGGTTGCCGTTACGGTTAATGATACGACGGTTGCAACGGGTATTGTTGTGACCACGGATGGGGTGATTGCGGCAATGCTTCCCGAGGATGATATGGCGACATCATCCGTGCGGGTGGTATTTCTGGATGCGCGAGCGGAAACGGGGACGGTGGTGGCACGAGATGCGGTAACGGGAGTATCGTTTATTCGCACACCGCGAAGTGATTTGTCACCGGTGGCGATTGCGCGAAGCCGGGATATTTTTGCCGGTCAGCGGTTGGTTGCTCTTGATGCTGATACGGTGGCACAGGATTTTATTCGGGCGCGTGCCGTTCATGCACAGGCGCACGTGTGGACACCAACCGATGCCGTACAATGGGATACGGCACTATTGACCGACGACAGTGTACAATCACAGCGGCGAGCGGTGTATGTTACACGAACCGGTGATGTTGCGGCATTATCTCGCGCACAACAGTCATTGCCACTGCCGTCCGATGCATTGGCATTGGCTGTAGATCGTTTTGTGCATGAGCAAACGGATACAATGCAATCACCGGGATTTGAATATACAATGGTGCCGGCACCGGATGGTCGTGTATCACATGTTGCTTTGGTGACACGGGTAATGCGCAAGGATATTCCGTTACGGTCGGGAGATATGATTTTGGCGATTAACTCAGAGGAAGTGGGAATGTTTTCCACTCCGACGCAGTGGTTTTTGCAAACGAAAACATCAGAGGATGTACCGATGGAAATTCTGCGAGATGGGACGCGCATGACCGTGATATTACGTAATATTTGACCGTCCTTGTGGGGCATGGTAGTGTAGAATATTGGCAATTTAGATGAAGAAACCTATGGCAGAGATTAAACCTGATATTGAAACATTTGCTCGCATTAAAGTCGTCGGTGTCGGCGGTAGTGGAAACAATGCCGTGACGCGTATGGTGGATGAGAATGTTGCGGGAGTGGAGTTTGTTGCAATCAATACGGATGCACAGGCATTGCATACATCCAAGGCGGCGGAAAAAATCCATATTGGGAAAAATCTTACCAAAGGTTTGGGTGCCGGTATGAATCCGGAGGTCGGACGTCAAGCGGCGGAGGAAAATCGTGATGAAATACAGGAGGTACTCAAGGATGCCGATATGGTCTTTGTTACATGCGGATTGGGCGGTGGAACCGGAAGCGGTGCCGCGCCGGTAGTGGCGGAGGTTGCAAAAGAATCCGGAGCGTTGACCGTGGCGGTCGTGACGAAACCGTTTACGTTTGAGGGTATGCAGCGTCGCCGGATTGCGTCCGAGGCGATGCAACAGCTTCGGGAGCGTGTAGATACGTTGATTGCAATTCCCAATGACAAGTTATTGAATATTATTGATCGCAAGACGTCGTTAATTAGCGCATTTAAGATTGTGGACGATGTATTGCGGCAGGGAGTGCAGGGAATTTCCGATCTCATTACCAAGCCGGGAGATGTTAATGTGGACTTTGCCGATGTACGGGCGGTAATGGCGGACAGTGGCAGTGCATTGATGGGTATCGGTGTTGCGAGTGGAGACGATCGTGCCGTGGAGGCGGCGCGTGCCGCGATTAACTCACCGTTGTTGGAGTTGTCCATTGACGGTGCGCGCGGTGTTCTCTTTAATGTCAGTGGTGGAAGTGATTTGACGATGATGGAGGTATCGGAGGCTGCGGATGTTATTACCGCCAGTGTAGATAAAGATGCTCGCGTAATCTTCGGTGTTGTGACGGAGGAGAGCGCTCATAAGGGAGAGATTCGCATTACAGTGGTGGCAACCGGATTTGATGATACAAACCGAGACTCGGAAACGACGGAACAGAAACTGTCTCGGGTGGCATTGCAGACGGCGACACAGCAGGACCAGAGGAGAGAAGCGCCTGTTTCAACGCCCGCCACTCCAACCTCGGTTCCGACAACTCCACCGCCGGCTTCCGCACCGACACATACTCCACCACCGGCTTCCGCGTCGGCAATAGACACGTCCTCATCGGATGATACGGCTCGCAGTGTGGATGCGGCGGCGTTCGCTCATCGCGCCATTGCGCAACAGCATCGGGGAGTTGAAGATAATGAATCAGCCCCAATTTCAACACCGACTCCCGCCCCCGAGGTTTCCGAGGAGGTGCCGGCGAATGATCCGGTCCATTCTTCCAATGTGTCGTCTTCCGATGATACGCAGGGGAGTGGAGCATCATCGTTATTGCAACGCATGACATTGCCTCGTCGTAAGAAGTCTCTTAAGCCGGAAATTATTTTAGATGAAAAAGTGGAGGATATTCCGCATATGACAGAAGAGGATGGAGCTACCGGTGGTGGTGACGATGAATTTGAGATTCCGGCATTTATTCGCAGAAAATTGAAGAAATAGTCTATGTCGCGGCGGATTGTCGTGACGGTACAGACTCGCGCATCTCGGGTGCATGTGATGGAGGTTTCATCCTCCGAGTATAAAGTGTGGGTGCATGCCGCACCGGAAAAAAACCGTGCCAATCGTGCCGTTTGTGATGCACTGGCGCGGTTTTTTAATGTTCCGCGTCGGTGTGTGCGCATTGTTGCCGGGGCGACGGCTCGGCGCAAGATGGTGAGTATCGGATGTGATGATGCATAAATCTGTTGTGACATTTCTTGCGCTTTCGGCGGGGACGGTGGCGGCCACGGTCGGAGTATCCACTGAAATGTCACCAATCGGAGGACTGCTGGCATTGGCGATATGCGGTAGTGCGGCAATTCTTCGCCCAAAACATACACTTGTGATTGTTGCGGTGTCGGCGGCGGTGGCCATCGGTTTATTGCGTGCAACAATCGCGCGAAGTACATTTGCCGATACATCGGGAGAAGGGCGGACGGTAACAATATCCGGTGTGGTACGGGAGGTACGATCGTCATCATTTACAACAGTATTGACGGTGGCGGTGCGAGATTGTTTGGACACGGAAACACGAGAGGTGTGTGCAATTCGCGGGATACGTCGCCTGCGTGTGGAGACTCCGGTAATGGCTACGGATGTTCCGAATGGTATCCGAACAACGTGTCGTTTACGTCGTATTGCCGAATCATCTGATGCTCCGGGGATATGGGCGTATCGGGCGGCGGCGCGTGGAGTATTATATACTTGTCGGACAAAAACGGTGGAGCCGTGGACGCCTCGGTTGTTTCCGGATCGTATCGCCGGAGTATTGCAAACATTTCGGCAGTTTGGGGAATCGGCAATTGCTCGGTATGTCAGCGCTCCGTCGGGTGCGCTTTCGGCCGGATTGATTTTTGGAGGAGATGACCGACTTTCACGGGAGTGGCAATCGGCATTCTCCGGTGCCGGATTAACACATATTGTAGCGGTGAGCGGATACAATGTGGCGGTGATTGCGCACGCGGTATTGGTACTGGCGGTGGCAATGGGGTTGTATCGGACACAGGCGATTGTGGTGGCGATTGCCGCAATTGCGGCATTTGTTGTGATGATCGGAGCGCCCAGCAGTGCGGTGCGTGCCGCCATTATGGGGGTGGTGACATTAGGGGTGGTGTATGGCGGACGATCTCACGGAGCATGGAATGCACTGGCATTGGCGGCGGCAACAATGGTAATGATTCAACCGTTTCGGGGATTGTATGACATCGGATTTCAATTATCCGTAGCGGCAACAGCGGGGATTATCGGACTGGTGCCATTATGGGGTGTTATTGGGTACGCGCCTCGGGTATTGCGGGAATTGGTGGCGGTAACAATGAGTGCGCAAATCAGTGTTGCGCCACTGATTGCCTATCATTTCGGCGTAATTTCTCCATGGGCATTGATCAGTAATCTTGTTGTACTGCCGATGATTCCCGCGGCAATGGCGCTCTCGGTGCTGGTGGTGTTCTGTGCGTGGGTGGCGTCACCGGTGGCGGCCGTATTGGGAAGTGTAACGGCACTGATATTGGGATGGGTCTTTTTTGTTGTACGCCATACGGCGGAAACGGTGTCCGTATCTCCGCCGCTATGGAGTGTTGTGGGGTGTTATGCGGCGGCATTTGCTTGTATACTGTGGATGATACATCGTCGCCGACGATGTATTCATCATCATAAGTCGAAATAATGCGGTTACTGGGACACATTGTGGGCGTTTTGGTACTGGGGGGTGCAATAAGTATCGGAGCGCTGGCATTATATGATGTGCGCACGGATGATACGGTGCGAGTGGTATTTTTGGATGTCGGACAGGGTGATGCAATCTTGATTACACAGGGTGCGAGACAAATTCTCATTGACGGGGGCGCGGACGGACAGCGGCTGTTGGAGGCGTTGGCGCGATATATGCCCGTGTGGGACCGAGTGGTAGATGTTGTTATTGCCACGCATCCGGATGCGGATCATATCGGTGCGCAAGTGGCGGTGTTGCGAACGTTGCGCGTCGGGACCGTGATTTCAACCAATGCATTTAAGACATCTCGTGTGGCAACGGCGTGGCACAGTGCATTGACGCAGAGTCGGGCAGAGGTTGTTATGGCTGATCAATATGTTTCGGTAGATATGGTACAAGGAGCGCCGGAGTACGGACAGTTGCGCGTGCTTTTTCCGCGACGGGAAACGCAGGTGCGGAATATTCGCAATGTAAACGATACCAGCATTGTGACGGAGTATACGATTGGACAAACGGTATTTTGGTTTACCGGAGATTTATCCACCGCTCAGGAGCGTAATCTTCCCGCACGAGATATTACGGTCCTTAAAGTGGGGCACCACGGATCGGATACATCCACTTCGGTGGCATTGTTGGAGCGGACGCATCCGAAGGAGGCGGTAATTAGTGTTGGGCGCAACAATCGGTATGGACATCCGCATGAGGCGGTAATCAATCGGTTGACACAGTATGGCATTACAACAGTGCGCACCGATGAGCGTGGAGATATTATTTATACCTGTCGCGCCGATGTACCGTGTACACGAACAACACAGCGATAATGTGCTGGACAAAATGTATAAGATATGCGATAATATGGCAAAAGCGCAGAGCGCGGTTTTTGTTTGACTAAGTTTCATGACTATGATTGCAGTGATAAAGACCGGCGGAAAGCAGTACCTCGTGGCGGAGGGTGATGTTGTCGCCGTAGAGAAAATTGACGGAGCACCGGAGACAACGGTGACATTTGATGAGGTATTGTTGGTAGCGGAGGAGGGAGAGACGCCATCCGTTACATTGGGATCTCCCACGGTGGACGGTGCGACGGTAGAGGGGACAATTGTTGATCAGACACGAGCAAAGAAAGTCAGCGGTGTGAAGTATAAGCCAAAGAAGCGATATCGCATTTTCTTTGGGCATCGGCAACCGCTTACGATGGTGAAGATTACAAAGATTAACGCATAAATAAGACCCCCCAATGACGGGGGTTTTTTTATTATTTGCAAGTATTTGAGATATTTTCAATACAAATTGTGCAAGTAGTCCGGATGAGTGATGTCATTACTGTTACGGAATGGACGGTCTTTGTTATTTGTGTTTTATATAAAAAGTATTTCTGTGGTATGATGGAAAAATAACGGGTTAATTATGTGAAGGATATGAAGACCGCAAAAACTACCGCAAAATCATCACGAACGCGAACATCATTGCGGCAGAGTGATCCGCGAGTTGCGACACTGATTGCGGCGGAGGCGCGCCGGCAGAATGAGACAATGGAATTGATTCCGTCAGAGAATATCGCGTCTGCGGCGGTGCGGGAAGCGATGGGCTCAATCTTGACAAACAAGTATTCCGAGGGATATCCGGGGAAGCGGTATTATGGCGGTCAGGAGCATGTGGATGCGATTGAGGAGTTGGCGCAAGAGCGGGCGCGAGCGTTGTTCGGTGTGCCGTATGTCAATGTGCAGCCGTACAGCGGTTCGCCGGCAAATCTCGCCGTATATGCCGCAACATGTGCGCCGGGAGATACGGTGATGGGGCAGGCGTTGCCGGATGGCGGACACCTTACCCATGGATGGAAGGCAAGTGCGACGGGGACGTTTTATTCCGCCGTTCAATATCATGTGAATCGGCGTGGGCGGATTGATATGAATGAAGTGGCAACATTGGCAAAGAAGCACCGTCCGAAGTTGATATGGGTGGGAACCAGTGCCTACCCGTGGAAAATCAATTACGCGGCATTCGGGCGGATTGCGCGGGATGTCGGAGCGTATCTTGCGGCGGATACATCACATATCACGGGACTGATTGTCAGCGGTGTTCATCCGTCACCGGTGCGACATGTGGATATTATTACAACAACGACACACAAGACGTTACGCGGACCGCGGGGCGGGATGATTATGGTGACATCACGCGGACTTGCGCGGGATCCGAAGTTGGGTGCCAAGATTGATGCGGCGGTATTTCCGATGTTGCAGGGAGGACCACATGATCATCAAACCGCAGCGATTGCCGTCGCACTTAAAGAAGCGTCAACGGCATCATTCCGCGCATACGGTGCGCGAGTGGTGAAGAATGCCGCCGTACTTGCACAAGAGCTAAAGAATCGCGGTGTGCGTGTGGTGGGCAGTGGAACCGATACACATTTGATGCTTATTGATTGCGGCGTCGGGCGGGGCGTATTTGCGGAGTTGGCGCTGGAAACCGTCGGGATTACGGTAAATAAAAACACCATTCCCGCCGATGCGTCCAGTCCGTTCTACCCCAGCGGTATTCGCATCGGAACGCCGAGTATTACGACACGGGGTATGGGAGTGCGAGAGATGAAAAAGATTGCCGTGTGGATTTCGGCGGTAATGGATCTTATTGCCGATGTGGAGATGCCGACAACGAATCGTGCCGCCGCGGTGCGAGCGTTCCGAGCGCGGTGTGCACGAGATACATCGTTACGTGCAATTCGCGCCGATGTTCGTTCCGTCTGTCGCCGATTCCCGATTGATCGCTAACCGCAAGTCCTATGAGTATTCGTACAGAGATTTCCACACTGTTTGCCGCGCAGCCCCATACTATTCAACTGATTTTGCTCGGCGTGGGGGTGGTGATGGCGGCAGTGATTGTGCGTATCGTTGTTATCGGTATGTTGCGAGCCGTAACACGGCATACGACAACGGAGATTGATGATCGCATTATTGCGGCGTTACAGCGTCCATTGTTTTATTCGGTGTTTCTTTTCGGTGCGCTGGCCGCACTGACAATGGACGGTATCATCGGGATGGAGAGTGCGCAATTTGGAATGCGTATCGTGCAGACTATTCTTGTATTCCTCTGGGCACAGTTTTTGTTTCATGCGGTTCGTGCAGTATTGTACAAGTCCAAAGACATTCCACAAGTGACGTTTGTAAAAGAGCAAACGTTACCGTTATTTGAAAATGCGTTGGTGGTATTGATCGTGGCGGCGGCATTATATGCAATATTCACCATTTGGGGTATTAACATGACAGCGTGGCTCGCCAGTGCGGGAATTATCGGGATGGCGGTGGGATTTGCGGCGAAGGATACGTTGGCCAATCTTTTTGCGGGCGTGTTTATCGTAGCGGATGCACCGTATAAGATTGGAGACTATATTGAGTTGGATAGCGGTGAGCGGGGACGAGTGACACATATCGGACTGCGGTCTACGCGCATGCTGACGCGCGATGATGTGGAAGTGACGGTGCCGAACGGTATCATGGGCAATACCAAGATTGTGAACGAGTCCGGCGGCCCATCAGAGCGGTTTCGCGTTCGTGTAGATGTCGGCGTGGCATACGGATCGGATATTGATAAAGTGGAACAAGAGTTAATTGCTGCGGCAACGGAGACGGAATTGGTAGTGGACACGCCGGCACCGCGCGCTCGGTTTCGGGCGTTTGGGGAGTCCAGTATAGAGTATAGTTTGTTCTATTGGGTGGCACGTCCGGAGCAACGGGGAGAGTCCCGACATTATGTTAATCGTGCAATTTATAAACGATTTGCCGCTGCCGGAATAGAGATTCCGTTCCCGCAACACGATGTACATATTCGTACACATGCGCAACATAGCGAAACATCACGAGTAATTGATACCCTATGAAGACGATTTTTGGCATAGTGCTTGCGGTACTGATTCTGGGTGCCGGCGGATACATACTGTTTCAAAAAAATGAACACATTATTATTACCACTGCTGCGAAAACGGCAATTGACTATTTGCCCGCACCGGAGGGACAGGAGGAGGAGATGCGGGCATTGACAGAAATTGCCAAAGCGTTCCTTGCGTCGGATGATCGGACATATCGGATATTTGTATTGTTGCAGAATAATTTTGAATTGCGACCTACGGGAGGATTTTTAGGGCAATTTGCGGTCATGGAAATTCGGAATGGGCGTGTTACACAGATGGAGATTGTGGACGCAAATCGTTTTGATAAAAGTATCAAGAGTGATCGGCCGGCGCTTCCGCCACTGGCGAAGTACATGGGTATTAAAAAGTGGAAGTTCCGAGATGCCAATTTCTCTCCGGATTTTCCCACTGCGGTACGGGATGTGTTGCATTTCTATGGGCTGAATCCACAGAGCAATCCGCAGTTTGATGCGGTGGTGGCGCTTAACGCAACATTGTTGAATGATCTCATCGCGGTGACCGGCCCCATCACTGTCACAGCAAAGAGTCGTCAGCGGGGGTCTTATACGGTGACGTTTACGCCGGAGGATGCGGCGTGGCAGTTGCAGGAAGCGGTAGAAAAAGATATTTTGTTGCGTGACGCGGCGGTGGAGCGTGCAGAAGCGGAGGCAGAGCGCCTGGGGAAAAAGTACACGGAGCCGCGAGATGAAAATGGAAAGAAAATTCGTCGCGTTCGTCCGTGGGAGCGTGTTCAGCGGAAGCAGGTTATGAAGGATCTTGGTGCGGAAATCGTTCATCGTCTTACTGCTCCGCAGAAGCTTCCACAGACAATTCCGGCGCTGATTCACTTTGTGTTGGAGGGATTGGAGCGAAAAGATATTCAGCTGTTCCTTGCTGATGAGCGATTGCAATCCATTGCGCGAGAACATCATTGGACGGGAGAGGTGGACACGGAATGGACGGGGGATTATCTCTTTGTTGTGGATGCAAATCTCGGGTCACTTAAGAGTGATCGATATATTACACGAGTGATTGAGCACACAGTAGATTTTCGCGGGCGAGGGGCGGTGGTCAATGATGCGGCGGCGGGACGTATGATACGTTATCGGACGGCGGATTTGAAAGAGAAAATTATGAGCGGATCATATCGTGCGCCCCATGCCCTCGCAACAACACGGGTTACTTATACGCACACGGCGAAGTCGGAAGATTGGGACACCAAAGATTATCATTCCTATACGCGCATGATTGTTCCGCGCGGATCGCGGTGGATTACACGGGAGTGGTTTTTCCCGCCATCGGCGGATACAGAAACATTTGCCAATCGGACGGTTTACGCTTATAAATTTGATGTTCTTATCGGTGAGCGTCCCGTGCTTCCGACAATGTTGCAGTATGTGTTACCGACGTCTATTACGCCGGAAAATTATCGGTTCAAGATTCAAAAGCAATCCGGAATTGCCGACACACCGTTTACACTAACTGTTATTCTTCCGGATGGTACGCGATATACATATCATACCGACGCATTGCGTCATGATACGGAGCTGACACTGGAGGACTTGACACGAGAGTAGGAGTACTTGCGACGCCAGGGGGTGGTATGATATATTGTAAATAAGTATTATGTAATAAAAAGTGTATGGTTTTTATGAAAAACAAATATATACGATATTCTCATAATATCGGGTATTTTGTGCGGCATTGGGTGGGCAATGTTGTGATGAAGGGGGTTCTTGCGCTGGGGATTGGTATCGTTGGCATCTTTGCGTCCATGCACACCGCTTCAGCGGAGGTTGTTGAAGGATATGATTATATTGATAAAAGTCGACCCGATATTAAGTTTTATGGATACGGCATATTTGATAGCGGGGCGGAAGTGTATAAAGATGAGGAAATATCAATACTTGCCAATGCTAATGGTATTGGAAGACGCGAGGAGGGTGAAGATGGCGGTTCTTTTTATTATCCGCAGTGTACGGTATATTTGGATAATGCTAAGGGAAAGAAGCAGAAAATAGTAACGATTACCAAAGATAAACGTTTAAAAATAACACCGGATCTTTATTCGCTGGGAAAGAATACGTTTGTACTTGTTTGTGACAAAGATACAAAGGATGGAAAGGTGTACGGGAGTTCCTGGTGGATGACGGTTGTAGATAAAACGGCTCTGTCTGTTGATAAGGAAACGATTCCAAAATATGGTTCCGTTGTCGCATCGTGGAATGCACCTCGCGCAATGGATGATAGGTGTAGGATGTTTGTTAACGAGAAACCTGTTCCCGGTGTTTCTAAAAAATCCGGTCAAGTAACACTCCATGCGGATGATTATGGAAATTCGGATCTTAATATACACCTAAAATGTCTTGAGCATTCAAAGAGTGGAGGAACATACTATGATTCGCATCGTACCGTAAAAGTAGATACATCATCCGTGGATGAAAGTAGGCGACCTTTTGCCGTTATCGTTGGTGATACCGTTTACGAGAATACATCGGGAGATATTTCGGTGCCACTGGATACGCCGGTAAAGATTTCTTGGAATGTTCCGAATGCTGATTCATGCAGTGCAAGTCTGGATCAATATCGTCCGGATGTCAAGACATCAGACACACTTACGTTTGACAGCATTAATTGGTCACAGACATTTGAGTTACGTTGTCGCGGCACAAGAGAGTGTCAAGCACATGAAGAATGTGGTACGGAAACTTACTATCCATTACGTGCAAATATTCGCTTTAAGGCGATGGATGCCACGGGTGGTGAGGTCACCGGTGATCGTGCAATATTATCATTTTATGCAACAAAGCAAGATAATATTGCCATTGGTGAGACGGTAACATTGAATTGGTTTAACTATTTTAAGATAAAAAAATTAACCGTACCTGCAACGGAATGTTCGATCAGGGTTTCAAAGGTGGGTGATGCGACATTTTCCAAATATGATGCAGATTTTGATAGAGGAAAACTACAATCCACAGCATCTAATAATAGGGTATTCTATCCGGTGGTATTTGACTCTCCGGGGGAATATAAGGCGGTATTAACATGTAAGTATCCGGCACCACGCCATTATATCAAAACTTCCACAATCACTCTTAACGTTGTTGATTCGGCAGGTGGTAACTCTTCCAACAATGGAAATAACAATGATTCTTCCGATGATAGTGGAGGGTTCGTGTCTCAGGATTCCGCATCATTGGATTTTCAGGCGGTGGCATCATCTCCGGATAACAATGAAATGTATACCGTATCATTACAGTGGAAAACTACCGGAAAAGACTACTGTTTGATCACGGGAGATACAACAACGGAAGAATTGTTGCAGAATAAGCCCGAGCTCTTGTTTGAGAAGGACGGATCTCCTCGCGCTCTTGTGCCGAACGGAAATGTGGAGTTTCAAACGCCGGCCGGATATTATTCTTTCACAATACGATGTCTGCGTCATCGAGTGAGTGCCAACGGAGTGGTACAGCCCGACACAAAACCGTTGACAGCGACAAAAACGGTGGGAAATGCTCCTACGGCAACAGATGGAACTGTTGCATTCTCTATCAAAGAAGGCACACAAACGGTTGCGCCCGGACAACACTTTACGCTACAGTGGAATGCTCCGAATCGTACATTTTGTACGGCGTCCGGTGCATGGTCTGCCAACGATGTAAAGGCAAGTGCTTCCGATGCAACGACGTTTCGTATTTATCGTACCGTCCTGAAACCACAGGGAGAGTTTACCGTTCCGGGAATTACCGCAGACTCAACATACACCATCACCTGTTCCAATGCGTTTGGTCTTAATGAGGTATCTGCAAGTATAACGGTAAAAGTTCAAGGAGATACCACACAGCAGACTGATTCTGATGCGCCCGCATTTGCATTTACCGTTAATGGAGCATCGGATAGCATTACGGTAGCTCCGGGAAGTGATCTCTCCATTGCGTGGAACTATGCTGATGATCGCAGTCACTGTCGTGCATATAACGGATGGACGGTTGCCGGGATCAAGGCAATTGATGAGTCTCTTGTTAAGGTTGTGGAAGGAAAGGATAAACTTACTGTAAAGGGGTCATTGACGTGGAGTAATTTCGGATCTACCGCCGCATCCGGTGATCAGGTTGTATTGGCACTGGATTGTTGGCGTGTGGGAACAAATACCAACGATACACGAACCGTAATTATTACATTTTCCGACACGGGAACAACAACGGATCCGGCGGATACTTCCGGAGATCCTTCCACGGCGGGGACCTTTATTTCCTCCTTTGATGTTACGCCGGAAAGTGTAGAGTCCGGTGGAAGTGTTACCGCTACTTGGGCGGTGGTGGATAAGAAACCGATGCGTTGTCGCTTGGTTGCATCACAGCGCACTTCGTCCGGAAGTCGGGCGATAGAGTTGATTCCGCGTGCCGTATACTATGAGGCAACGGCATATAGTAAGACGTTTGCACTTCATGGATTTGAAGATGGAACAGTCCATGTATCCCTTGCATGTTATGACTTGGCGGATGCGACAATTACAGAAGTTCGCACCAAAGATGTTCGCGTCGGGGGGACGGCCGGTATTCGGTACTTTACCGCCAATAAACCGCACCTGACTGATCCGGGATATGTTTTGCTAAGTTGGGATTTCTATGGAATGAAATCCTGTAAGGTCTCTCGCAAGGGAATGGAAAACAATTCCGCTTATGTACGAGCGCGGGCGGCGGTAAAGTCTATTGATTTGCAGACATGGAGTAGTCAGGAAGAGTTGATGTATGTAGATCAAACAACAGAATTTACTTTGACGTGTACTCCGCGAAAGAGCGGTGAAGCGGAGCATAAAAAGACGCTGACTGTTGTTGTGGGTGATCATATTGGAACAACGGCGGTGGATGGAACGGAAAATGCCCAGTATATTAATTACTGTCCGTTTAAGACGGGAAGTTCTCGAGATATTATTGTACGGTTTACACAGCGTCTGGAATGGGCGGGGCAAAAAGATGTTATCAGCGGTATCACAATTCCGCGCGGTGTGTATGAAGTATATCTTTCCGCATCAGACTCCTTTGATGGTCGCCATAATCAAGATCAGCCGAACGAGCGATACTACGTTGCGTTTTATGGGAAAAACGGAGAGGCGATTGTTCAAACAAATCCGACAACGGATCTAAAAACGGTAGAAGCGCAAGGTCATGCGGAGGGTGTGGGTCGTGTTGTACTGTCACAAGATGCGTACAGTGTGGCGGCGGTTCACTCGGATGGTGAAAATGCCAGCTTGAATCCCGGATGTATGCTTGCAAAATATGTCGGAAGTGTTGATACGGAGAATACACAGGATAAAGATGTTGTTCAGACGGCATGTACGGCAGATGTTAAACTTTGCGCCGATGGACGGACATATGTGGGAAGGGATCCGAAGAATAATTGTGAATTCCGTCAGTGTCCCAACGATACGACAACTACCACCACTGGAACGAAGAATACAACAACAACAACGATAGGAGCATCAACAGAGGTTGGCACATCACCGACAAGTCCGGTATCGCCGGTTACGCGAGATTTGCGACACTCATGTGAAACGCGTGTCCCGAGTGAGCTAAACGAAACATTGACTAATGGTGCTGCAATTATTGATGTATACTGTGATGGCGGTTCACCTATTGCGGTGGTTGGAGAAGATCGGGATACGATATATACGTGGAATACGGCATACTATACAACCGACGGTTCCAACTTTACCAATTCCGTACCGGTAAGTGGTACAATGGATTCAACGGGACAATGGGTTATCGGGCGTGGTGAGATACAACTTCCGGCGGATGGCGGTCAACAGTATGTGGCAACGTATACGTGTAAGCGTAGCGGAAATCAGTGGCAATGCGGATGTACCGGTTCCGGTGTCTGCTCTGATCCCGCCGCCGGCCGATTTATCTGGTATGTTGCAGGATATGAAACAGCGGTATCGCGCTAGATGAAATACCCCCTCTTCTGAGGAGGAGGTAGATGTGTTCAATGATTGATGTTACACCCACAACAATTCCCGATGTGAAAATCGTGACACCGCGCGTGTTTGGTGATGCGCGCGGTTTCTTTGTGGAAAGTTTTCGTCGGGAGGAGTATGCGCGGGCGCTGGGAGTGTCAGAGGACGCATTTGTGCAAGATAATCTTTCCTGTTCCGCACGAGGCGTATTGCGTGGTCTGCACTTTCAGCGTGCACCTTATGCGCAGGGGAAATTGGTGAGCGTACTTCGCGGAGCGGTGTTTGATGTGGCGGTAGATATGCGACCGACATCGCCGACGTATGGATCATCTGTGCATATAACATTAACACCACCGACATTTGATGCGAATACACAAATGTGGACATGGAAACAGTTCTGGATTCCACCGGGATTTGCCCACGGATTTCTTGCATTAGATGATGATACGTTATTTTCCTACAAATGTACCCATGCGGTATATACACCCTCTCATGACGCCGGTATTCGGTGGAATGATCCGACACTGGCAATTCCGTGGCCGATGGAACGCTATGGCATAGCACGTCCGATTGTTAGTGAAAAAGATTCGCAATTACCCGTATTTACCAAATGTGATGATGGAGAATCCGTTTAATACACAAAAACATCAACGTCCGCCGTTGATTGACGCTGCGCTTGCTCGACGAGCGGTGTTTTCGCTGGCTCAAGACCGTGGTGTTTCGCCACGAAATATTTTGGAAGAATTTTATGCCGATTATTTTGGAGAGGATATAACGGAAGAGTCTAAGAGTCGGACGCAGGCGGTGGATCAGGCAATTCAGGTGATTGACACCGGAGGAGATATTCCATCTTGGGTACGTCATGGAATACGTTCCACGGTGGGTATGACTCCCGCACTCAAAACGGCGGCATTTGTTGATCGTATAGTAAATACCGCAAAACACACCCTAAGAGTACCCAAAGAAGCACAGGGGAGTGAGGGTGCGGAGCGGCAAGAGTATTCACCGGATGCAACAGTGGGGCTGACCACAATATCTTTCTTTGTTAAGGAATTAATGTCTAAACGAGGGGCGGAGATATCATTTTTTCATGATATTGATCAGTCTTTTGAAGAGTTTTCTTTTTATCCGTCCATGGAATCTGTATATGCTCAAATGCTTTCCGGAAAATCATATAATGGTACACACAACAATAGCATGGATAATTTATGGTCAATTTATCTTACTGCCAACCAATCGTTTCGTGAGCGCTTAATGCAAAGAGCGTTTGTATTGACAGCGGCAGAGCTTTCCGAGAATAAAGAGGTACGCAATCTGTTGGCGACACTGATGGACACCTCTCGTGATCGTGATTCTATCTTTTTAGATGAGACAGAGAGGCATTATATTAATGCTGTGAAAACAAACATCGTTAGACCCGTTGTAGATACACTCGGTAGTTTTTATTATCTAAAAGAGGATGGTGATATAGATGATATACAGTATACGCCCACTATGAAATCATTTTTGACAACATATGAGCAGAGACCGGAAGACGCGCTTCTAAATTTAGAGATTGCACGCATTCTCATTTCTCATGTATCCATGTTGCTACATATTGATTTTGCATACAGAAATATCACTATCAATGAAGAATATATGAAATACAATGCACAAATTATCCGATCAAAAATATCGGATATGATGGATCGGTATCGTAAGCAATTTAGCATGTTTGCCTAATGTTCCGATTGTTATTTGGCGGGATACTGCTTTTTGTTTTGATTGTGGACACTGTATCGGCGGCACCTCCACGACTTCTCCCACTAGGCGACTCCATTACCGAAGGGTATCCGGCACCGTTTTATTTTTCTTACCGTGGGACGTTACAGCGATTGCTTGGAATGGGGGCATATGATTTTGTCGGACCGTTTCGTAACGGAGTGGGAGATGGTGATTATGATCATTCGGCAGTCAGTGGACAAGAGACACCGCAAATATTGAATCGCTTGCGGCAAAATCTTACAAATGAACTGGCAGATGCGCCATCGGGCTCCGTTGTTCTTATTCATGCCGGCACCAATGATGTGCTAAATGGAAATTCCATTGAGAGCACGATTGCCAATATTCGTGCAATGGTGGATGCAATTGTGCAGCATGATGCACAGATTGGTATTTATGTATCCACAATCATTCCCATTGATGGACCGGCAAACGCTCGGGCACAGGAATTGAATTCCGAGATTCGCTCTTATGTTGCCTCCGCTCATATCCCACAACTCTACTTGGTAGATCAGTATGCGGCATTTGTGTCACAACCGGATTGGCAAACGACGTTGATGGTAGATGGCGTCCATCCCAATGCCAAAGGATATGATGTTATGGCGGAGACATTTGCCGCTGCCATGAATGCCACTGCTTTACAAAATACTTCCATGCAGAACTCCTCATCGGAGAATTTGGGAACACTCCCACGTACCTGTACGGGACCGATTCCGTTATTTGTGCAAAATCCCGCATTAATTCCGGTAGGTGAAGAAAGGCTGCATGTTCGTTGTGATCAGTTGCCGTGGCAGTTTCGGACAGGCAATAAACAAACATATACATATGCAACGGCATATGCAACAACGGATGGGCAAAATTTTACGCAGGCAATCTCATTACAGGGAATACGGGATACAACAGGGAAATGGATTATCGGAACGGCAGTTGGCACACTCCCTCCGGCAGTAACGGCTCGCTCCAATATTGTGGCGGTCTACCAGTGTGAGCGCCAGGGGATGCAGTGGCGTTGTGGATGTACGGATGATGGGCGTTGTTCTGATGCTGCCAAAGGGATTTTTTATTGGTATATCCGCTCCATAACGCCATAATATTGTCCCGAATGTAAAGTATTGGTAGAATGGCAGTATTAAGAATAATTGTGCGTTTTTTATGAACTATCTTGTTACCGGTGGTGCCGGATTTATCGGGGGAAACTTTGTGCACTACATATTGAGTCGTTCTTCGGAAGATCGTGTTGTCGTATTGGATAAGTTAACATATGCCGGGTGTCGCGCAACACTGGCACAGTGGGATGATGATCCACGATTTACATTTGTCCACGGAGATATTTGTGATGGTGCGCTTGTCCGCCGGTTGATAGATGATGGAATAGATACGGTTGTACATTTTGCGGCGGAAAGTCACGTGGACCGCTCTATTACGGGTCCGGCGGTGTTTATTCAAACAAATATTGTCGGTACGTTTACATTGTTGGAGGCGGTGCGGAATGCGCAAGAAGCGGGGCGGTCTATTCGTTTTCATCATGTTTCCACTGATGAGGTTTTTGGTGATCTCGGACCCAACGATCCGCCGTTCACCGAGGAGACGCCCTATGATCCGAGCAGTCCGTACAGTGCGTCCAAGGCGGGATCGGATCACCTGGTGCGCGCCTATCATCGTACTTACGGTGTGGATGTGACGATAAGTAATTGCACAAACAATTATGGTCCGTACCACTTTCCGGAGAAACTGATTCCTTTGGCGATCACCAATATGATGGAAGGGAAGACGGTACCGGTGTACGGGACGGGAATGCAGGTGCGGGATTGGTTATTTGTGACCGATCACTGTCGTGCGATTGACTTGATTATTCGTCGTGGACGCAGTGGAGAGACATATGGTGTCGGTGGTGATAATCAGCCGACCAATATAGATATTGTTCGGACGCTGGTTGCGCTGATGGGAAAGAAGGAGGAGGATGTAATTCGGTATGTGGAGGATCGTAAAGGACATGATTTTCGTTACGATATTGATTACACCAAAATCCGCGAAGAGTTGGGATGGACGCCGAGTGTGACATTGGATGAGGGATTGGAGCGGACGGTAGAATGGTTTCGTGAACATACCTCTTGGTGGAAGCCATTAAAAGAACGCAATGTTTGATCTTACGCAACAGCGGTACTGTCCGTTCTGCGGCGGTACGGAATTGGAGCGGATTCCGCAGCGTATGACACGATGTGGTACGTGCGGATCGGAGCTGTTTCAGAATGCGTCTGCAGCGGTTAGTGTTGTTCTACAACTACCGGATGGACGCGTGGTATTGGCGCAGCGCGCCCATGATCCAAATAAAGGGAAATGGGATTTTCCCGGCGGATTTGTGGATGCGCCGGAATCATTTGAGGATGCGGCGGTGCGAGAAATTCATGAGGAGTTGGGAATCACGCTTTCTCCGTCAGTACTGCGTTATTTGTGCAGTGGATCATTTACGTATCCGTACAAGGGAGTAACAACACTGGGAGTGGATATTCATTTTCTTGCACCAATTTCCGAAGAAACTTACGCACAGTGTCGTGCGGCGGATGATGTGGCGCAGATCGCATTGTATGATCCGCGGGAGATTTCTCGCACTCTGGTCAGTTGTGACAGTGTATATCGCGCGGTTACGGCATTACGAGTGATTCAATAGTAGGGGTTAGTATTTTTATGTGACAACAATAATATTATCTTGTAGGAAGCCGCATTTTATGTTATTATATAAAAATATATTTTAATATTGCAATCTATTATGAATATATCGGGGATTATACGAGTTTATGAAAAAGATCCAATACGAGCAATAGAGCGCGCTCAGTTTGTTGCAGATGCAGCAACACATCTTTTAGATAAAACAGCATCTGCAATTGAGCCGCTAAAATCAATTACAATTGCTGTATGGAATGATCGTCGTTTTGTTACAGAGCTTGGAGAGGATTGCGCAGCATCCACTGTTATTCTTTCAGAGTTACAATCATCTATTGGTAAGGACTCCCGTATTAAGATTATGCCGATTGTAAACGGTGATATCTTTTGTGAGGCGCTAAATCAGCCACTACATGCGCAGGAAAATGATGGGCAGACACACTCTTTGATTATTTCTCCTGAAGTTGTTCATAAAACGTTTTCACTCCCTATTTATGAAGAGACAGTCCGTGCAATGTATGATGGTGCTTATGTCAGTGGACCAACAATCTTTGGAGATTTAGATAAAGAAAAGCTTTTAATTCCGGATCATGGAATATATCATTCTCCACACACACTTGATGAAAGTGTATTACATGGGCGCATTGCAAATACTTTTGCTTTATGGGATATACATAAGTTACGCTCTGTTGGTGGTTTTCCTAAAATATCACGAAAGCGCGCACCGGAAGAGGAGCGAGCATTTGTGGAGCATGATGGAAAGCGCTATGAGCTCAGTGGTGTTGAGGAGATTATTGCTATCATGCATCTTATTAAAAGATATGGTCGTGGCATTGTTCCGATTATCACATCATGGGAGCGCAGTAATGATGATTTTTATAAGGTGCTTAGTCTGCAACAAAAAGAGCAGCATGAAAAGAAGTTACTAACAAAGTTTATTCGTCAAACACTGATGGCAGAGTTTGGATGGAATGAAATTCAGCAATATATTGATCAAGGGATATTACCAAATGATCTTTATTTGCAGAATATTATTAATGGTGATATAGATCCAGTTGCATTATTGTATAGTGGTGTCAAAGAGGTGCGTATTCTACCATTAATTGAATCTCATAAAGAGATTATAAAGGAAGTAGATGTTGTAAGAAGAATATCGCTTCCACGATGTAGATAAGTATCTTTAGGAATATACTACAAATGTTTTTAGTAGTATTTAATGTCTGTGCTTATAGTTGAGAGATGTATTACATATTATAATTTAAAGAGTTGATGGAAATGCAAATCGGTACACAGTGTGCAGTGATAACCTATGATGAGATTGCGCTTAAGGGGGGCAATCGGCGATGGTTTGAGAATACATTGCGGGATAATATCGCGCGGAAGCTTTGCACCATAGATTCGGCAATGCGATGTGAGCGGTGGTGGGGACGCATGATTGTCCATGGTGTAACGGAACGTACCGCCGATGCGGTGCGATCTGTTTTGCGCATGACTCCCGGTATTGTCGGGTACGGACTTGGCGTTATGATTCCACGAGAGGAAGAAACGAAAGAGACGGAGATAATTCATCATGTAGTGGCGGCGTCGCGAGGGACATGGAAAACGTTTCGTGTAACGGTCAAGCGCGTAGACAAGAACTTTCCCGGGACATCGCAAGAGCTGGCGCGGCGATATGGCGCGGCGGTAGTTGCCGATCGGACAGCGCGCGGGGAATCCGCCTCTGTCGCGTTGCGGGGAGCGGAACGGGAGATTGTGGTGGAGATTCTGCGTTCATGGGTGTTGGTATATATCAAAGAGCGCGGAGTTGGCGGATTGCCGGTGGGGACGTCGGGACATGCGGTGGCATTATTGTCCGGCGGGTTTGATTCACCGGTAGCGGCATGGATGATTGCGACGCGTGGAGTGGAAATTTCCGCCATTCATTTTCATGGAATGCCGCATACATCAGAGGCATCGGTGCAAAAGGTGCGCGATCTTTCACAGGTGCTGGCGCAGTATACGGGGAGCGTGCGTCTGGCAATAGTGCCGGTAGTGCCGGCAATGAAAGCGATTGCACTGGAAGGAAAACAAGATGCGTTACGCGTGGTATTACTTCGTCGGTTTATGAATCGTGTAGCGGAGGCCTATGCGGAAACAGTGGGCGCGCGGGCGCTGGTTACCGGAGAATCGGTGGGGCAGGTGGCAAGTCAAACGTTGGAAAATATGACGGTTACCGGTGCGCCGGTGACGATGCCGTTGCTCCGTCCGCTCTGCGGAATGAGTAAGCAGGAAATTATTGCTCGCGCCCAGCACATTGGAACCCATGATATTTCCGTTCGTCCACATGATGATACGTGCAGCAACTTTATGCCCGGATCTCCGGTATTGCGGGCAACGGCAGAGGAGGTGGAGGCGGCATTGCGCACGTATGATGAGGATGCGCTGGTAGAGCGCGCGTTACGAGAGGTGACCGCACAGACATATTCTTATCGTTTATCATATTAGACTTGCGCAGTTGGAAATTTTCTGTATAATGGGGGACGTATTCACGGCCCGTTCGTCTAGTGGTTAGGACGCGAGGTTTTCATCCTCGTAACAGGGGTTCGATTCCCCTACGGGCTACATGGATCATGCAATTGCGCTCCCATTGGCGGTGTTTACGCTGATGCTCGTTTCTATGGGCGTTTTTTTGTTGTCACGGCGGTTTCATGTGCCGTACACGGTGCTGTTGGTCTTTGTCGGGCTTGTATTGGTACCGTTGACGCAAACATCAATATTTTCCTATATTACAACATTTCACCTTACGCCGGAGGTGTTATTTTTTATTTTTCTTCCGGTTCTGATTTTTGAGGCGGCGTACAACATGTCTATTCCGCAAGTGATGCGCCAATTACGGGCCATCACATTATTGGCGGTGGGTGGATTATTGATTGCGGTATTTGCCACGGCGGTATTTGCCACGGCGGCATTGCACGTCATTGGCGTGGAGGTGCCGTTTATCGCGCTGGTGTTATTTGGAGCGATCATTGCCGCGACCGATCCGGTAGCGGTATTGGCGTTATTTAAGGATTATGGCGCACCACGTCGTTTGGCATTGCTATTTGAAGGAGAAAGTTTGTTCAATGATGCAACGGCGATGGCGTTATTTGTGTTGGTACTGGAAGTTATTCGCAACGGCACATTTATTGCGCACCATGACATTCCCGCAGCGGCGGGATTATTTATGATGATGATCGTGGGCGGTGCGGTGTTTGGGTTGATGATGGGAGCGATATTTTCCAAGGCGTTGCAATATACGGATCGTGCGCATGTGCATATTACACTGACAATGCTGGTGGCGCACTTTACATTTTTACTTACGGAAATGATTTCGCGTAGTGAGAATGGAATTCATTTGTCATCTATCATTGCGACAGTGGTGGCGGCAATGGTGGTGGGAAACTATGGACGCTATAAAATGACGCCGCGAACGGAAGAATATCTGCAACAATTTTGGGACTATTTTGCCTTTGTGACCAATGCGATCGTATTTCTGTTGATGGGGTTGATTTTTGCGGATATTGATGTGGCATTGCGAGAGTTGGCAATACCATTGGCGGTAATTATCATCGTGGTTATCGTGGTGCGCGCATTATCGGTGTACGGTGTACTGTTGCCGTATAACATGTTTGTGTCATCGTCACAGCGTATCCCGCTGACATGGCAACACTTGTTGTCTTGGGGCTCGTTGCGCGGCGCATTGGCAATTACCATGGCGCTGATGATTCCGCAGGATTTGCACGTGCCGGGGTGGACATTACAAACTTCTCCGCGAGATTTTTTGTTGGCACTGACAATCGGGTGTATTTATTTTACGTTGTTTATCAAGGCTACAACAATTCCGTTATTGATGCGACGCCTTCGCATTACGCAACGACAGCCGTTGGAAGAGGTGGAGTATTGGGAGGGGCGTGCCAATCTTTATGCGACGGCATTGTCTCAATTGCAGCAACTTCACGCTCGTGAACATATTGAGCAATGCGCTTATGATACATTACATCAGCGACTTCGTGCACACTATGACCGCGCGCGGACCAAATTACATGCGTTCATTGCATCCGATAGCGCCATTGTTCGCCGAATGCTAAAATTATATGCTATTGGTGTGGAGAAGCGTACACTGCAAAATCTTTACACCTATGGAGAAATTACGGAACGAGCATATAAAAAAGTGTTGGGAAAGTTGGCGGTGCAGCGTGCATACGTGGAGAGTGGAGAAGATGAACACCGGAGTTTTGAGCAAATTTTTGTGCGTGATATGATTGAGGGGATTATCAATATAGTGCGGCGAATGATGTTCTTGCGTCCTCATACTAAGACGCCACGCGATAAGTTTCTTTATTATCGCGCATTGATGATTCTGGCGCAGGAAGTGGTGGCGCAATTACGGGCATTGCAAAAGCGTAGTGGTGTTCATGACAATGATGCATCACTTCGCGATGTGATGGAGACATACATGCGGTTTGCGCGACAGAGTGAACGGAAGATGCGATCCGTATTGGCGGAGCATCCGACACTTGCCGAGGAGCATGAAGAGTTGCTGTGTCGTGAGGTATTAAGGATTGAGGAAGATGTTTTGGATGATTTGGTGCGGACGGAGATGATTACGCCAAAGTTGTCGTCAGTCTTGCGTCGGGAAATTCGTACGGAAGTGTTATGAGTGGACGAACAAAAACAGTATTTGTTGCAATTGTTCCACCGCCGTATGTGCGGCGAGTGATCAATGCGCGGCGTCGGGAGTGGACGGAGAGATACGGGTCACTGCCGTTTACATGGTCGCAAACGGAACCGTTAATAACAATTGCTTCTTTGGGACATGTGGAGGATGTACGGTTGCCCTCACTGTTATCTCAGGTAAAAACGGCGGTGCAATCGTGTCCGTCGTTTGATTTTGCATTGGAAATTATTCGTCTTGCTCCCACACCGGAGACGGCAAAAATGCTGTGGCTTGCCACAACAACACCGTCTCCCGAACTGGCACGGTTATGTACGGCGATTGCGCGTGTTCAATCACCGCATCATCCGGAACTGGCTCCGCAACATGCGCACATAACGATGGCACGAGTGGATCGGGCGGCATTGCGTCGCTTAAATCCGCCGGCGGATGCATTTATGTACCCGACGCGGGTGACCGTGGCAGTGGACAGTGTTATTGTTTATGAAACGGTGCGGATCGGCACAACACGGGAAATTGTAACGTTGGAACATCTGCCGCTGAGTGATTCCTGTGGTACACTGGAATTGTTGTGATTTGCTAAGTATCAATAGAAATGACTGTACTAATCACCGGTGGTGCCGGATTTATCGGGAGTGCGGTGGCGAAGGCGCTTATGGATCGTGGCGACGCCGTGGTATTGGTAGATAATTTTAACGACTACTATGATCCGTCATTAAAGCGCGCAAGGATTAATCGATTTTTGCGCGGGTATCGCAATGCTCGCGGGGAAAATAAGCGGGGACGCTTTACACTATTTCGCGCGGATGTTCGCAATATAGCGATGATGGACCGAATTATTGCGAAAACACGTCCAACGGCGATTATTCATTTGGCGGCGATGGCGGGCGTGCGTGCATCACTGGAAGATCCGTCACTGTATGCCGATGTCAATGTGGTGGGAACAACAAATATCTTTACACTTGCCGTAAAATATAAAGTAAAGAAAGTACTGTATGCATCCAGCAGTAGTGTGTATGGTGAGTTGGCAACGGTGCCATTTCATGAAGATGCTCGGGTGGATGCGCCGGTGTCACCCTATGCCGCAACAAAAAAAGCAAAAGAATTGATGGCGCATGCATTTCATCGTGTATATGGATTGAATGTTGCGGCGCTGCGATATTTTACGGTCTACGGACCGTGGGGGCGACCGGATATGGGCGTGTTTTTGTTTCCGGAACGTATTTTGCGCGGAGAGCGCATTGACGTATTTAATCGGGGAAAAATGAAGCGCGATTTTACCTATATTGATGATATTGTTCGTGGAACGGTGACAGTCTTAGATGCCGATTTTTCTTATGATGTGTTCAATATCGGCGGAGATACACCAATTGCATTAATGGATTTTATTGCGGCGGCGGAACGAGCGACGGGAAAGACGGCGCGAAAGCGATTGTTGCGCATGCAGCCGGGTGATGTGCCGCAAACAATGGCGGATGTGCAGAAATTGCGAGCGTTGGGATGGGCGCCAACGACAGATATAGATACGGGATTGCGTAATTTTGTGCAGTGGTATAAAGACTATTATAAAATATCATAGTATATGACGGTAAAACACTGTTTGAAAACACTTGCATTTATTGTTTGCTTGGTTGGCACGGTTGGTGTTTCGGCGGCGGAGACAGCACCTCCAACGTCGGACGAGCCTCCGCATGTCAGCGTATTTGTACGGGATGATTGTGCGCATTGTCGGGCGGAGAAAGCGTTTCTTGCAGAGTGGATGCGAGAAGACTCTTCTTTGCGTGTGCGGTATTACAACATTGATGTTCCGGAGCATCGTGCACAGTTTGTTGCAATTGCCAAGCGCTTTGGTCTTTCGCAAGGAACACCGATTACGCTGGCGGGAACGACAATTATCGCCGGATTTGACACGGCGCAAACAACCGGTGCGGTAATTCGTGATGCGGTGAGTGAGGCAAAGGAATTTACAACGGTGGAGGAAATTTTGGAAGACCGTGCTCCACCGATAACGGTGGCATCATCGTTGGCATCGGTGTGTAGTGAGGATGTTACAGAGGGATGTGCCGCAGATGCGCTGAGTGTTCGGTTGCCGTGGGGAACATCTGTTAATCTTGCAACGTTTTCACTGGGTGCAATTGCCGCAATTTTGGGATTTATTGATGGATTTAATCCGTGCGCAATGTGGGTGTTGGTGGTATTTTTGACATTATTGTTGCATAGCGGATCGCGGCGGCGAATGTGGCAGTATGCGGGGTTGTTTATTCTTGCGGAGGCGCTCATGTACTATTTGATTTTGATGGTATGGTTCAGCGCGTGGGATTTTGTCGGACTGTCACGGATTGTAACACCGTTGGTGGGAGCGTTGGCATTGGGAAGCGGAGTGTACTTTCTCTACAAATGGGCAACATGGCGCGCCGTATGCAATGTGACCGGAGAAAAAAGACAGGAGCGCTTTACAAATCGGATGCGGGAGTTGGCGGAAAAACCACTGACACTGGTGACGGCGCTGGGTGTTATTGGCATTGCATTCAGTGTTAATGTTTTTGAGTTTGCATGCTCTATCGGAATTCCGCAGACATTTACAAAGATTTTGGAGATGAACGCTCTTTCCACAATGGAGACGCAAGGGTATATGCTGATATATATCCTGTTGTATATGATTGATGATGTGGTGGTCTTTGCGTTGGCACTGTACGGGATGGGAAAGATTCGTCATTATGCAATGTCCTATAGTAGATGGACAACGTTGTTGGGTGGAGTGTTGATGGTGGCGTTGGGATTGATATTGCTGTTGGCACCGCAATGGTTGGTATTTTAACCAAACTTGTGGTACACTGAATAAGTGAATGGTGTGTATAAATTACATCACACTATAGCTGTAAGTTATTAATACTATAAAATATATGCAGGCACCATATATGGATCGCATCATGGCGGATCTTTCGCCCGTTGCCGATAGTGTCAGCAACGGACCGTTGGGAGCTGCCGCGCTGATGGGGTACCTCAAAACGGCAGTGCTGGTCATTGTTATCGTTCTTGTCGGACTGTTTATCGCCAAAGCATTGGCGCGGTTGGCACGGACATTGATTCGTCGGGCAAAGGTGGATACGGCATTTTCCACACTCGGGTGGAGTAAGCAATTGTCTTCCATCGGCTTGGATATGAAGCCCAGCACGGTGGTGGCATGGCTGGTAAAATGGTTCGTGATTATCGCGACATTTTCCGTGGTTATCAATGTTGTTGGAGCACCGCAACTTTCCAGTTTCCTCAATGATGTATTGGCATATGTTCCCAATGTGATCATTGCCGTTGTTGTGCTGATTGTCGGATCGCTGGTGGCAAATGCGGTTCGTACGGCGGTAACACGTGTTGTGGATACGGCGCAGAACGTCGGCAACACGGCGCTTGTCGTCAATGTGCCATACTATGCCATTATGACAGTGACCGTTTTGGCGGCACTGAATCATTTGGGTATCGGTGGCGCAATGGTGGATATCCTGTTCACCGGTATCGTTGCCGCACTTTCCTTGGCGCTGGGATTGGCGTTCGGATTGGGCGGAAAGGAACACGCGGCTCGCGCATTGGATCGCATGACGCGCAAGCAGTAGACACTATCGCGTGTATTGACCAAAAACCGCGCTATGCGCGGTTTTTGTGTATCATTAAATACAATAGGCGCTACGGAACAATCTTTTGCAGTTCTCCTATTTATAGTATAGTTATTATGTAAACCATAACCACGATAATCTTATGTCTACAGTGCTTTTTCTTTTGTTTCTTGCACTGATATTGTTTTTGCGCTCATCATTTATTCAACGGAGCATGATGCGCGGAATCAACGGGATGTCACAACATCAACCGCTTTACAATATGTCTTCCAATCTTCGTTCCGTTATTGACGCCATTCGTAAGAAGACAATACTTATTCTCGGGATTATCATTGGACTGGTAATACTGTCTCGTGCAATTGTTGTCGTTCCGGCCGGACATACCGGTGTAGTGGATGTGTTCGGAAAGGTACGAGAACGAGAGCTTTCCAGCGGGTTGCATTTGGTAAATCCGTTGGCACGCATCATTATGATGAGTATACGTACCGAGGAGTACACCATGAGTGTTGCACACGGAGAAGGGCGGCGGAAGGGAGCGGATGCGATTCGTGCGCTAACCAATGAGGGGTTGGCGGTGGATTTGGATATTACGGTATTTTATCGTTTGGATTCTGCACGGGCATCCGATGTATATCGCGATTTAAATATTGATTATGCGGAAAAAATTATCCGACCGGAGATTCGGAGTGCAATTCGCGAGGTAATTGCGCAGTATGATGCAAAGGCGGTGTACTCGGATAAGCGAGAAGAGATTGCGCAAGCGATTGTTCAGCGGTTGCGGGAGAGCATTACGCCTCGAGGAATTATTGTGGAACAGGTATTGCTGCGTAACGTTACACTGCCGAAAAATCTTGCGGACAGTATCCAACAGAAATTGCAAGCGGAGCAGGAGTCGCAGCGGTATGATTTTTTGCTGGAAAAAGAGCGTAAGGAGGCGGAGCGAAAACGCATTGAGGCGCAGGGACAACGAGATGCGCAAAAGATTATCAATGAATCATTAACTCCGCGATATTTGGAGTATCTCTACATCAATGAGTTGAAAGACCGCAAGGGAACCATTTATGTTCCGACAAATCCGGCAACCGGTCTTCCGACATTTCGCGGACTCTAAATTTTACTCTTGTTACATTGATTAAAATACATACTGCTGATACAGAGAAGTAGTGTACCGGTCGTCAGGATGCGGTATGTGTGGCACGCTTTGATCATGGACAGAATATGGTGTGTCTTGTACACTGAGAGTAATTGGCGAGTCGGATTGATATGTAGAGGGTTTTGGTGATGATATAATTTTATGTTACGAACACATACATGTGGAGAATTGCGGACGATGCAGGAGGGCGAGACAGTGACGCTCTGTGGTTGGGTGCATCGGCGACGCGATCACGGTGGAATTATTTTTATTGATTTGCGTGATCGGTACGGAATTACGCAGGTGACATTTGATGTGGCGCATGGTGACGGTGCCGGGGCGGCGGCACATGCGGCGGCGGATGCACTGCGCAATGAGTGGGTAATTTGTGTGGAAGGACGGGTGGTTCGGCGACCGGAGGAAATGGTCAATGACGCAATGGATACGGGAGAGATAGAAGTGGAGGCTACTCGTGTGGAGGTACTTGGGCGTTCTCATACACCCCCGTTTGATATTACACGAGACGGAGAAGATGTGAATGAGTCATTGCGTCTGCGTCATCGGTATGTGGATCTGCGACGAGAACGGATGCAGCATGTGTTGCAGTTGAAAGATCGGTATATCCGGCGAATTCGTGAGTATTTTCATTCGGAGGGATTTACAGAAGTGCAAACACCGATTCTGGCAAGTCCCTCACCGGAAGGGGCGCGGGATTTTTTGGTACCGAGTCGTTTGCATCCGGGCACATGTTATGCGCTTCCACAGGCACCGCAACAGTTTAAGCAATTGCTGATGGTGGGCGGTGTGGATAAGTATTTTCAAATCGCACCATGTTTTCGTGATGAGGATCCGCGTGCGGATCGGCATTATGGAGAATTTTATCAGGCGGATATGGAGATGAGCTTTGTGGAGCAGGAAGATGTTCTGCAAACCATTGAGCCATTGGCGGTATTATTGACACGAGAGTTTTCCGACAAGAAATTGGTGGCGACGGAGGCGGACGGGGCATTTGTTCGCTTGTCATGGCGGGAGGCGATGACGCGATACGGTAGCGATAAGCCGGATTTGCGATTTTCCATGGAGATTGTGCCGGTGACAGAGTTGGTGGCGACATGCGGGTTTGGCGTCTTTTCTTCCGCAGTGGAGCGCGGCGGTGTGGTTCATGCACTGAATGTTCGTGGTGGAGCACGGTTCACACGTAAAGAAATTGATGAGTTAACGGAGGTTGCTCTCCGGAACGGAGCAAAGGGATTGGCGTATATTATCGTTACAGAGGAGGGGCGATTACAGTCTCCCATCGTGAAGTTTTTGGGGGAGGAAACAGCACAGGCATTGATACGACACGTTGGCGCCGAGCCGGGGGATATACTATTTTTTGGTGCAGATACATGGCGAACGGTATGTGATGCATTGGGGGCGGTTCGCGATGTTTGTGGAACAAAATTGGGATTAAAGGATGATCGGGCGGCGGCGTGGTGTTGGATTGTGGATTTTCCAATGTATGAGCATACGGAAGAGGGGACGATTGATTTTTCACACAACCCGTTTTCCATGCCGCAGGGAGGACTGAATGCATTAAAGGAATCTGATCCGTTGGACATTCTCGGACAGCAGTACGATTTGGTTCTCAACGGTTTTGAAGTTCTTAGCGGTGCGATTCGCAATCATGATCCGGATATAATGGTTGCCGCATTTCAGATTGCCGGATATTCCGCGGAGGAGGTGGAAGCGCAATTTGGTGCGATGATGCGAGCGTTTCGGTACGGAGCGCCGCCGCACGGCGGAAGCGCGCTCGGTATTGATCGGTTATTTATGGTATTAAACGATGTTTCATCCATTCGTGATATTTATGCGTTTCCAAAAGATGGTGCGGGACGAGATGTTATGATGGACGCACCGGCGCCAACAGATGCAAAACAGTTGCGCGCACTGCATGTTCGTCCGGTGTCACCGCCCACCGTGGAGACATCGTCATAATCCTTCCACAATTGATCATACCAATGAAAGCAAAAACACAATCATCATCTCCTCGCTCCACTGTTCCGTTTCCTCCGACGGCGACATATCATGAAATCCTTGCGGCGCGAATCGCTGCGCTCTGTGGTGTTCGTCCCGCTGTGGTGCCGGTATTATTATCTCGTGCCGTCGCGGCAGGGCGATTTGCGGGATCGGAGCATCCTGATGTTCGCGTTATTCGGGCGGCATATGAGGCGGCGCAACCGGCTCGTTCCGGATCGCGTCGGGATGGATTTTTTGCAATTTCGGACGTTCCGGTGCGCGTGATGGCGGCATTACGTGTGTTGGATCGGGTTCCGTATGAAACATTGGCGGCGGTGTTTCGGACGCGAACACCGCAGCAAATTTCTCAGGATATCGGTGAGGCATTGCATCGTGCATTTAGTATTTCTGAAACAGCAAACAGTATGCCGCGTTCTGAGTTTTTGCGCGCCGTGGCGGCGGCGGATGCGCAATTGACCGCCGCACAGTATGCATTGGTGCGTAGTGATGAGACGATAGATGATTCCGTATGGACGTTTTATGATATGCTTCGTGCCACCGCGCCAACATTGGGTGCCGATTTATATCGCACCGCTCGTCGGCATGGAATTTTATCTCCCGAGATATTACCGACGCAATCACCACAAGAAATATTGCCATCCACAGATGCCGCACAGAGCACAACATCTTCTGATCTATCCGATACCGTATCCGCACCGATCAAATCCGGCGCAATCAAGAATGACTCCTCCGCATCATCTTCATCTGATGCCTCTGACACATCTTCTGCCTCATCTACCTCTTCTGCGCGGCGCCGTCGTTCATATCGTGGAGTATGGCGAACGATAGTACACGTAACAGTGGGGACGCTGGCGGCATTAATATTGGTCGGTGGTGCGCTATATATTTTGGCGCAGTGGGAAGCTCCCGCATCTCCGGAAGTAACGAAACACCAATCGTGAAAATGATACGGTAATGAAGAGGAAACATTCGGGAACGGACGACGAGAACTATTGCTGTGCCGATGCGCACGCTCAGGAAGCAGAGCAAGTGGTGGCGCTGGTAGAGAGTAATCCGGAACGCGGATTATCGGAAGCGGTGGTGGATCATCACCGGACACTCTATGGCGCCAATACGATGCCGTCTCCGCCACCGGCGACATTTATACAAAGTTTTTCCCATCAGTTTCGCAGTGCGCTCATGATTATGATTTTGGCTGCGGCTGCCGTGTCGTTTGCCATTCATCATGTAGCGGACGGGATATTTATCAGTATTGTTGTCCTTCTTAATGCGCTGTTAGGTGCGGTACAAGAATTTAAAGCGCAACGAGCATTGGCGGTACTGCGTTCCGCACTAACGTTTCGTGCCACCGTCCTTCGAGAGGGAACGTTACGCAGTGTCCGCAGTGAGGATGTAGTGTGCGGTGATGTGGTAATCGCTCGTCCGGGTGATCGCATTGTGGCGGATGGACGAGTGCTTGTGGCAGATGCGGTATGTGTATCGGAGGCGGCGTTATCGGGAGAATCACAGTGTGTTCCCAAGCAAGTGGAGCCGGTGGAACGGGAGACGGATGTGATGGACCGTTCCTCTATGGTGTATGCCGGAACAACGGTGGAAGACGGTGTGGTGCGCTACGTTGTCACCGCCACGGGAATGCGAACTCAGATGGGACGGATTGCCGCCCTGATTGCGAAGCAAGAATCGCGACCCTCTCCATTGCAGCAATTATTGACCCGTATTGTCCACGGAATGGCGGTATTTGTTGTAGTATCCGTCGCGGCGTTTGTTACGGTGGGAATATGGATGGGTCATGATGTTTCCATTATCGCACTGACAGCGGTGGCATTGGTAGTCAGTACGATTCCCGAGGGGTTGCTGCCGGCGATTACGGTAGTGCTTGTCATCGCCATGAGGCGATTAATGCGGCGCAAAGCATTGGTTCGGCGGTTACGTGCAGTGGAAACAATGGGTGCGATCAGTGTGATTTGCATGGATAAAACCGGTACGTTGACAACGGGGGTGATGCGTGTTCGGCGCATATTGACACCGGAGGATATTTCTGAAGCGACATCGGATATATCAAATCGTGGAGTAACGGTAGAACAATCGGCGACAAACTCTCGGTATCGGCGAATTGTGGAAATCGGGTATCTTGTTAATGATGCAACGGTAGATTATACGGGAGTATCGGAGAAAGAGCCGACTATTCACGGTCGTCCCACGGATGCCGCGTTACTCCATGCCGGTCTGCACGCCGGGTGTGATGCGACCCCGTATACACTACGTGCGCAAGTACCGTTTCATTCCGCGCGAAAATATGCGGCACGATTGTATGATGTGGCATCCGGTAAGCGAATACTAATGGCAGTCGGTGCCCCCGATCGTCTATTGGAATATTGTACACATTATGATATCCGGGGAGTGGTGAAGCCGATGACCTCGGCGAAGCGGGCCGATGTATTGGCGGCGATTACGGCACTGATGCGTGATGGGTATCGGGTGCTGGTGTGCGCCCTGCGTCCGGCATCACAGAAAGAAACAACCGCTGCGCCGCAACGAATGGTTTTTGTCGGTGTACTGGTATTGCATGATCCGGTGCGAACGGATGTTCGCGCATCGGTACAATCGGCACAGGCGGCGGGAGTACGCAGTATAGTCATTACCGGCGATCACCGTGATACCGCGATGGCGGTATTGGCGGATGCCGGGATTGATGTCTTGCCTCAGGAGGTTATGGAAGGAGCGGAGTTATCCGAATTGTCCGAGAAACAATTGGCGACAGCGGTACAATCGGTGCGACTGTTTGCACGAGTGGCGCCCGAGCACAAAATTCGTATTGTGCGTGCATTGATGACACACGGTCACGTAGTGGCGATGGTGGGGGACGGTGTAAACGATGCGCCGGCGTTGAAAGCGGCGGACGTATCCATAGCACCGGGAAGTGGAACGGATCTTGCACGCAGCGTGGCGGATGTTGTGTTGTTGGATGATAGTTTTACAACCATTGTTCGCGCAATTCGTCAGGGACGACTGGTATTTCTTAACGTTAAACGGTTGCTGTTCTTTTTGTTGGTGGATGACTTTACGGAGCTGGTGTTATTCTTTGCCGCACTGTTTGCCGGTGCTCCGCTCCCGTTACTTCCGGCACAAATTTTGTGGATTAATTTGATAGAAGATGGGTTGCCCGGTATGGCATTGACAGCATCTCGTCACGGCGCCGACTCCATGATGCGTCAGCGTCCGCAACGAATTACCGCATCGTTATTTACGCGCGGTACAATCCTGTTCGCCATAGCGGTATTTGTTATCAGCAGCATAGCGGCAGTGGGCATGTTTTTCTATGCGACGGCGAAAGGACTATCGCCCGAAGAAGTGCGAACGATACTGTTTATACTCATGAGTATGGATTCGTTGGTATTTGCATATAGTGTGCAAACACTTCATACACGATTGCTTTCTCGTGCGGCGGTGGGGAACATGTATTTAAATATTTCCGTCGCAATTTCTTTGGGATTGCTGATTGCCGGTGTTTTCGTTCCCTCTTTGCAGGCATTGTTGGGGACAGTATTGATCCCCGCCTCAATGGGAGTAATTATTGTACTTGTCGTGCTGCTAGAGATTGTAATGATTGAGTGTGTAAAGGGGTGGTTGCGGCGATTGCAGCGGAGGACAACGGAGCGTTATGTACCAGTATCCCATACTGTGATATAATGAAGTAAATTTTTGTGACAGATAGCTTATGATGCAAAAAATACAGGAGTCGCCATTCTTTTCGGTAATTATTCCGGCGTATAAGGAAGGGGAGCGTATTGGGCGTACACTATTGGAAATTAAAGAATATTTTGCCGCGCATCCGGAGTGGACGTATGAAATTATTGTCGTAGTGGACGGATCCCCCGATGATACCGCTGCCGTTGCTCGCAATTATATGCAACAAATTCCCGCCTTGCGCGTCATTGATAATCCGGACAATCACGGTAAGGGATATGTTGTGCGACAGGGATTATGTAATGCACAGGGGAAGTGGCGATTATTTATGGATGCGGACGGATCCACGTCCATTACTCATCTTGATGCATTTATGGAAGTGGCGAACAACAATGACGTGTTGATCGGATCGCGGGATATTGAGGGAGCGTATATTAAAGTGCACCAGCCACGATACCGGGAGCTTATGGGAGATATGGGAAATTGGTTGATTCGGATTGTATTAGGGTTGTGGCGATATCCGGATACACAGTGTGGATTTAAAATGTTATCCGCTCGGGCGGCGGAGGATATTGCGCCGAGAATGATGGTGGATCGGTTTGGGTTTGATTTTGAAATGATTGCGATTGCTCGGCGGCATGGATACCGTGTTGTACAGCTTCCCGTACGCTGGATGAATGAGGAGGGGTCAACGGTAAGTCTGTTTGGTCCGAACGGGTTTGTGCAAGTAATTATTGATTTGTTTAAGGTTCGTTGGAGACTCTGGCGCGGCGTATATGATCGGGCACGTGATTGTGGTACACTAAAAACAGAATCATCAACCGTCAATAAAAACACAGCATTATGACAACAACAATTGATCGCGGGGACATCCAACTTCGGCAAAACATGATAACCGGAGAGTGGGTGATTCTTTCTCGTGTTCGTCGTCGGCGTCCCGATGAGTTTCGTGAGGAACAATCGGCGATGGAGAGTACGGGCATGGATGGAAATGATCCGTTTGCCGATCCGGTGGCATCCGGTCAAGAAGAGGATGTATTGATTTATCGTGATGATAGCGGTTCCTGGACAACGCGTGTATTTCCGAATAAATACCCCGCACTATCCGCAGAGGTTCCCATGCAGGCGATTGATGATGGGCCACATAGCGCGGTGTCGGGATTTGGCGCTCATGAGTTGGTGGTGACGCGTGATCCGTCTCGTCCGTTTGCGCTGTTGGAAACAGCGGAATTGGCGGAGGTGATTGATGCATTTCAAGATCGCTATTTGGCACATATGCGTTCTCGTGTTATTCGGTATGTTAGCATGTTTTACAATCACGGGTCGCGAGCCGGAGCATCTATTCGTCATCCGCATGCGCAAATTCTGGCATTGCCGGTAGTTCCGTTGGTTGTGCAAATGGAAGTGGATGCTGTGGAGCGGTATTATCAAAAACATCGTCTTAGTCCGTTCCATGTATTGGTGGAGGGGGAATTGAATCGTCGGGCGCGGATTGTGGCGGAAAATGATGATTTTGTGTTATTGTGTCCGTTTGCTTCTCGCATGAATTATGCCATGCAAATTTTACCAAAAGATCCACAGCCGTATTTTGAGCGGATTACGGATGGGAAGAAGGTGGCGTTGGCGGAAATCTTACGTGCCGCGCTTCGGGCGTTGCATACGGGATTTGGTGATCCGGCGGTCAATGTATTTTTTCACACGGCGCCGTGTGATGGATATGATTATCGGCACTATATGTGGTATGTGGATATTGTCCCGCGGTTTACGAAGATTGCGGGCTTTGAATTGGCAACGAGTATGGAAATTATTACGGTGTCACCGGAAGATGCGGCGATTTATCTCCGTTCTCAGTTACAGTAACGCCTAATATCAATTGTCATGAAGGATGCAATCATTGATGCTGTAACAACATTGCCGCCGGAATTGGCGGTGGTAGTACTTGCCGCGTTACCCATTATTGAAGTGCGTGGATCTATTCCGGTAGCAATTACGGTATACGACTTGTCGCCGGTGGCAGCGATTGCATGGTCTTTGTTCGGTAATATTGCCGCCGGAGCGATAACGTTGATTATATCATTGCCGATCATTCGTGCCATGATTGCGCACAGTGATCGTATTCGGCAAATGTGGGAGCGATATATTCACTCATTGCAGACGCGAAATGAGCAGCGATTTGCGCGGTACGGAGCGTTGGCACTGGTGTTATTTGTTGCAATTCCGTTACCAATGACAGGGATTTTCACCGGCGCGGTGGCGGCGAGCGTGTTTGGAATTTCTCCCCGTCGAGCACTCCCATTGTTGTTATTGGGAAGTGTGATCGCCTCGGTCATTGTTACGGTAATTACGTTGGGTGCGGCGGCGGTACTATCGTAAAAGTATATGAATACAACGGATTTACTGATTGTTGCAAATTTTAAAATGACAATGGTGCGCCGTGCGGATATCGTGGCGTATTGCAATACCTTGCGTGGATATATTGATTCCGTTCCGGATATTAAACAGGGAGTGCGCATTGTTCTATGTCCGAGTGCGCCACATTATGATGTGGTGTCACGGCTGGCGCAAGTGGATTCTCGTATCGCCTGTGGAGCACAAGATGTGTTTTGGCATACGCGTGGGGCGTATACGGGACAACTTTCTCCGCTGACGCTGTATGATGCGGGAGTGCGCTATGTGTTGGTGGGACATAGTGAACAGCATCGGTGGCGACATATGGACGATGCGGCGGTCGGTCGTCAAGTGGCGGCCGTATTGGCGGCAAAGATGACACCAATCATCTTTGTCGGAGAGACGGCGCAAGAGCGTGAACACGGTCATTTACAGCGGGCGGTAATGGAGCATTTGCGAGTATTGACACAGCATGTAGATGCGGCATCATTGCAGCGGTGTGTCTTGGTGTACGAGCCGGTGTGGGCGATCGGTGCTCAGTCTCCGCCGGACGCCGAAGATATTATGGCTGCCAGGATTTTAGTGCAAAAAATTATTGCACAACTATATGATACGGAGACCGCTCAGTCGGTGCGTATCCTCTATGGGGGGAGTGTAACACCGGAAAATATCACACAGTTTACTCCATCATTGGGAGTGCGTGGTGTGGTGGTAGGTCGCGCAGCGCGGCAGCCGCGTGATCTTTTGCGTATTGCCGCCTCTCTGCGGCACTGTTACAATACAGCATAATTGGAATAATATAATAACCTATGATTACAGTAGCAATCAACGGCTTTGGGCGTATCGGTCGTGCGGCATTCAAGGCAATTCATGAGCGGGACGATCTACGTGTTGTCGCAATTAATGATTTGACGGATGCGCGAACGCTGGCACACTTACTTGCTCATGATACGGCATACGGGGCGTATGATGCCGATGTAACGGCGGAGGAAGGAGTGATTATTGTGGATGGTGAGCGATATGAAGTGTTATCGCAGCCGGATCCGTCCGCATTACCATGGAAGGAGTATGGTGTGGATGTGGTATTGGAGTGCACCGGGCGTTTTGTGCGAGACGGTGCGGCGAGGGCGCATATTGATGCCGGTGCGCGACGTGTCGTGTTAAGTGCGCCGGCAAAAGGATCGGGAGATGTAAACACGTTTGTGTTGGGTGTTAATCATGACGCGGTAGACGCAAATGATGATGTTGTTTCCAATGCGTCCTGTACGACAAATTGCATTGCGCCGGTCGTGGCGGTACTACAAGAAACATTTGGAATTCGCAAGGCGCTCATGACAACCATCCATTCTTATACGGCGGATCAACGGTTACAGGATGCGCCACACCGAGATTTGCGACGATCTCGTGCCGCCGCCCAAAACATTGTTCCGACAACAACCGGTGCCGCTGTTGCCACAACAGCGGTCGTGGATGGTTTGACGGGAAAGTTTGACGGAATCAGTGTACGTGTTCCGACACTGGTCGTGTCATTGGCGGATTGCACCTTTTTACTTGATCGCACAGTAACAGCGGAAGAGATAAACACGGCACTATCCGAGGCGGCACAATCGCCGCGATATGATGGCATTCTTGCGGTGACGGATGCGCCGTTGGTATCATCGGATTTTATCGGAGCGACATATTCGGGTATTGTGGATTTGTCAATGACAACCGTTGTAGATGGAGATCTGGTTAAGGTGGTTGTTTGGTACGATAATGAGCAAGGATATGCGCATCGCCTTGTGGATATGGCGGCACATGTTATGACTCGGTAGGATTCTCTGGACAAGTTACGGAAATTTATTATAATGATTTCCGTAATGCCACCTTAGCTCAGTTGGTAGAGCAACGCACTCGTAACGCGTAGGTCGCCGGTTCAAGCCCGGCAGGTGGCTCATGGTTTGGTGGTATATGCACAGAAACGTATCGTCTGTTTATTTTACAGACATATCGTAGGGAGTGTGATATACTATAAATATGTTGTACAAAAAATAGTAATAGAAGAATATATGTCCATGCAGCAGAACTTTCAGGCATTTAATCATGCAACTACCGCCGAATCATCTGCGGAGAAGGCGTCATTGCAGGAACGACTGTTAGATGGTGTGATTACTGCAAGTTTGACAACAGTGTTTTTTGGTGTCCCGGTGTTTTTTACCGCGGTAACAATGCAGGGAATTGTCTTTGATAAGTATATATTTTTCTACATTGTCATCTTGTTGGCATTAGTTGCGTGGGCGGCGAAGGGAGCGCTTGGAGGACGTTTGATTCTTCGTCGGACGCCGCTGGATTATGTAGTATTGGCATTTATCGCTGTTGTTGTTCTCAGTACAATCGTAGCATCGGGTGATCGGTGGCACAGTGTTTGGGGGCAGTTTGGCGATCCTTCTCACGGTGTCGTGGCGCTATTGGCGTTTGTGGCAATATTTTTCTTGGTGGTAACGCACTCTACTCCGCGACGCTCGCTCCTATTTTTTACGGCACTGATGATGGCAGCCGGTGTGGTGGCGATATGGACGCTGTTGGCTTTAACGGGCGTGCCGTTTTTACCGGAGCGTATCGCTCGTATGGCACCGTTAAGTATGATGGGATCATTGCAAAGTTTGGCATTATTTCTCGCGGCGAGCGTGCCGTTGTGGATGACATCATTGTTTGCGCTATGGAACAGCGAAACAATTTCTCGCTCGGTGCGCGGTGTGGCAACGGCGGGAGCGTTGGTGGCATTGATAGCGACACTTGTTGATATTCATATGTTGTTGCAGTATGTTCCATTGATTCCGTTTGCTATTGGTGTAACATTCTTTTTGGTGTTTGTATTGGCGCGCTTGGTTCGTGCACAGGGGGCGTTGCCGTTTATTCCCATGATCGTCCTGGTGATTGTTGTCGGATTTTTGATGGCATCTCCATCCCGTAGTCCGTTGTTGTCAGATCATGTGGTGCTGCCGCCGACGGTATCCATGACACCATCTTTAGCGTGGGAGATTACACGGTCAGCGTTGTCAGAACATTTTTTTCTTGGATTTGGACCGGCGCAATTTGAACATGCTTTTTCCACGGTGCGTCCGGAGGGACTTAATACACATCAGTTGTTTGCGCTGCGATTTACACAGGGAGAGGGTATAATTTTTGATGCACTGGCAACAATCGGTGTTCTTGGAACAGTGGCATTGCTTTTGGTGGGTGCAACATTTTTGAGTATATTGTTGTATTTGTTGGCACGAGATGCACAACGAAATAAAGTATTTACCCTTGGCCTTACTTCAGCAATTATCATAGTTATCGGCACGCTGTTGACACGACGTATTGATGGATCCGCATTAATTATTTGTGTATTGTTGGGAGTACTGGCATTGGTATCGGCATATCGGGAGAGCGGTCTGGAATTGCGTTCGATTACATTATCGCTTAAAGCTTCGCCACAGTTTGCGCTCTCGTTGGCATTTGTTTCCATTATATTGATTGCCGGTGTGGGAATGTCCTTTTTCTCTGTCGGTAAAATTTTTGCAGCAGATGTATTTGCCGGATCGGCAGTACGAGCGTCGGAAGTAACCAAGGATACGTTGGCGTCATTACAGCGTGCCATTACACTGAATCCGCGAGAGGGAGCGTATTGGATGCGTTTGGCACAAGAGTTTGCGGTATTGGCAAACAGAGAAGCGTTAAAGCCGGAAAAAGAGCGCGATTTGAATGCATTGCGCGCATACTTGCAGCAAGCACAGTTGGCCGCCAATACGGCACGGATAAAACTTCCGACATCTGCGGCGGCGGCGGAGGTTTATGCGCAGATTATGGAGAATACCAGTATCTATGATCCAACGGTGATTGCTGATGCGCAAACGGCATATGAGGAGGCGCAGAAACGAGAGCCGTCCAATCCGGTTTATGTATTGAAGCGAGCGGAACTTGCATTGCGTGCAGCAATACAAATAGATGCCAAGGATGAAGCGGCGCGAAAAGATGCGTTAGCGGCGGCACGAGATCTTTTTACGGAAGCGATTGAGAAGAAGGAAAATTTTGCTTCTGCTTACTATCAGCGGGCATTGATTCAACAAGCGTTGGGTGATATGGATGCGGCGGTGGAAGATATGACAAAAGCGTTTGTTTCAACAAATAATACGAATATTACATACGCGTATAACTTGGCGGTACTGCTACGGGAGCGGGATGCCGAGGGTGATGCCGCAAGGGCTGAAGCATTGCTGCGAAGCATCTTGGGTGTCAATGATGCCGAAGTGAATACGTTGTTGGCGTTGGCGACATTGTATGAGCGTAAAGATCAGCAAGCGGCGGCAATTGCCACTTATGAGCGATTGTTGGAGGTTCTTCCCGATGGAGAGAAGGCAAATGAGCAGACACGTGCCGCGCGAAAACAAATCTCAGAAAAAATCAATACACTGAAGCGGGCAGCGGTAACACCGGAAGGAAATCCATCGCAGACGGTAGCGCCATCGGCGGAGAATAGTGGTGAGAATACACAGACAAATACCGATGCGCCGACAAATGGTGGAGATGCCGCCGCTCCCGCCAATACTGAAACACCAACGGAGAGTTCTGAGGCACCGGCTAATCCATAGATGCAAAAAATAATAGCATTGTCCCAAGGGGTGCTTGTTTTGTGTTGTTATTTGCATCCATATGACAAATATGGTAATAATGGAGGCATATGCATGAGATGAAACGAACACATTGCGCCTCATCTTCTTCCACCGTCCCGCCGGGTGTCGGAGCGTTTGTATGGGAAGTGGTGAAAATTTTTGCATTGGCAATGGTTGTAATTATCCCCATCCGTCTATTTCTATTTCAACCATTTGTTGTCAATGGTGCCAGCATGGAGCCGAATTATCATAGTGGGGAGTATTTGATTATTAATGAAATCGGGTACAAAGAAGTACGTATTGGAGACTTTATTCTCAAGCGCTCTACTCGTGAATTTCGTCGCGGGGATACGGTGGTATTTCGTTTTCCTCAGCGTCCGGGAACATTTTTTATTAAGCGAGTGGTGGCATTGCCGGGAGAACGTATTACGGTGCGTGGCGGCGTAGTGACAATTTATAATGAATTGCATCCGGAAGGTATGGTATTGGAGGAGCCGTATCTTTCGGAATCGGCACGAGTGACAACTGACGATGTATCCTATACGGTCGGTGAAGATGAGTATTTTGTTATGGGGGATAATCGTAATCATAGTTACGATTCCCGCGCATGGGGACCATTGCCAAAGCGATATGTTATGGGAAAAGCGGTTGTCCGTCTTTATCCCGTGACACGGGCAGGAGCCGTTAATTGAGATAACATACGATATTTATGTCGGCAGCAACATCACGCACACAACGTCCTGCAAAGCGTTCATCATCACGATCTCGTCAGAAGAGTGCAGCATCTTCTTCGCGTTCTCGGGCATCGCGATCATCTTCCTCACGGTCCACATTATCTTCCTCGCGAAAACTGGTATTGCAAACAGTTCGTGGAATGCGGGACATCTTGCCGGAACAGCAGCCGTATTGGGAACAATTGCGACGAACATGTCGTCGCGCTGCCCAAGAATATGGTTTTTCACGGATTCAAACACCGTTAGTTGAGTTTGAAAATCTCTTTGTTCGCAGTGTTGGTGAGCATACGGAAGTGATAGAGAAGGAAATGTATACATTTACGACACGGGGTGGAGATGCGGTAGCGTTGCGTCCGGAGTTGACTGCCGGAAATGTTCGTGCATTTATTCAGCATGGAATGAGTGTGTGGAGTAAGCCGGTAAAGCTATTTTCCATGGGTCCGGTATACCGATATGATCGTCCACAAGAAGGTCGGTATCGGGAGCACTATCAGGCAAACTATGATGTGTTCGGTGAAGAAGATCCGATTGTAGATGCGCAAATGGTTCAGTTGGCGTGGCGGATTTTACGCGGTGTGGGACTGCGATCGGTGGTATTTCACATCAATTCTATTGGGACACCGAAAAGCCGAGCGGCATATAAGCGAACACTTACACGATATTTGGAAAAACATCGGCGATCAATTCCCGCAGAATTGCGTCCGCTTATCAAAGCAAATCCGTTACGCATTTTAGATGCAAAAGATGAAGCCTGTAGGGCAATTGCCGCTAATGCGCCCACACCGGCGGAGAGTTTGGATGAAGAGAGTGTAGAACATTTTGCGGCATTTCAGTCATATTTGGAGGAGTTAAAGATTCCGTTTGTTCATGATCAAACATTGGTGCGCGGACTGGATTATTATACGCGAACCGTTTTTGAAATTTATGTAAAAGCCGATGAAGATGCCGGGATTAAGCGTCGCTCACTGGGTGGTGGCGGTCGGTACGATGCGTTGTTATCGTCATTGGGTGGTCCGGAAATGCCGGCGGTGGGATTCGGTCTTGGACTGGATCGTGTGGTATTGGCATTGCAGAACAGCGGTACAACAGAACCCTCATTGCCTCGTCCGCGGGTGTTTTTGGCGCAGTTGGGTGCATTGGCAAAGCGAAAGAGCTTGGTAATTTTTGATCGGTTGCAACGATCGGGAATTATGACAGCGGAAAGTTTCGGACGAGGAAATCTGCGAGCACAGTTGCGAAAAGCGGAGCGATCCGGTGTGGATGTTACAATTATTATCGGTCAGCAAGAAGCATTGGACGAGACGGTAATCATTAAGGATATGCGTAGCGGATCACAGGAAACTGTTCCGCAAGATAAAATGGTAGCAACGGTAAAGAAATTGTTGAAAAAATAGGCATTTGTCACACGTTGCATTATACGGGAAATTGTGATAGCATTGTAGAGAACGCACAATGTGTGTTTTTTATGAAATAATCCTTTCTGGAAGGGAGGTTGGTATATGGTAACGATTGTTCGCAAAGAGCGAGAGAGTACAGAGAGCCTGATTCGTCGTTTTACACGTAAGATTCAGCAGAGCGGATTGTTGCGAGAAGTACGTGCGAAACGATTTGAGCAGCGTCCAAAGAGTAAGGATGCGTTGCGTGCCGAAGCGCTGTACAAAGCGCAGTTGCGCCGCGCGATTGATCGTCTCAAAAAGATGGGTCAATACTCTCCGCAAGCCGTTCGTGAATTACGAAAGCGGATGAAAAAAGATGGGCTGCTTTAATACGTTGTCCACCATCGGCGGCCGGAGGGTCGCCGTTGTCATTTGGAACAGGTAATATTATGATGATGATTGAAACTCTTACAACGGCATTGAAGGAAGCGATGCGTGCCGGTGATACGCAGGCGAGAGACGTTTTACGATCGTTGATAACGGCGCTGAAAAATGAAGCGATTGCGCAGCGCATTGATGTGTCGGAGTTACCGGAGGATGTTGTGATTGCCGTACTGCGACGAGCGCAAAAACAACGAGCGGAGGCGGCGCGTCAATATGCCGATAGCGGAGCAACAGATCGAGCGGAAGCGGAATCTGCCGAAGCGGAAATTATTGCTCGGTATCTTCCGCAACAGATGAGTGATGAAGAAATTCGGGGTGTGGTAGAGCGTGTGCTAAATGACATTCAAGAGGATGCGCCATCATTCGGATCGGTAATGGGGCGAGTAATGCAAGAATGTGGAGCGCGAGCAGACGGGGCGCGTGTTACCGGTATTGTCCGAGAGTTGTTGGCATCGCGATGATTACGGATGACGTTACAATATCGGTTCGTGCCGGCCGAGGTGGTAATGGTGTGGTACGATTTGCTCGCACAATGATGGCACAAGGTCCCACCGGTGGAAATGGCGGTCGCGGAGGTGATGTTGTGGCAGTGGGAGTAAGTGACTTGGGAGCATTGCGAGCATTTCGAACTCAACGAACAATCCGTGCCGGCAATGGCGGCGATGGAGAGCAAAATATGCGAGATGGTGCAAACGGGAAGACGGCGATAATTCGCGTTCCCGTCGGGTCGGTTATTACGGATGAGCGCAGCGGCGATACGTATGATATTACAGAAGTTGATCAGCGTGTTGTTATTGCGCGCGGAGGCCGAGGCGGTTTGGGGAATTATCACTTTCGCAGTGGGCGGAACACATCACCGCAGCGAGCGACACCGGGGACCGAGGGATATTCCACGACGGTACGGGTGCGGTTAAAAATGATTGCAGACATAGGATTTATCGGTCTTCCGAATGTCGGAAAATCCAGCTTACTCAATGCATTGACTAATGCAAACAGTAAGGTGGCAAATTATCATTTTACGACACTTCAGCCTCATCTGGGGGTGTACTATGGAATTATTTTGGCGGACATACCCGGACTGATTGCCGGTGCCGCCGATGGAAAAGGGTTGGGGCATAAGTTTTTGCAACATATTGAGCGCACTCGGACATTGCTTCACGTTGTGGCGGCGGACAGTGCGGATCCGTTGGCGGATTATTTAACGGTGCGTGCCGAGTTGGGACGATATAATTCGGCATTGTTAAAGACACCGGAATGGGTAGTGGTGTCTCGTTCCGATGAGCGTTCCGTGGAAGATGTGGAGCGGACGGTGGAGTTGCTTTCTCAAGAAAATCCGCGCGTACTGGCGATATCGTTGCTGGATGATGAGAGTATTTTGCGTCTGCGTCGGGAGGTGTTGGATCCAATGACACGATGATGAATGTAGTATGTCATGACATTCGGGATGATGATCGGTCGGTGCCGGTGTGGTGTACACGGGAGTATGTGAATTATGTGGTCCAAACAACGCTGCAACACAGTGCGGTAACATTTGGCGCGTCTGTGGAAGTGGCGGTAGTGTTTGTTCGTGATGAAACAATCCGCGCACTTAATGCTGAACATCGAGGCCTTGATTCTCCGACGGATGTATTATCGTTTGCCGATGCGTTTGCTCATCGGCCCGCTCGCGGTGTGGATAATCGTCATGACGGGGAACCTGTTCCATCTTCTGCGATTTTGGGAGATATCATTCTTTCCTTCTCAACTATTGAGCGCTATGCTACAATGGACGGTAAGGATGTGCATCGTGCAATGACAGATACGCTTTCCCATGGCGTATTGCACCTGTTGGGATACGATCATTCACCAATGATGTTCGCCATTCAGGATCGCGTTGTAGAGGAAATACACAATGGAGAAAAATCCGCCCATCAGTAAGAGTTTGTATCACGCATTATGCGGGATATGGTATACTGTAAAAGAAGAGCGCAATTTTCGGATTGAATTGGCGGTGGCGTTTGGTGTTGGTGTGTGTGCGGTAGTTGCACCGCTGACAATGGGAGAACGATCCGCAATGTTCCTGGCTGTTATTGCGGTCATCGTGGTGGAATTGATTAATACGGCAATTGAAAATACCGTGGATACAATGACAGATGAACATTCCGCAACGGCGCAGCGAGCAAAAGATAGCGCCGCCGCTGCGGTATTGGTTTGTACAATCGGCGCCGTTGTTTGCGGTGGTATTGTCGCTTATCGTGTAAGTGAGCGTATAATGGGAGCGTAGCTATGAGGGAGCACAGAGTACTGGCATTGGATTGTGGAACAACCGTTACTCGCGGTGTGGTATTGGAAGATCGCGGGGAAGAGTTGCCGTATGTTGTGGCGGCGGCGGATGTTCCATCTGCCGGAGTGCGGCGCGGGGCAGTGGTGGCACCGGATGTGGCGGCGGAAAGTATTACACAGGTGGTGCGACAACTGACAATGCATGTGCCGAATATTCCGTCTCATGCCGTATGTAGCATTGGCTCACCACAGATAACGGCACAACTATCAAAAGGTGTTGTTGTTGTTTCCCGTTCCGATGGAGATATTTCTACAGATGATGTGGAGAGAGTGTTAATGGCGGCGCAGGCGGTTAGTTTGCCGGCAAATAAGGAGATTATTCATGTGCTGCCACGACGATACAGTGTTGATGATCAGACAGATGTTAAAGATCCCGTTGGAATGAAAGGGGTGCGACTGGATGTGGAGGCGCTGTTAATTGATGCGCCGACACAGGCATTGCGTGCCATGGAGGCGGCGCTTCACCATGCCGGCATCGGGGAAGATGATTTTATCGCCACGCCGTTGGCGGTGGCACAGAGTGTGTTGGACCAGCAAGCACGGGAACTGGGCGTTGTAGTGGTAGATATTGGCGCAACAACAACAACGGTGGCGGTGTATGAAGAAAGTGAATTGATTCACGCCGCCGTATTGCCGATTGGTGCGGCACATGTTACCAATGATTTGGCAATCGGATTACGAACAGCTGTAGAGACGGCGGAAGCGGTGAAGCTTAATTATGGGGCGGCGATTGCGGCGGCGGTGGACCGACGTGAGGAATGTGATCTGAGCGCCTTGGATCCGCGAGAGAATGATACCGTATCACGGTATCATGTTGCGCAAATTATTCAGGCGCGCATGGAGGAGATTTTTTCTTTGGTTCAAACGGAATTACAACGTATTAAGAAGGCGGAACTACTTCCCGGCGGTGTTGTATTAACCGGTGGGGGAGCAAAGATTCCGTATTGTGTTCCATTGGCAAAGGAAGTATTGCGTCTTCCTGTTCGTCGTGGAGAGCCGCAACCATTGGGAGGAATGTTTGACCGTGTAGATGATCCGGCGTATGCAACTGTTGTTGGGACGGCGTTGTTCGCATTGCGAGATAGTAATGATGGGGGCGTGTTTGGCCGTGCTCGCTCTCATGCTTCAATGATTACACAACCGTTGGGTGGCGCGGCGGCAAAGTTGCGAACGCTGTTTGAGAAAATTTTCCCATAGGTATCACTTATTCCGATAGTAACATTTACCTCTTATGGTCATCACACAAAAAATAGAGTTTACAAGCAAAAAACAATTGGATTTTACGGATATTACCGATGCGGTTCGTGATACTGTTCGTGAGAGCGGAGCGAAGGGCGGCATGGTGGTGGTTTTTTCGCAACACACGACAATGGGTGTTGTTATCAATCATCATGAGCCGATGTTGTTGCAAGATATGACACATGTATTACAGCGCCTTGTTCCGGTAGATGCGCAGTATGCTCATGACGTATTTGAATTACGCAGTACTCGGACACCGTCAGATGGACGCAGTAACGGGCACTCGCATTGTAAGGCCATGTTACTGGGTGGAGACGTGACCATTCCTCTGGCGGATGGGGAGTTACTATTGGGAGAGCGGCAAAGTATTTTGGCGGTAGACTTGGACGGGCCGCGCACGCGGGATATCATTATTCACATTGTGTCCGTATGAGGCGAGCGCTTGGAATTATTATCGTGCTCCTTGCGATAGCAGGATACGGTGGATGGTATGGCGTGCAATCTCTGCGTGCGGATTCGTCAGATATGGTAAGAGTGGATATTCCATCCGGCGCCTCTGTTGTTCGGATTGCGGAATTGTTGGCGGAACATCATCGGATTCCGTCAGCGTGGATGTTTCGATTATATGTGCGGGCGGTGGATGCGGCAAAGGATTTAAAGGCGGGGACCTATGAAATCCCTCCGCGTTTGACGGTGCCGGAAGTGGTGGCGTTATTGCAAGCGGGGGAGACGGTATCACGTGATATTCGTGTGACAATTCCCGAAGGGTGGACCATTGCACAGATTGCAGATCGATTGACGACACTGGGATTTGACGGAGATGAATTTACAAAAGTGGCACAGACACCGCCATCGGAGTGGAGGGCGGCGATTCCCGTGTTGCGATCATTGCCCAACGATGCGTCATTAGAGGGGTATTTGTTCCCCGAAACATATCAATTTGTTCCGGAAGCGTCGGCACAAGATATTGCCCATACAATGGTGCGGCAAATGGATCGTGTATTTATACCGGCGTGGTATGATGCCGCTCGTGCGCGGGGAATGAGTGTACATCAGATTGTGACATTGGCAAGTATTGTGGAGCGAGAAGTGCACAAGGAAGAGGAGCGCCCTATTGTGGCGGGAATTTTTTATAATCGTTTACGAGATGGGATTGCGCTGGGATCGGATGCGACACTGGATTATATTTTTGGAGAATCAAAAGTTAAGCATACATTGGAAGAGACACGTGTAGACTCTCCGTACAATACATACAAGTATCCGGGACTTCCGCCCGGCCCGATTGGCAATCCCGGACAAAGTGCGTTGCGCGCCACATTATTCCCGAAAGAAACGAAGTATTTTTACTTTCTTAATAATGCGGAGACACAGGAAACCGTATTTTCCGAGACATTCCAAGAGCATGTGCGCAACAAGAAGCGCAATGGATTATAGTTATCTTTTTGACATATTAAAAAATCTGTGATACTGTACGTCTGTTGGAATAGTTTTTGATGTATATTGCCTATGACGGCGAAAACGCAGCGATTTACAGATTTTTTTGCACAGGCAGTACGAGATTTGCCGCAACGTACACGGGAGATTTTGGCGCAGCGATACGGTATTGATCCGCAATCGTCACAGACGCTGGGAGCAATTGGTGAGCGGTATGGGTTGACACGAGAACGAATTCGGCAAATTATTGCGGATGGTGTGCGTGCGGTGCGGCAATCAACGAGAGATAATAAAGAAATTTACGCTCCGCTGGAAGAGGCGGTTTGTGCGCGCGGAAAGATTATACCGGAGGAGGAGTTGTTGGATGCCGTGAGCTCTTCAGATCATCGTGCCGAGCGTGGGGCGGCGCGGTTTTTTGTGGATGCATCGGAAAATTTGCGTCCATTAAAGCGCAAAGATGTTGTTAAGGCAGTGGTTCATGTGGAGTTTGATGAGGAGCAGTGGACGCGAGTTAAAGAAATTGTTACCGCGATTCTTTCCGATGTAAAGGAGCCGTTGGCACATGAAATCTTGCACAAGCAATATACGAAACATCCGGAGGCGGATACGCAGGTGGACGCGGAAACCTTGCACCATTATTTAACGCCGGTAACAGATATTGCAAAAAATCCGTTCGGTCGATGGGGATTGACGCAGTGGAGTGATGTACGTCCGCGTAGTATGCGGGATCGTATTTATCTTGTGTTGAAAGAGAAGGGTGCACCAATGCATTTTCGTGATATTGCCGCTGCAATTGATGCGCATGGCCTGTCTCGCGGAACAACGCGAACAAATATACAGACTGTTCACAATGAGCTGATTAAAGATCAGCGGTTTGTTCTTGTTGGACGCGGAATGTACGCCTTGCGCGATTGGGGATATGTGCCGGGGACGGTACGAGACGTGATTACGCAGGTGTTGAAAGAGCATGGCGCTCCCATGGCGGTGCGAGACGTGGTGGCGGCAGTGGAGAAGAAGCGTGATGTGCGCAAGATGACGGTACTGGTCAACCTCAATCAACATTTCAAAAAAGTTCGTCGCGGTGTTTATACACTGCCGGAGGAAGAGGCATAATACTCCAAATAGAGTATGGTATACTGAAAGAGGATATGTCCTCTTTTTTCTTTTGCTCATGTCGGATATTTTATCCATTTATGCAACGATTTTCGGGTCACTGGATACGGTGGTGACAGTTATTCGTCATACGTGGTTTTTGATATTGCCGCCGGTATTGTATAAAATATTTCGTTTACTGTGGTTTGATTATGTGCAAGATGTATATGCATCTTCACAAGAATATGACATGGTGGAAATTATCCCGCCAAAGAACGTGGAGCAGTCACCACAATTGATGGAATCTCTTTTTGCGGGATTACAGGGAACTCGCATTACTATTCCGACATATGAAGAAGTTTGTAATGGTGCCATGCAGCCGGTGTTTATTTTTGAGACGGTTGGAACAAATGGCGGTGTACGATTTTATTTAATGTTGCCGACGGAAGTTCGTGATGTATTTGAGTCTCATTTGTATGCGCAATATCCGCAAGCATATGTTCGGGACACGGAGGACTATGTGGATGATATTCCCGCGTTGATTCCGAACAAAGACTGGAATGTATGGGGTGCGGATATGGAGTTGCTGAAACCTGATCCGGTACCGATTAAGACATGGCCGCACTTTGAGGAAGATGTTACCGGAAAGATGATTGACCCGCTTTCGGGAATGATTGAGGTTATGGGACGTGCAAAGCGTGGAGAGTACTTGTGCTGGCAGATGATGATTGAGCCGTTACCGGAAAGTTGGCATGATACGGAGGGAGAAAAATACGTAAATGAATTGAAAGGAAAATCGTCGCCACCCAGCATTGGTATGCTTGGGAAAATAGCACTGGCGCTCACAGGATTTTTGGGCAGTGGTGGTGGAGGAGGACCTTCACCGGCGGAAGAGCAGCCGTTGGAGTTCCGATTATCGCCGGGCGAGAAAAAGGTATTGGAAGCAATTGAAGAAAATATCGGGCGATATATGTTTATTGTCAAAATGCGCATGATGTATGCCGCTCGGCGTGATATATTTAACAAGGCAATGGTATTCGGTTATTTTGGTGCAATGAAGCAATTTGCGGATTTTAACCTTAATGCGTTCAAGCCGCACGTGCCGTCTATCACATATGCACTGTATCTATTTCGCCATACACGACTTCGTTTTAAACAGCGAAAGCTTATGTACGTTTATCGAAAACGAAAAATGAGCGGAGTAAAGTTTGTAATGAGTGATCGGGAACTGGCGACAATTTATCATATGCCGGATATGAATGTAATGGCACCGGCAATTGCTCGTGCACGGAGTGCTACTGCCACCGCTCCGACAAATCTTCCAATTCCATCGGAGATTAATGCAATTATTCCAACAAAATAACAATATACATCCATGAGTACGGAAATTACACCGTTTGCCAAGACAGCATTTCGCGGTCAGGAGCAAGTATTTGGAATTAAGCGTGACGATCGTCGACGTCATGTGTATATAATCGGAAAGACCGGCATGGGGAAGACGACGTTGTTGGAGCATTTTGTTGCTCACGATATTGCCGCCGGGCATGGAGTGGCCTATATTGATCCGCACGGTGATACGGCGGAAAAAATGCTTTCTCTTATTCCACCGCACCGTCAAGACGATGTGATTTACTTTAATCCGGCGGATATGTCCTATCCGGTGGCGTTTAATGTATTGGAACATGTGGATCCGGAGTATCGACATCTGGTTGCCAGCGGAATCGTCGGTGTGTTTAAAAAACTCTGGGCGGATTCGTGGGGACCGCGATTAGAATATATTTTGCGGAACGCTATCATGGCATTGTTGGAGACACCCAATACGACGCTATTGGGAGTAATGCGCATTCTTGTAGATAAGAGATACCGGAAGCGTATTGTCGGTGCGGTCAGTGATCCGGTTGTTCGTGCGTTTTGGACAGAAGAGTTTCCGAAATGGCAAGGTCCGGTATTGCAGGAAGTTATTGCTCCGATTCAAAATAAGGTAGGGCAGTTTCTCACCAGTGCGTTAATCCGCAATATTGTCGGGCAGCCACAGAGTGCATTTTCTTTGCGTGATGTAATGGATAAGAAGAAAATTCTTATCGTTAACCTCGCCAAAGGGCGAATTGGTGAAGATAACAGCGCGTTATTGGGGGCGATGATGGTAACAAAAATTCAGATGGCGGCGATGAGTCGCGTGGATATGCCGGAGGAGAAGCGCAACGATTTTTATCTTTATGTTGATGAGTTTCAGAACTTTTCCACGGAGTCTTTTGCTACAATTCTGTCGGAGGCGCGGAAATATCGTCTCAATCTTACGCTTGCACATCAATATATTGCGCAGTTGGATGATGCGGTTCGGGATGCGATTTTTGGAAATGTGGGAACGACTATCAGTTTTCGTATTGGTGCCGCCGATGCGGAATTTCTGGAAAAAGAATTTGCCCCCGTCTTTACACTTAATGATTTCGTGAACTTGCCGAAATATCATATTTATCTTAAACTCATGATTGACGGTGTGACGGCAGATGCGTTCAGTGCGACGACGCTGCCACCGGTGGAACCCGGACACACCTCTCAAGAGGAGAACATCATTGCCAATTCCCGTGCGCGATATGCGGTGCCACGGGAGACGGTAGAGGAGCGAATCAATGTGTGGAGCGGATATGGCGGCTCGGTCCGCAATACGGCGGTGGCGGAGACAAAGACGGAGGCATCGGATGTGGACACGGCAGATGATTTAACGGAGAAATCTTCGGACGCGTTAAAATCTTTGCCGGATACTCCCGTATCGTCCGCATCATCGGATATTGTCAAAGATGTGTCATTATCATCAGATGCATCGGAACATGCAGATGAAACGTCATCATCTGCTTCATCTAAGGATTTGTCCAAAAATTCGTCCAAGGATAGATCTGCCGGTACGGTATCTCGCGATGATCGTTCCTCGGAGCGAGTGATGCATGATACCACATGTGATACATGCGGGATTGATATTACGGTTCCATTCATACCGGATGGGCGTCGCGGAGTGTTTTGCAAGGATTGTTTGGCGGACTATCGCAGCGCAATGATGCGCGCACAGCATCATGCCATGCAACAACAACGAACGGATGGCGCAACAAAGCAGACGGTTGTTCGCTCCGTAGAGCGTGTCGTTCGTACGGTGCGAGAGAAGCCGTTATCATTGGCACAAATGACCCATGTAGCACCAAAGCGATTTTCCTCATCATCTCCGCGATCTCCTCGGGATTCCGTAACACACAGTGATAAAAATCATGATGAGTAGTATCGTAGTTGCGTTTGCGCTGTTCGTAGCGGGGTTGGTTATTGTTATGTACGGCGCGGAGTATTTTGTTCGCGGTGCAAGCAGTGTAGCGGCAAAGTTGGGTGTCACTCCGTTTGTTATCGGTTTAACAATTGTTGCAATCGGAACATCGGCGCCGGAAGTTGCGGTGAATGTATTGGCCGCCGCTCGCGGAGCGGTAGAGCTGAGTATCGGTAACATTGTGGGAAGTAACATTGTCGATACACTGTTGGGATTGGGATTGGCGGCATTAGTTCGTCCGTTGACAATTCATGCGCGAACGGTTTGGAAGGAGATTCCGTTTATTGTATTGGCGGCGATGATGTTGCTGGTGTTGGGAGGAGATTGTGTTATTGATCGTCACTGTGTTGCCAACAGTATCACGCGTGGAGATGGACTTGTATTGCTGAGCTTTTTCACAATTTTTATCGTATACACATTCACCTTATCCCGAACATCTGATCGGGAATCATCAGAGGCGGTGCGGACATACTCATGGCTATGGAGTACGGTCCTTCTTGTTGGCGGGTTATTGGCGCTGGTTATCGGAGGAAAAATTGCCGTGGATGCGGCGGTGCGTATCGCTACGTTATTGGGATGGTCACAGAACCTTATCGGTCTGACGATTGTAGCGGTCGGTACATCGCTACCGGAAATTATGACTTCACTGTCAGCGGTGCGTCAGGGTGCCGTAGATTTGGTGGTGGGGGGTATTGTGGGTACTATAATATTTAATACGTTCTTTGCGTTGGGCCTGACGGCATTGGTTGCTCCCTTACCGTTTACCCGTGATAACGCAATGGATACGGGAGTTTTTGCCGCTACCACCATTGTACTGTTTGCGTTAATGTTTGTGGGGAAGCGGCATACGCTACAGCGTTATCAAGGTATAGTGTTTGTGGGAATGTATATCGCCTATATTCTCTTTGCCTTGCATCGTGGGTAGTGATATACTGAACATATGACACTTTCTCCACCACAACGCCGCCGGAAGCAGTTGGAGTTACGACGGGAGCTAATGGTTTTAGATGCAGATGTGCGCAAACTGCGGACACGGAATTCAGCATTGGAAACACAACGCCGACGATTGACACAGCAGCAGAAGCGTATTGCGGTGGAGTTGGCGGATCTGGATCGTCAGATACGACGTGTGGAAAATGAGTTGCGTATACTCTTGCAACAACAAAAGACACTAAAACATCGACTAAATCGTTTATCATAATACTATGGCATTTACTTCTTCAACAGCTGATGCAATCATCGCTTTCATTGAAAAAACATATCCGAACGTTGGTGGTACGGCTCGCAGTAGTTTACGGAGTGCGTTATATCGCCTTCGCTCGGATGCATCTCCTCATGATGTATATACTCTTGTCTCACGGAAGCTGCGTGCGGCGGGGTACTATGACTCTGAGCGTACCGTCACGGATGCATTAAAAAAGGCGCGTATTACGTGGTAATAATATAGGCCTATGACCATACGGGATATTCGGGAGAAATTTTTGGCATTTACCGCCGCTCGCGGTCACGCAATCCTTCCTTCCGCTTCATTGGTGCCGGAAAATGATCCTACTACACTGTTTACCGGCAGCGGAATGCAGCCGCTAATTCCATATCTTATGGGGCAATCGCATCCATCGGGGACTCGCTTGGCAAACAGTCAACGCTGTTTTCGTGCGGAGGATATAGAAGAAGTGGGTGATAACCGACACACAACGTTTTTTGAAATGTTGGGAAATTGGTCATTGGGAGATTATTTCAAGGAAGAGCAGTTACCGTGGATTTGGGAATTCTTGGTAGATGAAGTGGGATTGGATCCTGAACGTATTTACGTAACGTGTTTTGCCGGTGATTCGGAGTCCGGAGTGAAACGAGATACTCGCAGTGCGGAAATTTGGCAGACACTATTTGCCGAGCGTGGTATATCGACAACGATTGTAGATATTGGAACGGTGGAAAATGGCGCGCGGATCGGTATGGGTGATGGGCGAATTTTTTACTACGATGCATCTAAGAATTGGTGGAGCCGTGCCGGCGCTCCTCAAGATATGCCCGCGGGAGAGATTGGTGGTCCGGACAGTGAGATCTTTTATGATTTTGGTACACCGCATGATCCCGCATTCGGCAAGCATTGTCATCCGAACTGTGATTGCGGACGGTTCATGGAAATCGGTAATAGCGTATTCATGGCCTATGTAAAGACGGAGAAGGGAACATTTGCGCCATTGCCGCAGAAAAATGTAGACTTTGGTGGCGGATTGGAGCGTATTGCGGCAGCGGCTCGTAATGATTCGGATGTGTTTCGGTTGGATGTATTTACGCCATTGATAAACGCGTTGCAGACGGCAAGTGGAACACCATACGAAGATGCGTTAACGGAGTTTCGGGTGATTGCGGATCATTTGCGCGGGAGTGTATTTATGATTACCGATGGCATTGTTCCGTCCAATAAGGAGCAGGGCTATGTTTTACGACGTCTATTGCGTCGTGCAACACTGTATGCCGATCGGTTGGGTGTCGCGCCGGATACATTGTCTGCATTGAGTGCTACGATTGTAGATGCGTACGCGCCGTCATGTTCCGATGTGGCAGAGAAAAAAGAATACATTATGGAGACAATAGCGGCGGAGGAGGCGAAATTTCGCCGGGCGTTGCGGACGGGATTGCGAGAGTTTGATAAAATTGCACGACGCAGCTCCGGGCAAATTAGCGGAGAGGATGCGTTTGTGTTGTTTACAACGTATGGCTTTCCGTTGGAATTGACGCGGGAGTTGGCGGAGCAACAATCGATGACGGTAGACACAAAGGGATTTGACGTCGCATTTGCCGATCACCAAAAGCGCTCTCAATCTGCCGCCGCTCAAAAATTTTCCGGTGGATTGGCAGATCACAGCGCGGTAACAACGGCCTACCATACGGTAACACACTTGGTTCTTGCGGCATTACGTAAATACGTGGGAGACCACGTGCATCAGGCGGGATCCAATATTACACAGCAGCGGATGCGTTTTGATTTTACTCATGATGCAAAGGTGCCGCGAGATGTGCTGGACAAAGTAGAAGAATATGTGCGAACGGTAGTTTCTCATGGTGTACCGGTAACGGTGGAGGAAATGGATAAGGAGGATGCGCGCACCGCCGGTGTGGAAGGAAGCTTCTGGGAAAAGTACCCGCCTCGGGTAACGGTGTACACAATTCGCGGAGATGATGGTACGGTGTATTCGCGGGAGCTTTGTGGCGGACCGCACGTAAACAATACACGGGAGATTGCATCATTCGGAACGTTTAAGATTGTTAAAGAACAATCTTCCGGTGCCGGTGTACGCCGGATTAAAGGTGTATTTGTTACTGATGAACAGTAGTATGAACACAGCAACAGATGGAGTCGCCGAGACAGTGAATGGAGCGGTGCAACATAAAGAATATCGTGATCGGTGTGAGAAAGTGGAGCGATTGCGTGCGGCGGATATTGATCCATATCCCTCTCAATCACAGCGGACACATCGGGTGGCGGACGTGTTGGCGGAATTTGAGGCGTTGAGCACAAAAGAGACCGACGTGACGGTGGCGGGTCGCTTGATGTCTTTGCGACAACATGGGAATTTAACATTTGCCGATGTCCGTGATGAAAGCGGAACAATTCAGGTGGCAATCTCAAAGAAGGATATTGGCGCAGAGGCGTACAAATTGTTTACAAAGCTTATTGACCGAAGTGATTTTGTTCAATTTCGCGGGACACTGTTTACAACCAAAACCGGTGTTCAGTCTGTAAAAGCGGTGGAGTGGACATTGTTGTGTAAGGCGTTGCGCGGTGTGCCGACGGAGCATTTTGGGCTTGAAGATGAAGAAGAGCGGCTGCGCCGTCGATATTTGGATATTTTGCTGCATGATGATGTGGCAACAATGGTTCGTCAACGATCAGCGTTTTGGCAAACGTTGCGGCAGTATTTGCTGACACGGGCATTTGTGGAGGTGGAGACTCCCATATTGGAAAACACCGCCGGTGGTGCGGAAGCGCGGCCGTTTATCACTCACCACAATGCATTGGATATGGATGTATATTTGCGAATCAGTGCCGGAGAGTTATGGCAGAAACGCTTGATGGTGGCGGGATTGGAACGGACATTTGAGATTGGGCGGGTATTTCGCAATGAAGGTATTTCTCGCGAACATGCACAGGACTATACACAGTTGGAGTTTTATATGGCATATACGGATTATCGTGAAGGTATGGCGATGATTCGGGAAATGTATCGGACAGTGGCGCGGGAAGTGTTTGGAACAGAGCAATTCACAATCCATGGTCATACTGTGGATCTTTCCGCGGAGTGGGAGACGATAGATTTTTGCACGGTAATTTCCGAACGGTTCGGAATTAATCCGCTTGCTACAGACGAAGAGGCTGTTCGTCAAGTGTTGCGGGAACACGATATTGCATATACGGAGGAGGGATTTAATGTTTCCCGTGGTGTGGACGCGCTATGGAAGGCGATTCGTAAAGAGGTTTCCGGTCCGGCATTTCTCATTGGTGTGCCGGTGTATTTGGAGCCATTGGCAAAGCGCGTCGCCGATGCACCGGAGACGGTAGAACGCTTTCAAGTAATCTTGGCTGGAAGTGAGATGGGTAAGGGATTTAGTGAACTTAACGATCCGCAGGATCAACGAGAGCGATTTTTGCGCCAGCAGGCGTTGCGTGATGCCGGGGATGATGAGGCACAGATGGCGGATATGGATTATGTGGAGGCGCTGGAATATGGCATGCCGCCGACATTTGGATTTGGTGTATCGGAGCGATTGTTCAGTTTCTTTATGAATCGTCCGATTCGTGAAACACAAATCTTTCCGCTGATGAAGCCACGTTCATAAGATGTTTGCAGTTGTTATTATTCCATGATGTTGTGGTATAATGAGAGAGTATAATTTACTAAATGAAAATGTATGACAGAGAACACGGAAACACGTCACGAAAGTGGAGAAACGATTTCGTCAACAATGCGTGGAGTGTTATATCGTGATGAGCGATTTTTGTTTGGATTTGTTTCCGGATTGGCGATTGCCATTATGGGAGCATTTTTGGTATTGGTGGGTGTGGCAAAAGATTTGAAGTCATCGCAGAATGATCTTAAGCCCTGCACACAACATACCGAATATAATGGAGGGTCAGCGGATCACATGCGGTAATACGTTCCTATGAAAGGCATTATCCTCTCCGGTGGCAGCGGCACTCGGTTACGCCCGCTAACAAAAATGACCTCCAAGCAGCTTCTGCCCGTCTACAACCGCCCGATGATCTACTACCCGCTCAATACATTGTTACGCGCGGGCATCACGGACATTCTCATTATCATCGCTCCCGAACATGCAGGTAACTATCTCAATCTCTTGGGATCGGGAAAAGAGTTCGGTGCACGCTTTACCTATGAAATCCAAGACGAACCCCGCGGACTGGCGGAAGCGTTTATTATTGCGGAATCTTTCCTGGACAATGACAACGTTACCATGATTCTGGGCGACAACATCTTTGAAGATGATTTTACCGAAGAGATCAAGAGTTTCCGCAGCGGCGGACGCATCTTCGCCAAACGAGTACCGGATCCGGAGCGATTCGGCGTTGTTACATTTGACGAACACGGTACCGCTACAAGCATAGAAGAAAAACCGACACACCCACAGAGTAATTACGCCATCCCCGGACTGTACATCTTTGATGGTCGCGCATCGGAAATCGCCAAGACGATCACACCCAGCGCTCGCGGAGAGTTGGAAATCACCGATATGCACACCTACTATTTGCAACGCGGAGAATTGGATGTGAAGACATTTGATGGTGCATGGATTGATGCGGGAACATTTGACTCTCTTTTAGCGGCGCAACAACTTGCCAAGGAGAAGTTGGCGGATCGGATGATGATTTAACACTATGACACGAAAAATTAAAAAAGCGATTCTTCCGGTAGCGGGATTTGGGACACGGTTTCTTCCGGCGACAAAAAGTCAGCCAAAGGAAATGTTGCCGATTGTGGATAAACCGGTGATTCAATACCTTGTGGAAGAAGCAGTTGCCAGTGGAATTGAGGAAATTATTTTTGTGACCGGTCGCGGCAAGCGCGCGATTGAGGATCATTTTGACGTCGCGTACGAGTTGGAAAAAACGCTGGTAGAAAAAAATAAGCATGAATTGCTTGCCGAAGTTAAGCACATTGCACGGCTGGCAAAGTTCTGTTATGTTCGTCAGCCATATCCATTGGGAGACGGACATGCAATTTTGCAAGCATCGCACTTATTGGCGGATGATGAGGCGGCGGTCGTGCTGTTTGGTGACTGTTTGTATGACAGCGATGTTCCGGCAACACAACAATTGATTGCAGCGTATGAAACATATGGCGGTAGTATTATCGGAACGGCAACAGTGCCGCGTGACGATGTATCACAGTTTGGTGTTGTGGCGGGAGAGCGGGTGGATGAGCGAACAGTACGAGTAACACAGATGGTGGAGAAACCGAATCCGGATGTTGCGCCGTCACGATCGGTGGCGGTGGGAAAGTATATCATTACGCCGGAAGTGCGAGAGGTTCTTGCTACAATGCGTGAAGGGAAATCCGGAGAAATTCGGTTGGCAGATGCGTTTGATATTCTACTTTCACGGGGAGCGACGACATTATACGCACATGATTTGGATGGTATCTGGCTGGATACGGGAGATAAGTTTAATTTTTTGCGGGCGACAATTCACATGGGATTAAAGCATCCGGCATTGCGAGATCGATTGGTGCAATACATTGAATCAATACAGACGTCGTTGTCATAAAGCATCATGTATGTTGTGACTTTGCTAGTAATGATGGCGACGGTGGCAGTAAGTATGATCATAGTGTCACCGGTGCCGGAGACATTGACGCCAACGCAATATCGTGCGATGGGAGCGTTAGCGTGTGCCGGTGTTATGGGGGTCATATACCTTGTCACCGACCGATCGCGGCGAGTCGCTCAACGTGCTCATCGTCAGTGCTCTGATGAATTACGAGATACTCAACGAGACTTATCTCATGCATACATGCAAATTGGTGCCATGAATCGTCACAATGATGTGCTTATGGATGTATTTACCACACTGGCCGATGCATCTGATGCGGCACAGGCACGGACGGAACTTCATGCTCATATTGCTCGGGGAACGGGAGTGGGGCGATGTGTTGTGGTACATCTTCCACCGGAGAGCACTGTTTCCCATGGAGTTGTCATTGGCACAGTGCCGATAGCGCGCGGCGGTGCTGTCGCATGTATTGCTCCACGAGAAATTCCTCAACGATATGCACATGCGGAGTGGTTCGTTCAAGCAGCGCTTCAAGTATTTGCGTTACTGTACACCGATGATATTCCGACGTATACTGAAAAAGAAGTAACACAATACCTATGACACAAGAAACACATACAGACTGGAAGGCGTATGCGCTAACCCTTGTTCGGGAGGCGGTAACGCAAAGCGGTGGAAGCCTGCTAACAATGGTGCAGGAAAAAGTGGATGCGACAACACATGCGATTATTGCTCGTATCGTCACGGTCGCGGTGGCATTATTGGGAGGGGCGCTACTTTGTATCGGCATCGCACTGTACTTGGGAATGCTGTTGGGTGCGGCGGCATATGGGTTTATGATTATGGGCGCAACACTATTGGCGGTTGCCGTATTGTTGCGCATTGTCCGCGCATAAGAAGTTGTGTATAATACAACTGTAATCCAAGAATTCTAATATATATTATGGATACGAAAGCACAAGCAAAGAAAGTTGCATCCGCAGCGCAGCGCGAAGTAACGCGAGCACAAAAGGCGGCGCAACGCGAGGTGGAGCGTGCCGCAAAGGCGGCAGAGCGGGAAGTAAAGAAGATGAAGAAGATGCTGGCGCAGGTGGAAACACGAGCGGAGCGTTACATTAAGAAAAATCCGCAAAAGGCGGCGGCGATTGCTGCCGGTGTGGGTGCGGCATTGGGTGCAGTGGCCGCGGCACTTGTAACAACGGCGACAAAGAAGAAGGCGACATCGGCGCCGCGTCGTACGAAAAAGACGGCATCGTCAAAGAAGAAGTAGTCGGCAGATTATATTGTATACAAAGAGTCGTGCCCGGAGCGCGGCTTTTGTGATATAGTAGAGATATGGAAAAGCAACTCACCATTGATGATGTGATTACTGCAGCATCCGTACCGTTAGATGCGGCGGGGCGTAAGTTGGTGCGAGAGGCGTTTGCGGTGGCGGATGATGCACATGCGACGCAGAAGCGTCGTAGCGGAGAGCCGTATGTGCAACACTGTTTACACACGGCGCAAATTTTGGCGCAGATTGGTATGGACGCCATGACGATTGCTGCCGGGTTGTTACACGATGTTCCGGAAGATACGCACTATACATCGGATGATATACGCAAGCGATTTGGGGAAGAAATTGCGTGGATGGTGGATGGTGTTACAAAACTTGGACACATTCGGTTGCGCGGATCTCAAGAGGAATTGTTTATTGAAAATTTGCGAAAAATGTTTTTGGCAATGGCGCAAGATATTCGTGTGGTCATTGTAAAGTTGGCGGATCGTCTTCATAATATGCGCACATTGCAATATGTTAAGCCGGAAAAACAGCGGCGAATTGCCACAGAGACAATGGAAGTGTATGCGCAAATTGCCAATCGTCTCGGAATTAGTGAAATCAAGACGGAAATGGAAGACCTGGCGTTCCGATATTTGGAGCCGGATGCGTATAAAGAAATTTCCGCTTTGTATGCGCAACAGAAGAAAGAGTATGATCGTTATGTTCGGCGGGCGATGGATAATATTATGAAGGCATTGCAAGCGGAGGGAATTAAAGTGGAGAGTATTACCGGTCGTGCGAAAAGCATTTATAGTTTGTATGTTAAACTTAAGCGCCATGACATGGACATCAGTCGTGTTTATGATTTGGCGGCGATTCGTATTATCGTGCCGACCGTTGCGGATTGTTATGAGACGTTGGGTATTGTACATAAGCGCTACCGCCCGATGGTTGGGCGCATCAAGGATTATATTTCACTTCCGAAGCCCAATGGCTATCAGTCCATTCATACAACAATTTTTGGTCCCGAGGGGAGAATTATTGAAGTGCAAATTCGAACGCCGCAGATGCATACCGAGGCGGAGTTCGGTATTGCGGCACACTGGTTATATAAAGAACGAACACGAAACAATTGGCGTGACTACCTTTTTGGGCGAAAAAAGAAACAGGCGGCGCAACGAGATGTAAAACGTCAAACTCAATGGGTTCAGCAGTTGCGAGAGTGGCAGAATGAAATCGGTACGGACAATACGGAATTTATGCAGAGTTTAAAGATTGATTTTTTCAAAAATCATATTTTTGCCTTTACACCGAAGGGAGATATCATTGATTTGCCCGAGGAGTCTACACCGATTGATTTTGCCTATGCGGTACACACGCAGGTAGGGCATCGGGCGACGGGTGCAAAAGCCAATGGAAAAATGGTTCCGCTGGATTATACCATTCGCAATGGTGATGTAATTGAAATTCTTACCAGCAAAGAGGAAAAAGTTCCGACACAGAAATGGTTGGACTTTGTTCGGACATCACGAGCGCGCAGTGATATTCGTCGGGCATTGCGTCGTGCCGGAATTTTGACGCCGCCATCGGAAAAAACATCATGAGCGATCGGCTGACAGACTATGCTATTGATATACCCGAGGAGTTGATTGCGCAGACGCCGCAATCTCGTCGTGATGCGTCCCGTCTAATGGTGCTACATCGTACACGGGGGACGGTTCGCCATGCGCAGTTCTCACAACTTCCGCAGTTGTTGCGACACGGAGATCTTTTGGTGCGTAATGCTACGCGTGTTATTCCCGCGCGATTATTGGGACAAAAGGAAGGTACCGGTGGGGCGGTGGAAATGTTGTTATTGCATAGAGTTTCCAAAGCACCGGCGGGAGCGGTGGCGCGGTATCAGGTGATGGCACAGCCGCTGCGTCGTCTTGGTGTGGGAACTCGGGTTGTTTTTGGTGATGGCGTATTACGGGCGCAAGTTGTTTCACGAACACAAGAGGTATTGACCGTGGACTTTTTTTCAACGGTGACAATGGAAGAGGCATTGGCGCAGTGTGGTGAGATGCCTTTGCCACCGTATATTACACGGCGGTTACATGATCCGCAACGGTATCAAACGGTGTATGCGACAGAGGGTGCGTCAGCGGCGGCTCCAACGGCGGGATTACATTTTACATCGGATATATGTTCACAGTTACGTCATCGCGGGGTGGAGATTGTGGATATAACACTTACCGTCGGATTGGGGACGTTTGCCGCCATCCGTTCCGAAGATATTTCACAACATGAGATGCATACAGAGCACTATAACATTTCCACTGCCGCTGCCGAGGCGATTACAACAGCGCGACAACACGGTCGCCGAATTATTGCCGTAGGTACAACGGTGGTGCGGGCGTTGGAAAGTGCCGTAGATGATCATGGAGTAATACGTAGCGGGACTCGAAGCACAAATATTTTTATCCGTCCTCCGCATACGTTTCGTGTTGTTGATGCAATGATTACAAACTTTCATGTTCCGCAATCCAGTCTGATTATTATGGTGTCGGCATTTGCGTCACGAGAGCATATTCTTCACGCCTATGCATGCGCGGTACGGGAGCGATATCGGTTTTTTTCTTTCGGAGATGCCATGATGATTATTGATGATGATTCATTATTCTCCAATACTTGACATAAATAAAAGAGTTGGTTATGATAGGGACAGATTAAGAAGTTGCCTACCGCTTGACAGCGCGGCGAACTCTGCTACAATTTATAGCAATGGAACAAAGTCGCATTCTTGTGATGCATCCCGATGAATCATGAGAATGTGTTTTTGTTCGGATGAGCAGAAACACGGAACCTTGACAATATCACGTCTATCTAATAGATCATGACCTTTTGAGGTTAGTCTTGACAGACTGTGAGCACGGACCACTTTCATTGTGTTACACAGTAACACGGCAGTTGTCGGTTTTCATAAGAAAACGTCTCGTGCCAAGCGACACGAGACACGCCGATATGGCAACGACAGTATCGCGTATCCGAAGTTTCCGTTGGAAACTTGCCCGATGTGGAAGCGAGCATCGGTTGCTGAAAACGGTATCGCTTTAAATGAGAGTTTGATCCTGGCTCAGGATGAACGCTGGCAGCGTGGATAAGGCATGCAAGTCGAACGAAGCGTCCTCTGCTTGCAGAGGAATGACTGAGTGGCAAACGGGCTAGTAACGCGTGGGAACGTACCCCAAAGTCGTGAATAACGCAGAGAAATCTGTGCTAATACACGATATGCTCTACGGAGTAAAGATTTATCGCTTTGGGAGCGGCCCGCGTCCTATCAGCTTGTTGGTGGGGTAACGGCCTACCAAGGCTATGACGGGTAGGGGGTGTGAGAGCATGGCCCCCAGCATTGGCACTGAGACACTGGCCAAACACCTACGGGTGGCTGCAGTCGAGAATATTCCACAATGGGCGAAAGCCTGATGGAGCGACGCTGCGTGCAGGATGACGGCCCTAGGGTTGTAAACTGCTTTTATCAGGGATCAAGCCATGTCGCGTGCGTCATGGTTGCGCGTACCTGTTGAATAAGGGGTTACGAACTCTGTGCCAGCAGTAGCGGTAATACAGAGACCCCGAGCGTTATCCGGATTTATTGGGCGTAAAGCGTGTGCAGGCGGATGTGTTAGTCGTATGTCAAAACTCCGGGCTCAACCCGGTGTCCGCATACGAAACGGCACATCTAGAGATAGTGAGAGGTCACTGGAACTCATGGTGTAGTAGTGAAATGCGTTGATATCATGGGGAACACCAAAGGCGAAGGCATGTGACTGGCACTATTCTGACGCTCAGACACGAAAGCGTGGGTAGCGAATGGGATTAGATACCCCAGTAGTCCACGCCGTAAACGATGCATACTAGGCATGTGCCGGGCGACCCGGTGCGTGTCGTAGCTAACGCGTTAAGTATGCCGCCTGGGAAGTACGGCCGCAAGGCTAAAACTCAAAGGAATAGACGGGGATCCGCACAAGCGGTGGATCATGTGGTTTAATTCGATGCAACGCGAGACACCTCACCCAGACTAGAAACTTGGCTGCACGCTCCGGAGACGGAGAAGCCTTCGAGGGTGCCAAGCAGGTGCTGCATGGTTGTCGTCAGCTCGTGCCGTAAGGTGTTCCCTTAAGTGGGGTAACGAGCGCAACCCTCATCGTGTGTTACATGTGTCACACGAGACTGCCCAGCCGTAAGGGCTCAAAGATTTTGAGCGTTTACGGCTGGGAGGAAGGAGAGGATGACGTCAAATCAGCATGGCCCTTGACGTCTGGGGCGACACACATGATACAATGGGTGCTACAGTGGGCTGCGACACCGCGAGGTGAAGCCAATCCCTAAAAGCATCCCCAGTTCGGATTGGAGTCTGCAACTCGACTCCATGAAGTCGGAATCGCTAGTAATCGGGAATCAGCACGTCCCGGTGAATACGTTCCCGGATCTTGTACTCACCGCCCGTCACACCAGGAGAGTCGGTAACACCCGAAGGCCCCGCGTCAAAAACGGGGACTACGGTGGGATTGATAATCAGGGTGAAGTCGTAACAAGGCATCCGTAGCGGAAGCTGTGGATGGATCACCTCCTTTCTAGGGAGTTTGGTGGGTATGATTGGCGCATCGCTAATCAGACCCCAATGGTCGCTTGTCGTTTTTACGGCAAATCCGTGTCACAACTGTTACAGACTAACCTCAAAAGTTCATGATTAAAACATCGCCGGTTGGCGATGTTTTTTATTTCTCCCGATATGGGTTTATTTATATGAAGTGGCAAGGAAGGGAACATAACTATACGGACGAAGACAGTCTGTTGGATTGTATTTCAGAAATAGATAAGGGAGCATGGTATAACGTATGGTGCCACACTGCGACACAAATACTTATAACACGCGACAATGGTATTCTTTATGGAAGCCAAATTATTTTGTTGTATTTAACTTGTGCGGATTGTGGTTTGGACACGTTTTATCACTACATCGTTCGGGAATAGTTTTTGTTCCTTCCATCATCAGTGCGCCACACACAGCGCCGTCACGATCCTCTCGCACATATGTGCAGCGTCGCCCCGTTGGGCGCGCCTTGATTGCGTTCTTGCATTTCGGATAATTGGAGCAGGAGTAAAAAATGCCAAATCGCCCCCGTCGTTCCACCATTGTTCCATCTTCACATTGTGGGCAGGAGACACCGGTATTTTTCCGAGCGGCATCTTCCGGATCTTCTTTGATATACTTGCATTTCGGGTAGTTGGAACAGGAGATGAATGTTCCATATCGTCCGGTACGTTCCACCAACGCACTGTCGCATTTTGGACACCGCTCTCCGGTTTCCTTGGGACCGCGAATTTCTTCACCTTCCGCGGTCCGAGCGCCATCACATTCCGGAAAACGTTTACAGGAGAGGAAGGTGCCGCTTTTGGAAAGCTTGATAACCATCGGGCCGCCACACTTCGGGCAAACATGCTTGGCGTCGGCGTCACCCAAATTTGTTAATTTCGGAACATCTGCTTTGGCGGCGACATCCGCATGGAACGGGGTATAAAACTCCTTCAATGTTGTAACGTAATCTCGTGTTCCGGCGGCAATATCATCCAATTCATTTTCCATTTCCGCCGTAAAATCGTCACTGATGTAACGTGCAAAATAGTTCTCTATAAAATCACTGACCACCATACCGGTGTCGGTGGGAATGAGCGTGCGCCCCTCTTTTTCCACGTATCCGCGATCCTGGATGGTTTTAATAATTGTTGCATATGTGGACGGACGCCCGATACCACGTTTTTCCAACTCTTTAACAAGCCCCGCTTCAGTATAGCGTTTTGGCGGTTGAGTTTCTTTTTCCTCCGCATTGATAGCGGACAGTGACAATGAGTCACCAACGGCACACTGAGGAACATCAACATCTTCACTTCGCGCCGCCGTATCCAGTGCCAGCCACCCCGGATCTACCACGCGAGATCCTGTCAGTGCAAAATCCGGAATAGTTCCGTCTGTGGTAGTAGCGGTAATTTTTGTACGCAGTATATGTGCGTCAGCCATCTGTGACGCAATCGTACGTGTGCGAATAAGGCGATAGAGCTTTTTCGCATCATCCGTTGAGCCGGCAGCGGTTACCGTGCAGTCTGTCGGGCGAATTGCCTCATGCGCTTCCTGTGCGTTTTTGCTGCGAGTTTTGTACATTCGTTGATGGTGCATATCCTTGCCGAAGTCTCGCGCAATGACGGTGGCAATCTGTGCCAGCGCCTCCGTACTGAGTGTAACGGAATCTGTACGCATATATGTAATATGTCCCGCTTCATACAGTTTCTGTGCGGCGCGCATGGTACGGCTGGGGGTAAATCCCAGGCGAGAACTGGCGGCTTGTTGCAGTGTGGAGGTGGTAAACGGTGCGTACGGTACTCGTTTCTGTCGTGTTTCTTTGATGTCCGTGATGTTCCACGTTCCCCGTGTTCCATTTCGTACGATTGTGTCCACCTCGTCTTTTACACGCGCAATAACCTTGGCGCGTTCCGCATCCGTGGTACACTCTTGAAGTGTTGCCACAAGCTCCTTTGTACAGGTAAACGGAAGGGCGGAATGATTTTTTGGCGCCAACTCGGCGGTAATCGTCCAAAATACATCCGGTATAAACGCACGAATCGATCGCTCTCGTTCCGCTAAAATGCGGAGAGCGGGGGATTGAACGCGCCCGGCACTCAGCCCATAGCGAACTTTTTTCCAAATCAATCCGGAGAGGTCATAACCGAATAAACGATCCAGTACGCGACGTGCTTCCTGTGCGCGACGTAAATTGTCGTCAATGGCGCGCGGATGCTTCAGTGCATGAGTAACGGCATTTTTGGTAATTTCATTAAATGTAACACGGTAGACACGCGGATCTCCCTGTAATCCCAATGCTTCCACAATATGCCAGGCAATAGCTTCTCCTTCGCGATCGGGATCGGTGGCGAGATAGATTGTTGATGCATTCGCGGCTGCTTTCTTCAGTTTTGCAACAACATCTCGCTTTTCCGGCGTAATTTCATAATGGGGGACAAATCCCGCATCAATATCAATTGCTTTCTTATTGCTTTTCGGTAAATCGCGAATATGACCGACACTTGCCATAATGACAAACTTCTCCGTTTTTGGGAGATACTTGCCGATTGTTCGGGCTTTGGTGGGGGATTCAACGATGAGAAGATTCATGGATATAGAGATTACGATGTACGGAGATAGTGATCACCGCCACAGTTTCGAATGGTGCCGGCGATTTCCAACAACGAGAGCGCGGAGCGCACCTGTGTTGCTTCCAGTTTAGATGCTGCAATAATCTTGTCAATGTGACACGGTGTATCACACTCAATGTGACGCAGAACGGCGCGTTCAGATTCGCTCAGTTCCGGCGTGGATTCGGAAACGGTTTTGGCGGTATTATCGGACGGTGATAGGTGTTGATAATTGTATCCCAATAGCTCCCATATGTCGGTGCTATTGCGAATACACGCCGCGCCATTACGGATAAGCGCCAAACTTCCGGCATAGCGATGGTCAAAAATACTACCGGGAACCGCTCCCAAATCACGATCATAGTCCAGCGCCGCTTGTGCGGTACGCAGGGTTCCGCTGCGCTCTCCCGCTTCAATAACAATAACGCTATGACTCATACCCGCCATTACGCGGTTTCGTTCCACCAATGTATAGCGAGTGGGTCGGTGAAGTGGGGCGTAAGCACTGAGAACGGCTCCACCGCCGCCGGCAATGGCATCGGCAAGTCCGCGGTTGCTGCGCGGGTATAGTGTATCGGTATCTACGCCACCGCCCAAGACGGCAATTGTCTGTCCACCGACGGAGAGCGCTCCACGGTGTGCGGCAGTGTCAATGCCGCGTGCCATTCCACTGACGATAATTGCACCGCCGCGCGCAAGATCCGCCGCCAAGCTAAATGCGGCACGTTCTCCATCTCGGGAACACGCCCGTGCGCCCACAATAGCGACATAGGGCGCGTTGCGATTGCAAACATCTGTAGCGCCCCGAACACAGAGAGCGAATGGTGCATCGGCGCAATGGTGCAGAAGTGACGGAAACTTTTGAGTGTCTGCTCGTGTAAGAACGGACAGATGATCTCTTGCCGCCGCTCGGAGCGGCGCATCGGCGGAAACGGTGGCAACGGCGTGCAATCGTTCACGCTGACGAGTGGTAATCCCGCTCTGTTCATTAACCGTCGGTATGGTCATGGTTTTCGGATTATATCCGAGAGCATACAGACGATTTAGCGTTCGTTGTGTTATGCCGGCATGCAATAAACGGATAAGGTGTGCATCATGTGGAGAAAGTGTAGACATGGGTATTGACAAAATATGATAAGTGCGATACAATTGTCGTCACAACGAATGAAAGCCGCGTTTGTGTTCCGGTTCCACTGAACGCACATGTTCCCCTCCTTGCATGTGTCGGACGGTGATACCGGATCACGAGGGCGGCTTTTTACGTTGGATGTGATTGCAGGTGTTCACAGAGTGTTTTCGTAATGATTGGGTACTGTTCTTGACACTGTGCTCGTTCCGTCGCGGAAAATGGACGAAGAACAAAGGCGGAAGCCTTTGGGCGCGGGGCATCGGGCGGTGTCTGCGGTCTTACGCCGATTCGTACACGGTGGTAAGCACTGCTGCCGAGTACACGGGTAACATCTCGGACTCCGTTATGACCACCGTGCCCGCGATGATACTGGATGACAAATGTTCCGCAGTATAAATCACTTTCATCGTGTGCGACAATAAGACGGGATAGGGGAATATCATAATATTTGCACAGTGCGGCAACCGTTTGTCCGCTTTCATTCATATATCGTGTGCTGCGAGCGAACACGGTTCGGTGCCCACATAATGTTCCCATAATGATTTCGGCGCCGCATCGGGGTAAAGCACGCCAGCGTTCGGTGTCGGGGACCAGTGTCGTGACATAGTGAATACCGGCGTTGTGTCGTGTATCGGCATATCGTGCCGTTGGATTTCCCAGTCCGACAATAAGATAGGGGATCGTGCTCATAAGGCGTTATTAAATACATCTTGACTAATAGTGTTGGGGCGGAAAAACTCTTCCGCCGTTTCACCGAGATGGACGATAATATCCGTATCGCGCGGCGTGGACGTGACAGTATGTTCCGCACCCAATGCTCGTCGCAACGCCGTAATACTAAACGGAAATCGGGAATCGTCATAGACGGTGATTTGCGCATGAACGGACGGCTGTTGTGAAACGCGACGCAGAGAAATTGCCGATTCCGGCACACCTAACGCCTCTTGAATGATTGTACGTACTCTTGTTGCCGTATCTTGTTGTCCACGTGTATGATAGATGCTAATACGTGGTTGCTCCCGACGAACAGCTTCATGAACACGTTGTCGTGAGGGAAGATCAAACAGCATTGCGGTTAATGCGCGAATTTCCGTATAATTATCCCGTCCACTACGCGGTATCAATGCGAACGCGTTTCCGATATGCACTGCCCGTAACAGACTGTCCGTCCGCCATGCATCCACAACATGAGTGATGATGTTTTGGGTGTCACTACGTTGCAATAATTGTGCCAATAGCAGCATTTCCCGAATAGAGAGCGTAGTTTTAACATGAGCGCCGAGAGCATCCAGCAGTGCGCCGAGTGTACGAGCGTTGGTTAGCGTTCCCAAAGAAAATGCCTTGTTTTTAATGGCGCGCAGTACCGCTTGCTGGCGCTTTGCTCGCCCAAAATCACCCTCCGGGTCACCGTGACGACTGCGAACATATTTGAGGGCGGTGGCACCATCCATATGATGTAGTCCGGCGGGAAGGGTGAATGTTTCATAGCCATAATCCGGTGTAGGATAGCGAGTGTCATGAATGGGACGCTCTACGGTAACGTTAATTCCACCCAGCGCATCGACGACGGAAATAAAGGCGTCAAAGTCCGCCGCGAGAACATAATCAATTTCCGCACCGGTAATATGCTCTACGGTACGAACAATATAGGTGGCACCCACCGCATCACGCAATCCGGCATCATAGAGTGCATTAATCTTGGATTGTCGCAGTACCCCATCGTTTGTTCGGTATCGGACGTACAGATCACGCGGTAAGGACAGGAGTGCAATTTTTCCGCGAACGGTGTGTATTTGCGCCAACATAATGGTGTCCGTGCGTTGAGAACGGCCATCTTTTCGCGTATCCGCCCCCAATAACAATATGGTAATAATACCGCGTTGCGCACCTCGGAGAGAGAAGATGTCATCGGTTGTATCGGGACGGTGGGCGATGGGGGCGCGGTCACCTCGCAATTCCGAATTCTCCGGTGCACGAAAATTTTCCACCGTGTCCGACGGTGTTTGTGTATGTGGAGTATCCGGTGACTTTGTGACGGGTTCCGGTGTAGTGACGGGTGATGTGTCTGACAGGGAAAGGGTCATGGCACGTTGAGCGGTATAGGCCTTGACGCCGACAAATAATGCACTCCCGATAACAAATACTGCCAGAGTGGATGCCAGCGCCGCCAGCGTGCGCACAAAAACGGAATATCGCGGTGGACGCGGGGCGGAAGGAGTAACATGTCTGTGTTTTCGGATACCGTCTACCATAGTTTGCAGTGTACCGCGAAACGAACATCACTTCAACTGTGGTATACTGTGAAGCGAGATTTCTTTTGAGACAAACCTATGGGATTTTTTGGACAATTGTTTGATGGAACACAACGGGAAGTTGCGCGCCTGCGGACAAGAGCGGAGCAGGTGGGAACGCATGAGGCGGCGATGAAACGCTTATCGGATGATGCGCTGCGGGAACAAACGGCAGCGTTCCGAGAGCGTTTGGCGGCGGGAGAGTCATTGGATGATCTTCTTCCGGAGGCGTTTGCGGCGGTACGAGAGGCGGCGCGCCGAACGTTGGGACAGCGTCACTACGATGAGCAAATCATGGGTGGCATCGTACTGCATGAAGGTAAGATCGCCGAGATGAAAACCGGAGAGGGAAAAACATTAACCAGTACGCTTCCGATCTATTTGAATGCTCTTACCGGAAAGGGTGTGCATGTTGTTACCGTTAATGATTATTTGGCGCGTCGTGATGCCAACTGGATGGGCGCGGTATTTTCGGCATTGGGAATGAGTACGTCATGTATTGTCCATGCAACGGCATATCGGTACACTCCCGTAGTGGTGGATACCGACGAGGTAAGTATTGAGGAGAAGAATTTGGAAGAAGTGCCGCGAGCGGAGGCCTATGCCGCGGATATTACGTACGGAACAAACAATGAGTTCGGGTTTGATTATTTGCGTGATAATATGGCGCAGCGTACCGAAGATATGGTTCAACGCCCATTGCATTATGCCATTGTGGACGAAGTGGACTCCATTTTGATTGATGAGGCGCGAACACCGTTGATTATCAGTGCGCCGGATACGGAGAGTACGAAATTATATGAGCGGTTTGCGCAGATTGCGCGGCAGTTGATACCCGGGACGCATTTTACGGTTGATGAAAAACTCAAGGCGGTAACGCTTACCGATGCGGGCGTGGATACGGTGGAAGCGGCGTTGGGCGTGGGAAACATCTACGAGCCGGACAAAGTGCATTATGTTCATCACTTGGAACAGGCGATTAAAGCACAAGTAATTTTCCAACGAGATCGTGATTATGTTGTACGAGATCAGCAGGTGTTAATCGTGGATGACTTTACCGGACGCATCATGGAGGGGCGTCGGTACAGTGACGGATTGCATCAGGCGATTGAAGCAAAGGAAGGGGTGCCCGTGCAAAAGGAATCAAAAACGTTGGCAACGATTACATTTCAGAATTATTTTCGATTGTATGAAAAAATTGCCGGTATGACCGGTACCGCGATGACCAGCGCGGAAGAGTTTATGAAAGTGTACTCTCTGTCGGTGGTACCGATTCCCACGCATCGGACAATGATTCGCGACGATCGTCCCGATGTGATTTATAAGACAGAGGAAGCGAAATTTGCCGCTGTTGCTGATGCGGTGGAGGCACTGAATAAGACGGGCCAGCCGGTATTGGTGGGAACGGTGGCGATTGAAAAGTCTGAAGCGATGAGTGCATTGCTGACACAGCGCGGTATCTCTCATGAAGTGTTAAATGCGAAAAATCATGAGCGAGAGGCGGCGATTATCGCTCGTGCCGGCCAGCGAGGTGCCGTAACCATTGCGACAAACATGGCGGGACGAGGAACGGATATTAAACTTGGCGAGGGTGTTGCGGATCTCGGTGGGTTGATGATTATCGGAACGGAGCGTCATGAAGCGCGGCGTATTGATAATCAGTTGCGAGGACGTGCCGGCCGACAAGGCGATCCCGGCGCAAGTCAGTTTTACGTATCGCTTCAAGATGAATTAATGCGACGATTTGGTGGTGACAAGTTGAAGACGATGATGGACACATTGGGACTGAGCGATACCGAGCCGATTACCAACCGAATGATTTCTCGTGCAATTGAAACGGCACAGAACAAAATTGAAGGATTCAATTTTGATCTGCGGAAGCATGTATTGGAGTATGATGATGTTGTCAATAAGCAGCGCGAGGCAATTTATCAGAAGCGGCGCGCTATTCTTTTTGCCGACGCGGAAACGGTAAAGGAATTGGCACATGAGATGGTGCGTTCCTATGTAGATTCTCTTGTGGCGGTGCATACGCATGGAGAACAGTTTCAATGGGATAGCGAGGGACTGGTGGCGGCATTGGAAACGAAGGGTGTGTCTGCCGAGGATCGAGAGGCAATTCGGGCGTTACTTTCGGATGAGTCAAAAACGGAAGAGGATATCCGTCAAGACGTGCGCACTCGTATCGCTACGGGATTAATCTCGGCGGTGGATGCGGTGATGGCGCAAGATGAGGACGCGGCAACGGAGGCGGTTCGCGCGGTATTGCTTCATACAATTGATCGGAGTTGGATGCGGCATTTGGACGGACTGGATTATCTTCGTCAGGGAATCGGTCTGCGCGGATACGGACAACGTGATCCGTTGGTGGAATATAAGCGAGAGGCGTTTGAGATGTTCCGTTCTATGCGGGAAGCGATTCAAGAGAATGTAACGGAAACACTTTTGCGGTTGCAAATTGTACCGTCATCAACCACACAGGATACATCATTGACACAACGATTGGCTCAAGCGGAATTTCACGGGAGCGGGGAGGAGTCGGCAGATAATTCTTCCCGTCCGGCACGACGCAGCGCCACCGTTGGACGAAATGCCCCGTGTCCGTGCGGATCGGGCAAAAAGTATAAAAAGTGTTGCGGAGCATGAGTATTCGGCGTGTAAAAGCTATTGTGCGATCGTGGCTTCCGGAATGGGTGTTGCTGGCATACCATTATGTAATGGCATGGTGTGCGGCGGCGTACTATCGGTTCCCATCACGGCATTTGATTGTTATCGGGATTACCGGAACAAAAGGGAAAACATCAACGGCGATTTTTACGCATGCGGCATTATCCAACGATACAACATCCGTGGGAGTGATTTCCACCGCGGTGATTCGTATTGGTCACCGACAGATTTTAAATACTTATCATATGACGATGCCGTCTCCGTGGGTAATCCAACGAACAATGGCGCAAATGCGTGCAGAGGGGTGTACGTATTGTGTAGTGGAAACGACATCCGAGGGACTGAAACAATATCGCCACAAGGGAATTTGGTATGATGCGGCGATATTTACCAATCTTTCTCCCGAACATCTTCCGTCACATGGAGGAAGTTTTGAACGATATCGGGATGCAAAAGCGCGGTTATTTGATGCGGTGGCGCATCGGAGAGTGAAGCGTATTCACGGACAAATCGTTCCACGAGCCATTATTCTCAATGCTGATGATGAACATGCTCACCATTATGTTCGGGATGTAGATCATATCGTGTGGTATGGCATACATAGCGAAAACGCCTCTGTTCGTGCCGAAGAAATACAAACCAAGGATGATGGAACGGTATCCTTTACTTGTGCGGGGACAACAATTGCACTGCAAACCCCCGGAGTGTTCAATGTGCTCAATGCGCTCGGCGCTATTGCAGTGGCGCACGTATATGGACAAACGATACCCTCTATTGCGAAGTCATTGCAGTCAGTGCAAACAATTCCGGGAAGAATGGAAAGAATTGAACATACCGTCGGCGCGTTTACCGTCTATGTTGATTATGCTCACGAGAAGCGCAGTATGACGGTGGCGATTGCGGCGGCGCGAGAGCGTGCGGGAGCTAATGGGCGCGTTATTGTGTTGTTGGGCGCCGAAGGAGGTGGGCGTGATACGGCAAAGCGTGCCGCAATGGGCACTATTGTGGCGCGAGATGCCGATATCGCGATTGTAACAACGGTGGATCCCTATGATGATAACCCCTATGAGATTGAACGTGATATCGCTGATGCGGCAGAGCAAGGCGGAAAAGTGGTGGGACGGGATTTGTTTGTGATTGACGACCGACGAACGGCGATTGCGGCGGCAATTGCACTGGCGCGAGATCATGACGTTATCCTGATTACCGGAAAAGGGGCGGAACAAACAATGATTATCGGTGGACGAACCATTCAGTGGGATGATCGCGATGTCGTACGTGAGGAGTTGGTTCGCGCGATAACACAACGACAAAAGCATTGACCATTTTAAAATTTTGTGGTACTGTACGGTGTCCATAGAAATATGGTTATGTACAGTATTACGGGACGATTGTGGAGGGGTTGTAATCTTACACGGAAGTATGAGCGGCTTTGTGTGTCTCTAAAAACCATGATGGAGTCCGTCGCACCGGATTGGCATATTGGGATTGTTGTTTCTCGTGCAGCATCATCGGCGATATTGCGTCATCGGATTCCAACACATGTAGCGTGGATGCCGCGACAACGTGGAGCATATCGTGCACACCCTCATATTGCCACATGTGGTGGTGTAACGGCGGTGTTTTACTCAGAGTATACCTATGCGCGAGATACCGCTGTATTAGCATGCCGGACAATTCAACGAGGCGATAATGCGACAGTTATGTTCGGTGATCCGTTATATATTGACGGACCTCATACATCCAGAACCTATCCGTTTGTGTTTGTGGATCGGGACGATACGGCATATATGACGCCGCAGGAAGAAGCATGCGGAGCGCTGGTGATATATCGGGCCATGCGATTTCCCGATACATGGGAACCGATTGTGACGGTGGCGGAAGACTTTCCGGCACTATCTCCAACATTAATGCGATCCGGAGATCATTACTATATTGCGGCAACAGACGCACGGACAAGGGAATTATGTATATTTATCGCTAAAGAAATCTCCGGGCCATGGACGCGAATGCAACAAACATTTCCCGCACTGCGTTGTGCCGGATCACCCTTTGTGCAGAACCACGTATTGTATTTGCCCATACGAGAGGAAAGGACATCTTATGTCACACTGTATCGTGCCACCTTAACACCGCAAATGATCATTTTACATCCACAGACATCCATATCTCTCTGGCGCTCGTCATTTCGTGCATTACAGACAGTAAGTGTCGGTACTTCATTTTACGCTTTTGACATTTTAACGCGAGCGTGTTTCAATAACGTGTTAGCTCGCTATGGAGCGCGACTGTTGCACGCAGCTCGAACGCGGTTTGTGCCAACGATTTATCTCTAAGTCTATGTTGAAGAAGAGTCTATTATGGGGAGCGGCGGTGATGTGTACGGCAATTCTTGCCGGTGTTTTGTACACATCAATATTCTCCGTAATGGTTACCGATGCGGCACGGGCTTCTGTTCTTGTCGTTCCGAAGCACGGAGGGGCGGCGGATATTGCACGAGATGCGGCGGAATCTGTTGTTCTGTTGTCAGATACGGAGGCGATTCGCACTCCGTGGGCGACGGCATTGGCCTATGATTCCATCCATCCCACTCGGGATCTTCGGATGAAATCAACGCGTGTAATCCGAAAAGCGGGAGTAATTACCGTTACGGTATACGGATCAGCGGCACACCCGGCGGCGGACGCTCTTATACGAACGATAGAACAATTTCTTCAGATTCACTACGGAGCCGTAGTGAATGCTCATGTTGTTGAAACCGCAACATCGGATTCCCGTGCGATTTTACAATCATTTCTCTTAGCGGCGGCGATAAGTATTGTATCGGCCGCAATACTGACGGCGTGCATCTTTGCAGCGGTATTTGCTGCGTTTATTCTCTTTCATCCTTACGGACACCGTCATGCTTCTCGCGCACGTCTTGACTTGCGATCTGCTGTTGCGTCCGGAAACGGTACGGTAGATAGTTACATGCATTCCGTTTATCACTCCTCATCACCGAGTGTTGCATTAAATAATACAAGAGAATCTGCGCAATATGCGGAATTGGACACTGTAATCAGCGATGCATTACATCAACAATACGATGAAGCATCCACACGTGTAGACACTGCGGCAACACGTGTAGATACTGCGGCAACACACCCGTCGTTTACACAAACAGATACTTTTGCATCAGATGATGCATCATCCGTCTCCACCGACTCCGCATTAGAACATACGCCATCCGACAACAACAGTGATAATACATCTTCTCAACGATCTCGTACTCCGGTAGCCGCAGCACCGAAACATCTTACTAAACGGGCGCGAACGGCTATGACGGCAATGGGGCGAGCATTTCGGAATGCGGCGCGAGATGCAAATGGATTGGTTCGGGAAACGGCAACACGTTTATCCACTTCATCTCGTCATAAAAAAGACTCTCCATCTCGTGCATCATCAGCGTTACCGGGATCACCCCCATCAAATCTTCCGGTGCCGACTGTTGATGATACCAAGCAGAAAACATCATCTGCATCAACATCGGAAAAAGAACATGTGCCGACTCCCGATACATCTCAACAAGAAGAGCCGTCAGTAGATCCGGAATCGGTACGTCGCCGGCTCAACGAGTTGTTAAAGGGAACACCGCCATCCGCGATTGAAAAATGAGAATGTTTTGACAAAATATTTTTGTAGTGATAAAGTACGATGATAATTCGTTAATGCAGTGCGTATGAATGCAATGCTCAAAAGTCTGCTGATCGTACTGGTGGTAGCGGTTGCTGTGACCGGTGCAACGGTAGCATATTTTAGTGATGTGGAAACATCTCAGGGGAATTATTTCACGGCGGGAACACTGGATCTTTCCGTAGATACGGAAAATCCGCTGACAAGCACGAAGTTTACAATAACGAACTTGGCGCCCGGCGATACGCAGAGCGTAACGTATGTTTTGAAAAACGAGGGGAGCATTGATGGGTTTCTTGACATGGAGAACATTGCGGTAACCTCTCAAGAAAATGGATGCAATGAGCCGGAGACGGCTGCCGGTGATACCAGTTGTGGTAAACCCGGAAACGGAGAAGGGGAATTGTCCGCTCGCGTTACGATGACGCTGTATATGGATGATGACTGTGATGGCTCCAAACAGAGTGGAGAAGCAACGATTTACAGCGGTGCGATGAAAGATGTTGCAGCTTCTTATGATATCAATCGCGCTCTTTCAAGTGGATCCACACAGTGTGTGGGAGCGGATTTTGTTTGGACATCAAGCGCACAGGATAATGTTGCACAAGGAGATACGGCAACATTGGCGGTAACGTTTGAGTTGGCGCAAACAAGTGCACAATAGCTTCCAATTCTTGGTGTTATCATGATGCAGAATGTACGGAATTTTATTTCGTGGAAAACCGTACGATGGATAGTTCGGTACGCCCCTGTTGTCGCTATTGCGGCACTGGGCGTACTGTTTATTCTGCCGTTGGTTTCTCCACTTCGTATTTATACGGTTGTGTCGGACTCTATGGCGCCGACATTATCTCGCGGGAGCGTGGTATTTGTATTACCACAACCGCACTACACTGTTGGAGATATTGTTACGCGCAGTAGTGGTAACCCACAACATCCGGTAACACACCGTGTTGTTGACGTGCAGACATTGCCGGATGGAACACAGCGCCTACGAACACGAGGAGATGCCAATGCTACTGATGATATCGGGTGGATATCATCATCTTCGGTTTTCGGCGCTGTCCGCTTCCACCTTCCATGGATTGGGAGGATTATATCTTATGCACAAACACCTCAGGGATTTGTGTTGTTAATTGTTATTCCCGCTACATTGATTATTTATCATGAAGTTCTCTCGCTTGTTACTCATGTGCAGCAACGCCTTCGTCACCGCGTTGATCGCAATCGTCGCTAGTACATACTCTGCTGCGGCGGCACAACCGCATCGTATTGATGTGTCGTGGCATGGCGGAAAACATCATCGCATTTTTTCAGAATCATCGTTATCGGGTGGAGAGAAATTTGTACGCCCGATAACAATTCGTAATCGTACCGCGACACCGGTGGATGTATTTTTGCGCATTGATAACTTACATGGAAAAACATTGGCACGGGCTGTATACTTGGGCGTGCGTGATTCCGCCACACGTCGGTATGCACTCGGTGGACGCGGTGATCGTGTGCCATTGCGAGAAGCAGCAACGACGCATTATTTTATCACTCGTCTTTCCGCGCAAGAAACACGACAATACGATATCATCGCATGGATTGATGATGATTTGCCCAATGCGGCACAAGGAGCGCGAACGCGCTTTGATATTGATGTATACATTCGTGAAGCGGAGCGAGAATCATCACCACCGTACCGATCCACACAACACCCACAGGGCAATGCGGAACCTCAGGTATTGGGAGTGGAAACCGATGATTCCCATACGGGGGAAGATATAATCATTCAAGATACGGGCACTATTGTACAGCAGTGTCGTCCATTCTTTTCCTCTTTTACATGGTTGATACTGTCCGTGTTGGCACTGGGTGGCGCGCTTCATACGTATCGTCGTAGTACACGACGGATACACGGCATATCATACAGCGTTCTCATGATCCTGTTTGGAATTTTATGGTTTATTGTGGAACGATTCTGTCATGCGTGGTGGGTACCGGTGATAATCATTGGAATTATTGTTGTTCTTGCATGGAGGATGCGAACAATACCCGGACAAGAAAATTAAGAGCAATCATAAATTAGCACTCTCACTTGACGAGTGCTAATTTGTTATGATACAATTCATAACGGATGAAGGGTTGATGGAATAATAGGAGTTGAGTGGATGATTGTCCGATAAGTAAATGTCAATAAGAGAATAAAAGAAAACCTATGGACTTGGAAAAATTTACAACAGCGGCGCAACGAGTGTTGCAGCGCGCACAGGAAGCGGCATTGTCTCGCGGTCATCAGAGCGTAGAGGGACTGCACATGTTATTTGCTTTGATGGAGCAGAGCGATGCGACGGTAACGGCATTGCTGAAAACACAGAATGTTGATCCGAAGCGTATTTATGAGGCGGCAGAGGCGGCATTGGCGAAGCGGCCGAGTACATCCATTACCGATGCGTCACAAATGGTGTTTAGTCGGGAGTTGGCGCAGATTTTGGAGGCGGCGCAAAAGGAAATGCGTGCGCTAAATGATCGCTATGTTGCCACGGAGCATTTACTCTTTGCATTGTTTGAGGCGCCATCAACAGCGCGAGAGATTTTAACGGATGCCGGTGTCAATCCTGCGGCGTTGCGTAGTGCGATTTCTTCCGTACGAAGCGGTACGGTAGATACACCGGACAGCGGCGGAAGTGACGATGCGCTTAAACGATACACGCAAAATCTTACGCAGATGGTGCGAGATGATGCAATTGATCCGATTATTGGACGGGATGAGGAGATTCGTCGGGTCATGCAAATTCTTTCGCGTCGAACAAAAAACAATCCCGTACTGATTGGAGAGCCGGGAACGGGAAAAACGGCGATTGTGGAGGGTCTTGCGCAACGCATTGTCAGTGGTGATGTTCCGGAGACACTCAAAAATAAAGAGATTTTGAGCTTGGATATGGGAGCACTGATCGCCGGCGCAAAGTACCGGGGAGAGTTTGAAGAGCGCCTTAAAGGAGTGTTAAAGGCATTGGACGCGCAACCGGATCGGTATGTGTTGTTTATTGACGAAATGCATATGTTGATTGGTGCCGGTGCCGGTGGAGAAGGAGCGATGGATGCCGCAAATATTCTCAAGCCGGCATTGGCGCGCGGAAAGGTGCGCACGATTGGCGCCACAACATTGAAAGAGTATCGTAAGTATGTGGAAAAAGATGCCGCATTGGAGCGTCGGTTTCAGCCGGTATATGTCGGTGAGCCGTCACCGGAGGATGCAATTGCGATTTTGCGCGGTATCAAAGAGAAATATGCGTTACATCATGGTGTCCGTATTACCGATGACGCAATTGTTGCGGCGGTAACACTGTCACAGCGATACATTACCGATCGATTTCTACCGGATAAAGCGATTGATCTATTGGATGAGGCGGCAAGTCAATTGCGAATGGCGATTGATTCTATGCCGGCGGAGTTGGACGCATTGGAGCGTCGGAAGCGACAGTTGGAAATTGAAAAGACTGCCGTAAGTAAAGACTTTGGCGGAGACGGTAGTGCAACGAATGCCACGAAGAAGAAGAGTAAGGAGACATTGGAAGCGATTGAGAAGGAAATTGCGGATCTCAACGAAAAGATTACCGCATTGAAGGTACGGTGGAAGGCGGAAAAAGATGCAATTCTTTCAGTGCGAGAGAAGAAGGCGGAATTGGAGAAACTGCGATCACAAGCGGAAGCATTGGAGCGAGATGGCGATTTGGAAAAAGTGGCGGAAATTCGGTATAGCAAGATTCCCGCATTGGAAAAGGAAATTGCCGCCGCACAGGAGGCACTGGCGCAGTTGCAAAAGGATTCACCGATTCTGAAAGAAGAAGTTACCGAGGAGGATATCGCTCGGATTATTGCGCAATGGACCGGTGTTCCCGTATCAAAGATGCTTGCATCGGAACAAGAGCGGTTGGCACACTTGGAGACCTCATTACAACAGCGGGTAGTGGGACAATCCGAAGCAATTTCCGCCGTCTCTAACGCGATTCGACGGTCTCGCGCCGGATTGAGTGAAGAGGGGCGACCAATTGCGTCGTTTATCTTCCTGGGACCCACCGGTGTGGGAAAAACCGAATTGGCAAAAGCGCTTGCCGCAGAACTGTTTGACACGGAAAAGGCCCTGGTACGCATTGACATGAGTGAGTATATGGAGCAGCATACCGTAGCGAAATTGATTGGTGCGCCCCCGGGATATGTTGGACATGATGATGGCGGTCAATTGACAGAGGCGGTGCGTCGCCGTCCGTACAGTGTGTTGCTTTTTGACGAGATTGAAAAAGCGCACCCGGATGTCTTTAATATCTTCTTGCAGATTTTGGACGACGGACGATTGACTGATTCCAAAGGACGAACGGTGGATTTCAGCAACACTATCATCATCATGACGTCAAACATCGGTTCACAACACATTGCGAAGTTGCGAGAGGCGAAAGACACGTCTGAGGAAACAATGCGCGCTTCCGTGATGGAGGAGTTACGATCTACGTTCAAGCCGGAATTTCTCAACCGAGTGGATGATATTATTATCTTCCACCCAGTCACCGAAGAGATGTTGCGCACGATTGTGGATATTCAGTTGGCACGGGTACAAGAGCGATTGGCGCGCCGAGATATTACCATCACGGTGGATGATGATGCCCGTGATTGCTTGGCAAAGAAGGGATATGATCCACTCTATGGAGCTCGTCCGTTGAAGCGTGTCATTCAGAAGGAAATTTTGGATCCGCTAGCACTTTCCGTTATCAAAAATGGCGCCGGCACATTCCATGTTCGGTGTGATGATGACACACTGGTAATCTCGTAAGTGAAATCGGCAACTAAAACACCGCCGTACGATGTTTATCGTGCGGCGGTGTGGTATACTATCAGCATCAGATGTTAACGCAATTGTATGGACAATACCAAGTCATCATCGGAGCAGATAACATATTCATTTATTGCACCGTTATTAAATGAGGAGGGAAATGTACAAGAATTACATCGACAAATTGTGGAGACGGCGACACGGTTGGGTGAACCCTATGAAATTATTTTTGTGGATGACGGATCTACGGATCGGACGGCGGAAATTGCACGATCACTCTCACCGGTAACGGTTATTGAGTTTCGTCGGCGTTTTGGACAAACAGCCGGATTGGATGCCGGCATCAAGGCGGCGCGCGGTAGCATTCTTTGCACAATGGATGGGGATTTACAAGATGATCCTGCGGAAATTCCCAAACTGTTAGAGAAAATGCATACGGAGGGGTATGATGTAGTAGCAAGTTGGCGATATAATCGCAAAGACAGTGTCGCCAAGCGTCTTGTGTCTCGTGTTGCGGATAAACTGCGAAAGGCATTATTGCATGATACGATTCATGATTCGGGATGTCAGTTGCGCGTCTATAAACGTGAGTGTTTTGACGGTGTGGATTTATTTGGAGAGATGCACCGATTTATTCCGGCGTTGTTGGAGCTGGACGGATGGCGAATCGGTGAGGTAAAGGTAACGCATCGGCCGCGGACCGCCGGTACAACCAAATACAACTGGCGGCGATCCATTAAAGGATTTGCCGATATGGTGGCAATGGGGTTCTGGCAGCGGTTTCGCTCGCGTCCCCTTCATTTTTTTGGTGGAGTGGGATTGATAAGCATTGCCGTTGGTATGGCAATATTGGTATGGATGCTTGTGGAAAAAATTGTTTTTGGTGCGTCCATCTCCGAACGTATTTGGCCGCTGTTGGGAGTGTTTGGCATCTTGACCGGTATCCAATTGTTTACCTTCGGTTTGTTAATGGATGTTGCCATGCGTAATTACTATCGTACGGCGAACCGAATGAATTACGTTATTAAACGTGTAACACACAATCGTTAAAACTTATGCAAACTATTGCGATTTTTGGAAGCGGGTATGTCGGACTGGTGTCCGGTGCATGTTTGGCACGTGTTGGAAACAATGTTACGTGTGTTGATGTTGATGAGGATAAAATTGCTCGTCTAAATGCCGGAGAGTGTCCCATCTATGAGCCGGGACTGGAAGAGATTATTCATGAGGCGGTAGAATCGGGGCGATTGCGTTTTACAACCGATGCGGAAACGGCGGTAAAGGAACACACCATTATTATGAGTGCGGTGGGAACACCACCGGATGAAGACGGTAGTGCGGATTTGCGTTATGTATTGGATGTGGCGCGAACGGTGGCGAAACATGCGAATGACTATCGGGTTCTGATAACAAAATCCACCGTGCCGCCATTGACAGGACGGCGGGTGGAAGAAGAGATGCGTCGTATATTTGCAGAGCGAGGTGTAGAAGTGCCATTTTCCGTTGTTTCCAATCCGGAATTTCTTAAAGAGGGAAATGCTGTACAGGATTTTCTTAAACCGGATCGTATTGTGATTGGTGCGAATGATACGCGAGCGAAAGAATTGATGGAAAAACTTTATGCACCGTTTATGCGCAGTGGATATAAAGTGATTTTTACCGATCGTGTGAGTGCGGAGATGATTAAATATGCCGCCAATGCAATGTTGGCTACCCGTATTTCATTTATGAATGAACTCTCTCGTTTGGCGGAACGTGTCGGCGCGGATATTGAGGAGATTCGGAATGGAATTGCGGCAGATAATCGTATCGGACGAGCATTTCTCTATGCCGGTCCCGGATATGGTGGATCTTGCTTTCCCAAAGACGTGAAGGCGTTGGCACATTTTGCAAAGGAGCATGGAGAAACGGCATTGATTTTGGATGCGGTGGAAGAAGTCAATATCCTGCAACGCGCATATATCGTGGAGAAAGTACGGGCGTTGTGCGGAATGGACTGCTCCAATTGTACCGTAGCGATATGGGGATTGGCATTTAAAGCCAATACGGATGATGTGCGAGAGTCGCCCGCAATTTCCGTTATTGATGCGCTTCTGCGTGACGGGGCAACCGTTCGCGCATATGACCCGGAGGCACAGAAGACTTTTGCCGCGCACACCTCGGTCGGCACCCATGAGAACCTTCACTATGTAGATGATTTGTATGCCGCGGTAGATGGTGCTGATGTGTTGGTGGTAATGACGGAATGGGCGCAATTTCGCGCGCCGGATATGGATCGTGTCGCTTCCTTAATGAATAGTCTGAAAATTGTAGATGCCCGCAACCTCTATGATCCGGAGGAAATGCGCTCCTATGGATTTACGTATGAGAGTGTCGGACGCAAGCGAATATTGCCATTATCCACGGAAAAATAATCCTATGCGCATACTGTTTCTTAACTATGAATATCCGCCGTTGGGCGGAGGAGCGGCCAACGCGACGCGGTACCTTTTGTCTGAGTATGCAAAGCGGAACAATTTGGAAGTAGATCTGGTAACAACGGCGGCAGACAATCGGGAGCGAGTGGAGGAAGTATCTCCGTCCGTCCGCATCCACTATATATCCATTAATAAGTCTCCCGAACGATTGACACATCAGAGTATGAGAGATTTACTCTTATACACTTATCATGGATTGCGGACGGCGCGACAACTGCAACAGAAGCATCGCTATGATATTATTCATGCATTTTTTGGCGTACCGTGCGGGTGGATGGCACGGATGATTGCCGGATCATTACCGTATATTGTGTCACTTCGCGGCTCAGATGTTCCGGGGTTTAGTGACCGTTATAATCGTATATACCCGTTGTTGCGCGGGATAATTCGGCAAGTGTGGAAGTCGGCGGCAGCGGTTGTGGCAAATAGTGAACAGTTGCGAACATTGGCACTTGCCACCGCTCCGGATCAGCGTATTCATTTAATTCCCAATGGGGTGGATACCACACGGTTTGTGCCCCGCACCACACCACGTGATCCCGATGCACCATTTACGGTGCTGGCGGCGGCGCGATTAATGCGACGCAAAGGAATTCGGTATGCGCTGGATGCGTTTGCTCGACTGAGTGATGATTTTCCGGATCGTCCGATGCGAATGATTATTGCCGGTGGGGATGGAGATGCCGCCGATGAACTTCGCTTACAGGCAGCGGGATTATCCTGTCACGATCGGATTACCTTTACGGGACACTTAAATCAGGATGCGTTAATTGATGCTTATCAGCAGGCAGACGTATTTGTCTTTCCGTCTTTAAATGAAGGCATGAGTAACAATATGTTGGAAGCGCTTGCGTGCGGAGTACCGGTGATCATTACACGTACCGGAGGGAGTGAGGTTGTTACCAATGGGGAGCAGGGATTTATTGTTGATCGTGCTGATGCTTCGGCGATTCGTGATGCATTGGCGATATTACTTGAAGATGAAGAGCGGCGGGAACGCATGGGAGCGGCGGCACGTGCCCGAGCGGAAGAATACTCTTGGAAGACGGTAGCGGATGCATATGAAAAACTTTACTACGATGTAATAAATCATCGCGTGTGAAATATCCGACACTGAGTACCGGTATCAAATTTATCGTCATGATGGGGCTTATTATCGCATTGGTAATGAGCATCTCTTGGCGTGAAGTATTTGTATTATTGACGGATGTAAATATTCGTATAGTGATTGTTTATGCACTGGTTCTACTTGCGGGAAACCTTGTCAGTGTATGGCGATGGAGCATCGTTGCAACACCATACCGGTTTCCCGTGTCATTGAAGACATTGTACGGATACTATTTAACTGCATCATTTATCAATAACTTTCTTCCGTCGTTTATCGGGGGAGATGTGTATCGGGCATATCGGCTGGGCGGCGCAAAACGGCGACTTATCGCGGCATTGACCGTGGTGGCGGATCGTGCAACGGGACTCTATGGAATACTCCTTCTTGCCGCACTTACCGGGATACTGTGGACAATACAAACACATCGAGATGTTATATTAACAACTGTTACGGTACTGGGTGCGGCGACTGCCGCTATTGTAGTGCGGTTTCGTCATGAGCTTTTGGCGGCAATTGTTCGGATTATTCCGCGCAAGCGCTATAAAATTTTTCTCTCCCATGCGGATACAATGCATACATCTGTTATATATCGTGCCGTTGGTGTCGGAATGATCTTTGGTATGTTTGGGGTGGGGATGGCAAATTACTTATTGTTTGTCGCATTGCAAGAATCACCACCAATACTCCCGTTTCTATTTTTTTCACTTATCGGAGCGGTGGTATCTTCACTACCGATTAGTATTGGAAATATCGGTGTAAAAGAGTGGGTATATATTGTATTTATGGGGTCACTCGGTGTTCATGCCGAGCATGCGGTTGCAGCGGTGGTGTTGGGGCGTGTGGTGCAAGCGCTTGTGTCTGCGCTGGGAGTAATTCCATACTGGACGCAAGAACGTGCCGTTGTATCACAGTTAACGCAATCATCCACTCCTCATCATGGTCAATAATTATGCTTCCGGTGCGTACGATATTCAGGGCAGTATTGTCGCACCTCACAGTGAGCGCATATTGACCCCGGACGAGGATGGTACACCGATTGTTGTATAGATTGCGCCATTTGATCAACAATCGTATCAATTCTTTTGATATCGGAGCGTGTCCGCTGAGAACGAATAATCGTACCGGTGCGTACATAGTACAGAGAAACACTAACGGAGTCTGTCGCATGCATTCGATCAGCATACCGCTCCATTACCGCCCGAGCATATAAGGTCAGTTGCAGATCACGTTTTTGTTCTTGTGGCGACATCATGTGACGAGATGTTTTGTAGTCAATGACTTCATATCCGTCTTTTGTAGCATCAATACGGTCAATACGCCCGGTGATACAATGGGCGGCGGCAGATCCGGCGGAAAACCGAACCGGCAACTCGGTGGCAATGACGCGAACACCGGCAACATCGGTATCGGCATAATAGCGACGGATCATTTCAATTCCTTGCATGATGGCGGAACGTTTCTCTGCTGTATTTCCATAAAAACCGGAGTCCGATAGTTGCAGAAAAAATTTTATCGCCTCCTCTTCCGACGGTGTCAATAACGGTTGGCTATGAATAAAGCGCAATACACTATGAATGTGTGTGCCAAGTATGTGATAGATTGTTGGCGAACGACGAACTCTATCCACATATAGTAAGCGATATTTTAATTCACATGTTGCATAGGTGGCGACAGCAGTACAAGAACATTGCATAGAATAAGGGGAGACGATATAATTACCATATATAATATTATCACTAATATAGTGTATGAGTACAATGGAATTACCCGCATTACCGGATCATGAAGATTCGCTTTATTATCGTATGAAGGCGGTAGCGGATAAAATTAACACATTGGGAGGAACATCATTTATTTCAAATTGTATTACGCACTACGAAACAAATGATAATCCGCTCGGAGGAGAAGGATTTACCGGCAAAAGCTCTCCACTCAAAGATGTGTTTGTGGAAATGCGTATGTTCCTGGGTTCTTGGAATGATTTGAAGAATTCAGCGCCATATCTTTCCATGGATATTGCTTCACTGGACTGTATTCTTGATGATTCGAAATGGGATGCTGTGTGTGATGAGTATTGTCAAACAGCGGAGGAGCGTCATGCGCTCACTGCACAACGACAAGAGATTCTTTCTAACTATGGAGATCTTTTACGAGAGATGCGAGAGATTTTTGCAGATGTTGTTAATGAGGTACATGCAAAATGACGCATCTCATATTTTATGTTAGAATGAACGCAATGCAATCCCTATGACACAGACATTGACTGATGCTGATGTGCGGAATATCGCGCGATTAGCCCATATTGATGTGACCGATAACGAGGTGGAGCAATATCGAAAGGAGTTATCCGCCGTTCTGACGTCATTTTCCGAATTAGATTCGGTGGATACCGATGGTATAGAGCCGATTGGGCATATTACCGGCAGGACGAATGTATTGCGAGATGATGTAGCGGTGCCGTGTGACGAGGATACAAAGCGTCGCATAATGGAAAACGTTCCGCGAACACAGGATGGCGCCATCGTGGTAACTCATGTATTAAAAACGGAATGATACGAACGCTGCATGAACAACTGCGCACCGGCGCAAAGCGCGCAGAGGAGTTGGTGCGTGCCTCAATAGAAGATATTGCTCGTCGTGATCAGAGCGGGGATTTACCGCTGGGTGCGTTTTTGCATGTAATGGAAGAGCGTGCATTGGCGGCGGCACGTCAGGTTGATGAAGACCTTGCCGCCGGTCGCGAAATTGATATCCTTGCCGGAATTCCATATGGCGTCAAAGATGCCATCTGCATAAAAGATACACCGACAACCGCAGCGAGCAAGATACTGGAAAATTATATTGCACCGTATAATGCGACGGTTATTGAGCGATTAAATGCGCTGGCGGCAATTCCCTTGGGGAAGACAAACATGGATGAGTTTGCCATGGGAGCGTCTACGGAGAACAGCGCGTACGGGATTACTCGGAACCCTCATGCATCGGATCGCGTTCCCGGAGGATCGTCGGGCGGATCCGCCGCCGCAGTGGGAGCGGGGTTGGTGCCGTGGGCGCTTGGATCTGATACGGGAGGATCTATTCGTCAGCCGGCGGCATTTTGCGGATGTGTGGGACTAAAACCGACGTACGGACGAGTTTCACGGTACGGATTGATTGCGATGGCATCCAGTTTGGATCAAATCGGACCGATAACACAAACGGTAGAGGATGCGGCAATTGTACTCTCGCGAATCGCCGGACATGATTCGCATGATGCTACCAGTGCGCAAAGCTCCGGAAAACGTTACGAGCAATATTTGACGGGAGACGTTAGCGGAGTGACGATCGGCGTGTTGCCGCCGGAAACCTATGCAATGATGGATAAGCGGATTGCTCAGCGAATTGAACATGTTGCCGATACGCTTGCAAAAAACGGAGCTACCATTGTTCCCATATCATTACCACACTTAACTCATGCACTGAGCGCGTATTATATTATTATGCCGTCGGAAGTCAGCTCCAATATGGCACGATTTGACGGTATTCGGTATGGACGGAGCGCTTCAGCATCGGGAGATATTCATGCACAATACGGAGCGACACGAGCGGAATTTTTGGGACGAGAAGTAAAGCGCCGCATTATGCTGGGAACCTATGCACTCTCCGCCGGATACTACGATCAATATTACGCAAAAGCGCAAAAAGTGCGGCGACTGATTCACCAAGACTTTGTATCGGCATTTGAACACGTACAGTGTATTCTGATGCCGACAACACCGGAAACGGCATTCCGTATCGGAAGCAAAACGGATGATCCGTTGACCATGTACCTTTCGGATATTTTTACCGTAAGCATCAATCTTGCCGGTGTTCCCGCCATCTCCGTTCCCGTCGGTACCGTAACGGAAGAGGATGGCGCAACACTTCCGATTGGAGCGCAAATCGTTGGAAAATGGTTTGATGAAGAAGGTATGTTGGCTGTTGCCGACGTAGTAGAGCGCGTGATGCGTGATGTATGACGTTTACACAAACCGAACAATCTGTCTCTGCAATAGATCGTATTGGTGATGGGTGGGTGTGGTTGTTCCACTCACCGTTTTTCAGTGTATTGAAATTTTTTGCCGCAGTGTATGTTACGGTGCTTATCGTGTCAATTATTATTTTGCTTTTCCTCATTAACGCACGAGATGAGATGCGAAAGAGTAAGCGGGGAGCAAAGGTACATACACATGTTGAGGTTAAGCGAAAGTGGCGCCGCATTATGTCACGATTGAAAAAATCCGATCCCCAATATTACAAGGTTGCCATACTGGAAGCGGATCAGATGATTGAACGTCTTCTTGATAAAATCGGATACAAAAAACCGACCATGGCGGAAAAAATATCCTTATTGGAGAGACAAATGATTGATAGTGCCGCCCAATTGCGGGAGGCTCATGAGGTCTGTGCGGCAATTGTTTCACAGCGAGATTTTACGCTGACACGAGAGGAGGCGGAGCGAACACTGGCACAATATGAAACGTTTCTGCGAGATATGGAACTATTTGAGAAGTAGTTATGGGAACGAGAAAACTTACCATTAGTCATAAACGTAACGACTGTATCGGCTGTGGGTCGTGTGCGCAAATCGCGCCCCATACGTGGCGAATGAGCCGTGAAGACGGGAAGGCGATTCTCATCGGATCGCGGTGGCACGGAAAAGAGTTTATGGTAGCCTCAGTGGAGGATGAGCCCTCTCGCACGGAAGATAACCACGCGGCGGCGGCAGCATGTCCGGTACGCATTATTCGCATTGGAAATCGTTCATCATCATGAATTCTATCGGCTACAGTATTCGTCGGTGGGTGCGACATGGAAGTACATACCTGCGATCACCGAAAACACTGGTTCCGCTCAGTGCCGCATTTTCTGTAGCGGTACTGTATGCTGTTTGGATAGCATTGAGTGCGGAGCGGGGAGTAGCGCCGGTGTCGCTCCCCACAATGATTTTTGTATCGGTGCTTAGCATGGCGGCGGCACTCTCTTGGCCGCGCACACTCTGGAGGATTTTTATTGCATTGCTTCCGATGGAATTGACGGTATTTGCGGTGTTGTCGCCAATAGAAATATCAGTTCGTCCGTATCAGGTTATCGGAGCGGCACTATTCTTTGCAACGATTATCCGACACGGGCATCGGCTGCGATGGCAACATCTTCGTCTTCCGGATATGGCCGTCATCCTATGGGTGACGGGAAGTATCCTTGCCGCAGTAGTCAGTCATCGTCCGGAGGCGGTGGATGCGGTAGTATCATCGGCGCTGTGGTATACGTTAGCGCGAATATATGTTCACAAAGCAAGAGATGTTCGTGAAGCCTTGCAGGCGGTACTCTCCGGCGCTGTGGTTGTTATGATTATTGCCATCGGTCAAGTGGTTAGCGGTGCAACACTCATGGACGCACGTGCTCACGGAACATTTCCGGAGCCTAATTGGCTGGGATTATACGCGGCGACAATTGTGGCGCTCGCACTGGCGGCATTGATGGTTAAGCGACGACGCAATATTCGCAGAGTGATGGCAGTAGTGCTCACTCTTTCAATGACGGCGTTGATTCTTTCCGTAACACGAAGCGCGTGGTTGGCAGCCGGAACGGCACTGGTGGTCGGGATATACCTTCACTACCGATATGGTGACAGAACACAATGGCGAGAACTCTGGCAATTGCCGGTCACGGCACTGATTGTGGCGGTAGCGGCGGGAGTGATGTTGAGTGACTTCTCTCTATCGGATCGTGTCCGCAGTTTAACGGATGGAACGCAAACCATTACCGTTGCCTGTGATACGCCGGACGCGGCGAAAACGCTTCCATCTCATATCGCCACTGTGGAAGAATTGGCATCTACCGGATGCCGACACATTCGCTTACAAGATCGTGATTCGCTCCGTGCGCAGGGCATGATAATTCACACGGTTCGCCGCAACGATCCTTCCATCGGCACACGGCAAGAAATTTATCATACCGTTGCCGATACGCTGCGCAGTGATCCAATCCGGAGTATGCTCGGTTGGGGCTTTGGAGGAATAGATCTTGGACGGGACGCCCGCGGTACAACACTGAACAGCAGCAATCTTTTTATCGAAGCGTTAATCGGCGGTGGTATTCTTGGAGCAGTGGGGATTGGTGTATTATGGGGATGGGCAATGAGTGCGATTGCGCGCACTGTGCGACATGTTCGAAAACGGCGCTCATATGCTATACCGATGAACGCTGCTCTTATCGCAGTATTTATCGGCAACCTCTTCAATGCCGGAATTTTTCTGGCCTTTCCATGGGTATTACTTGGCGTTGCGGTGGCAATTGTTCCCACTCGTTTTCATCAACACCTATGAAGAAGCGCTACGACATTATCACAATTTTTCCCGATGCAATCACGCCGTATACCACCGCGTCCATTCTGGGACGAGCGCAGCGAAACAATCACGTGCGCATCACAGCTCACGATCTTCGTGACTACACAACGGATACTCACCGTACGGTAGATGATACTCCTTATGGCGGTGGAGCGGGCATGGTGTTGAAGGTGGAGCCATTTGATCGTGCCGTTCGCGCCATTCGGAACCGTCACGCATCCGTTCGCACAATTGTGCTATCGGCAAAAGGGCGTGCATTTACGCAGAATGATGCTCATCGCTTGGCACAGTATGATCAAATTATTCTGTTGTGCGGGCGGTATGAGGGGATTGATGAGCGAGTGGCGGAACATATTGCCGATGAAGAACTACGCATTGGTGATTATGTTTTAACCGGTGGAGAATTGGGCGCGCTGGTGATTGTAGACAGTATTGTGCGCCTGCTTCCCGGTGTACTGGGTAATGCGCAAAGCGCGGAACAAGAATCTCATAGCAAAACAACATTTGCGGAACATCCGCACTATACGGCACCGGCGGAATATAACGGATGGACGGTACCGGACGTTCTGCGTAGCGGCGATCATGCGGCGATTGCTCGGTGGCGAGAAGAACACAGTACTCCTCAAACACCTTCACGATGACATCATTCAATCCACAACGTGTTCTATTGGTACTAACAATCACTCTGGTGTTGTTCGGTCTGTTGATGATTGCCAGTGCCGGAGCATTGTATAGTGAAACACGATTCGGTAGCACGTGGTTTTTTGTCCTGCGACAATCCATCGGTGTGGTAATCGGAATTGGCGCACTATTGGTGGTCCGTCGGATTGATTACCACATATATGAACGGTTTGCTGTGCCGATACTGTTACTGGCAACGGCGTTGTTAATTGTGTTGCTTATTCCCGGGGTCAGTCAAGAGGTGTATGGCGCAAAGCGATGGTTGGCATTGGGGCCGGTAACCATTCAGCCTTCGGAGATAATGAAATTGGCATTGATTTTCTATCTATCGGCGTTTTTCGCATCACGACAGAAAACAATGAATGATCTCTATGAAACACTATTGCCATTGATCGTTATTATGGGAGGGATCGGCTTTCTTATTCTTGCACAACCGGACATGGGAACACTGGGTGTGATGGTTATTATTGCGGGAACGCTGTTTTTCACCGCCGGTGGGGGATTGCTGTATATTATAGGCGGTATTGTGGCGGCGGCGGCGGGAGTTGCGGCACTCATTGCCAGTGCGCCCTATCGTCTGCAACGGTTGACAACATTTTTAGATCCATATAGTGATCCGACCGGCACGGGGTATCAGGTATTACAAGGATTAATTGCCATCGGTGCCGGCGGTGTGTTCGGACGCGGGTTCGGACACGGGTTGCAAAAATTTAACTATCTTCCTGAGCCGGTGGGAGATTCCATTTTTGCGGTTATTGCGGAAGAGTGGGGCTTTATTGGTGCGACAATATTACTGCTATTGTTTGCGTTATTTGCGTACTGCGGATACCGCATTGCCCGGACGGCGGCGGATACCTTTGGACGATTGGTGGCGGTTGGTATTACAACGTGGATTTTGACACAGGCATTCTTTAACATTGCCGCCGTTACGGCACTGATGCCGTTGACCGGAATTCCTTTGCCGCTTATCAGTTATGGGTCCACGGCATTGGTGGTGACACTATGCGGTATCGGGGTATTATTGAATATCGGATCTACCACCCGACGCACACGATAAGTGTGTGCTATACTAAACAGTACAAACGTATTTTGTATGGCAACAAAACACATTCTTTTAACCGGTGGCGGGACAGGCGGACATACATATCCGCTGATTGCCGTTGCTCGCGCTTTACGAAAACAACACGGAGATGCGGAAACAATCATTCAATACATTGGACCGCACGGGCCATTGGAAGAGCGAGAGCGAGAAGCATTTTCCGCAGAGAATATTAAAACAACCTTTGTCAGCGCCGGAAAAGTTCGCCGATATGCTTCATGGCAAAACATCATAGATCCGTTTCGCACCATTTGGGGAATACTGCAATCCCTATACCATGTATTGGTTTACATGCCGGATGTTGTATTTGCCAAAGGAGGATATGGAGCGGTTCCGGTAGTGATTGCGGCATGGATATATCGTATCCCGATTATGGTACATGAATCGGATGCAATCCCCGGGGTGGCGAATCGTATTCTGGGTAAATTGGCGCGACGTATTGCGATTACATATCCACGAGCAAAGCAATTTTTCCGTGAACGCAAAGTGGCATTGACCGGTATTCCGGTTCGACGCGCTGTTGCACATGGTAATGCGGAGCGAGCCTATGCGCGCCATCATCTGTCTCCGGAAAAACCGCTGGTAGTAGTCATTGGCGGATCTCAAGGAGCGCAGGCACTAAATATTGCAATTATTGATGCCGCTCCAAAACTCATCAAGCACACACAAATTCTACATCAGACCGGCCCGACTCATCGTGAATATGTTACTCATGCCGTTGCGCGACATGGTATTAAGGCCGGACGAGATGGATATACGGCGGTGGATTTTCTTTCAGAAGAAGAGATGGGAGATGCGCTGGCGGCGGCAACACTTGTTATCTCTCGCGCCGGAGCAAGTGCCATTGCTGAAATTGCCGCACATTCTACGGCGGCAATTCTTGTTCCATTACGTAACAGTGCAAATAATCATCAATACATGAATGCCTTTGCCGTTGCGGAAGTTGGTGGAGCCGTTGTATTGGAAGAAGGAAATATTGGACCCGATATGCTCTCTGAAACAATAGAGGAGTTGCTTAATGATGTTGCGCTTCGTACTGCAATGGGAGCGCGTATTGAGCGGTTCTACCATCCACATGCGGCGGCGCGCATCGCTCACGGATTATTGGAGATGACATAGTTTTATCGTTTACTCACCACACACTCCTCCTCTTGCCAAAAGTATCGTTGCATGCTATCGTGGAGGGGAGATCGGGCGCGTCCCGTGTTTCTGTATTGTGACAGATTATAACCGTATTATCATGACCGTACCAAAGCAACGTCGCGGGAAAACGGCGCGACGCAATCGTCGCGGACAGTACGCGATTACACTCAAAAACCTCTCCGGTAACGGAGCACAAGGACATCGTATTAGCGCGGATAACCCCGTTTATAAGGGCCGTGATTACAGTGACGTGTTTGCAAAAACGGATGCAGATGCGTAAGTCCGATGACCACCGCTGTGGCGGTGGTTTTTGCGAAGTACATAAACAGAAATACACCGATGGCAAACAGACATCTTCAACGCAGTATTGCGATGCAATCCCTGTATGAATGGGATTTTAACGGACAGCACAATGACAATATTAGCGACTATATTGCGCATAATGTGGAGGAGTTCGCTCCCGGTGCGGACGATGCGTCATTTACCGTAGAACTTGTGGAAGGAGTACTGACACATCAAGAAGCGATTGATGCGTTAATTCAACAGTGCGCGCCGGAATGGCCGCTACCGCAAATCGCCAGTGTTGATCGTAATATTCTGCGCATAGGAATTTATGAATTGGTCTATGGAGATTACGCCGCCGTTCCGCCGAAAGTTGCCATTAACGAAGCGATTGAGATGGCAAAGACGTTTGGAAGCGATGCATCACCCCGATTCGTTAACGGAGTATTGGGAACAATTTATCGCGAAATGGGAGAGCCGATGAAAGATGATACGACACAGAAGGGGCGGGCACGACGAGCGGCGTGGGCGCAACAGGAAACAACACCGGATGTTGAACATTCAGATAACGGATAGACTATGGAAACAACACACAATGCATGTGCGCGCGCTCTGGGAATAACATTTTCCAACCCTAAGTATTTGGAACAAGCACTGACACACCGTTCATATATTAATGAACATCGTAACTATACCGGAGGACACAATGAGCGGCTGGAATTTTTGGGTGACGCCGTATTGGAACTGGTAGTGACGGAACATTTATTTGCCAATTATGATAACCCGGAAGGTGAATTAACGGCATGGCGAGCAGCGCTTGTCAATACCGATATGTTGGCACGAGTGGCGACAGATTTGGGAATTACACGCTACTTGCGCATGGGTCGCGGTGAGGCGCGAGGTGAAAACATGCGTGCCCGACACCACATTCTGGCAAATACCGTGGAAGCGATTATCGGTGCGATTCATTTGGATCAAGGGTATGATGCGGCGAAACGATTTATTACACGAACAATTTTAATTCACTTGGACGAAATCCTAAACAAAAAGCTCTATCGCGATCCCAAAAGCTACTTTCAGGAGTTGGCACAACGTCATCGCGGTATTACGCCACACTATGAAATCTTGGAAGAGCGTGGTCCGGATCACGATCGTGAGTTTGTCGCCGGCGTATATATTGGAGATGAATTGATTACACATGGCGTCGGTCGCTCAAAACAGGATGCGCAACGAGCGGCGGCACAAGCGGCGCGAGAACACTTAGGATGGGAATAAATGTTTCTCACAAAGATTACATTACACGGATTTAAGTCATTTGCACAAGAGACGGTGTTGGACGTTTCTGCAGCGATGACTCATGCTGATGACGGTTCGGTCCGATATGGAATAACGGCAATCGTCGGGCCGAATGGAAGTGGAAAATCCAATATTGCGGATGCGGTACGGTGGGTGATGGGGGAGCAGTCCATGAAAAGCCTTCGCTCCAAAAGCGGTGATGGAGTGATTTTTGCCGGAAGTGATACACAGCGTCGCAGCGGAAGCGGTCGCGTATCTCTTCATTTTGATAACAGCGACGGAACGCTCGGAACAGAATACCGTGACGTGGTACTGACACGTACCGTTTACCGTGACGGACGAAGCGAGTACACCATCAACGGTGCGCGCGTGCGTCGTATGGACGTTACCGATTTACTTGCTCATGCCGGATTGGGAAAGGGAAGTTACAGTATCATTACTCAGGGCATGACGGATGCAATGCTAACGGCAACACCCTTAGAACGACGAGCAATTATTGAAGACGCTGCGGGAGTAAAACCGTTTCAGATTAAAAAGGCGCGGGCGCAATCTTCTCTGCGACGAGCAGAAACAAACATGGAGCGCGTGACAACACTGCTGCAAGAAATCGAACCACATCTGGCATCTCTTAAACGACAAGCCCGACGAGCGGAACGAGCGCGAGAGATTGCGGAAGAGTTGCAGACAGCGCAACGAACATTGTTTTTTCATACGGCAACAACATTTTTTGAGCAACAGCGAACATTGCGTGAAGAACAGCGCGCTCGTCGTGCCGCGTGCGACGCCGCACAGGCGGAAGTAGACGCACTATCAAAAGAACTGAGCGCGTATGCGGCGGAGCTGGAAACAGAGGCAAGTGGAGATGACACAATTGCTCGACAGCTACGGGAAGCGCGAGAAACGCTGGACACTTACCGAGCAAAACGAGCGAAGATTGATGCAACAATTACTCTGCATATTGAGCGCGCTGAGCGTGATATTGCCGCACTAAAAGAACGAATTCCCGTAGATACCCAATATGTTCGTGCCGAATTAACACAGCTGTTGGAACGCATTACCGTTTCCGATGATGCGGATATTTCCACAGTGCGAGCGGCGTTGTCTACATTGCGAACGGCATTATCCGCTTTGCGAGAGGCTGTAATTCGCGGAAGCGTAGATGTAGACGTTAGCGCGGAAAAAGAACGTATTCGAGCGGAGCAAGAACGCGCAATCTCACCATTGCGGAAACAACGAGAGGCATTGGATGCGGACATTGCCCGATGCATGAAAACGATTGCCGATGCCGAACAGGCCGCCGCCACCGCCGCCAGTGAGGAGCGGAAGCGACGCGCGGAATTCTTTGCTAAAGAGCGTGTATTGCGAGAGAAAGAACGGGTACTGGATGCCGCGCGCACCGCATACAATGAAATCAATATTCAATGCGCAAAAAATGATGTTCGCGAGGAAGATTTGCGGACGGCGATACAAACGGAATTGGGAACAACGCCGGAAGAGTTATTGAAGGATACCTCAATTGATACCGTGGATGATATGGAAGCGTTAGAACGTCGTGTTGCACGATTGCGACGAGAACATGAGCGCGCCGGTGCGGTGGATCCGCTGGTCATTAAAGAATATGAGGAAACAAAAGAGCGCTATGAATTCCTCCGTTCTCAACATGATGATTTATACACGGCAATTCGTGATACACGCGCCGTTATTGCAGAGCTGGATGCGCAAATTGATGCGGCGTTTGCGGAGGCATACGGATTCATCAGCAAAGAATTTACACGCTATTTCCGCATGATGTTTGGTGGTGGTGTGGCAAAATTGCACCGTACACGGATTACGCCACCGACGGAGAAAACGGATGATGTGTCTGAAACAGAGGGAGATGGCAGCACATCAAAAGAACATTCGGATGGAGAAATGATTGGTATTACAATTAGTGCAACGCCTCCGGGAAAGAAAATTTCCGATCTTTCTCAGTTATCCGGTGGAGAGCGATCGCTGGTATCATTGTCGCTACTGTTTGCCGTTATTGCGCATAATCCACCGCCATTTGTAGTGCTGGACGAGGTGGAAGCGGCGCTAGATGAAGCAAATGCCCGACGATTTGGTACAATTTTAGATCGTCTGTCACAGCAAACGCAGTTTCTTGTTATTACACACAATCGCGAAACCATGCGCCATGCATCACTGTTATACGGTGTTACAATGAACCGCGACGGAATTTCTCGGCTACTGAGTGTTGCACTGGATGAAGCGCAACGCAATGCGGACAGCGCCGATACCGATAAGATATCTTAATCGTACCTATATGACAACACCGGATATTCGTGCTGAGTTGCGGGCGTTTAAGGAGCGTTTTGATAAGCCGTTGGCGCAGTACATGGATGAGCAAATTGAAAATGTAAAGCAGAGCGATACAGAAACGGCTCACGCACTCCACCATGCAAAAAATATTTTATGCGGCGGGGGAAAGCGGTTGCGTCCGGCGTTGGCGGCATGGAGTTATGTGGGAAGCGGGGGGAAATCACCACATGATGAACTAATTACACGCGCCGGTATTTATATTGAATTGATACATCTTTACTTGCTCATTCACGACGATATCATGGATCGCGACGACCAGCGACACGGTGTTCCGACGATCCATACATACTATCGCGATCGCCTGCAGCCACATCTTCCCGAAATAGCGCAACATATGGGGGAGAGTATTGCGCTGATTATTGGCGATATGGTTAATGCACTGGGTAGTGCCGCATTGTTCACGGCTCCGGGTGACCCCGAACGAATTATTTCCGCCCTTCGATATATGCAAGAAACAATCGTACAAACTGCGGTTGGGCAGTCTTCGGATATGCGATTTGCGGTAGCGCCCACCGTATCTCCTTCAGACGTATTGCGCATGTATCGTCAGAAAACTGCTCACTATACGATTGCCACACCGTTAATTCTGGGATCTGTTTTGGCTCGCGGAGATGATCCGGAAGTATACCGCGCCATCATGGATGTTGCCCTTCCGCTGGGAACGGCGTTTCAGATTCGGGATGATATTATCGGACTGTTCGGAACACAGGAGCAAATCGGTAAACCGGTTGGCTCTGATATTTCGGAAGGGAAGATGACATTTTTATTGGCAACGGCATTGGAACGGGCAACCGATCACCAACGTGCCACCATAAACGCCTTACGCGGAACAGATCATCTTACACCGGAAGAAATCGCGACATTTTGTCAAGTGATTACCGATACCGGTGCCCGAGCGGCGGCGGAGGCGTATGCACGTACCTGTGTCCAAGAAAGTTTGGAGGCCATTGCTCGATTGCCGTTTAACTCTGAAACACGAGCGCGATTGTCAGCGCTATCCGATTATATCGTTACTCGTATTGTGTAAATTATGTCGCAAACAACAATCAAACATCTTGCAATTATTCCCGATGGAAACCGGCGGTGGGCACGTCTTAACGGCCATGCGGCTGCCGTATGGCGCGGGCATGAAATGGGAGCGCGCCGATTGCGCGAACTTTTAACCACCGCCTTTGATATGGGCGTAACACATGTGACGCTGTGGGGCTCCTCTCGCGAAAACCTCCAAAAACGACCGGAGGTGGAGCGAAACGCGTTATATGAAGTCTACACAAAAGCGTTGACCGCCGTTTCACGGGAGGCGGAAACGTTACAGGCGCGTATCCATGTTCGCGGACGCTGTGAAGAATTTCTTCCATCATCATTACAACAGTTGATTACTCAAATAGAAGCGCAGACCGCATCGTATACTCAACGAACGGTGCAGGTGCTGTTAGCATATAGTGGAACCGATGAACTCTGCGATGCCGTTTCTCGTTTGGCGACATCATCCGAGAAACATATCACACCGGAGGTCTTACGTTCTTATCTTTGGACCGGAGATATGCCGGATATAGATCTAATGATTCGCACCGGTGGAGAACCACATCTATCCGCCGGATTTATGATGTGGCATATGGCAAATGCGCAGTTGTATTTTACGGAAACATTATTCCCGGACTTTTCCGCGGAAGAATTGCGTCGGGCGATTACCGATGTCTCACAACGGGGGCGACGACGTGGACGATAACTGGACACGATAAAGGACACCGTGTATACTATGCGGATAACACGGGAACCTATGACACAATCTGATGCGTTCGGCGCACTGGACGAACATCGCAAACAACTGAAAGAACATATCCGGCGCCTCCATACAACACACACGCACGCCCGACGAGCGTACACACGCAATACGCAATACTTCACGGTGATTATACTGAGTGGGGCACTGATATTGCTCATTGCTTCGGCGCTGTTTTTTGATTACATGATTGCACTGAATGTTACATTGGCACGTGCAACACTATGGACAACCTTAGCAACAGTATTTGTCTCCGTTGTACGCATTATGCACATTTTGGTTTTGACACCACCATCTACAGCACGGACGGCGCGAGCATTGGAACGTCGCATGCGTCGGCGCATTGATGCCATGGAGCGCTACACGCGAGGAGAAATTGACGCAGACGGAATCCGCTTGTTATACACACAAGATGCTGTTACGCCACCACAATATATATGGGCGCAACACATTGCCGATTACATTCTTGGAACACTATTGTTACTGAGCATTGCATTGTTTGCATTAACATTTGCACCATAAGAGGTATTGACATATATACGCTGATACGCAATACACAGATCTGAGGAGCTTCGCCATTACCGGGCAAGAAACCGTTAAAAAATACAGCCCTCTAAGAGACAACGGTCTCGAGGTATATTATTTTTTGACAGCATAGTCTATTCCCGTGTATACTGTAAGAGACCACGCACATAAAAATCCTCTCGTGAGGCACTACAATGTGCGTGGTCGCACCGCCTTGCGGGAGGTTTTTTGTTCATTATACAAAGAAAAGGGTAGAAATATTCTACAGAATTATAGAGTATAATTCTGTGATGATTTCTTTTCTTTTCGGCGACCACGCAAAGAAAAGACGTAAAAGTTTTATTATACACTCTTATGTCTACGACATCTCCATCCGCGACGTCTACTCGTTCGCAAAGTTTTCGTGCATTTACAAATAAATTCTCCGTCACTAAAACCCTGCGCTTTGAGCTTGTGCCACATGAAGCAACACGTAAATACATCAATTTTGACGCAGCTTCAGCAAGAGAGATTTTCCCTGAGGAGCAGGCACGGCAAGAGGCGCGTCCGCATATTAAAAAGTACTGGGACATTGCGATTGTTGATTTTATTACACGCGCATTACAAGAAGTGCAATTGAGTGTTGAAGATATTAGCTCTGTCATAGAGCAGGAACGGAAAATACTCAATGCGGAAAATGCTACACAGCGCAGTAGGACAATCTCTGAAATGTGGCAACTTCTTGCGCGTATCCGCAAAGAGCTTGCCGATGATGTTAAAACTTTTACATACGAGTATAATGGAGAAGAGGTCTCACAGAAGAAGCTTCTCAGTAAAGATTTTTATAAAATTCTTGAGCGAAAATATGAAAATGACCAAGAGGCGTTGCGCCACCTCAATGCATTTAGCGGTATGTTTACGCAACTTTATGACCTCTTGGGCAATCGCGGTCACTACTTTGGCGATGAGGGCAAGCACGGGCAGGTTGCCACGCGGGTGATTGATGATAATCTCCGCATATTTGCAAAGAATGCACTCCTTTATGAGCGTACGCTTGACGGGAAAGTGGAACTTACAGATGATGAACGAGAAATCTTCAAGCCGGAGTTCTATAATAAGGTCTTAACACAAGAAGGAATAGATACATATAATACCATCATCGGTGGCGGTGCGGCAGAGGTTGGTGATGTGCGTGCAGAGGGGATTAATAATAAAATTAATGCATACAATCAAACACATGCTCAACGCTTGCCGTTGGTGCAAACGCTCTACAACCAAATTGGCACAGAGCGCGATGTGCGTTATGAGACTATAGAGTCAGACGAAGAGCTTTATGCAATGCTCTCTGAAGTAAAGCCACGCATAACAGAGTTATACGACACAGCGCGAGAGTTTTTTAGTACATTTTTTGATACCATTGATCAATATGACATTTCAAAAATCTATATCAGCAAACAATCGTTGCGCGCTGTTGCGCAAGCAGTGTTGAGTGAGTGGGCGGCACTTAACGATGTTCTTAAGAAAAAAGAGAGGTTCACAACCTTACAAGCGGTGAAAGAGTATATAGAGCAGTATGGTGATGCCTTCCGTCTTGCAGATGGGCGCACGACAACATGGAATGAGTTTCTTGCTCGCTGGCGCGATAATATTGAGCAGGTGTTGCGTCCGCTTGAGGATGTGCGCATGCTTGCTGATGGCTTTGACAATGCGGTGCAGAAAGTTCGTGAAGGTAGCCTTGATGACGAGGCGCGCGCTGCTTTGCGTACCTATTTGGAATGGGCTGTTGATGTGTCTCGCCTTGCGCGCACATTTCGTGTGCGCGACAAGAAGGGAAGTAAACATTTTGATGTGCTCAAGGAGCTCTCTGCAGAAGAGAAAGATCAGGATTTCTATGCAAGATGGGAGCAATTTGCATATCTCATTGAGGATATTCGCGTTCAAAAAATATTTAACAAGACACGCAACTATCTGACAAAAGAGCTGGCTACAGAGGAGGAGGTGCGTGTGTATTTTTCTCCGCAATTTCTTGGTGGATGGAGTGAGAGTCAACTTGCTAACAAAAAGTCGGTGATTTTGCGTCATGAAGATGATATATATCTCGGCGTCCTGCGTAACAACTTCTCTTTTGAGAAAATGTATACGGACAGTGAAAGTGCTTGGCAAAAGATGGTGCTTAAGACGCTTGATTTTAAAACATTGGTTGGAAAAGGATTTCTCAACCACTACGGTGCAAAATTTAGTGACATGAATGATGCTGAAGGGGTCGCGAAGGGCATAGAATTTTTAACCAATGTGCGCCCTCAATATCTTGATGATTATCCATCATTACGTAGTGTTGTTGTCAAAGCCTTTGAAACTAAACGTGCATTCCGTGAAGCATGTATTGCAGCATTGCAACAAGAGAAGGGTTTTTACTTTGCCAATGTTAATGAGGAGGCGTTGATGAAGCATGTTAAAAGTGGCAATTTGTATCTCTTTAAAATTTGTAACAAAGATCTCTGTGGTAAAGGACACGGAAAACGTAACGTACATACGATTATCTGGCAAACACTCTTTTCAGATGAAAATATAAAGCAGACTCCGCAACCGTATATGCTCTTGGCAGATGGTAAAATCTTCTTCCGTGATATATCTTGTGAAAACCAAAAAAGGAAGATGCTTAGCAATGGAGCACAAGAAGTAAGCAGAGATAATGCGCCGGTATATGATGCACACCGATACACACAGCGGAAGCTCATTTTCCACATACCGGTGCAAATTAACGCACATAAAGGAGCCACAGACGACAAAACATTTACGACTCATGTAAACGAAGCGCTCCTTCAAGAGCCATGCGCGATACTCGGTATTGACCGCGGTGAGAAGCATCTTCTGTATTGGTCACTCATTGATAAAGACGGCAACCATATTGACTCGGGTTCGCTCAATACTATACACGGTACAGACTATCACGCTCTTTTGGAAAAGCGTGAGCGTGAGCGTCTTGAGGCACGCAAAACATGGCGCTCTGTCGGGAATATTACCAAGCTCAAAGAAGGATATCTTTCTCATGTTATCCACTTTATAGTCTCAAAGGCGCTTGAGTATGATGCGATTATTGTGCTTGAGAATTTAGCATTCCGCTTTATCCAAAAACGCGGCGGACAATTTGAGAAGAGCGTGTATCAGCAGTTCCAAAAGGCACTTCTGCAAAAACTTGAGCTCATCATAGACAAAGATCAGCAGTATGCATTTGATGCGGCACAACTCGTGTGTACTAAAGAGAAGCGAGGCACACTTTCTCTCAAAGACCTTCAGGGGCAACATGGTATTACCTTCTTCTTGGACCCGGCATACACTTCACAGACATGTCCTACCTGTGGATGGCGCAAAGATGTATACATCAAGTATAAAAACATAGACCAAGTAATATCAGATTTAAACAAACACTTTAAATCCATTGTGTATGATACAAATCGTAATGCATTTGTACTCACATATACACGAGAATTTGATGGTTCAGAAGTAACTATTACATCTCGTGTAGATAGATTGGTGTGGGATAGTGTCAAACGCTCCACTCTGTCTCTCACTGCTGATGATTTTGCCAAGGCATTTGAGGCAATTTTTGGCAATGGTGCGACAGAAAGTCAGCTTATAGGATTTAGTTCTGCTTTTGAAGGTTTTGAATTAGAGTTTAGCAGTGGTGATAATTTGTTGCCAGAATTGCTTAAAAAAGATGAACGCACATACGCAACAGCATGGAAGGCATTTGTGTATTTCCTAAATCGTGTATTGCAAATACGCAATCACTACCGCGCAGGCGAAGAGCAAGAAGCAGACTTTGTACAGTGTCCATTATGCGGGTTTGATACACGCAAAGAAGATGCATTTATCAAAAACGGAGATGATCTTGGCGCATACAACATAGCACGCAAAGGATACATAGCCCTTCAAGAAGTGCGCACAAGCTCTGAAAAGCCGGATCTTAAAATAGACAAACATCGTTGGGATGAATATCTTTATAAAATTAACAGTAACAAAAAGTAGTATGAAAAAATATGAATACATATCAGCGCTTAAGTTTGAGTATTTGCCATATGATGAGAGCGTTATAAGCATATTTGAGAATCTAAATTTAAACAAAATAGTTCAAGATGACCTGAAAAAAGAGGCAGAGCAGTTAAAAGACAAACTTACATCTATACATGATTTTTTAATCAGCTTTATAAGCGATTTGCAAAAAATTCACGAATACAAAAACAATCTTGAACAAGCAAAAAAGAGTGGAAAAGATGAAACAGATATAGATTCTAATCAAAATACAATTGCCAAATTAAATATAGAATCGCCAAATATTAAGCGCAAACTGTTGCGCGAAATCAATCCGCAATCTTCAAAAAGAGATGTCTTGTTCTCTCAATTAAAAGATTTTGAGCGCGAGCAATTTATTGAGATTTTAAAACAAGTCGCTAATTTAATTAAAGATGCAAGAGCTGATGAAGAAAATGACAAAACTGTATTAAAGATTCTTGATGAAGAACTATCAAAATCTCAACCCGCGGTATCTGGAGTTTTAGACGCGGTTAAACTCATTACGCAACGCCCCAAAATAGAATTTAGCAACAAAAGAAGGTTAAGTTTAATATCTTTTCTGCAACTATTAATTGAATCAATCAAATTAACTCAATCAGAGCAGTGGTCGGACTTTACAATAACTGCGCAAAAGTTAGATGCGCAAACAACCAAACTTTTTACTGTGCTTCAAGATAAAAAAGAATTGTTAAGAGCCAGTTTTAATAGGTATACTGTCAGCAAGTCTTTTACGCCTAAAGAGCTTGAGAATAAAATTAAAGAGATTGAATGTAAAAGGGGACTTGCGACTCGTATTTATTTAGAAAAGCGTAAACAGAACACTAAAAACGAACGAGAAAAAGAATTATTAGCAAATATAGACAACCTAAATTTAATTTTAAAAAATGTAGGGTACACAACATGGGCGCAAGAAAATGGTTGCGCAGGTATATTTGATACTCCATTGTTGGAGACGGCTGTTTGTTTAAGAAAATTTTATAAAAATAAATTAAAAAAAGATATTGATAATTTATTTAACGATTTTATTAAGCAAGAATATAAATTATATGGTGAAAATGTTGATAAGAATGTGTTGTTTAATAATTTTCAAAAATGTCTTGATCAAAACAAAGACAAGCTAAATAATCTTAATAAAATTATAAACCTCCATGAAGATTTTTCTAAATCTAAATTTAGGAGGTACATACCTGATTTGTTGGATCATAAATTTAAGGCTTTTGTTTCTGAAGAAAAACAAAAAGAAAAAAATAGCAGTGAAGAGTCCTATTGTGGAACAAATCAATATAAGCAAGCAGCCGGTCAAGCTTATACAGGTTTATTGCGTAGATTGCCCAGTGATTTCATTTTTCTAAAAAATATAATAGCTCAAATAAATGGCGGGCTTATTACTCAGCAAAAGAGTTTAGATAAAGCAAGGTTTTTTCTAACCCATTGGGCATTGTTAGGGTTTGATAAAGGTAAAGAGTTTGATTGTAAAAATGTGCATGCGTTATTTGTTCCAAAGAACAAAATAAAGGATTTCACTTTCAAAAAGTTAAAAACTCTTGAAGAAACCGCGCATCGAAACAAAAATGCAGATTTTACATTGATGATACTTTATTCTCTTACTCTGTCAGCTTTAAAGAATAAATTTATAGCAAAAAATGCACCAGAGCTTTTATCAGAATTAAATACAGACAACAATAAAGAAGAAAGTGTTGTTAATACAATCAAAATTTATCTAAAATTTTTGTATAAATTACAAATCAACCCAAGAATCAGAGTAACCTCAAAAGTATACAAAAAGATAAAAAACACAACAAAAAGGTCAGAGCGTGAAAACAAAAAGAAAAAAAGGGGATCACAACAACAAACACCAACAATAAAGCTGCCTCAAGAGTTAAAAAACTCATTGCAAAACATCTTAAACAAACCACACAAAACATTAAAAGAATTTAGACGAGATCTTGAGTCAACTTTCTACTTTTTGCAAAAAATACATGTCAACAAACAAGAATTGATGCGATTGCTTTCAGAGTATAATAGTGGATTAAAAAATCAAAATTCATATTCTATTAAAGACGAGCTAGCATATTTTGGGAAGGTAGGAGGTTATGATTTTTCTCGTAACATCTCTTACGCAAAAAGATTTACAAATGAATTCAAAGATTTGTTACTCAAAATTAGATCAGATTTAATTGATAAAAAACGATTAAACCCCGAGGTTTCGCTGTATTTTGAAGCTAAAAAAGAAGAAAAACAACACGCAAAAAGCAGGCACGCCAGATCAAGAATGCATATACATTTCATGTATACAAAAAATCAGCCGGCTGAACAATTTAATCCTCGTTTTGCAGATGAAGACGAGGTCAAGCAGCAATTGCAAGAATTTAACGAGAATATAAATTCCAAGTTGCGCGAATCTAACAATTATTTAAGAATTGGAATTGATTTAGGCACAAACGATCTAGTAAGCATGGCGTTGTTTGGCAAGTGGGAGCCAGGAAGAAGTATAAAGACCGATGGATTCCCAATTAAGAAAGTAAAGTTTTATGAATTGCCAATATTAGATGATGAGAACAAAGATTTGCGCAAAGGTTATAAGTGTTTTAAGAAAGTTTGTTCAGACGATGAGTTGAAAGAAGTTTATGCATATAAAAATCCGTCGTTTTTTACACATGATGATGAAGAAGTTAGAGCATACAAAGAAAAAAGTTTACGCTCGCAAAAAGCTGAACCTAAATTAGAAGATTTAACAAGTTGGTGGTTCATCTTAACAACAGCAAAAGTTATTAACAACAAAGTTATTATAAACGCAAATATAATGACCTATATTAAGTTGCGCTTTGTTACTTATCAAACACAATTAATTAATTACTTGTTTGAGTCTAATGAAATAGAAAAAGAAGTGGCAGAGAAAAAGTTAAATGTTCAGGAGATTAAAGACGGGAGAGTCAGCATAAGTTTAGACACGCAAGATATCAAGTACAAAACTAAACTTACACGCTTTGCCATTGGCAGCATGCCTTTTTCTGGTGTTATTGTAAAATGGATTAATAATTTAGCCCAAAATACGCGAGAAGAGTTGTACTCTATTATAACTGGCAAGCAAGACGCAACATTTAATGATCTAAAAGATTATATGTCCAATTTACCAAAGGAAGAGAAAGAGGAACTAAAAACGCAAATCAAGGATTTGCTTGAAGAAAAACAAATAAAATTAGCAAGCGCCTTGGCAAACGATTTGGTGGGCGTGGTTGCTTGGTTAGCTAATCAATACGATATTGAAATTTTTATGGAAAATTTGCCTGACAAGTTTGTAGTTGATCATATGTATCAACTAAAACAAGGTACAGGAGTTGCTATTACTGATGTGTTTTACAAAAAGTTGCTATACAAATTGCGTAATTTAGAGCTTGTGCCACCAAAGATAATACAGCCGTTTTTGTTGAGACAAAAAGATACTTATCTGCAATATGGTGTTGCGCATTTTGTTCCGGCTGAAGATTCAAGTCAATTGTGCCCGGTTTGCTTAAGTCAAAGAAAAGATAAAAAAGCTAAATGTGAAAATAAAGAATGTGGTTTTGATTTAAGATCAAATGATTATGAAATACAGGACCCAGATATATTAGCCGCATGCAATATTGCAAATCCTAAATTCTCAGACTAACTC
>CAYXCH010000020.1:0-13078 GCA_964463705.1 uncultured Pseudobdellovibrionaceae bacterium | reverse complement strand
GTATTTCATGTGTCATGGCACTTACGCACATTGTTTTCAGCATGGCATAAGGATGTTACCTATCGACAGCGTCGTGGGCTACATCCGATACTATTTCTTCGGCGCTTGGCAAATAACCTATTTTCTCGAGTAATGGGCGCGATTGTGCGTCTTATTGTCATCAGTGCCGGTGTTATCGCACTTCTTTTAGTATGTGTGTTGCATGTAATTGTGGCGGTGGCATGGTATATAGTTCCGTTATTGCCGATTATTGCCGGTATTTTGATTATTGCCGTGGCTACACCGGTAGCGATAGGTGTCGCCGGCATGCTGTTACTTCTAACAGCAGCGATTCCAATGGGGGCAGTAATGGTGTATACGCGCAGTCAGATACCCGACTATCGTGCCATGTCATTACGCGAATTGCATAAGCAGCCGTGGTTTACGCGCGTTTATGATCGTATTGGCGTGGACCGTGCCGATATTACCGATGAAATATTGGATGATTTTACAAAATTTGCGAAATTGCTGGATCAACACACAATCAGCATGGAAGAATTTGATGCGATTCTTTCGTGGGAGATTGAGAAGCAGCAAGAGCGGTGGGCGACACGGCGATGGTGGACATGGGATCGTCTGCGGCGTATCCGGCCGTTTGGCCAATACTGGGTGTACGGGTATACGGTGCACTTGGATCGGTATGCACTGGATTTATCTCACTATATGCCGAGACAGTATGCACAGGCACATTTTATCGGCCGAAGAAACGCGCGAGATTTATTGACAGTGACACTGAAACGGCGGCGGGACAATAATGCAATGATTATAGGGGATGCCGGCGTAGGAAAGCGTACATTGTTGTATGATTTGGCGCAACGGGTGCGGCAGGGAGATTTTGATCATGATTCTGCTATGCGGGACAAGCGGTTTTTGCTTGTGGATTTGGCGGCGGCATTGGCGGATGCTCAGCACGCTGAAGGGGGAATTGATTTATTTTTGCACAATATTTTTCATGAAGCGGCATATGCGGGCAATGTTGTACTGGTTCTGGAAAACTTTCATCATTATATTGCAGATGCCAAAGCGTCTTATGATATTACTCCGATTATTTCCGATTATCTCAATTTGCCGACATTTCAGATTGTTGCGCTGGTGCCACGAAAAGTGTATACAAGAACTCTTTCACAGCGATCGGATGTTATGCAGTATTTTACACCGGTAACGGTGGAAGAGGCGAGTCCGGAGGAGGCTATCACGGCGTTATTGCAGATTTACTCGGAAGCCGAACGTTCTTCTGTTTTGTTTTCATATGCGGCACTGCGGGATATTGTTCAACTCTCCGGTCGTTATCGTGCGGATGCGCCGTTGCCGGAGCGAGCAGTGGATTTGGCGGCAGAAGTTGCATTGTATTACCGAACGCAACAGGCTTCTGTGGTGACGCCACGGATTGTTCGCGAGTTTTTAACACAGAAAACGGGGATGCCGATGGGACGTATCAGTGATGCGGAGCGAACGCGATTATTGAATATGGAACAATTACTTCATGAGCGACTTGTCGGTCAAGAAGAAGCGGTGCGAGAAGTGGCGGAAGCGGTACGTATCATGCGTAGCGGCATTGCAGATACGAAAAAACCGATGAGCAGCTTTCTGTTCCTTGGTCCCACCGGTGTGGGAAAGACCGAAATGGCAAAAACGCTTGCGGAGGTGTATTACGGATCTCAGGAGAAGATGGTTCGCATTGATATGAGTGAGTTTCAGGGTCCGGACGCGTATCGGTTGTTATTGGGTGATGAGGAGACCGGACAACAAGGTCGTCTAACAACGGCGGCACGGGAACATCCTTATACGTTGCTGTTGCTGGATGAGCTGGAAAAAGCGCACCCGCGGGCACTGGATCTCTTTTTGCAAATTTTAGACGAAGGGTTTGTTACGGATGCATTTGGGGATAAGTTGAATTTTCGTAACATGGTTATCATTGCTACTTCCAATGCCGGTGCGACGACACTACGGGATTTGATTGCGCAACAGCTATCTCCGGATGTAATCAAAGAGCGCCTGATTGATACGATTGTGCGTGAAGGAATTTATCGGCCGGAATTCCTCAACCGTTTTAATGAAGTCATCGTCTTTCGTCCATTGACAGAAGAAGAAATGATAAAGGTGGCGACATTGATGATCAATGCGTTGGTGGAACGAATTGCACGAGAGAAGCATATTACAGTATCCATTGATTCGGAGGCGGTGCCGCTTATTGTAAAACAGAGTTATAATGAGGCGTTTGGTGCGCGAGCGACGGCGCGGTATATTGATGATACGGTGGCGGATGTAATAGCGCGCAAGATTATTGCAGACGGGGTAATGCCGGGAGAAACGGTATCGGTAACGGTGAAAGATATTCTTGCGGCTGCCTAGCGAAGAACGGTGGTCTTTTCCGGAAACTTAATAAAGAACACTTCGGTGCCATCGGCAACAATTATTCGGTTTGTGGAGTGATCGGCGTGAAATCGTACCGTATTTTGATTGGTTTTGATTAGTGTGGATGTTGTGTGTCCACCTCGATGGTCTGCGCTGATGAGTTTAATGGTATGCGTACCACTCAAAAGGACGTGTTCATAGTCCTGGGCCCACTGTGCATCGGTGATGGGGGTGCTGAACCGTGCTACTGTTAACGTTGTGCCGGCGCGACGCAGCGGTTGAACGGTCCAATCGCGAATAAATGTAATAAATACCGTATTATGTGTCGTATAGAGAAGTTTTTTTCCATCATCGGAAAAATGACTGCGAACGATGCCCCGTGCAAGTTGCCGCAGTGAATGTGAATCATCGTCGGAAGAGAGGTAAAGAATGCCGTCTTGATGTGTTCGTATGGTAAATCGGGATTCATCATAGACGGTTAAGGTGACGGCATCCGTGCCAAGGTTTAATTGAGTGCTACTGATTGCTCGTGTAGTCCCGTCAGGCATAATGCGATGAATAATTCCCGTTCGTTTGTCAACAATATAAACAACCCCGTTCGTAATGGTGTATGTGGCAACGTGTTGAGCGACAATATGGCTGCGCGCGGAGACCAAATCCGATAACTGCTCAGAGTTTAAGGAGATGCGTTGCAATACGCTATCTATTCGTGCATAGAGCGTACGTGGAGATTTGGCGTCCCAACGTGGCTGAACAATGTGATGGGAATTGGGAAATAATGTACGAATACTGACGGTGCGTCCGGTGTCGGCATGGGCGATAAGGATATCGCTTTGTCCATCAGCGGAAACAATGGGAATAAGCAACAGCGTGGAATCCGGCGACCATTCAATATTGGTATGTTCGTGGATACGCGCTCCGGTTGGAAGTGAAATGGTATGTACAGTAGCGGAGCGCTCCAATGGAAGCACAGTAACCGTATCGGTATCGGTAGCAATAACGGCACGGCGAGCGTTTGGTGAGACAAATAGGGCGCGTGCCGGATGGGGAAGATTTGCAATCAGTGTTCGTGGATAGTTCATGCGTGGAAGAATGACATTCCAAAATTCCGTACTGGTGCCGGAGGTAACACGAACCCGCTTGCGCCACGGTTGAAAGCCGTCACGCGTAATCGTAACGGTATGCTCTCCCGGTGCAATCCCATTGACGGTAAGTGTATCGTTGATTTCCGTTGCAAATCGTTGAACGCCGTCAATAGCAATGGTAACATCCGAAGGATTGCTTTTAATTGTAATGGCGCCGGCATATATAAATACTCCGCGTTGGATACTGAAGCGATATCCGAACGCATACGGAATGGCAATGGAAACAATAATACTGTAGAGCACCACGAGTGTCCAGAAAAATAGACGACGTCCGCGGTGATGCCAAGATGTATACATAGGCGTTGTCCGTGGTATACTTGTAGTGTAGCGCATAATTCGTCCCACGACAAAGGGTATGAATATTTTAACGATTGCTCCGACACCATTTTTTGCTGATCGCGGGACACATATCCGGATTTTGGAAGAGGCGCGGGCGCAGGCACGGGGTGGAGCAACAGTGACCATTGTTACGTATCATATTGGGAAGACGCCATCGTTGCCGGAGGGGGTAACGGTACGTCGTATTCATCGGTGGCTGTTTTGGTATAAGAAGCTGGAGGCCGGACCGGATTGGCAAAAAATTATTTTAGATTTGCTGCTGTTACGTAAAGTTTTGGTGTTGGCATATCGCACGCGTCCGGAGGTATTACATGCGCATTTGCATGAGGGGGTGTTGATTGCATGGGTGGTGCAGAAGATATTGTGGTTTCGGAAGATGACGCTGGTGGCGGATATGCACGGATCGTTGGTGAATGAAATGGCATCACACGGATATTTATCGTTCCGTTGGATACAGTGGATATTTGGTGCATTGGAGCGATGGATTAACAATCTGGGTGATATTATGGTCAGCAGTTCATGGGAAAATAAGACGGTGTTGGAACGAACGCGTCGTGATACGGTGGCGGTGTTGCCCGATGGTGTAAATATGCAAGCATTTGCTGATGCTGCAATCGCCCGATCGGTGATGAGGGAACGGTACGGAATCGCGGCGGAGACGCCGGTGGTCATTTATGCCGGAGCGATGATTCCCAATAAGGGAATTGACTATTTGTTGGATGCATTACCAAATATTCATACGCAGTGTCCGTCTGCAGTGGTGGTATTTGCGGGAGCACCTCGGGACTATGTGGAGCGAGAGATTGCGAAACGGGGAGCAGGGGATTATACGCGCATTATTACACCATTGCCATATGATCAACTTCCGCAGGTATTGGCGATAGCAGATTGCGCAGTGGACCCCAAGGACGATGGTGTCAATCAGGCCAGTGGGAAAATTTTGCAATACATGGGAGCCGCACTACCCATTGTGTGCTTTGATCGTCATAATAATCGACGATATATCGGTGATGATGCGTTTTATGCCAAGGAGGTTACCGCAAAGGCGCTTGGCGCTGCCATTGTTACCGCATTGCATGATATATCACGACGGAAGGAGATTTCTCTCGTGATGCATCAAAGAGCGCAGGCGTTTACATGGGATGCTTCTGCGCAGATATTCTTTCGTCTTGTGGCGCAGCACCGTAAATGTGGTACAATGGTGATGACGGCAGCAGAATAGAAAAACACCACCGTGTTAACGCAAATTTTTCAGCGGCATCAATTAACGGGGCCGCTCTTGGCACTGGATATTGGGACGGAAGTGATCAAGGCCCTTGTTTTTGATATTGACACAGATACATCCGCCCGTGCGGTGGTCCGTGGTGTTGGGCGTGTACAACAAGCGGTGGGAAATATGAATAGTGGGGCGGTATCGGATATTGGTGGAGTAATTACCGCCGCTCGTACGGCAATTGCGCAGGCACAGGAGAACGCCGGAGTAAAGAAAGCGCAGAAAGCGGTGATTGGAATTGCCGGGGAGTTGGTTAAGGGAACAACGACAACTGTACATTATGAACGCATCAATCCGTCATTGAAAATTACGATGGCGGAGTTGCGTGCGATTATTCGTAAAGTACAGCAGAAGGCATATGAGCGTATTCGTGATCAGGTGGAATGGGAAGTGGGGCGCGCCGTAGATATTAAATTGATTAATGCCGCGATCGTGGACGTACGGATTGATGGATACCGTGTAACCAATCCGTTGGATTTTCAGGGGCGCAATGTATCCATCAGCGTGTTTAATGCATATGCGCCGATTGTGCATTTGGGAGCATTGGAGGAAATTGCGCGTACACTGGAAACAGATTTGGTCAGCGTTATTGCCGAGCCGTATGCGGTTGCCAGTGCGATTGCACCGGAGGATGCAATGGATTTTAGCGCGATTTTTATTGATATCGGAGGAGGAACAACGGATATTGCGGTTGTGCGCGGCGGAGGACTGGAAGGAACAAAGATGTTCGCATTGGGTGGGCGAGCGTTCACCAAGCGAATTATGCGAGATATGGATATGGATTTTGCAACAGCCGAGGCACTTAAAATTCGCTATGCGCGCGGAGAGTTATCCGCTGATGCCGCAACACAGATGGAAGCATTGTTGGCAGACGATTGTCGTGTTTGGTTGGATGGAGTGGAATTGTCGTTAAGTGAATTTGCCGAGAGTGATCCGCTTCCCGCACATATTTATCTTTGTGGCGGTGGGAGTGCATTACCGGGAATCAGCCAAGTGATTATGCAGAGTGATTGGGTGCAGCGATTGGCATTTATGGGTACGCCGCAGGTGGGATTTTTACAGCCACAGGATGTGCGGCGTGTGGAAGATGCTACCGGCGCGCTGGTAGATCCACAGGATGTTACACCGATGGGATTGGTTCATGTGGCGATGGATCTTTCTCGTGAAGAGAGGGCGCTGACACAAATCCTTCACAGTGCCATGGAACGCGTGGTATAATAAAAACATCTCCTGAAAAAACACATATGAAACCATTATATATTGAAGTGGAAGAAGAGGTAACGTCGGTTATTGATCGGCTGCGCGCATCACAACAATCCCGGGTGGTCTTTGTTGTACCGCCGGGAGCAACGTTATTACAGAGTGCCGTCAATATGCGGCTGTTGTTACGAGAAGCGCAAAAGGCCGGAAAAGATATTGCATTGGTAACCACCGATGAGTATGGACAAACATTGGCACAGAAGGTGGGTATTTCCGTTTATGCGTCGCCAAATGATGTGGAAGGACTGGAAACGGATGCGGAGGCGGTCCCATCACAGCCGTCACAACACACAATTGGAACAACATCATATTTTGAGCATTCAACACCGGCACCACACTCCGCACCACACTCCGCACCACAGGATTCGTCGCAGGCAGTTCCGCAAACTCCACCGACATCGGTTCCACACTCCGGTGGCAATAATCTGGGGGCGCCGAATGTATCCGTAGACGGTATTGCACAGGAGTATTCAAGTGGTGGTCGTGTCGCATCGCCGCAAGTACCGCCCGTACAACCGTCTGTAGAAATGAGCGCTGCATCCTCCGCCGCAATACCAACCGGGTCGTCATCCGAGCCCCATCGGTATGCGGCGTCGCCGACACCTGCTACACAGACATCTGTTGCGCCGACACCTGCCGCACCTTCTTCAAGTCCCGATATGTCCAATGCATCGTTGGATCACCATAAGCAACGGGAGTTACAGGATTTCTTTCGGCGTGATACCGGTGGTGGCGGTGCCGCTCCGCATATTACATCCTATGCACATGTGCCGGAGGATATGAATGCGTCACCACCGCGTCGGACATGGGTGATAGTTGGAGCACTAGTGGCAACGGTAATTGCGGCACTGTGTGTGATATTTTTGATTTTCTTCCCGCAGGTTCAAGTGACACTGATACCGACAGTGCGAGAAGAGTCTGCATCCTTTACGGTTAACGCAGATGCAACCGTGGGAACAACAGACTTTTCTCAGAGGCGGATGGGGTTGGTAGCGATAGAGAAAGAGGTAGAGAAGACTAAGGAGTTTTCCGCAACGGGAACATCATCTCAAGGGAGTTATAAGGCGCGGGGAACGGTGACCATTTACAATACATACAGTTCCGCACCACAGAAGCTTGTGGCAACAACACGATTATTAACAGATGATGGTATATTGTTTCGGTTGGTAGACAGTGTTGTTGTTCCGGGGGTGAAGATTGTAGACGGGAAGCGAATTCCCGGAACAATAGAGGCAACAGTCATTGCGGATAAGCCGGGGGAACAGTATAATATCGGTCCCTCCACATTTTCCATTCCGGGATTTAAGGGATCACCGCGATATGGAAAATTCTATGCAAAATCCGCCACTCCCATGACTGGTGGCAGTACGGAAGGTGGAACAAAGACTGTTGTGACAAAGGAAGATATTGAACGCGCCAAGAAGGAAACGGAAGCGGCAGCACGTACAGCGGTAATTGAGGCGATTACCGAGGCGGCAAATACACAGAATATGGAAACGTTAGAGGAGATGATTGATGTGGAAGTTGTCAGTAGTGGAACGCAGGTGGTAGATGGTGTTGCGGCCGAAGCATTTGACTACACGGTAACGGTTCGTGCGACGGCATTAACATTTAGTAAGAATGATATGCGCATCATGGCAGTTAAGGCACTGGAAAAGCGTGTTGGTGATGAATCGGTATCTCCGGAAAATATAACAATCCATTATAGTCCGGCATTGGTGGATTTTCAAAAACGTAGTGCGCAAATTACGGCGCGGGCAACGGCACGGTTAGTGGCAACACCGGACACAAAAGCAATTGCTTCTGCATTGGTGGGGCGAAAGATGGATGATTTGCAAGAAGTATTAACATCATTTGATGGTGTAGAGAGTGCAAAAATTAATACCGGCATTAATCTATTTGGGCGCATGCCGTATTATAGCGGTTCCATTCATGTAACGGTGGAATCGTCGCAGTAGGGTGTAATTTTTCTTGGGGTGTTGACAAAAAAAATGTTTTCCTCTACTATGAGAGGTAACAAAAAAATCGCGTGCGTGGTGTACGCGGCGGGAGCATTGGGGATGAGAAGAGAGAGAAGGTGTGCAAGAATTGGGAATGACTTCTTTTCTCCGACATGTGTGCCCAATTTTTTTGTTGTGTAGAATAAAAATCATTCATGGCAAAAGATGTTATCAGCGTAGAGGGAACGGTAGAGGAGCTGCTCCCCAGCGCAACGTTTCGCGTAAAGTTGGACAATGGCCACGAGGTGTTGGCGCACATCTCCGGAAAGATGCGTGTTCACTATATTCGGCTACTGCAAGGTGACCGAGTGATTGTGGAAATGAGTCCGTATGACCTATCCAAGGGTCGGATTACGCGGCGACTGTAAAATCGGAATGTAAGGAATGTGTTATGAAAGTTCGGGCATCGGCAAAGAAGATTTGCAACAACTGTAAAGTTGTGCGACGACGCGGTCGCGTGTATGTTATCTGTGAAAACCCTAAGCATAAGCAGCGGCAAGGGTAGCCGTATTTAAGAGAGAACGTTATGGTACGTATTGCTGGAGTCAATCTTCCGGATAAGAAGAAAATCGGTATCGCACTGACGTATATTTACGGTATCGGGCGAACACGAGCAGCGCAAATTCTTGCGAAGCTTAATATTGATCCCGATACGCGGACACATGATATTACCGATGCACAAGCAACGCAATTGCGTGAAATTATCGAAAAAGAGTATCGTGTGGAGGGAGAGCTGCGTCATGAAATCAAGATGAATATTAAGCGCTTGAAGGAAATCAAGTGTTATCGTGGACGCCGCATGATTGTCGGGCTGCCGGTCCGCGGACAGCGCACAAAGACCAATAGTCGTACTGTTCGCGGAAATAGGCGTGTAACGATGGGATCCGGACGCCGAACGGTTTCTAAGACGTAATTCAAGATATAATTTCGTGACTATCACTATGACGGAAGAGGTACATACAGCACCGAGTGGCGAGACTACCACACCGGCAACAGAGGCTACACCGGCAACAGAGGCTGCGCCGGCACAAAAGCGTAAAAAGGGGCGCCGAACGGTAGTGCGGGGACAGGCACATATCAAGTGCACATATAACAATACGATTATCGCGTTGACGGATCGTAAGGGGCAAGTGTTGGCATGGTCCAGTGCAGGATCATTGGGATTCAAAGGAGCAAAGAAGGCAACACCATATGCGGCAACACAGGTGGCTCGCGATGTTGCGGAAAAGGTGCGAAAGCATCAACTCAAAGAGCTAGATGTCTTTGTTAAAGGTGTTGGTAGTGGCCGGGAAGCCTCCATTCGTGGTTTAGCGGCAAACGATTTTACCATCCTTTCCATTAAAGATGTTACTCCGGTTCCGCATAACGGATGCCGTCGTCGCAAGCCGCGTCGAGTATAATGCAATGAGACTTTAACGAATAGCTACTATGGGACGTCAGATTGGACCAATTTGTAAAAAGTATCGCCGCTTCGGAGAGCGCCGTACCGGTGCGCCAAATGATCCGACGGTGAAGAAGCCATACGCGCCGGGCATGCACGGGAAAACACGTCGCCCGTCCATGAGTGATTATGGGCGACAGTTGACCATGAAGCAGAAGATCAAGATGATCTACGGCGTAATGGAAAAGCAGTTCCGTCGTCATTATAAAGAGGCACTTAAAGGAGACGGAAAAATCGGTGAGCGCCTGTTGCAGCGGTTGGAGTTGCGTCTGGATAACGTAGTGTTTCGTATGGGGTTGGCAACAACGCGTCCGCAGGCACGGCAGCTTGTTAATCACGGTGCAATTTTCGTTAATAACCGAAAGGTGGATATCCCATCTTATAAAACGGCAATCGGAGATGTTATTAGCGTTAATCCGCGAAAGGCAAATAACGGATACTTTGCGGCAATTAAAGAGACGATTGGAGACCGTAAAGATACTCCGGCATGGATTTTATTTGATGAGAAAAAGCTGGAAGGAAAAATTACGGCATTGCCGCAGCGCAGCGACATCGGATATACGATTGATCCTCAGGTTGTCGTTGAGTTCTACTCCAAGTAGTAAGTGACACATAATATAATTGACCGACTATGACTATTCCAACACCACAGGCTCCCACGTATGAACAAACGGATGCCGCAACCGGGACGTTTACGATTTCCGGATGTTATCCGGGATACGGAACAACATTGGGAAATGCATTGCGTCGCGTATTGTTGTCATCACTCGGTGGCAGTGCGATTACAGCGGTAAGGATTGATGGTGTATCACATGAGTTTTCCGGTATTGACGGTGTTAAAGAAGATGTGGTGCAAATCCTGCTCAATCTCAAGCGTGTTCGTGTCCGCAGTGCTGTAGACACTCCGGTAACAATGACATTAAGCGTGTCCGGTGAAGGTGTGGTAACGGCGGCGCAGATTGAGACGCCGGCAAATGTAGAGATTGTTAATCCGGATCATGTGATTGCAACAATCACCGATAAGAAAACATCACTGAATATGGAGCTGGAGGTCTCTCATGGCATTGGATATTTGCCGGTAGAGCAGCAGCAACGAGAAGAGAAGACAATCGGAACAATTGCCATTGATGCAATTTTTACACCGATTCGTCGAGTTAATTATGTAGTGGAAAATATGCGTGTTGGAAAGCGCACCGACTATGATAAGGTGATGGTGACGATCCAAACGGATGGAACAATTACGCCGCAGGAAGCGTTTGATCGTGGCGTGGAAATCCTTGTAGAGCAATTCGCGGCATTGCGCGGTGCGGATGTTGCCTCTTCCACTACGGCGCAAATTGATGCGGAAGATGAGGAGGTGTCACTGGACGATGCGCATGGATTATCTACGCGAACGGCAAATATTCTTCGTGCGGCAAATTTGCAGACGTTGTCGGATGTTGCGGCGTTGACATTGGAGGAGCTGACGGCGATTGATGGAATGGGAGAAAAGAGTGTGGCAGAAGTTACAGCGGTATTGTCAGCGTATGAGTTGACTCTTAAGGCATAAAGACTATGAAGCATCGTAAGACAGGGCGACAGTTCGGACGTGTACGTAAGCAGCGTACGGCATTGATGCGCACGATGCTGGGAAGCTTGGTGTTGCACGGTCGTATTGTGACGACGGAGGCAAAAGCCAAGGAGCTTGCCGGACGTATGGATCGTGTGATTACAAAAGTAAAGCGGGCGCAACGTGCCGGAGCGCCGGCATATGCGATGGTGCGCAAGATTCAAGCAGATCTTCCGTTGGTGGCAGTGCAAACGCTGATAAAAGATCTGGATCGTTTTGCCGATCGGGATAGTGGATATACACGGGTGGTAAAGATGGCATCACGAACGAGTGATCGTGCAAAGATGGCGCTGATTGAGTTTGTTTCCTAAGAATGCGAGGTATGACGACAACAACATTACATAAGAAAAACGTTCAGCGCGCCGTCCATATTTTTGACGCGCGCGGGAAGGTGTTGGGACGCCTGGCGACACAGATTGCACGTGTACTCTCCGGACGAGACAAGGTGGACTATGTTCCGCATGTAGACGGAGGAGATACGGTTATCGTAATCAATGCGGCTCGTGTTGCCGCAACGGGGCGAAAGATGCAACAGAAGACATATTACCGCTTTAGTGGATATCCGGGGGGAATTCACGCGATTGCACTCAAGGACCAGTTAAAGAAAGATGCGCGGAAGGTGATTGAGCATGCTGTTCGCGGGATGTTGCCGAAAAATAAGCTACGTGCAACGATGATGAATCGTCTCTATGTTTATAATGACGATACTCATCCGCATACCAATATTTCCGTAACACACGACTAATTATGGCTGAGAAACAAGCAGACCGTTTCACGGGAACCTATCACTACGCTGTTGGGCGTCGCAAGACCGCCGTTGCGCAAGTGCGACTCTATCCCGCATCGGAAAATACCGATGGACAACACATTGTAAACGGGAAACCGTTGAATGAATATTTTACACATGAGCGATTGCAGAAGGTGGCGCTGGCACCGTTGGAGGAGACCGGCACAGGGAGTGCATTCGTTGTATCGGTAATTGTTCGCGGGAGCGGGGTAACCGGACAGGTAGAAGCGGTTCGTCATGGTATTGCTCGTGCGTTGGTGGTTAGTGATGACGCGCTTCGGGCTACATTAAAGGCTGCAGGGTACTTGCGCCGTGATCCGCGTCAGGTGGAGCGAAAGAAGCCGGGATTAAAGAAAGCACGTCGCGCAACTCAGTGGCGCAAGCGATAATGATCGTATTTGGAACACCACTCATTACGAGTGGTGTTTTTTATTTGCTTGAGGGCGTGGTGTGGCGACGTATGATAGGGATAATAATTGATACTATGTCGTGACTACATTCGGACAGAGATATGCAAGATAATATGCGCCGGATAATGTTCAATGGATGATGATCACCAGATTTTGTGTGTATTAGCTATTCTTTGGAACGTAGGTAACATGGTGGTGTGCCGGTAGAGTGTTATTGAGGCGCTGCATAATGGCACAGGCACGCTGCGCGTCTGTAGTGCCGAATGTATCATCATCCAGGCGTTCCGGTGGAATCGGTGGAAGTATGCGTACATGCCAAAAGAGTCCCTTCTTATAAATTGCCACCGGGAGAATTGGCACCTTCGCTTGACGTGCGATTACGACAAATCCTTTGCGCACCGTTGCTGTGCCATCCTTGAG
>CAYXCH010000019.1:0-37772 GCA_964463705.1 uncultured Pseudobdellovibrionaceae bacterium | reverse complement strand
GTTCCCATGCGGGCGCGTTTTGCGCGGAATCCCCAATAGTTATAGCAATCTTTTCCATTTAAAACGGGGACGCGTTTTCCCCACTGGGATTCTTGTTTTGCGATGGCGATGAGGTAGGCGGCGACGGTGCGGTCTTGTTGAGATAATGCCTCCGCCATCTGTGCCATCGGATACCCTTGTAAATATACGCGTAACTGTTGCGCAAATCGAGACGATGAGTGTTCTGCATAATGAGATGCACACAACAACGCCAATGCGGTGTCTCCGCTTCGTTCCGTTATGGCGCACAGTGCACGATCGGGAACTGCCGTTGTTCGTGCCGGAGGTGTCGGCATGGTATCCGGAGCGATACCGAGAATAAAAAGAAAACCGCCACAGCTGATGGCTGTGCCGACAATACTTCGTCGAAAAGAAATTGCAGCGCGATACCGCGCCCATCGTGACGGATCGTCCGTCTCACTCATACGCTCGCGTTACGAAATTACTCGTCGCATCTCCGCCCCCTTATTGCGACGCCCCCATTTCGTGTGTGCGCACGTATTCCCTATTGTACACAAATTGCTTCCGGCGTCAATACATTGTTCCCATACCATCATCTTTGTGCGTACGCTCGCTGATAATACCGCCACCAAGGCATTCATTCCCACGATAGAATACCGCATACTGCCCCGGCGTAATCCCCTGATCTTTTTTCTCCAACACCACACGATACGATGCATCGGTATCGGAAGTTATACGAGCACCATATGACACCGTCCCATGCCGAAGCTTCACACGAAGCATCTCCCCGGAATGTGGCGGCTCAACAATCCAATTACACCCCTCTACGATTAGCGTATCTCGCCACTGGTCATGCTGCGCAAATCCATGAGCGACATATACGATATTTCGCTCCGCATCCTTATTGCACACATACCACGGACCACCGGGAAGATTTAATCCCTTGCGTTGCCCGATCGTATACAAATAGTATCCGCGATGCGTTCCAATTACACGCTGTGTCCCGTATTCCACCACCGCTCCCGGCCGCTCACCGCAATGCCGAAGTACAAACTCCCGAAATGAAATCTTCCCCAGAAAACAAATGCCCTGCGAATCCTTCCGAGTTGCGGTCGGCAAATTTCTCTTCGCCGCTTCCACTCGCACCTGCGCTTTATCCATGTCCCCAATGGGAAACATCGCTTGTCGCAACTGCGCTTGTGTCATCATCGCCAAAAAATATGTCTGATCCTTCACCGGATCCGGTGCGCACCGCAAATGTGCAACACCATGTTCGTCTGTCTGTACCTGTGCATAATGCCCGCTGGCAACCGCATCAAACTTCCGTCCGTAGCGGTCCAAAAACGCCCCGAACTTTACCTCTCGGTTACACAACATGTCGGGATTGGGTGTGCGTCCACGGCGTAACTGCTCAATCATGTTCGCCACAACACGTTCATGATACTCTCGCTGAAACGATACGACCGTCAACGGAACATTTAATTGCTTACACACGGCGCGTACGTAGGACAAATCTTCTTCCCACGGACACGATCCCAAAAACGATAACTCGTCTTCCAGCCAAATTTTGAGATAAAACGCCGTCACCTCATGGCGTTGCTCCACCAATCGTGCCAATGCCACGGAAGAGTCCACGCCACCGGACAGCAACATTGCAATACGCATACTGTTACTGTATCATAGTTCCCAAACCTTGCGAAATTCACTTAACAATGGTAGAATATTGGTGACAAGCAGACGAACAAAACAAAAACTATATGAGTACGGATTTTGATGCGCTCTCTCCGGAAGAGCGCGCGCAGAAGGTACAATCTCTGCGTGATATGATTAGCAATGCTGAGCGCACGATTCAGAGTGCGAAGGCGATGTTGCTGCAAATTGAGGGAAAGAAACGTGCCGGACGGAAACGAAAAGCTGTTACGGATGGAGACGGTACCGTTGTAGAAGGTGTATTTGATGGGCAAGTTATGATAGGGTCGGATGGTAGACAGTATCCCGTACCGGCGAACTATGCGTCAAAATCAAAACTCGTAGAAGGAGATGTGCTTAAATTGACCATTACACCGGACAGTACGTTTATTTATAAGCAAATCGGACCCGTGGAACGTAAAAACGCCATCGGGGTTGTTTCTCAAGATGAGCGTGGACACTACTATGTTGTTGCGGAAGGCAAGCCGTACAAAGTGCTGCTTGCCAGCATTACATATTTTCGTGCAGAGCCGGGAGATGAAGTGGCAATTGTCATTCCGCGGGATAATGCGGACGCAACGTGGGCGGTTATTGAAAGCGTCTTGGCACGTGCCGATAATGGTCTTCCGACATTCACCGCGCCGCGCAAAAAATCATCATCTTCTACCGCAACACCGTCTGCACCATGGTCACAAGATGTGCGAGATTTAGAAACAGAAATCGCAAGTGCGGATATATAAACAAATACATAAGAAATACATACCATGGCTTCATCACCGGCAACGCACCATCGGGCGCTGACTACGCGCGATATCGTATGTGCTGCTATCAATGGAATGATTTTTGGCGCCGGCGCGTCTGTTATCGTAAATAATTCCGTTTCATCTATCCCTCACATTCCCGGTGTAATCACTACGCTAATATTCGGTGTTGCGGGAATAATTGCGATTGTTGTCGGTGCCGTCCTGGCACGTTATCACCATATCTTTTTTCAGCTGGCAAAATTTGCTCTTGTCGGTGTGGCAAATACCGCAATTGACTTGGGTGTATTTAACGCGCTTATCTATGCTGTCGGCGGAAGCACAACCGTTCTAATCGGTGCGGTACTGAAAGGTATATCGTTTTTTGTGGCGGTACTAAACAGCTATATTTGGAATCGCTCTTGGTCATTTGAAAAAACATCCACGGCAGATGGTTCGGAATTTGCGAAATTTGTCAGTGTTAGTGTCGCGGGACTTTTATTAAATAGTGCTGTTACCGCCGGTATTAGCGCAATTCTTGCCCATGGAGGTGTGGTTAGCGGACAGGCTGCTACCGTTGCGGCGGCAATTGCATCTATCGTTGTTTTAGCATGGAATTTTCTCGGCTATAAATTGTTCGTCTTTAAGGTGTAACTGTGGTATACTGATCCAAAACACCACGGCATGATTACACTCTCCACAACCTACCGTCCCAAAGATTTTGATGATGTATTGGGGCATACAACTGTTGTTACCACTCTGCGCAACGCTATTGCGCGCAATATTATTGGACATGCATACTTGTTTTCCGGACCGCGCGGCACCGGAAAAACAACATTGGCAAGAATTTTTGCACAGGCGGTCAATTGTACGCCCCGGGAAGATTTTACCCCGTGTGATAAGAATGTGTGCGAACAATTACGCACGGGACAGAGTTTGGATCTTATTGAAATTGACGCCGCCTCACATACGGGCGTAGATACGATTCGCGCTCTCCGCGACACTGTTACTCTTCCTCCTCATAGTGCCCGTTACAAGGTCTATATTATTGATGAGGCGCACATGCTCTCCACCGCCGCATGGAACGCATTACTGAAAACATTGGAAGAGCCTCCCTCTCATGCATTGTTTCTCTTCGCTACTACGGATGCGCACAAAATACCGCAAACCATTCTCTCCCGCGTACAACGGTTTGATTTGTCACGGCTTGATGTCGGACTCATTGCAAAAAAGTTGCGCCATATCGCTAAGCGTGAATCACTGCCACTCACACGCACCGCCGCCGCCATGATCGCTCGTAGTGCGGATGGCAGCATGAGAGATGCGGAATCCCTTCTGGCGCAGTGTGCGGCAATGCAAGAAGATTCTATTACGGATGAGACTGTTCAGGCGCTCTTGGGCATTGCCGATACGGATACGATACTGACACTTCTGGAGCACATCATTCATTACCAACGTGTTGCCGCATTGGAAACTCTCGCCACCGTAGAGCGCGCCGGCGTGGCAGTGGACATATTTGCACGAGATACGGTGCGTGTGGCACGACATATCTTGCTATACAGCATTGATGCGGAACTGTTTTCACCCTATACCGATCTTTACGATCCCCCGCATCGTGACCGATTGATTGCCTTAGCAACGCAAGCATCACCACCTCGCCACCGTATCATTGTGGATACGCTTCATACCGCTGTACACCAATGCACCACTAGCCCTCTGCCTATAATCCCGTTGGAAATCGCCATTGTCGCACTGACAACAACCGATACGCCGCAGTCATCTGATGACACTGGCGCTTCAACATCGGAAACACATGATACGTCCTCTTCTACGGCAAACGATACAAATGCACCTACTGATACACCATCATCTAATGCGGACACTTCTTCCGCAGACCTTTCCCGTCTTACCGATGCATGGAATGATGTACTTTCTTACGTCCGAAAACGTAATGCGCCATTTGGAGCACTGCTGCGAACGGCAGCGCCGCACAGTGTAAACGAAAATACGGTAACTCTTGTTACCGCCAACTCACTTCTGTGTGAGAAATATGCCGCGACCGATGTGATGCGATTGACACTTATCGCAGCGGTTGCTACAATACTTCCGAAGTGTACGCATGTGCAAATCGCCCATGCAGATACACTGCAATCATCTGATAACGCGCCTCTGCCGGCGAAAGTGATCGCAACAATGCGTGGTGCGCAAATTATTCCCTCTGGGGTGTAGCCAAGCGGTAAGGCAACGGGTTTTGGTCCCGTGATGCGGGGGTTCGAATCCCTCCACCCCAACAGAACAATACACGCCCTTGCGGGCGTGTATGATTATAAATCATTGCGACGTAACTCTTTCAATAGTGATTTCTGTTGTGATGAAAGAGTGTTTGGAACATCAATCGTAACCGTTACAAAGTGATCGCCTCGTCCAAATCCGCGAACACGAGGAATTCCCTTGGAGCGAATACGAAATACTTCACCGCATTTGGTACCGGCGGGAATTTTCATTTTTACGGAACCGTCAACCGTTTCCACAGAAATTTTATCCCCCAGTACCGCTTGTGAAAATGTTATGGTTTCCGTGCTGTGAATATCGTCCCCTTCACGCCGGAATGTCGGATGCGGCGTAACATGGACTGTTACATGCAAATCTCCACTGGGCGCACCATGCATTCCGGCTGATCCTTGGGATCGCAGAACAATAGTCTGTCCATCGGCAATTCCTGCGGGAATATCAACGCGAATCGCTTCCGTTTTATGGACAACGCCGTGACCTTTGCAAGACTCACACGGTGTCTTACAAATCTTTCCGCGTCCGCCACACTCGGTGCACCGAAGACGCTGAACGACCGGACCAAGCATGCTTGGCACACTGCGTTGTACCACTCCGCTACCGGAGCATGTTGGACATGTTTTTTCCGCATCGGCACTTGCACATCCGCTTCCGGAACATTTTGTACACGGCACCGCACGATCTACATCAATCTCCCGTGTTACTCCACGCACCATCTCCATAAAATCAATCGTCACCGTTACTCCCAAATCTCGTCCACGAGACGAAGCGCCACTGTTTCCTCCGCCGCCAAAACCAAACATGCTACCGAAAATATCGCCTAAATCTCCCAGGTCGCCAAAATCAACATGCACACCGCCCTGCGCACCGCCGAACTGACTGAAATCAAATCCTCCGGCACCGCCGGCATGACCGAATTGATCATATTGTGCACGCTTCTTGGCATCGCCTAACACGCTATACGCCTCATTGACTTCCTTAAATTTCTCTTCATTTCCGGAATCCTTATCCGGATGATAACGGTGTGCCAGTTTCCGATATGCTCGTTTAATCTCGTCCGCGGATGCATCACGCGATACGCCCAAAATTTCATAAAAATCTTTTGCCATAGTTCTGTCATTATCTTCCACCTCCAGTGTACCGCAGAGTATAAAAATTAGCAATCATAAGATGTGAGTGCTAGTCTGCGATTACATCCTTCATCACGGGCTGTTGCGTTACATGGATAATTCCCGCCGCACGAAAAATCGCAAATAATCCGTGAGCTCCCCAAGTCCATAATGGAACAAGAAATGTTCCCACCCACGTTGCCGTAATTGTTATCATTGCCGCAATCACCAATGCCAACGCATGGGAAAATGAATATGATCGTGGAAGCCGTGCCGTGGCAAATGATTGCAACTGTTTCTCCATACCGCGAACAAAAACATCCGCCACCAACTCCGTCCCATCTAACGGCAGTCCCACATCTCGGGATAGTTGAGCGCGTAATTGCGCGATAACGGATGCCGGCACCGATTGATTGGATGGTGGCGCCGACGGAAGACGCAATGCCGCGGAACGAATACGCTGAACCATTGTTGCCGCATAATCTTCAAAAAACCGAACGGGGCGTGTTGTCTCCGTCTGCATCGCCGACTGTGCCAAAAATGCATCTACTGTCATTGTATGATCCACCGGCGCAACTGCACGGAGAATCGGTCCCGTCACCACGGTCCGTAACGACGTACGCAGTACGTCCGGCGCCGTCCCATGTTGTGTTAAATTTCCATATACCGCAAGTCCCAAGATTAATGCCAATGCCATCATCACGCGAGACGCTCCCGCACCAACATGTGTACGCAGATGAAGGGACGTCGTTCGTTCAACACTGGCACGCATGGCGCGGATGGCACTCCACAATAATCCCATCGCCATTAACGCTACCAGCGCGGACCCGATACCGCGAACATAGACCACAATCGGCGCAACCGGCACAATGCTTACTATTGCTATCGCCCACCGGTGAGGCGCAAGTATCGCAGCAAGACCGATGCAGGCGGCGGTAATGAGAGCACATATCGCAATACGAACCACACCACCACCATTGCCAACAACGGCAATCATAGCGGCGGTACTCAACGTTCCGCACATCACCACTCCGATTGTTATCAGTATTCGTCTATTCATACCACTGTTTGTGCGGCGCTTCATAAGCCGGATTCTGTTCCGTCTAACGACGGGACGATCATTTCCCTGGGCATATCGTTACCGATATGCTCTTGCGGCACTCTCTGACAGTGTCAGAGCACGGCCTTGCACGCACGTAAGGATTTAGCCGTTTCACTCGCCGTGTTTCCACAGCGACTAATCCCGAAGGATTCCGTACTCCTCGCGGAGAACAGCGTCTCTGTTCGCACCTCGTGCCTTACGGCAGACGGGCGTTACCCGCTACGTGGTTCATCACTAATCGTGATGGCGTGTCCGGACTTTCCTCACTGAATATCTCAGTGCGATCGTCTCCCGCACCGCACAAACAGTACCATGATGACATTCTCATCATGCCATGGAGCGCTCTATGCGTCCAGACGCTGAACGGAAATTGCCTCAGCATGTGAACGGATCTCCGCCTCATCTAACAGTCCCGTGTTGCTGCCATAGTAACGAATTACGTTACGCGCATTTGCCGCACCCCAAGCACAAGCCTGCGCGACGGGCATTCCCTGCATTCGGGCGGCAAGAAATCCGCTGCTGAACGCATCTCCGGCTCCGGTGGAGTCTACCGGTCGTGTTCCATCAGATGGCACCCGCCATATGGTGGAACGATCATACACATACGCACCTTCACGTCCCGCCGTCATGACCACCGTCTTCGGACCCGCCTCGGCAAGTGCCGACAATACAAACTGCGGGTCACGTAGCTGTGTATCCGTTGCCGATGTTATCGCAGATACGATTTGCATCGCCTCATCAGTATTGACAAAAACATATGTACTGTGCGCCAACAATCCGATTACCGCATTCATATCCTCATCCATATTACTCTGCCCCGGATTGAATGCCAATGTGCATTCTCGCTGCACCACAGCAGTACGAATCGCTGCATAGTTCTCTTGCCACGCTCCCGACAACGCGGACACAAACAGGGTCGCTCGTTGCGGCAATGCCACCGCATCTATACGAAGCGTTTCTTGAAGATCACGGTTGACAAAGATCACTCGCTCTCCCGTTTTGCGATCCACCAAAATAACAGATACATCCGTTTGCGCCTCAGAGACACATCGTAAGAAATCCGTCCGTACCCCGCTGCGAATTAACAATTCTCGTACCCACTGCCCGGCACCATCAGCACCCAATAACGCATATGGTGCACTGGAAACACCCAAGCGGGCGCATCCCATGGCAATATTGCATGCACCGCCACCGGCGGCACTGAACCGATCTTCTATCCGATATTTCGCCCCCAACTCAAACACAATTTTGCGCTGTGCAAATGTGTCTTCCGGAGTTTCCAATACCGTTCCGTCCGCTGTCGGAAGAAAGATGTCTTTCAGTGCGCTTCCGATACACACTACTTGCGGCTCCATTGTTGTCATACGCCTTGCTCTATCTGCTGTGAAATCCACAACAGCCGATTATACTTTGCTGTCCGCTCCGCCCGACTGGGAGCGCCGGTTTTAATATATTCCGCTCGCGCTCCCACCGCCAAATCGGCAATGAAATCATCACATGTATCTCCGCTGCGGTGAGATACGATACATTGCATATCATTCTCTCGAGCCAGCGCCATCGTATCTAGTGTTTCACTCAGTGTTCCGACTTGATTGGGTTTAATCAATACCGCGGTACATGCTCGCTCACGAATTGCCCGACGCAACCGTTGTACATTGGTCACCAACAAATCATCACCTACCACCATAACCGTATCTCCCAACTGTTCTCGCAATAATGTCCAATCTTCCCATGCATCTTCATCCACTCCATCTTCCACGGAAAACAGCGAATACTTCTGAGACCACTCACGATACAATGCGATCAATGATTGAGCGCTTAATGCCATTCCCTCGGGCTTCAAATCATATGTCCCGCTTTCCGCGGTAACAAATGAGTGCGCCGCCGCATCAATCGCAATCACCGTTTCCGTCCCCGGTGTATATCCGGCATCCCGCGACGCGTCTTCAATCAATGCCAGTGCCGCCGCATTGCTTTCCAACCGTGGAGCAAATCCTCCTTCATTTCCCACCGCCGTACTAAGATTAAGCGCCGTAAGACGTGTTTGCAGTGCATGAAAAATCTCACTCCCGGCACGCAGTTGCTCCGCATAGGTGCGTACACCGCGCGGCACTACTTTAAATTCTTGAATACTCAACCCGCTGTCGGCATGTTTCCCTCCATTGATAATATTAAACATTGGAATCGGCAAGGAATGTGCGTCATCCGTATATCCGGACAACAAGGCAATATGCTCATACAAATGAATACCACGGGCAATCGCCCCCGCTCTCGCCACCGCCAATGATACGCCCAATATCGCATTTGCTCCCAGCGATTGCTTGTTCGGTGTTCCGTCCAACGCAATCATTGCCTCATCAATCGCTCGTTGCTGTGTCACATCCATTCCGCGAAGAGCGGGAGCAATTGTCTCGGTAACATTACGCACCGCAGTCAATACTCCCGCGCCATTATAGCGCTGCGGATCACCGTCTCTCAATTCGTGCGCCTCATGAACGCCGGTTGACGCACCACTGGGAACACTCGCCCATGCCATCGTTCCTCCATCGGTACGTACAGTCACCTCCACTGTCGGATTTCCCCGCGAATCCAGAATCTCCCGTGCCGTAATGTGTGTCAATTTTTCCATAACTCTATATTTACTACCCTTTTCTTGGTGTATTCATTATATCACATGTGGTACACTACAATACAGATAACCTCTATGTGTATGACTACCTCTTCATTGCCAACCGTTTACAATCCGCAAGCACTGGAGCGCGATCTCTATAAGGCATGGGAAGACAGTGGATATTTCAATCCGGATGTCTGTATTGCCGAGGGGGTTACCGACCCGGACGCTCCGACATTCAGTATCGTATTGCCACCGCCGAATGTAACGGGAGTGTTGCATACCGGACATGCCGCAATGTTGGCGATTGAAGATACGCTGGTCCGGTTTCATCGTATGCGTGGTAAGCGAACACTGTGGTTGCCGGGAACGGACCATGCCGCCATTGCGACACAAAGCAAGGTGGAAAAAATTCTTAAAAATGAAACCGGCAAAACGCGCCATGACGTGGGACGAGAAGAATTTCTGCGTATGGTGCGTGCATTTGCACAGGAGTCTCATGACACAATTGTCAATCAATGTCGTGCCATGGGAGCGTCATTGGATTGGTCTCGCGAGGCGTTTACATTGGACGATGCGCGCCAACACGCCGTATTTACCGCATTCCAACGCATGTATGATGACGGACTGATCTATCGCGGTGATCGGATTGTTAACTGGGATCCTGTTGGACAAACCGTTGTCAGTGATGATGAAGTACTTCATGAGGAACGCCCCACAACACTCTATACGTTCCGATACAGCGCCGACTTCCCCATTCCCATTTCCACCACTCGGCCGGAAACAAAAGCCGGTGACACCGCCGTAGCGGTGCATCCGGATGATACACGCTATGCGCGCTATGTGGGACAAACATTTACCATTGATGACTTTTGCGGTGCATCATTGCGCATCCGTGTTATTGCGGACAAGGATGTAGATCCCTCATTTGGTACCGGTGCCGTAGGAGTCACCCCTGCTCACAGCCATACGGACTGGGAGATGAGCGAACGCCATGCATTGGAACGCAAAACGATTATTGATGAGCGAGCAACCATGACGGAGGCGGCGGGACCGATACTGCACGGACAACGAACAGAGGACGCACGCCATACAGTTGTACAGTGGCTGCGAGACAACGGCTTGATGGAGCGGGAGGAGGATATTACACATAATGTATCTATTGCCGAGCGTTCCGGCGGTATCATTGAGCCCTTGCCGAAATTGCAATGGTGGATTGATGTCACGAAAGAATTTTCCCGACACGGAAAAACGGTAACTCTCAAATCCCTTATGCGAGATGCCGTGGAACGCGGTGATATTACCATTTTACCGGATCGCTTTCGCAAAACGTATTTCCATTGGATTGACAACTTGCGTGACTGGTGTATCTCTCGGCAAATTTGGTACGGTCATCGAGTTCCCGTATGGTATCGCGGAGAAGAAATGGTTGTCTCCGAAACCGCACCCGAGGGAGACGGTTGGAAACAGGATGACGATACACTGGATACATGGTTTTCTTCCGGACTATGGACATTTTCCACGCTGGGATGGCCGGATGAACACTCACCGGATTTGCGCACCTATCACCCCACCAGTGTTCTGGAAACCGGAACGGATATTCTCTTCTTCTGGGTGGCGCGAATGATTCTGATGAGTACATACCTCTTGGATGAAATACCGTTTCGTACGGTATACTTGCACGGACTGGTGCGAGATGAGCACGGACGAAAAATGAGTAAATCCTTGGGAAATGCAATCAATCCACTGGATGTCACCGAACGATATGGAACAGATGCGGTGCGTCTGTCATTGATTATCGGTGGAACACCGGGGCAAGATATGCGCTTAGGCGAGGAAAAAATCGCCGGCTTCCGTAACTTTACCAATAAACTTTGGAATATCGGTCGCTACGTCATCACCCAAAGCGAGGCAACGGACACCGTAGAAGTGATCAGTGATGCGGACCATTGGATTATGGAACGTCTTCAGACGGTGACACAATCGGTGATAGACGATATCGAACACTTTCATCTTTCCCGTGCCGGCGAAACACTGCGAGAGTTTACATGGAATGATTTTGCCGATTGGTATGTAGAAGTACATAAAATTGAAAAAAATGATGGTGTGTTACGTACGGTATTCCGTACACTCTTACACCTGTGGCATCCGTTCATGCCATTTGTTACCGAAACACTCTTCTCTCATATCACATCGAAACATGACGCTCGGTTTTTGATGGTCTCACAACTGACAATACCGGATACGCCATATGATGCAAAACGAGTGGAACACTTTACCATGTTGCAAACACTGATTACAGCAATTCGCAACATTCGCGCAACCTATCGTCTTGATGCACATCAGCGTCCGATACTGTCATGTGATCCACAACTCTTGAAGCGATTGGACGTTCACCGCGATGTTATTCTGCGCTTAGCGCGCGTTTCCGATATCATACCGCGAACATCGCAAGAAAAACATTGTGCCGTTATCGCCACACCATACGGAGAAGCGGCGGTATTGTTGGGAGATGTGCTTGATATACAGGCAGAAATACAACGACTACAGGCAGAACTGGATACGCTTCAACGAACGATTGCCGATAAACGATCACGACTAAACTCCTCGGCGTTTGTTACACGTGCGCCAAAGCAGGTGGTGGATAAAGAGCGAGCGGCATTGGCAACCGCAGAAGAAGCGGAGACAGCGGTACGAGCGGCATTGGATACATTAACGACACACGCATGATTATCTTCTCCGCACTATATGGTGTTATTGCCGCCGTCGGTGTACTGGTGGTGCAAGTACCGTTCGGTACCGTTCCACTCCTCGTCGGCGTTATTATGGAAGAGCTTGCAAAAGCTATTGCGATTGTGGCGGGACGCGCTACGACCGCCCGCGGTGCGCTGATGCATGCACTGGGAGTAACATTGGGATTTATCGCCATTGAACATGCATTAATCGCATTAGTACCCTACAATACCAACGTCTTTGCAAGTGGTGCAACCATCGGAACGATTATTATTCACCTCTCCACTCTACTCCTGTATGCGGTAGCGGCACGACATCATTGGAGCGCAATGATCGTGGCATTGGTCCTCGGCAACTCACTGCATGCAGCATATAATATCTCGGCTACCACTGCGCACTCCTCCATGATTATCACAACTCTTGTCGCCGCAGCGTTCCTTGCAATAACATGTATTGCAGCCCTTCTGCGCCCTCGTACTTGAAAAAATCCTCACCGTCCCCTACAATACAAATACACTTGCCTCGGTAGCTCAGTGGATGAGAGCAGCGGGCTTCTATCCCGTCGGTCGCAGGTTCGAGTCCTGCCCGGGGTACAATCAACGGTGCGCATTACGGTAGGCACGCCATTGTTTTTTTGACCAGTTGTCTGGTTTCTTGGTTAGAGGAGCGGGTTTTGCCACATCTTTCTGTATCGGATAGTCTTTGGGAGATTTATAGTTACTGTAAAAAATATCGTCAATCATTACCGTCCCATCTGCTCGGATAACCGTTTGTGTAAAATATGTTTTCATAGATCCATCCGGATTTTTCTCCGTAACGAACGGCCCCGTCATTTCCACAGTTCGTCCATCCGGCGTACCATATACACGAAAGATTAATTCTGTTCCCTCAATACTGTTCTGCAACAGTACATGGTGTTTGGTATTATTTTTAAATCGCAAATCCACATACGGCGCGTAAACGGTTGCATCAAATCCCGTGGGACGATAGTATTTTACAGCGTATGAATGGTTTCGTCGCTGTGTAATTTCAAACCCGGCAAAAATTGCCGCCCGAAACAGCGTACTGGATACCTGACAAATTCCCCCGCCATACTCCGGTGTTGTTTTATTCCCTTTAATTACCAGTTCTTTTGCATATCCGGTACTTCCATCCACGACACCCAACAGTTTTCCGAATGATAACTCCTCCCCCGGTGCAAGAATAACGCCGTTAAATCGTCGTGCCGCCGTCCGAATATTATGAACACGGGTCGCTGGCGATCCGGCAAAGTCGGAGCGCCCCTCGGCGAGGAGCGTGGTAATTCCCAAATCATTTACCGACGCCGTTGTAAACTGTGGTGAAACCTCATGAGATGGAAGACGAATCTCCGACGGCATCGTATCGGTAAAGACGGCACGAGCATACTGTGCGATGACGTCCACCGCCTCTTCTCGTGACAGCGCCCGGCCCATTCGATGCGGCCGGAAAACATCAACACGACCATTTTCTCCCATGCGAAATCGCGCATCCTGCGGAGGAATATCCATATCTTGCGCCACCCGATCTAAAAATCGCATAATGTCATCGTAGCGAGGAGTAAACACTTCTGTCTTCCGTACCGCCTCCACCCACCGAGATGATTGCAACGCAACACATCCGGGATGCGGCATCGGACATGCGGTGGCACCGCCATAGGGCTCCAATATCGCCGTATATGTTGAATCAAATACCAGCTGTGTACGCAATGAAAACCATCCGCGCACTTCCCGTTGCGGAATTGTTACCGTTGTATCACTACCGGTCATCGTAAATGTCACTGTTTGTGCACCGTAGGTATAAACCGGAACGGCCAACAATACCAGCGTTATCACGCGTCGTATCATATCGCCATTATACACCACAAAGCGCCGCCCTCTTGGTGCGACGCCGGAAAAACATACGGGATGATAAAAATCTAGAACCCGCGAACCTGGATCTTCTTTGTCTTATTGGTTTGCGCCTTGGGAAGACGAATCGTTAAAATACCATTCTTTAACGATGCTTCCGCCTTGTCCACCATTACATCCACCGGAAGCACCACACTGCGAGAAAAACTTCCCCAATAACACTCCTGATAATAGTAGTTCTCATCCTCCACCGTCTCTTCCTGCTTCCGTTCTCCCTTGATGGTTACCATGTCATTGTTAATCGCCACATCCAGATCCTCCGGCTTCACACCGTCAATAGTGGACTTGATGACGATGTCTGTTTCTGTTTGATACACATCAATTGTAAGTTGTCCTTCCGCATCTCCCTGCGTCACCGACTGAGATGACCACTGTTGTGATGTTGTATCTGTCGCGCCACCGGTCTGCACGACTGTTGTTTCCTCCACCTCTTCGGCATACACCGGCATTGCGTCCATCGGTGCATCACCGCGTGAAGACCCGGTCAATTTCTCAAAGAAAGAGCGCTTTTCTCGTGTCATATTTTTGTGTTAGCGTTTAGTATATGTGCCTCATGGCATCAACTATACTCCCATTGTACATAACTTCCGAATTCCGTGCAAGTCCTAACATGGATTACGGGCACCACGGACCTCAAAATGCACATGAGAGCCTGTAGATCGACCGGTAGATCCCATCTTTGCAATTTGCTGCCCTTTCTTCACGGTCTGTCCAACCTTCACCAGAATACGACTGTTGTGAGCATAGAGCGTTTTTGTGCCATTGGGGTGCTGAATTACCACATAACGTCCATATCCACCATTCCACCCGCTACTTCGCGCAATAATCACTCGTCCGGCGGCGGCGGCATACACCGGTGTTCCAATCGGTGCGGCCAAATCCACCGCATTCGTTCGATGCAGTCCTTGTGTGCGTACATACCGACGAACCGGACACCGATAATAGGAACGGGATACCGCTACCTGACGTGCAACACGGAGAGAGGCATATGTCCGACGCTGTACTCGACGCGGTGCCGGTGCCGGTGGCTCTTCTTTAATACCATCGGGAACGACAATCTCCTCTCCCACTGTCAATTCACCATTTGCCGGGAGACTGTTATAACTGATAATTGCTTCCGCACTGGCTTTATACTTCTTTGCAATCGACTGAATAGTATCACCGCGCCGTACCGTATGACGAACTCCATTGGTAGCAAGAATAATAATCGTATCTCCCGGCTTAATACGTTCCACATCATCAATCTCATTAGCCCAAAGAATCGTATCCACCGTTACATGATGGGCTCGGGCAATTTCACTAATCGTGTCACCATCTTGAACGGTATAAATACGAATATCTCCTCCATCGCCATCGGTGTCTGCAGGCGCTGACGCCCCTCCGCCAAGCATTGCATCCTCCAATGAACGATCCTCTGTCGTATTATCTCCAGATACCGCTCGCGGCGGAGCAATCGGTAGCGGTGCAACGGCAAGATCATATTCCGTCGGTACCTGTTCATACGCAACCGTTGTAAATCGCTCCTGTCCACCTCCAAATATACGTACAATCATGCTTTCACTGCTGGCATAGATACGAACATTCAATGCTGTCACCAGTGCCGCCGCACACATCACAACACTTAATGCCGTATAGTCTCGCACAAATGTGCGAAACATGCGCCATATCCGAGACGATTCCCGCCAAGCATACCGCGCCACCAATCGTGTATGAGATGCTGCCGACGTCACTGCCGTATGAGCACGCCGACGCTTCTGTTCATCATCTTCCATGATTTTGATTATACCACAAGGTACCGCAACTCTTCGATAATTCTGTGCGCCCGGCAGGAGTCGAACCTACGACCTTTTGGACCGCAACCAAACGCTCTATCCACTGAGCTACGGGCGCAAATACATGTTCTAGTCTAGCGGAACTTTCCCATTCTGTCCAGTAGAGATATAATCTGACCGGTGCATCGACCATCATCACCAATGAACACCATATTGCAGAAACGATGGATATTGTGTACAGTGAAGATATACTTGGAGAGGTGGCAGAGTGGTTGAATGCAACGGTCTTGAAAACCGTCGTACTTTCACGAGTACCGAGGGTTCGAATCCCTCCCTCTCCGCACATTGAAACTTCTTGCGCTGAAAGCGCAGAGGTGTCTATTCCAAATATTGTTACCATATGGGCATACTATCGGTGGCGACTCGAGATCTTCGGCTGCCGCAATACGGAATTCTTTGTCTTGCTGTCGTTTGCGGCGCTCACCTTGGCGGAATTTCCCCGATACGGCTGATTCATATGCCCGATGCTGGAATTCTTCTGTTGCTACTGGCGATAGCATGGCGTGGCAGCACCGCATACAATGATGCATACGACACCGCTATTGATCGTATCAGTAACAGACACCGACATGGGTGGCGAACGGCAGAGGCGACACGAGCACTGCGACATATTGGCGCCATTGCTTCACTGATTTCAATACTTGGCGCTGTTTTCCTGCTTCCCTTCGGCGCCGCCACCGCTGTTATTGCATTTGTATTGATAAATATTTTGTACAATGTTCCGCCGATTCGTGCCAAGCGTATCATGTGGATAAACACACTGTTGAGCACTCTCGGTATTACCGCGGCGGCATATAGTGGCGCATTATTGGGAAACGGCATGGCGGAGGTATCACTGTGGCGAATACTATGGTTTGTGTTCTTGGGAAGTATTATTATCGGAGTAAAAGATTTTAAAGACCGAGTGGGCGATGCACACAATGGAGTGCAAACGTTTGTTACATACTACGGTATCCACCGCACTCGACGACTTGTCAGTATCGCTGTCGGCGCATTTATTCTCTCGGTTGCTTCCCATGGAGCACCCACACTCCCTCCGATTGCCGCTATTGTCGCGGCGCTGGCGGGTGGATATCTAACCGCTATTATCTTGCGAAATTTCGCCCGATATGCCGTTGCGCTTCTCACTCTTCCGGCAATAATACTGTGTGGTATTGTCCTGGCAATATCCGGTTACTAGCACGGGGAGTGTCGCCGAAGCCGATAAACAATATCATCAGATGTTCCATAGCGCTTATCGGGACCAAACGATCGTAATGTATCATAGCGACAATAGCCTTCATCTTCATTTTCATCCAATCCATAGGGTGATCCAAACGGATCCCGTGCAAATTCACTAAGATCGGTATTGGCGGCGGCGGCAATACGAGACAAGGACAATTCCCAGCGCGCAGCACATTGCGCCATATTTCCACTACGACATCCATAACAATCCGAACAGCCGGACCGTGTAATACGTAGCAGGGATGTGTCACGAAATGTTCGCGCCAAGTCAATTGTCGTAATCAGTTGAGAAAGCTCCGCTTTTGCCGCGGCAATTTTTGCTCGCTCCCGCGCCGATGATAAACTCACCAATATAATACTTGCCAAGATACCGATAATGGCGATAACAACAAGCAATTCAATTAGTGTAAATCCTCGTTTATCCATATCTTTCTACATGTTAGCTGCCAAACATTGCCACTGTGTTATAGAGAGATCTTGAGCTCGTGCCGTTGTCGCAATTCCACACTGTGTCATCCGCTCATGAACCACATCGCGTGGAATCCCCAAACTGCTACTGAGGTTTTTCGCCATCATCTTTCGGCGCGCACTGAATCCGGCACGCACGACGCGAAAAAACGCCGCATCCTCCGCCGCACTCGTCTGCACACCGTGATGCGTAATGGCAATGACCGCACTGTCAACGTTCGGAACGGGATCAAATGCCGTGCGTGGCACCGTACACACCACCTGCGCATCCCCGTAATACTGCACCGCTACGGAAAGAATACTCATCGCACCCGGTGTCGCAACAATGCGCTGCGCCACTTCTTTTTGAACCATTAAAACAAGACGCTCCGGCGGAACATCTTTATTTTCCATAAATAATCGCACAATAGATGACGTAATATAATATGGAAGATTCGCCACCACCGTATACCGTGAAATATTATAGTTGGCGAGAAGCTCTTTAAGATACACGCGCCGCATGTCCGCATGGTGGATGACGACCGTGTCATTCCGAGCAAATCGCTCTCGCAGCCGCGCCACCAGGTCTTCATCCACTTCAATTGCAATCACTCGTGACGCAATATCGGCAAGCGGCGCAGTCAACACTCCCTCTCCGGGCCCCACTTCCACCACCGCGGAGGTATTGTCCAACTGTGCCGCCTCCAAAATCTGTGCTACCACGTTCAAATCGCGAAGAAAGTTCTGCCCCAGTGATTTTTTAGGTTTATGTCGATTCATATCGCTCTTCATGTTCCCGCAACAGCCGTTGTTTCTGCACATCCTTTATTTCTGTCCACATGTCATCACTTTGACGCTCTATCGCCGGCAAGCGCTCAGTATATTTTCGTATACCACGCGTAAGTACATACTGCGCTCCGTCAATCAATCCGGCACGCTCACATGCCGCCAAAACACTGACGTAATCCCAAAGAATATCCGATAACTCATCTTCCAGATGAACGACATTCCGGTCTTTTAACTCCCGCTGTACCTCGTCCACCTCTTCCATCATGCCCTTAAGATGATAACGAGCAACATCAGCCGATGCGGTGTTCGGAGAGCATACTTCCGCTCGGCGCGCAATGTCCAATAATGTATGAAACGCGTTATCTATTGTTGTTGTCGGACGAGTATTCATCAACTTACAATTACTCACTGCCGTATTTCTTCCATTATAACATCAATTACCCCCGCACCAAGCGAAGCGATTTTCTTAAATGCGACGGCATCCAAGTCAATAATCCGTCCCGGAACAAACGGCCCGCGATCGTTGATACGCACAATCACGCTCTTGCCGTTGGCACGGTTGGTTACCTTGACATAACTTCCCTTGGGCAACCATGGGTTGGCGGCGCAATCACACCCCTTGTACGCATACCAACTTGCCTGTCCGGTATGTTTTTTTCCCAATTTCACCTTTGTTCCGATTGCGACGATTTCATCTTGCGGTGGTGTCACTATCGTACGCTCAACTTCCGTACGCTCAATTTCCTCCGTCCCACGATACGTCACCGTTTCCGTAATTCGCACGCGTCCGTTTTTTCCGGCTTGCACAATTGTCCGCTTCCCGAAGGGTTGTGAAGGATCCTCCCGAGTTACCGTCGTGTACGGAAGGAGCTGTGTTCGCGTTTCCGTATGTACACTCTCTTGCGCCACCGTTAATGTCATCCCGCTTCTCACCGGCATGTTATCGGTAATGTCACCGACAAGTGTACCGGAAATATTGCATGATTCTATCGCTGCGCGGGCGGTGCGAGCGGATGTTACGCAGTCATGTGTCTCTTGATCCGGATGCCGTTCCACTACCACGGTAATGGTGGACATCGGCACAACGGTAATCGCCATTTCCGGTACAACACGCGTATCCGAATCGGGAATAACACGGTCTCCGTCATTTAAAGAACCGAGTACCTCACCCACCGTTGCATTTTCCGCAACATAATACGGCACTGTTACGCCGTCTCGCGTGACAAAAACGCGCACCGTTTGAGCGCGATCTTCGTGAGATGTATGCCAAGTATTCCATGCAACAACACCGAACACCGCAACGGCACATGTTGTCACCACGCGTGTCATCATCCACTCATTGTAACACAATCAGCCTTGTTGTACGCGCAAGAGTGGAGCAACATACACCAAACGGCGGAGGGCGGTAAACACCGGTGTACATGTATACAACGTCAACTGCGGTGTGTCCGTTTGCGCCAAAATTTTCGTATCATCCGGAGCAACGGTAAATCGTTGTGACACGCGATAAACATAGGTCGTATTATTGTGTCGGATATGAATTTCATCACCGATGCGTAATTTGTGAAGATACCGAAACGTTCGGTAGCCGGGCGCCGACCCCGGATAGTAGCTATGTCCGGTAATCACCGTATTTCCATGATTGGGATTGGGTACGGGAGTCTGCATATGGTACCCCGCTCCCCAGGACAATGCCGGTGCCGTTGTACCTTCATACACGCCGGTATCAATATGCATACGAGGCGTGGAAATAGATAAGGTAAATGTCGGCTCGGGCCGATTTGCAATAGTCTCTGATGGCGGCGCGGTTTTTGTCACTGCTCGTATAACATCCCGTGCCGTCTCCGCTGTTTCGGAAATTGCACCGGCAACCGTTCCGCTCTCGGCATGAAGAGCAATCTGCGGACGCGGAAGAAGTAAAAGTCCACCGATACAGAGAAGAGTCATCGCCACGCTAAACAGTATCAGTGTGCGAATCATAAGAGATATCCGTTACGCTTTCGGCGACGACGCAAGCCCCAGAGTCCATATATCATTACCATCACGCCGGCGACAATGAACAGAATGCCGACAATCGGGCGATTGCTTCCGGTTTGCGCCAGCGTTTCTGTCACAATACCGGCATCCAATCGCGGGTAATCTTCTCCACTGCGTAGCGTGACATACTGCGTCTTACCGTTTCGCTTGCGCGCATCCGAATCATCACCGGTATTGGACGCCGTGTGGCGCGATGTAAATACATATCCCGTCGGTGTCTCAAATCGGACACGGTAAGTTCCCGGTGGCAAGTCCGTGAAACGATACCGCCCCTGTTTATTCGTCTTTGTTTTATCCAGGCGCTTTCCTCGCTCATCGTATAACTTCACCGTAACACCACGCACACCGTGCTCCCCCTCATCTTGTACACCGTTGCGGTTTTCATCCAGCCACACACGATTACCCAATGATGCCGGTTTGTAGAATCCGAAATCCACCGTCATATTGGAGAGGAAATCCGGTGTCGGATCACTTGCGCACCGTGGGCAATCCGTTTCTCCGGTCGGCTCTCCCGGTTCCGGATGTAATGTCACCACCGATGATGTTACCGTATCATCAAATACTCCGTCTCGCGTATCCCACATACCGTTGTCATCTCGATCCCGTTCATCATCATCAACAGCTGGTGCACGACGCTCACTTTCATCATACCGAATACCGCTGGAACGCAGATCATCCAATGCGCCGGAATCGGTAAAGTTACGAGCGGTGATTACAACGATGTATCGTCCCGGCGGAAGGTTGTCAAAGTGATAGTATCCGCCATCCGCCGTCACCGTCGTATCCACTATTGTATACGGAGCATCAGCGGTGTACAACGCCACTTCCACACCGTCAATCCCCCGCTCCCCATCATCATGAATACCGTCACCATCGGCATCAAGCCATACACGATTTCCCAAATCCATCCCGCGAGCAATACCAAAGTCTACACTGGGGTTGTTGTTGTCATCACTGTCACCATCCGATCGTTCTTGTGTGCTACGCAACACGATCGGTGTGGTAACAAGATCCTGTGGTGGATTAACACGATAGTCCTGATCTCCATTATCATCGGTATTATCGGGAGTATCTTCTCCTCGCCCCTTTGTTCCAAATGCGCCGACATAAATACCGCCCCGTCCAAATGGAGCACCGTCCGCCCAGTTGTCTCTAAGTAGCCGCACACGGTACGTTCCCGGGAAGAGATTGGAGAACCCATATATGCCGTTGGCATCGGTGCGTACATGAGTTGTCACCGTCGCACCATTTACATCGGTAATCGTATCCGTCCATGTTCCCGGAGACTGCTCATATTCCAATACGAGCTGTACATCGGCAATACCCGGCTCTCCGGCATCTTGGATACCGTTAACATTGGTGTCATACCACACCCGATCTCCAATCCCCACCGGCGTATACACACCGAAGTCAATCGTTAGATCCGTATCTCGGTCCGTATCACCCTCGTCTGATGGCTCATCCTGAGAACGTAGTGTAATAGCCTCACTATCAATGCCGTTCGGGCGCGCAACATTATCACGATTGCCATTATCATCTGTATTATCACGGTTATCATTATTATCATTGTCACCGCCTCGTGTTCCGCGCGCACCGGCCATATCACCATTTTCAAATACACCACCCGTCTGCCAGTTACTTTCACAAAGACGAACACGATATGTTCCCGGGCGCAGATTATCAAATAGATAATGCCCCTGTGCATCTGTTACCTGTGTACTTATTGCAACCCCCTGCGCATCCGTCGCATCAACAAACGTCCCCGTTCCATCGTCCATATACAGTGCGACACACACGCCGGCAACACCCTGTTCATCCGGATCTTGAACACCATCTGCATTAGCATCCAGCCATACCGTGTCTCCGATGCTTACCGGTGTATAAAATCCAAAGTCAATGGTTCGATCCGTATCAGCATCCGCACCGGGCTCCTGTTCATCTTCCAATATCGGCTCATCCTGAGAATATAGCGTTATAGAATCAGATACAATATCCTGGGTTACCACCGCATGATCTCCATCACCATTATCATCGGTATTATTTTGCGTATCTCCACCGTTTCCGGGACTTGGAAGTGCTCCGGAAAGCACCGCTGTTGCATCAAAGACACCCGTCTGCCAGTTATCTGCCGTAACGTGAACACGATATGTTCCCGGGCGCAGATTATCAAAGAAATAGTATCCGTTTGCATCTGTCATCTGTGCGGAAACGGCCGCACCCTGTGTATCTGTCGCCGGCACAAACGTTCCGGTACCATCATCTTTGTATAGGACGATGCGAACATTCTCAATACCGTATTCATCATTGTCTTGAATACCATCTGCATCAGCATCCAGCCATACATAGTTTCCAATCCCCACCGGCGTATACACACCGAAGTCAATTGTCAGGTCACTGTTGGGATCGGCGATGATTTCCCGAGCATCCTCATTGGTAGCCTCTGCACCGGCAGTCAGTGTAATCACATCCGACACGATGCCATCTGCGGGAGATGGAATATCCGCATTATTTCCATTATTATCATTATTAACGCCATTATCGCTACCGGTTGTCACTGTTCCGCGCGCATCACTAAGTGTTTGTTGTGAAGAAAACGGCCCCGTCGTCCAGTTTTCCGGCACTACTACGATCTTATATCGTCCGGGGTTTAAGCGCGTAAACATATAGTACCCATCCGCATCAGTGATTGCATGAGGAACAGGATTGCCGGCAACGTCCGTCGCCGGAACAAAGCTCCCCGCACCATTATCCATTAGCAGTGAAATTTCCACATCTCGCACCGGTGTTTCTCCGGTATCAAAAAGTCCGTTACGATTACGATCCAACCACACGCGATTTCCAACACTCATTGGCTTAAAGAATCCGAAGTCTACGCTGGGATTGTTATCATCATTTGTATCACCATCTGCCGTTTCTCCGCCCACCGTCAGTGTCACCACGCCGGATTCATACGATCCGCTCGGTGCAGTCCGTGAGAGATCAAAATTACTGTCTGTGTTGTCGGTTACATCGGGAGATGCTGTATTTGTCAGCGTCGCCACCCAGGCGGTCCCTGCCGGCGGTGTCACACGAACAATATACTGCCCCGGAGGAATCTGTGTAAACGCATAACGACCATTCGGTGTTGTAATTGCCGGTGCTACGGCCACTCCGTTTACATCTACTGCCGGCGTTATTGTTACGCCGCCATCTGTTGTAGAAAAGAGTGTCAGTACCACACCGCCGATCGGATCCTCCGTACTATCTTGAACACCATCAACATCCATATCATCCCATACATAATCTCCTAACGATACCGGCGTAAAGAATCCAAAATCCACCGTTAAGTTTGTACGATTATCCGGAATAGTCGCCAACGCACCATCTTCAGATATTGGTTCCGCCATCCCTCCCAATGTAACAATACCGGACCAGACACCGACATTAGAGGCCGCGCCGGGATACAGTGCATGAGCGGGATCCAATCCGTTGTCATTGGCATCTCCATCCGTATTCGGATCTTCTTCTTGTGAGGATCCAAAGCTCTGATAGTGATTATATAGCGCGTTTCCGCCGTCAAAGTTTTCTGCTGTTACACGTACTCGATAGTCACCCTCGCTCAGTCCATAGAATACATAGTATCCGTTTGCATCTGTTGTTGTCACCGTCGGCTGCATACCGGGCGTCAATGCATCGCGATCAATACTGCTTCCATCTGCACGCAGCAACTCCACCGTCACTCCGGCAATGCCGGGTTCCCCGGAATCTTGCGCACCGGAATTATCGGTATCAAACCATACCCGATTTCCCAATGCATATCCGTAAAATCCAAAGTCTATTGTAAGATCTGAATTATTATTACCGAGTGTCTCCTGCGCATCTTCGTTAACCGGCTCCGTTCCGGCGGCAAGAACAATTGGTTGTGATGTTACTGATGATGGTGTAGTTGTCCCGTCATTATCTCCATTATCATCGGTATTGTCCTGGTTGTCTCCACCATCACCGGGACTGGGAATGAATCCGGCATGTGTTCCGCCCGATGCAAATACTCCGCCGGCCGTCCAGTTGCTTCCGACAACAACAACCTTGTATGTACCATTGGGAAGATTACTGAAATTATAGTGACCGGAAAGATCTGTTGTAATATCCGCCACCGCCGTTCCATCCAAATGTTGTGCCGGCACAAACGTTCCGGTACCATCATCCACCAACAGCGATAGCGTTACACCCGGAATGCCGGGCTCGCCGGGATCTTGGATGCCGTTTGCATTGTAGTCATTCCATACACGATTTCCAATAGAGGGATCCAAAATAACGCCAAAGTCAACACTTTGATTACGATTACTATCCGCGTCTCCATCACCGGTTTCCGCCCCCACCGTTAGTGTCACCACGCCGGATTCATACGATCCGCTCGGTGCAGTCCGTGAGAGATCAAAATTACTGTCTGTGTTGTCGGTTGTTTCCGGTGATGGCTGCTGTATGGTTGTTGGAATATAACCACTGGGAAGTGTTACACGAACAACATAATCCCCGTCCGGCAATTGTGAAAATGTATATGCGCCATTAGTATCTGTTGTTGTATCCGCCACCGCCGTTCCATCCAAATGTTGTGCCGGCACAAACGTTCCGGTGCCATCATCCACCAACAGCGATAGCGTTACACCCGGAATGCCGGGCTCGCCGGGGTCTTGGATGCCATTTGCATTCACATCTTCCCAGACATAGTCTCCCAGGGATAGTACCGGATTAATGATTCCGAAATCCACCGTAAGGTTTGCAACGGCATCCGGTAACACGCTACTTCCATCTTCGCCGGTGGGCTCTACAGTTCCGGGACCTACCGTTACGATATTGGAAATAATCCCCTCATCGGTAACCGCGCCGGGATACAGTGCATGGGAAGGATCCAGTCCGTTATCATTGGCGTCTCCATCTGTATTCGGATCTTCCTCACCTTGTGCGCCGGTAGCAGAAATATATGTTGCCAATGGTTGCGGTGGAGAAAAGTTCGCCGCCGCAATACGGACAATATAATCTCCGGCCGGAAGGTTTTCAAAAATATAATATCCATTGGAATCGGTAACTGTTGTCATTGGCTGTACACCCGGAGTATCTGTATCAGCATCAATTGGATTACGCGCCGCATCCAACAACTCCACCGTCACTCCGGCAATACCGGGTTCCCCGGAATCTTGCGCACCGGAATTATCGGTATCAAACCACACCCGATTTCCCAATGCATATCCGTAGAATCCAAAGTCTATTGTACGATCACTGTTGGGATCGGTATCTCCATCTGTTACCGGTTCTGAGCCCGGGGACAATGCAATAGACGCACTGCGAACACCGCCGGTGGGTGCTACTATCCCATCATTATCTCCATTATCATCGGTATTGTCCTGGTTGTCTCCACCATTACCGGGACTGGGAATGAATCCGGCATGTGTTCCGCCCGATGCAAATACTCCGCCGGCCGTCCAGTTTGATGCATCCACCACTACACGATATGTTCCTGTTGCCAATCCTGTAAACCGATATATGCCGTTTGCATCAGTCGTTTGCGTCGGCACTGTCGCACCGAACGCATCGGTTGCCGGCACAAACGTTCCGGTACCATCATCCACCAACAGCGACAGTGTTACACCCGGAATGCCGGGCTCGCCGGGATCTTGGATGCCGTTTGCATTCACATCTTCCCAGACATAGTCTCCCAGGGATAGTGTTTTCACAAATCCAAAGTCTACACCGGGATGATGATTATCATTGGAATCTCCATCCAAAACCTCTGTACCTACACTGAGTGAAACGACACCGGATTCATAGGCACCGCCCGGCACAATACGTGTCGTATCAATGTTACTATCCGTATTATCCGGTATGTTCGGATCTGTCTGTTGTACCGGTGTTGGCGAATACCCGCTTGGAGGTGTAACACGAACAATATAGTCTCCATCCGGAAGATTGGTAAACAGATATGCACCGTCACCTCCTGTTGTTTGTGATGATACCGCCGTTCCATTTTTATCTACTGCCGGTGTTACCGTTGTGCCACCATCCACTGTAGAGAACAGTTCCACTGTTGCGCCGCTAATTGGTGATTCTCCGGCATCTTGAATTCCATTCGCATTTGCATCTTCCCAAACATAATCGCCAACACTAACGCCCTGCACGGCAAATCCGATATCAAATGTATGAATATTCTCTATACCATCTCCCGTGTCGGGAATAGTTATGGTTGCAATACCGTTACTCTCGGTTGCATCACTATCCAATGCATCATCTGTTCCTTGATCCGGTGCAACAATGCCTAGCCCCGCCAACGGGGTCTGATGAACACCAACTGTAATAGTACAATCCGTTGCATTGCGCGGAAGTATTCCACCCGGCCATGTAGCAACATCTTCAAATCCATCACGAAAATAGTATGTTCCATCCGCTGCCGTTGTTGTTTCCGCCGTTTGCGTGCCACATGTAAGCGTAACGACAATACCACCAATACCGGGCTCGCCGGGATCTTGGATACCATTATTATCCGCTCCGGTAATACCGCTTCCGCTATCATGCCAAATCCGATTTCCAATTTCAAATGGTGCCGGATCACGCAAGACCTCCACATCACCAACACCACTCGCCTTACTGAAATACATTGGCATATATTTGGTGTACAACTCTCGTCCATTTTGCACCGTACCATCAACCATGCTATACCAACGAACACCTCCCGTATCAAAAGAGTCTACCGGATCCATTACCGGTACGACAACTGTATCACTTCCCGGAATAAGAGCACCTCCACCAATAGTTGTTTCCTCATGAGATAGCAATGGTGCATCTGTATGGAACGGGCCACCGGCATCTTCATCAAATACATCCTGAAAGAAGAACTCTCCCCCACCGGGTCCGTCACCATTATTTGCTCCGGCACTACTGAGTCCTCCAACGGTTCCATTGTGTTCCAGCTCATAGGAAGAACCATCATAAGATAATCGTAAGATATCTCCCAACCCAACGGCATGGTGGAGTCGCGGATCGCTGCTATCGGTAAAGTAATTGTAGTATCCCCACTGAAATCCGGTACGGTCTCCAAGAGTTACAACGATTCCATCATTCTTGTCAAACTCCATGGAAAGAAACATGGGTTGAGCATATACATGAGTATAGGTTTTGTTGTTTGGCGATGGCTCCCCGGTAACATCTCCGGGACGCGCCCACGGATGCCATGATGTATCATGAAGTGATGCATCAATTCCATTGGGATCTCGATATCGACGATTATAAAACAGTGTCCATGGGGAGGGGGTTCCGAATGCGTCACGATTATATGTCAATGGAAACTCTTTCACCATCTCCCATGTTGCGGTGGACGGATCTATGGTTTCCGGTACACGATAAATGACAGCTTTGAGATTATTTCGATCAACCGCACTGGTGGAATCATCCAAATCCGATATACCATCACATACACCGCCGGTGTAAATATATCCCGCATGAACCGTAACCGCAAACGGACGATATGTACTTGCCGTACAAGGATTTGGATATGCGGTAAATGGTACAATCTGTGATGCGCTTGATGGCGGTACACCGTCCCGTCCCACCTCAACGCGCCATAATTTTCTATCATAAAGATTTTGAACAAAAAGATAGCGATCGTTTGATGAACTATCCATACCACCCAATCCGGCACGCCCAATCTGCGTAAAAACACCCGGATCATAGTTCGCACTATCCGGGTCGGCACCGCCGGGAGAAAAATCTCGCACAATTCCATTACCGGCATCAAATGCGGGATTGACAGATGAAAGATTTATAAACGAGGATACCGTTGGTGATGTTTTTGCATTACGAACCGCATAAATTCCCGAAATTCCCAGTGGACCATAATCTGCATGACGCTTTGTTATTGCAGATAGGAATAGTGTATCGGATGCCGCATGGTAGGCATTTCCCCATACCGCACCGACTTGCGATGCTTGCGCAATCGGTGTATGTGCAGCGCTATTATCATAAGGCAATGAAAATAACACATCAATTGTACCGGACCCTCCACCGGATGCATCGCCATTCACATAGATGGGAACGACCATCGTCGGTGTTGCCGTATGAGTAAGATACTGTACCGGATCATAAAGCCCGAGATTAATAGCCGTATCACCGTCAGAAGAAAATATTACCGTACTGTTCGCATCAGATGTTTTCAGTCCGGATGGAAGATTGGAAAATACAACACGCACATCACCAAATACTCCGCTTGCAGTCCACGATCCGTCCGCCGCCGTCGTTACCGTTGTACTGGCACCGGTACTGCCCATAACGGTAACCGTTACCCCTGAAATACCCGGCTCGTTGGCATCTCTTACACCATAGGTATTCAATATCGGCCCCGTTACCGGAAGTTCTTTATAGACTGTACCACCAACATCAGCAGAGGCAACAGCTGCAACAATAACACAATATGCAACTGCCAGCGTCATTACCAACCGCACCGTAAAAGGACATTGTTTATTCATAGGGCTCACCCGTTACCCGTTTATGCCCTTATCCTATCGTGCCAAGATTAAATTTTTTTAAAGTTCGGAGGAACGACTTGTAGACCATTTACCGTTTCGCCAGCGCAGAAGAAGATATTCCTTTTGTGCAATACTATCCGTTACCAAGCTATACCGAAACGGGGCAAGTGTAACGCGAAGTGTTCCTTCCCGTCGTACACGCAACGCTACTGCGCGAGTATCTCCATCAAACCGGATCACTTCTTCCGGCGGAGTAAGAATATGATCATCACCCCAAAGCCGTATCCGCATTAATCGTGACTGACGGGCATCACCATAATAAAGGTATCGCCGCCGCCCATGGCGTATTACCGCAACACCCAGCACATCCCGATTTTTCATTACTGTCCGTACCGTTCCTTCACGCGTGATACGAACAACACCTCCATACTGATTCTGCGGTGTAGATCCTCCAACATGTCCCACATATACGGCATGTGTTTCACAATCATATGTAATACCGATACCGCCGAAAGGATTACGAGCATGTGGAGGACGAATTGGCAGACGAGCAAATTTCCGCAATTCTCCGCTTTTACTATCAATAATGTAAAGAAATTGATATGCTTCCGCCTCTGATGGCGTAAAACGAACATGCGGAGCGGCAACAAGATAAAGTGTCCCCCGATCATCCCGTGCCGATGCTACCATTGGAACCGTAACCCATGATGGTTTTTGCAACACCCATGATGGCTGTGTCGCGGAAATCATCCGCACTCCTCGAAATCCGCGCTGCGTTAAATCAAGTGCCGCATCTCGCGGAGCGGAGCGAAGAAATGATGGAATCGCCGCACACCCATCCATACGTTGCGGCGGATCGGTGGGCAGACGAATACTGGAAAATACTACTGCACCGATGCAAGATACCAGTACTCCAATGATGACTCCGTAACGCATGATTATTCCGTTATTGGCTTCAACAGAGGTCCGACACGGCAAGGAAATGTTTCCACCTTCCGACTTCCTTCATGAATAACACTTCGTGCCCAACAATACTCTTGAGAAGGAGTGGAAGAATTCTTGATTTGCGGCACATACCATAATATAACCGATGCGTCGCTCAATGATTCCTTGTCCCGGATGAATATCTCCGGTCCCTGTTGTATGTCATCACGACAACAGCTGCCAATGGTCAGCAAATCTTCACGCCCCTCATCTCGATCCTCATGATCACGCGAGATGTACATATAGGCATTATCCGGTGCCATTCCCGCTTCCAGCTGCCCCCGATTTGGAATAAACGCGTAAGTACCATTCTCTCCGATAATACGCAACAGTGCCCCGTCCTCAGCATGTGGCGCCTCAAACTGTGCAAAGTGTTCCTCTGTTGATACCGCCCGATATGAACCATCCGATGCGACACGCTCAATACGCTGCCGCGCCCCCAATGCCGGATCAATGCGAAAGACCGGACGATACCATCCATCATCTCCACATCCTCGCCCGTAGTTCGCCGCCGTAATACGCACCGACCCATCCTGATAAAATTCATACCGATTCTCATACCGATAGTTGCAAGCCAGTGGCCATGCCGGGTTGCGGAAATCTTGAATGAGTGCAAATCCCACCACAACACCCTCATGCATAATTTCCTCCACATACGGTGCATCAAATGCGACTACCGCCGAAGTGGAAAATAACGGACACCCCATTGCATCACTGTACCCAAACGGATATGGCGAATCGTCTGATGAGTCATTTATATTGTGAGTGGAGCCGTAATCTCTCGCATATGCCACATGCCAGTCCACCACCTTTGCACTGTTAAGAACTGTACGGTCACCAAAGCGTACATCAACAATCTCCAATCCGTCCGATGGCGTAATACGATAGCGTACGTGCCACCCATTACGAGAGAGTTCCTGTACCGTCTGACAATATGTTGTATAAATGTATTCATCACGCAACGCTCGCTCCGACACTACCGCCGGAAGTGGATTTTCTCCCAACGCCGTCTGACGAACACCAATGACTCGTAACTCCGCCAAATCTACAATCGCCCATGTGGCCCGATTGGCAGTATAGTCCAGAAATGTCGGCGCGACACAAAGATGATGCGCATACTCACAGACAGAATTGCGTAAAGAGGTTCGTACATTTGCCATGGTTGCATCACGTTTGCGTGGAACACTCCCCAACACTTCTCGCACTTCCGGTGATGAACTGGCCAGTGCCTGCGCCACTCGCTTAAGTCTTTTGTTAATCTCCGGATGTTGCTCATGATATGCACGAACTGTGTGTACAGATGATGTGGCACTATCTACAAGTGCACGAACAGTGGTATCTGTTGGAAACACGTACATCTCCACCGCGATACATTCCGCACAATCCCGTTGCGGAAACGGATACACACGCATGATTTCACTATGCAATACTGTCTTTCCTTCTCGTGCATACGGTGCAAGATGAGGCAATGCAATCTCCTGTGCTTTTCGCATTACCGCGGAACGCAGCTCCTCTCGCGGCAATGTTAAAATCGGAATGTCCGCCTCTCGTGCTCGGCGAATATCTTCACGATATTGTTCAACAATCGGATCAGATTTGGTCGCTGCTGTTCCAAGACGCGTGATCGGAGCCGTCTCATTAGCACGATGAATTCCAAGATAATAACTTCCGACAAGAACAAGTATTGCCGCCGCAAGAAGTATGATATTTCGCCAACGATGAAAATTCTGTATACGCATAACGGTTGGTATTAATGAATTCCCGGCATCACAAAATGAACGGCCGGGAGGCGGGTGGCACTTAAAAATATTCCCACTCCCACAATTACAAGACTCGCTGTTGTTATCCATGATGGCATATGGTTGGTTTCACGAGTTATATAGCGAAGGAATGGTACACATAATGAAACAATCGCCAGTGAAAGAAACAGATGAGCGGGACGGGGTACATACACGCTGTCCAATGTCACCGCACACACCGCTACCAAAATTGCAAACATTACTTGCCCGATCCATTGACTTGGTGTTGTCCGTGGATCCGTTAACATAAAAAATGCATACAGTAAAAACGCTCCCACAACTGTCATGGAAACGTACTCGGATAATGACATACGAATATCTGCCGTCACCGCATAAGATAGACCGAGATATAGTGGGACAAACACCGCCGGAACAATCCATCGTCGCGCCCGATATACGATAAATGATCCTAATAAGAATAATAGTGTCAATATTACCCATGACGCTCCCCATTGACCGACAACAACAGCCGTGTACTGAGGGAAAACTACCAATGCCAATACCACTGCGCTATTGGACGGATTAAAAATATGTTGTTGATTATAACGCACTGCATACTTGATAATAAATGCCGCCACAATAACAACTCCATACACCCACCATTGCGATGACTGAACCATAAAGGCTACCCCCAACCCCGTTAATATGGAACTGATTACAATATATGGAATATGTCCCCGTTGCAAAAACAACAACACATGCTCTGCCACGACAGCCGTTACTACCGCCAGCGCAATCATCGCCCAAGGAACCGCCAAATGCAAAAAAACTTTTCCAAACACCATAAAAATCAGCAGATTAATTAACTGCTGTCCTTGTAATGATACAATCTGTCGTCCCTCCTTGTTCATTAGGGCCATTCTATCATAAATCAGCCCTACACAAAAGAGTAAAAGACTTTAAAAAATTTTAAGGATTTTATGATACACTGTGCGTAGATTATTAATGATTTTTTAAGGAGGGACACTATGCGTATTTTAGTTTGCGATGACAATAAGGACATTCGCGATACGGTAGCGGCAGCGCTGAAAGAGGCGTGCTTTGCGGTAGATACGGCACCGGACGGAGAGCGCGGATCTTACTTGGCGCGCACCAATGACTATGATTGCATCATCATGGATAATGTGATGCCCGCACTGGACGGACTGAGTGCATGTGCGGAAATTCGCGCCCATGATATTCACACACCAATTCTGTTTCTTTCCGTCAAAACAGACACGGACATAAAAGTGGACGCACTCAACGCGGGAGCAGATGATTATTTGGAAAAACCGTTTGCGATACGAGAGCTGATTGCTCGTGTCCATGCACTTCTGCGACGCGCTCCGCACATGGCAGATGACGAATTGTGCAGCGGGACACTCTGTCTCAATACACGAACACAAACCGTACGATGTGAAGATACTCCCATTACACTTACTCGCAAAGAATTCATGTTGCTGGAATATCTATTACGCCATCGCGGCAGCGTTCTCTCCCGCAGCATGCTTATAGAACACGTCTGGGATATTAACGCCGACCCCTTTTCCAATACATTGGAATCTCATATCTCCACTTTACGACGCAAATTGCGCACCTGCGGCCATCATTCATTGATTCGCACCGTTTCCGGACGCGGCTATACGATTGATAATTAAAGAAAACTTAATCGTATTTACCCTACGATAAAGATGGTTCTTTTTGGTCTTTAACAACGGAGATTATCCATGTATCATCCTGACTTCTGGGAACAGTATGCGTATGTCTACCGTGCGGTGGAGGTTCTTTCTCCCTATCGCGCACTTCATGAAGACGTACGAGCGGCGATTCCGCCGAACAGCGATCTTATCGTTGATGCCGGATGTGGCGTTGCCTATGCAGCACGCCATTATGCAGCTCACCAATACATTGGACTGGAACGCTCTCGGGCAATGCTTCGTGCCCGACATGATGCGGCGCAGTGTGTTCAGAGCGACTTATGTGCACCGTGGACGCTGAGAGACTGCTGCGCGGATGCGGTCATCAGTGTCAATGTTTTATACGCCCTTCCGTGTGCAAACCATATGTTACGAGAAGCATACCGTGTGCTGAAAACGGGAGGCACCCTTGTTATCGTTACACCAACACGAGAGACGCGAAACTATATTATTGCGGCGGAAGCGTTGCGTGAAACACATCAACGATGGCGTACCCTGCTTGCCTTGATGCGCATTACCATTGCCAATTTGCAAATAATCCGGAAGCGGCATCATTTTCCGAATATACCGAAAATCATTGCACAGCTTTGTACAATCGGATTTTCGGACATACGGACTACATGTACGTATGCCAAGCAAAATGCTCTTATCGTTGCAACAAAAGGGGATTGCCGATGAAACTGATTATTACTCTGCACACACCGGAAACTCCACCGGGAAAAGAGGTGCAAGCATTTGTTCATAAGCACTATAGAATCCACTATGGTGTCATCCACTTTCCACGACCGTGGCGATGGTGTACGGCTCGTCGTGCCACGGATGGTGTTCTGGTGGCGGCAATCGGAATTTATCGAGCGATAGACGGAATATTGGCTATTGAGCGATATTTTCCCGCGGAATATATTAAGCGGCACACTCGCAACTGCCCGCGAAACGCTCTTTATGAAGTGGGAAGCCGTGTTGTGGACACAAACGCATTACCACCGCATATCACGGCAGAAATGTGTACGCTCTACCTGTTACGCGCCGCCCTTGCTCATGTAAACACTGCTGCGCAAGCATACTTGAGCGTCCTGTTCACCGGTGACCGAATCGTTGGTCGCTACGCCCGACGATTTGGTGTTTCGCCGATTGCACTCGGCACCCCGGACCTTACAAGATGTGACAAGGCATATGTACGGCGGTGGTCGCGATTCTTTGCGCAACGTCGCATATGTTATACTGTAAATATCACTAAGGAGGAGGGATGATACTACACCTAAATAATTTGTAATTTTTTCTACGCCGCCCGTAGCTGCTGCTGCGGACGGCGTTTTTTCTGCGTGCATGATATTGGCATTCACACAACTGTTTCTTAGTGGAGCGGCGATGATTATGACACTGCTCAGTATTGTGTTGGCAAGACATGCACGAACACGAGCGCAGCGAGCCCTGCTATTACTCAGCATCAGTTGCGCCCTATGGAGTGGAGGGATCGCATTAAATACCCTCCTACACTCTACCCTCGTAGAAATGATTATCTTTGCCGCCGGTGCTGTCGGCGGAAGCGCACAACTATGTTTTGCATTAACAATATGGCGATCACCGATACGATGGTGCGGTATTGTTTACGCTATTGGCGGCATCTTGGCACTGGCGGCATTCTGGAACGGCGCCGTATTTTCTTCTCTGCATGTTATGCCGCAAGGATATACAATATTACGTAACGGATTTCTCAGTCATATATATGCATTCGCATTAATCATTTTCTGGTGCGCGACATTATGTGCACTGTTATACGCACGCAGTAACCATGCTCATCGGCGAGAACGACGAATTCTCACCATTCTCACGCTCTATGTTTTGGGCGCCTTTTGTATCAGTATTATCACCAATTCCATCCTACCGGTGTTTTATCATATCTATATCTTCAATACTGTCGGCCCCATCAGCGTATCCTTGCTAACATTACTCTTCATTGTTGTCGCCATTCGCTCACATATTATTCTTCCACAACACCTTATTACTACACGATTACTCTATGCCATTTATGCCTTGTGCCTATTTTACATCTTTGGCGCATATATGATTATTTTGACGCATCAAGGTACTCATACACTCAGCGCCGCCACTATCATGGCTCTTCTCACCATTGTCTGCGTAATCGGATTTGACATTGTTCGACGTGCCGTATTGCCACACTCTCACTCAACCGTCCGCACTCATTACAGTATTGCCTCCGCCTTGCGAGCATTGCATGCACCCTCTCAATCTGACCGTGCTCATCGTATTGCGCGCATCATCACTCACCGGTGTCGTGCGCGCGGAACACTGATTCTCACCGCTACCACTCTATATGGAGATATTACTCTCTCAACGAAAAAATCCCGCATGCTACGCAGCAATCGTGTCCTGGCACACCTTTTACGAATTACCAAACCGACAACGCCCTATGACCTTCCCGATGCTGTCCGTACCATATGTATGCGCAGTGGAATTACCATCATTTATCCCATTCGCCATAAGACATGCACGATCGGTATCCTTGCACCAATCCATGTTCGTCGTCCGCTCAACAGCGCTCAACATATTTTTATAACCGAATGTGCGCTGTTATTAAGTATTGCGCTAACGCAAACAGGCAGCCGTACAGCTCCTGATGATTTACATCGCATTTTTACGCCACTTACCATTGCGCACGGACACCTTTCTCTTCTACAACAATCTGTTAACACTCATACCGCCCGGGCAAGTCATGCACTCCGTGATACTGTTCGCGGGACGCGTAGCGCGCTTACTTCCACACCTTCATCATCCATATCCAATACTCCGCCACGATGCAATCTTTCCGCCCTTGTCTCCACCCGATGTCATGAATGGAATCCGGCAATTATTGCTCATGGCGGAACAATCCATATTACAACGCCACCGCATTTAATCGCCGCTGCCCCCTGTAACACACTGACGACCGTTATAGACAATATTCTGGAAAATGCGGTAAAGTATCGAGATCGCTCCCGCTCCCTTCACATTACTGTTAGCGGATCGGCAACACAAGAACGTATCACTCTTCGTATCTGTGATACCGGGATGGGATTTGGCGATACTAATAATCTTTCCACACTATTTCACCATGGTGTTCGCGGAAAACGCACACCCCTTGCGGATGGAAGCGGAATCGGATTAGCACAATGCGCCTCCTATATGACACAAATCGGAGGGACAATTTCCGCCGAACATAACAGGCCGCATGGTGCATGTATTATTCTGCACATTCCACGAAGTGGAACAACAACACACCGCCCGTCATAGGCGGTGTGTTTGGCGATGTACTTGTGACAGTTCCCGCTCTTGCTATGCCTCCGTGCGATAACGATTGTCTTCTTCATCATCTCCGCGGACAAACAGTACACCAGCATATAGTACCGTCAACAAGGGCATCCACCAGTAGCTGCGACATGCATCCAAGAATAACCATGCAAGGATTGCAATGACACTGATGATAACAATTGGTACTAATTGTGGGAACAGTGTCAGGAGCACTACCGCAACAATCAGTCCGATAAGCCATAGCAACCAGTATGATCCACAGTGCATGGAAGAGGTGTCACTCTGTGATGCTAACGATGCTGACGTTGCCGTATCATCCTGTGTTGAGGCGGATGATGGTTGTGTCGTCTTAGAGGATGTTGGCTCCGGATTTGTCGGCTCTGGCGTAGTTGGTCCGGGTGTAGGAGCCGGTGTTACCGTGCCGCCACCACCTCCACGCTCTGTAAAGGAGCACTGTACCTTCTTTGACCACTCTCCGCGTTCATCATCCCGGTATGCTCGCACGCGCCACTGATATGTCACTCCCGCAGCGAATGGCCCCCGATCCTTATACGACTCCTCATTATCGTCACGGATCGTCTTCACTTTCATCCAAGCACCTTTGCGTCCGTCCGGGAAGAGAATACGACGCTGAATTTTAAATCCATCCTCTCCGCGTGCCCGATCATCCCATGTAATCTTTGCGTACCCCTTCTTGCTACATGTAACATCTACATCGCGCGGCTCTCGCAAATTTACGGCATCATCCGGATTATCCGTAATGGTAAGTGTGTGCATACGCTGATCACTTACCGAATATCCGCTTCCGTCACCAATGGTTATCGTTAGTATCTCATCATCTTCATCACGACCATCTTTCGTCAGCCGGAACGATAACTGCGCATCCATCTCTCCCGCCGGGATTGTTATTGTTGTTGGAAGTGCCGGTGTGTAGTCATCACCATTTGCCGTTCCACCCACTGTTAACGGTATTGTCACGTCT
>CAYXCH010000018.1:0-23406 GCA_964463705.1 uncultured Pseudobdellovibrionaceae bacterium | reverse complement strand
CCCCGGTTGTCTGATTTTTTGCGGGGCTGCTGTCTGTGCGGGTTTTATTGTTCTTTTTTAGTATTCAGTAAGTGTTGTTGGTAGGGAGTGGGTACTATGCGTTTGTATTCTTCTTGCGGGTAATTTTTTTGGTAATGTTTCCGGTGGTGGTGGCGACGCGCTCCACGGTGCGTTCCAGCGGATGCGTTGCTTTATCCAGCAATGTTTCATGGTGTGCAAAGTCCGGATTCTGCGCTAACTGAATTTGTGACTCTCGGCGCATATGATACACTTTGAGCATTTTCAATGAAATCAAGATACGCAAAAATGCAACATTTAACAGCGTTGGTGCCAAGAGGGAAACAATTACAAGAATTTGAATTAACGGATACAGGCGAAACAGCGTTCCGTCGGGAATGTATGTATAGTACAATCGCAATGCAAATTCAATAAGGAAAAATATCCCAAAGCCGATTTCCATGGAATGAATGGTGTGACGTAACTCTTCGTGGATTGTTATCCAGTGCGCTTCATCCATGAGCACCAGGGCAGTGATGAATAGTAGAAATGTATTGATCACAAGTAAAAACTCGTTTAGCCGGAAGTTTTCATATGTTCCCGCATCAAATGAGCGATCAATGGTAGAAAGAATATTCGCAATCATATGTATATAGTGTTTATTCGCGTTCAGTGTACCGCGTTTTTTCCGATTATGGAAGTGGACGGCGCTTCGGATGTTTGTTATCATAAGGAACATGATGACGGAGTCTAAACAACAGGCATTTGCTATTGCGCCGCGAGATGCGGAAATCATGGCGCCGGCGGGGAGTTATGAGAGTTTGCGTGCGGCGATTGATGCGGGAGCGCAGAGTGTGTATTTCGGCGTAACGCAGCTTAACATGCGCGCAAAGGCGGCGGCAAATTTTACATTGGAGGATTTGCGCACCATTACCGCTCAGTGTCATGAGCATGGAGTGTTGGCGTATTTGGCGGTGAACACATTACTCTACGATCATGATATTACCATCATGAATAAACTGGTGGATGCGGCAAAGGAGAGCGGTGTGGATGCGATTATTGCATTTGATTTTGCAACGGTAAATTATTGTAACACGGTGGGAATTCCCGTGCACATGAGTGTGCAGTTTTCCATTTCCAACTATGAGACGGTGAAGTTTTTTGCGAAGATGACTAATCGGGTTGTCTTGGCGCGGGAATTGACACTGGATCAAATCACGGCGATTCGGAAGCAAATTGTGCAAGAGCAATTGATGGGCAATGAGGGTCGCTTGATGGAAATTGAGGCGTTTATCCACGGTGCGTTGTGTGTGGCGCAATCCGGGCGTTGTCACATGTCGCTGTACACAGACAATTCCAGTGCAAATCGCGGCGCCTGTCGTCAGAATTGTCGCAAGAAGTATCGGGTGACCGATATGGAAACGGGGAAGGAGTTGGTGATTGATAACCACTATGTTATGAGTGCGGCGGATATTTGCACGATTGACTTTTTGGATAAAATTTTGGCAAGTGGCATCCAAGTGCTGAAAATTGAAGGGCGGGGGCGTTCTCCGGAGTATGTTTCCACCGTGGTGCGTGCATACCGGAATGCGTTGCATGATATTGAGAACGGGACGTATACGCCGGAGCGTATTGTACAGTACTATGATCAACTGAAAAAAGTATTTAATCGCGGTCTTTCCAAAGGAAACTACTATCTGGGCAAGGAGATCGGGGCATACAGTGACAGTTACGGCTCTAAGGCGACGGAGGAAAAGGTGTATGTTGGGCGTGTGTCACATTATTATCCACGGCCGAGTGTGGCACAAATTCATATAGAGAGTGATCGTCTGTCGGAGGGAGATGAGGTGTATATTATCGGGGCGACGACGGGTGTGTTGCGGGCAGAGATTAAAGAGTTGCGCGATGAGGATGAATCACGAATTTCTACCGCAAAGAAGTCTCAGTATGTTACCATCACCGTTCCGAGTCGCGTTCGCATCAATGATGCCGTTTACCGTATCCGACAGCGAGAAAGTATTGACAGCACTTCATAGTACGTTATAATTGAATTGTCTTTTCGGACAAGAACGCGGGGTGGAGCAGTCTGGCAGCTCATCTGGCTCATAACCAGGAGGTCGCAGGTTCAAATCCTGCCCCCGCTACAAAGAGGAATCATTGCCCGTTTGGGCGGGTGGTGGTTCTTTTTATGAGGAGTGCGGATATGTCGGTGTCCGGACTTCCTATCGGCCAGGGTAGCTCAGTTGGTTAGAGCACAGGACTCATAAGCCTGCGGTCGTGAGTTCAAATCTCACCCCTGGTACAAGTACATATCGCACGGTTGACCGTCTTGCGGTCTTGTACTACGATGTATCCATATGGGGGCGTAGCTCAGTTGGTTAGAGCGTCTGCCTGTCACGCAGAAGGCCGCCGGTTCGAGCCCGGTCGTCCCCGCATCCAACGCGCTGTTGCGCGTTTTTTCTTTGTATATCAGATAGTGTATACTGAATATATAATTTTCAAAGAAAGTAATAATGGAAACAGTTGTTATTATCGGTGCAAAGGGGATGTTGGGACGGGCACTGTGTGATGTGTTTGAGAGGGATTCGGCGTATACGGTGCATGCATGGGATCGGGAAGACATAGACATTACCGATGCTCAAGCGTTACGGGAGCGTTTAACCGCAGTGTGGCCGGAGTTGATTATCAATGCGGCGGCATATAATGCGGTGGACGCATGCGAAACGGATGATGCGGAGTATGCTGCCGCTGTGGCGCTTAATACCACCGCTCCCGGAGAGTTGGCGCGCATTTCAGCGTCATTACAAGCAACGTTGGTACACTACTCCACAGACTATGTATTTGATGGGAAGCGTCCGACAGTGAACGGACGTCCGGGTAACGAGTGTTGCGGGAACCGATGCCATGGATGTCAGTACCGCGGTCCGGAGGAAACGATTGAGTATCGTATGTATCGTGAAGAGGACGATCCGCATCCGATTTCCCGCTATGGACAGACAAAGTATGAAGGGGAGCGGGCGGTACAAGCCAACGCTTCTCGATATTACATTATTCGTTTATCAAAATTGTTTGGAGCACCGGCACTGTCCAAGGATGCAAAGCGCAGTTTTTTTGATGTGATGCGTACGGTTGGCGAACAAGCGCGGAAAGAACACACGTCGGTGCGTGCCGTGGACGGAGAGATAAGTTGTTTTACCTATGCGCCGGACTTGGCGGCGGAGACACGAGCCATTGTTGAAGACAATGCTCCGCGCGGGATTTATCATGTTGTCAACAGTGGCCCGTGTACCTGGTATGACGCGGTTATGGAATTGTATACACAGCTGGGGTGGACGGATATTACAGTGGAGCCGGTACCGCCGTCCGAATTTCCACGACCGGCGCGTCGTCCATCCAGTAGCGTGTTGTGTACTACGAAGCGCCCCCCGTTGCGTGATTATCGGGAAGCATTACGAGAGTATCTACTGCAAAAAAGTTGATTTTTTCGTGCAACGGGTGTATTCTTAACCGAAGGGCTGACGGGGGACCTTCAAAGGAGGTGGTAAACCGTAAGCCAAAAACGATGAACAATAGAGCCTATTTCATCATCCTGTTGTTCGTAGCATGGAGCTTGATTAGTTGGCACTACTATACGTGTACAATCAAGGGATTCTGTGGAGCGCCGGCAGTTACAGCGTCATCATCCAAATCGGTGGACGCTGAGACATCTTCTTCCACCGGCACCGTAGAACATTCGGATGCTGCGACACCATGTTCGCCTTATATTACAACGTCTATCCGACGAGGCGCGGAGAACGACCCGGCGGATGTTCGCCGATTGGAGACGTTTCTTAATGCACATCTGGGAACTCAGTTGCCGGTAGATGGTGTGTACGACGAAAAGGATGAAGCGGCAGTTCGTGAATTTCAGACACGCTATGCCGCAGATGTGTTGACACCATGGGGGATTACACAGCCAACTGGCTACGTACATACAACAACACGAGAGAAAATCAATGCGCTACACTGTGCGCAGCAATAATGGGTTAGCAATAACAACTATGTTTACAAATATTCCTCAATCCTATGACCTCTCCGATGCGACAGTGGAGATTTTGGTCATGTTGGCGGTAGCATTTCTTCTGGGCTATCTCTTTCGGTATTTCCTGGATCTGCGATCAGAAGATGATGAATATACTTTCTTGTCTGAGGAGGACGTGCCGGCGGCATTTGCACGGTTTTCTCGTGATGATCTTAAGGTGGTGGAGGGCATTGGCGCAAAGATTGAAGAGTTGCTAAAAGATGCCGGTATTACCACATGGGATGATTTGGCGGCGGCGCGTGTTGAAGATATTAAGAAAATCTTGGAAGATGCCGGTGATCGTTTTCGGTTTCATGATCCGTCTACATGGCCGGATCAAGCAGCGTTGGCGCGAGATGGTCGTTGGCGGGAGTTGCAGGATTTTCAGGATGTTTTGGATGGAGGCAAAATGGCGTAACATCGGCATTGCGCTACTGTGCGTACTGGCGCTGTGGGCGCCCGATACTCATGCAACGTCACAAACGGCGGTGTCGGTGGCGACGATTCACCGGCCGCCGTTTGTGTTTATTGAGCGAGAAGGGGAGGTGTTGCGTTACCGTGGATTTACCATAGATCTCCTTCGCGCCATAGAGGAGCGGACCTCCTATACATTTACATTTGTGCCGCATACGGTGTTTCGGGAGATGCTGCAAAGTGTTCAGGTGGGAGATACGCCATTGGCGGCCGCCAATATTTCCGCAACATCGGAGCGAGAGGCGGTGATGGATTTTACCCATCCGATTTTTAACGGTGGATTGCATATTATTACACGAGCGCAGCAATCTCCCTCGTTGTTGTCTGTCATTTATCACTCCGGTGTTGTGCAATTTGTTTTGGGGGCATTGGCAATTTTGTTGATTATTGCACATATACTATGGTTTTTTGAGCGTAATGTGAAAGATCGTCGGCATGATTATTTTCGTGACGACTATTTTGGCGGTGTATGGGATGCGTTTTGGTGGGCGTTTATTATCATGACAATGGGAGGATTTGAAAATGAAGTGCCGCATAAAACGATTAGTCGTCTGTTGGCAATGACGTGGATTGTGGTAAGCTTATTTTTCATTTCCACATTAACGGCAAAGATTACCACCGCATTAACGGTGGAATCGCTCAGTGGCGGAATTTCGTCATATGAAGATCTTTATGATAAGCGTGTGGGTGTGGCGCGCGGAACGACAATGGAACGGTTTGCACAACAGAACGGGCTTCCGTTTACAACATATGATGATTTTACGGTATCACTTGATGCGCTACGTACCGGTGCGGTGGATGCGGTGATTGCCGATGCTCCGGTGGCACAGTATTTTGTACGAACAGAAGGGCGGACATGGGCACAACTTGCCGGTGACGTTTTTGCACCGGATATGATTGCAATCGCCGTCAATACTCATTATTCGGCACTCCGAGAGGAGCTGAATCGTGCACTATTGGAGATGCGGGAAGATGGAACCTATGAAGCATTACGTACCCGATGGTTTGGCGCTCCATAATTGTGTGGTATACTGAATACGGTGAGACGTTTTATTTATAACGCTTATGAAAACACAAACATCAGCGCCATCATGGGTGCCAATATTTGGAATGTGGGCAATTGTTGCAGTGGCAACACTCTTGTTGATTCGTATTGAGGGCTGGACGCAACGAGAGGATATGTTGCGTGTATTTGTCGGAATTGTTCTTTTAACATTTAGTATACCTAAACTGATGCATCTTCGCGGGTTTGCCGATGCATTTTCACGATATGATATTGTTGCAAATGCGTTCCGTCCGTATGCCATGATTTATCCGTTCCTTGAGTTAATTCTTGGATTCTTGTATCTCTTTAATGCTGTGCCGTTAATAACAAATGGTGTAACATTGTTTATCATGTCCCTGAGTGCATTCGGCGTCTTTATGGCATTGTTTGAAGGGAAAACATTGTACAGTGCAAATATGGGGGCGATTTTTCGGGTAAAGCTGGGATTGATTACCTTAATGGAAAATGCGGTGGTCGCGAGTGTTGCATTGGTATTTTTATGGTGGATGTAATCGGAATCGGTAGATATGCGCATTGCAATTGATGGACGAAATATTGGACGCTCAAAGACGGGGAGCGAGGTGGTGATCCGTGAGCTGCTGCGTCATTTGATGAAGCGTGGGCAAACGCAGACATATTACATATTGACAGATACTGATGATCCCTCAGTTCATGATGCTATTAGAGCAGTCTGCGGTGATGATGTAACAATCGTTACGTTACGGGCACGAAATAAGTTCTTGTGGGCGGCGGTGGCGGTTCCACGGTATGTACGGTCGGCGTCTATTGATGTGTTTCATACGGAATATATCGTCCCGCTGTTTTTGCCACGATCAGTGCGCGTGGTAACACATATTCATGATGTGTCTTTTGCCGCCGTTCCGCAGTATATTCGGTGGGTGGATCGGTGGTTATTACGAATGTTAATTCCGCGTTCCTTACGGAGAGCGGATGCGATTATCGCCGTTAGCGAATTTACACGAGATGAAATTATTCGTTATTACGGTGTCTCACCGGAGCGAATTACCGTTATTCGCAATGCGGCACCTCCGCAATTTTCCCGGCGAGCGACAACAGAAGAGATTGAAACGGTGCGATCACGGTATCATTTGCCGTCACAGTATATTTTTTCGCTGGGAACAATGCAGCCGCGAAAAAATATTCCATTTTTGGTGGCGGCATTTGCACGAGTAGCGGATAAAATGCCGGATGTTGATTTGGTATTGTCCGGTCGGCGCGCCTATAACTTTGACCGTGCAATTGAAAAAACAATTGCACAGTTTCCGCACATTATGCACCGTATTCATTTTACCGGATTTATTGCTGATGACGATCTTCCGGCGGTATATGCGGCGGCAAAAACATTTGTTTTTCCATCACTGTATGAGGGATTTGGAATTCCCATTGTGGAGGCATTATCTCAGGGAACACGAGTGCTGTGTAATGATATTCCTCCGTTTCGTGAAGTGGGCGGCGATGCGGTAACATATGCCGATGCAACAAACCTTGCCGCATTTGCACAATCGCTTTATACTGTGACCATGTGCGAGGCGCCATCGGATACCGGGTTGGTGCAATACTCCTGGGATGATGCGGCACAACGCTTTTATGAAGTATTAGTATCATCATGAAAAAAATCATTGGTTTTATTGTCTTTTTTGGTATCTTGGCAATAGCGTTTTTTGCGTATCGTGCCGGTGTATTTGCCAATAAAATTTCCACGGACGCCAATGTTATCGGATCACTTGGGCGAGCGATTTCGCTGAAAAAAGAGCGTTTGCTTGCCGGGGAGGATCAGGATCGAATTAACATTGTACTGTTGGGAATGCGCGGACGGGGGGATAATCATGGCGGATTACTGACAGATACCATTATTGTCGGTAGCTACATTCCGAGTAAAAATGGTGTAGCAATGGTTTCCATTCCGCGAGATTTGGCGATTAACGAGGCGGGGGATCGTATTAATACCGTGTATTTTTCTGCAGCACGTTCCGGAGATGATGCTGCCGGAATGCGGGCGGTGCAGACGGTGTTGCAAACAGTAACGGGACAGCCGATTCACTATGTTGTACGAGCGAATTTTGATGGATTTGAGCAGTTGGTTGATGCATTGGGCGGGATAGAGATTACTCGCACAACACCGTTTGTGGAAGCTATTCAGTTCCATGAAAAGCGGGTATGTAATCCGGCGGCGGGATTTAGTGTGCCGGTGCGTGCCGGATCATTGGATGATCGGTATGACGTTAAACGAAATGAAAAGGGCAAGATTGTGGCAAAATATCCCCTGTGTTACAACAAAAATGCCGAGTGTGGCGGTGTCTTCCGTGTTGGTGCCGGAACAACAACATTAAATGGCGCACAGGCATTATGTTACGTACGAGCGCGATATTCCAGTAGTGATTTTGATCGTGCGCGACGTCAGCAGCAGGTCATTGATGCAATTCAACAGGCGTTATTATCCCGCGGAACGCTATCAGATTTTTCCAAGCTTTCGGCGCTGATGGATGTTATTGGTGACAATATTAAAACCAATATGCAGTTATGGGAAATGCAGCGATTCTTCTCCTTCTATACGTCTCGCGGACTACCGAAATTATTGGCACAGACAGTGATTGATAATGGTCCCAACGGATTATTATATACGCCGGAGGGAGCGGGAGAGAACGGTGCGGCATACATTTTACGTCCGCGTGGTGATTCTTACGATCGTATCCATGAGCTGTTCCGCGACATTGTTAATCAATCATCGGATACTGACGATACGACAACACAACGTGATGCATCATGAGCAACTCGTACGATATTACTGTCGCCATTAACAGTTACCGAAACGCACCGATGTTACGGTTGTGTATTGAATCGGTTTGTCGTGCCACACAACGTTGCACGGCACAGATTGTTGTAGCGGATAGTGCGACACAGGAGGATACCTATGATATGATGCGGCAAGAATATCCGGATATTGAGTTTTTGCCGGATCGGAAAAATATCGGGTTTGGCGCCATGGTCAATAAATGCTTGGATGTTGCCAAGGGAGAGTATATATTTTTAATCAATTCCGATACGATTGTTCGTGAAGAAACGATAGATCAATTGTTGGAATATTTTCGTGCCCATCCGGATATCGGAGTATTGGCACCGGCACAGCTTTCATTTACCGCTACACCATTATTGACGTGTTTTCGTTTTTATACACCACTAACAATTCTTTATCGTCGAACACCATTGGGGCGATTACCATTTGCGCAACGGCATTTGCGGCGATTTGAAATGCGAGATTATGACCATCGTAATCCACGCACCGTAGATTGGGTGATGGGAAGCGCTATGATGGTCCGACGAGAAACAGTGAAGCGAGTTGGTGGCATGGATCCGCAATTCTTCATGTATATGGAAGATGTGGACTGGTGTCGTCGGTTTTGGAATGCCGGGTATTCCGTGGTATATCACCCGGGAATTACCATGTATCATTACTATGGTAAGGGAAGTGCCGGACGGACACTATGGTTTACGATTATTAATCGGCTTACGTGGATTCATATCAGCAGTGCAATAAAGTATTTCTGGAAATACCGCACGGCATCGCTTCCACGACATGATAATTCTGTAATAACAACTTCATGAGATCACCGTTTTTATTTACCGGCAGTATGAGAACTCATTCTCGCTTTTTACGAGTAGCGGTGTTTTGTGTGGTTTTGGGATTGGTGGCATATGGCGGCTACCGTGTTGGGCGGATGCATACATTGGTGCAATCCGTGACACCCTCCGCATCGGCGTCATTTCTTCACACTAATGCACCGCGAGGTGTTGTAGATTTTTCATTGTTCTGGGATGCATGGGAGGTGGTTACTCGTGACTATGTCGGGCGGGATGAATTGGATGCACAGACATTGTTGTATGGGGCGATTGATGGTATGTTGGCGGCGACGGGAGATCCTTATACAACATTTTTTGATGAAGAAGAGTTAAAAGCGTTTGATGAGGAAATTAGTGGAACATTTGAGGGAATCGGTGCGGAAATCGGGAAGCGGAACGGAGCGATTGTTATTATTGCGCCACTCCATGATGCACCGGCACAACGAGCGGGTCTTCGTGCCGGAGACGTTATTGTTAAGATTGACGACAACCCAACGCTCAACATGGATATCATGGAAGCGGTAACACATATTCGCGGCCCTCGTGGAACGACGGTGGCACTTACCATTTATCGAGAGGGAGAAGATGATGTGCGTATTGTGTCCGTGACGCGAGATACAATTCATGTCAATAGTGTAAAAACAACAATATCGGACGGGATTGCACAGATTAAGATTCGCCAATTTGGACCGGAAACAACCGGAGCATTCTATGCGGCGGCACGGACAATTGCCTCCCGAAAAGATGTACGCGGGTTAATTATTGACTTGCGAAATAATCCGGGTGGGTATCTGAACAGTGCGGTTGCGATTGCGGGAACGCTGTTACCGCGAGGCGCCGTAGTGGTATATAGTGAAGATAAAGATAAACGCCGTACTCCATACCGTGCCGCCGGAACGGCAATACTGGAACATCTTCCCACGGTTATACTGATTAATCGTGGAAGCGCCAGTGCGGCGGAGATTCTTGCCGGCGCGCTTCGCGATCATCGGGACAATGTAACACTGGTGGGGGAGCGTTCATTTGGGAAGGGTTCGGTGCAAGAATTGGTTCCACTTAAGCGCGGAGCGGTAAAGGTGACAATTGCGCGATGGCTGACACCGAATGGTGCACAGATTAACGAGGTGGGTATTACACCGGATGAGGAAGTGGCGATGACGTCGGAAGACTTTGATGCCGGGCGTGATCCGCAATTAGATCGAGCAATTCAGATTTTGAGTACACACGAGAAATAGTAAGCAGTCTGGCACTCTTGACATCTGAGTGCCAGTTTTTGTATAATGGCAAGTGGATGGGTTATCCGTTAATTAAGAAGGACATATGAAGACAAAGGTACAGCCATTGGGCAAGAATATCCTGATCAAGGTGAAGGAGCAGGAGGAGAAGACGGCAAGTGGAATTTATCTGCCGGATACGGCATCACAGGAAAAACCGCAACAAGGAACGGTGATTGCGGTTGGTACGGATGAGAATATCTCGGTAAAGAGTGGACAAGAGGTTATCTACAGTCGCTATAGCGGTACGGAAGTGACAATTGACGATGAGGAGTACCTGATTGTGAAGGAGAGTGATATTCTTGCCGTAATCCAGTAGAGAATATCTGATAATAAAAAAACACCCCTCTTATGTAGAGGGGTGTTTTTTATCGTTCTACACGGTATTCTGCACGAATCCAATCAATATATCCACCATCCAATGCAAATACATAAGGGAAATTCAGATCCAGTAATCGTAAGGCGCCATAAAAGCTATCTCGGGCGGTTTGACCGTAGACAACAATTTTTTTCGTTGCACTAATAGCGTCACTGTGTCGTTCAAGATCTGCATAGGAAACATTGATTGCCGTTGGAATATGTCCTTCCGCATAGCGAGCCGCGGGTCGAATATCCACAATAATTGTTGGAATTGGATCATCGCTGCCGTTTTCCGTTAATTTTTGCAATTCATCCAAAGAATAAAATGTTACACGAGACAATGCCGTAATGTCATTGTCATCTGCTTTTGTCAGTATGGGCGCGCCGCTTTTCTCCCAGGCGTTCAGTCCGCCGGACAATACAGCGACACGACGATTGTTCTCAGAGAGAATTTTTGCCGCTGTGGATAGACTTTGTGCGTTCATGTGATCAAAAACAATCACAACAAGATCTGTATTGTATGCTGGTGCACTATTTTCTCGGACAAGTTTGTTATAAGGAATGTTGATGCTTCCGGCAATACGGCGTTGAGAAAATTGTGCCGGAGTCCGAATATCCACAAATGTTACTGCCGAAGGAGTTTTTCGCATCACACGGCGCACCACTCGTGGAGCGATTTCTTCATAATCATAATCAATAGTCAATACGTCCTGAGTGGTGTCCGTATAAAGGTTGTCAGAAGGTTTTTCTGACGTGACACGCAGGAGAGAAACAAGTACAACGAAAAGCAGCAGTGCAATTGCCGCAACGAATACTGTTGTGTGTAGAGTTGTATTTTTTTGCATAGGGAATCTATTAATCCTTTTTCATTGTAGCATATTGAAGTGTTGTGAGGCGAGAGCGGTGTCCGTTAAGAGCGTCGGTGGCGGACAGAGGGCGTCCGCCGGGGAATTGAAGTGCTGTGAGGCGCAGTGCACCTGTTCGTGTGTACAGAAGAATATCGGTGGAGGTGCAGTGGAGTGTTCCGCAGGGGTGGGTGGTATCTGTGGACGACACTACCGTTGCGTCCAGAATTTTTAATGCCATTGTTCCGTCCGGCGCTACCAAGAATACGCCCGGCCACGGATCATATGCACGAATACGAGCGGCAATGGTAGCGGCATCATGAGTACATGGGAAGATTGCGCCGTCCTGTCGTGTCAATGTGCGACACTGTGTCGCCTCCGCATCGTTTTGCGGACGGGGGGTGAGAGCTCCGCGACAATACTCCGGCAGTGCCGTTCGCAGCAACTCCGCACCATCATGCGCGAGAAGCGTAAAGAGTTGCGGAGCGCGCAGTGTGGGAGAAATGGTTCGCGGGGAGCTTTGCGCAATGATGTCACCGGTGTCCAGTCCGGTATCCATACGCATGAGCGTTACACCCGTTTGTGTGTCTCCGTGAGCGATTGCCGCTTGAACGGGAGTGGCGCCGCGCCACCGCGGAAGCAATGACGCGTGAATATTAACACAGCCATGGCGCGGAAGATTTAACACGCAGGCGGGAAGTATTTTTCCATAGGATGCGACAACAATAATATCCGGAGCGAGTGCGCGAAGTGTATCAAAAACTTCCGGTGTGCGAAGCGGCTCAACAGGATCATAGATGGGAATGTTTTTCTCGCGAGCACATTCTCGTACGGCATTGGGTGCCGATTGGGAGCGGCGACGTCCCGCGCGCCGGAGCGGTTGCGTATAGATTGCCCGGACAGTGGCAATATCCAACAAGGCACGTAACTGCTGTTCGGCAAATGTGCCCGTACCCATAAACACAGCCGTACATGTGGAGGAGGTCGTCATGAGATACGATGACTAATGGTGTTATCGTCGGAAGATTCTTCAAATTGCGCTCGCAGCGCGGATTGCTGAGCGTATCGCTGTGTCATCAGTACGCCGTCCAAATGATCAATTTCATGCTGAAACGCCACTGCCGGCAAATCTCGTACCGTAACAGTTTGTGTGTTACCGTCCGTATCTTCGTATCGAACGGTAACTTGTGCGGCGCGAACAATGGGAATAAATGTTCCCGGAATAGATAGGCATCCTTCTTCTGTCATCACCAATGTTCGGGCGGCGCGAACAATAACCGGATTGATGCACACCAGAGGACCGTGTTCTCGTACGCCGTCTGCGCCCATATCAAACGTTATGATACGCCGGGATACACCAATTTGCGGTGCCGCCAGCCCGATGCCGCGCTCGGCACGCATGATACGTATCATGTCTGCTACAATGGCGCGGGTCTCATCGCTTTGAGCATCACGAACACGTGCCGCTCGCGTATGCAGCACATCGGCGTCGCGATCACGGACCGTTACCAAATGTCGAGATGTGGAGGAAAACAGTTTCATTCTTTCATCATACGATGCTGATCGGGTCTACGTCAATAATGGTTCGCGGAGGAAGTGTGCAGAGGATATCGTGCAGTGCGGACGGGATGGGAGTGGTATCGCTGCGTCCGATTCGGATGAGGATTTGACGGTGATGCAATCCGCGCACTTTGGGTATTAATGGTGTGTACACATCACTGATACGAATAGGTGTTGATAGATCATCGGAACCGTCGCGTAGTTGGCGATGAACATCACATGCCAGTGTCTGACATCGTTCTTCATTTGCATGTCGGATAACAAGACGAATCATCCGACAATACGGAGGGTAGGATCGCATTCGTCGGGCACGTAAGAGATGTTTACGAAAGGCGTCATAGCGTCCATCTCGTACAAGGGGAAAAACATAGTAGTCAGGCTTGTATGTTTGTACCACTACCGTACCATGATGACGGTGTGTTATGGCGGCGGCATTGGCGATGGTGGCGTAGAGGTGCTCATCTGCAAATACATCCGGGCGGGAGAGCAGAGCATCGGCATCTACAATCACAACCAGAGCGCAACGGGTTCGGTGCCACGGTCGCAATGCCATTTGTGTTCCCACAATAATATCCGCAGACTCCAATGCGCGCAGTGCGTCCTGTGCAGCATGTGTTCCGCGCATACTGTGTCCGTCAATTCGTGTAATGTTGGCATCGGGAACATGGCGATGCAAAAACTGCTCAATTCGCGCCGTCCCGTATCCGATATTGCGAAATTGCATTCCCTCGCAATTTGCACATCGCGCAAACACATCGGTATGAAATGTGCAATGGTTACACTCATAGGTATCTTGCGGTGTCATTACCAGTGCTCGATCACAGTGTGGACATACCAGCAATGTTCCACACTGTTGACATAAAGAAAATGCACTCTTTCCTTTATGGTGGAAGAATACGATGACCTGGTGTCCACGTTTTACCGTTTCTTGTATTTGTGTTACTGTTTCCGGCGCAAAGAGAGCGGCGCGCGGCGGGCGCCGAGTATTGCGACGACGTAGCGCCTCCCGATAGACGGCACGCATATCCACCAGTGTTATGGTGCTGCGTGTATGAGGGGGTCCCAGTGGGGACGGAACGGTGCGGGTTATACGAGGAGCGGTGGATAGGGCACATAATGGCACGCGATGTCGTTTGGATATAAATGTGGCGACGGTTCGCGCATCCATCCGCGGGGTACGATCCCATTGTTTGAATCCGATGGCATGTTCCTCATCAATAATAATTCCATGGAGATTGGTATAGGGGGCAAATAAAGCTTTTTTGGTGCCAATCACCACATCATATGCACCGTCCCGAATACCGTTCCAGATATGCCACAGAGTACCGGCGGCAACTTTGTTATGAATACACGCCGTGCGAAATCCATGGGTACGGAGCCATTGTGTCCGGACTGTTGCCAAGAGGATTTCCGGCACAAGGAGAAGTAGTGTCTGTTGAGCGGTTCGGGCATGTTGAGCGGCGGTGGCGATAACAGCCAAACGCTCTTTATCGCCGGTATCACGCAGGAGATGATAAGAGAATGCTCGATGAGAAAAAATTTCCTTTGCCCGCTCACTAACGGCAAGAGAATCTGTCGGGGCATCGGTGATGTTCTCCTGCGATTCGGCACGGGATGCTCGTCGGGCGGTGGGTGGAACAAATGCCTGTGCGTACACCGTTCCGAGTGGTGCATAGTACAGAGCGGCGACAGATTCAATCAGCGCACACTGTGACGGTGTAAAATATTCTCGATGGATTACTTGTGTAATGGGGCGGATACGAACGGTACTTCCTCGCGTGATTCGTGATGTTCGTGTGCGTTGAACCACGCCGGTGACGGAGCGACGAAATAGCGGTATGCGAACCACGGTCCCATTTGGCAATCGTTCCTCTCCGCCATACCACAACACCGGCTCTCGATGAAGCGGTAGTGCGGTAAATGGTACAACATCGTAAATATAAGTGTATGACATCGTTTTATCATACCACATACTTGTGATATGATGAGAGCGATGACAACATCTCAAACATTGCAAACGTGGGGAGAATTGCGTACGGCGGTGGAACACTTGCAGCGTCGGCTTTTGCATATCAATGAGATTGTTCATCCCGATCGGCGGCGGGCGAACATTGTACAGTTGCAAGAACAGATGATGGCGGACGGGTTTTGGGATGATGCACAGCGCGCCGGTCAGATTGCGCAACGATTGGAATCATTAAAAAAGCAAGAACGTCAGCACGAGCAAATGGAGACGGAAATCGCTCAGTTGCGTACGCTGGTGGACGATGATGATGAGGGTGACGATGATACACTGGCGCTTTATGTGCAAGAGTACAACACGTTGCGGACCGCGCTGGATGCGCTGGAAACACAGTTGTTGTTAAGTGAACCCTATGATGATCATGATGCACTATTGACAATCTTTGCCGGTGCCGGCGGAGCAGATGCGCAAGACTGGGCGGAGATGCTGTTGCGTATGTACACACGGTTTGCCGATCGTCATGGGTGGGCGGTGAGGAAATTAGACGCGTCCCCGGGTGCCGAGGGGGGCTACAAGAGTGTCACAATAGAGGTGCGCGGTGAGTATGCATATGGAATGTTGCGTACAGAACACGGTACGCATCGGCTGGTACGGCTATCACCGTTTAATGCCGATAATTTGCGGCAAACATCGTTTGCACGCGTTGAAGTGCTTCCCGTGCTGGAAGATGATACGGATACGACAATTGCGCCGAGTGATATACGCATTGATACGTACCGTTCACAGGGGGCGGGCGGACAAAGCGTCAATACCACCGATAGTGCTGTCCGCATTACTCATATCCCGACAGGTATTGTGGTGACGTGCCAAAACGAACGCTCACAATTGCAAAATAAAGAGCAGGCGATGCGGATCTTGCGCGGACGATTGTTACAGCGCCGGCTGGAAGAGCAAGCGGAGACACGGCGAGCATTGCGCGGAACGCAAACGACGGCGGCATGGGGAACGCAGATTCGTTCCTACGTACTGCATCCGTATAAGCGTGTTAAAGATCATCGCACCGGCTATGAAACGGTAAATATACAAGATGTATTGGATGGAGATTTGGATGCGGCGATTGCGGCGGCACTTCACTTTCATGCTCGCAATAATCATGCTATACTGGAAACCGATACCGATACATCAGACAAAACATAAAGAGATACATGACGCAATCACCAACAGAAGTCACCGAATCTACGGTGCCAATACTCGCATTTGATGGCGTTTCACGCGTTTTTCCGGGGGAATTTGTTGCATTGGAGAATGTAACGTTTTCCGTAATGCCCGGGGAGTTTGTTTCCATTGTCGGTGCCAGTGGTGCGGGGAAGAGTACGTTACTGCGCATGGTATATGCCGAAGATATGCCGACAGCGGGAACGGTCTATTTTAACGGGCGGGCGCTAAATACGATCAAGCGTCATTTGTTGCCATTCTATCGGCGCAATATCGGGACGGTATTTCAAGATTTTAAGTTGTTGCAAAACCGTACGGTATTTGAAAATGTTGCCTATGCATTGGAAGTGCAGGGAGCGCCGAATGCGGAAATTGAAGAAGAGGTGCCACAGATTTTGGAAATTGTCGGCTTGGAGGATAAGATGGAATTCTTTCCGCGGCAGTTATCCGGCGGGGAGCAACAACGAGTGGCATTGGCGCGAGCGTTAATTCATCGTCCAAAAGTTATTGTTGCCGATGAGCCGACCGGAAATCTTGATCCGATTTCCACATGGGAAATTGTTCAGTTATTGCTGAAAATCAACGAGTTTGGAACGACGGTGTTGTTGGCGACACACAATAAAAACATTGTGGATCGTATCAATCGGCGAGTAATTACACTGGATCGCGGAAGGATTGTTCGTGACCATCAAAGCGGTGTTTACGCGATTTGATGAAGTAATGAAGACTCTATGAGCAGAAGCAAGACACGCATGATTAAACTCTATCGCACACTCCGTGAAGGATTGCGCAGTGTGTATCGCGACGGATGGTTGTCATTTGCGACGATTAGCGTATTAACACTATCCCTGTCCATTATTGCCATGACGTTTCTGTTGGTGGCGGCGGGAACATTTGTCCTGCGCGGTATTCAAGATAATGTTACAATCAGTGCGTACATGTATCCCAGTGTGACACCCGAACGAGTGGAGGAGATTGCGACAGAGCTGCGGAGCATCACGGAAATTGCCGAAGTATCCTATGTGCCGCGAGAGGAAGCGTTGCGAGAGTTTAAAGATACGACACGCGATCCGGTTATTCGCGAAGCGTTGGAGATGTTTGAGAAGGATGGAGAAAATCCTCTGTATAGCGCACTGGTTATCAAAGCAACAGATCCCGTGCACTACGATGCCATCAATCAGTTGTTGCACACGTCACAGTATGAGAATGACATCGTTGATGTAAATTTCTCCAAAAATCAAGACATTATCAATCGTATCAATACGATGCTGTCACTTACGCGGAAATTGGGAATGACATTGGGAGCCGTATTTGTGACGATTGCAATTCTTATGGTTTACAATACCGTGAGAATTACGATGTTTGCGCGACGGCATGAGTTTGAGGTGATGCGACTGGTGGGAGCGTCCAATACCTATGTTCGTCTTCCGTCGGTATTTGAGGGGATTTTTTACGGAATTGCCGCCGCTTTGGCAACGATTGTTTTGTTGGGTATCGTGACGTACGTCATTTCACCGTTTTTACGAGATTTCTTCGGTGATGTTTCTCTCTTTGCAGTGGCATTACATTATGCATGGGATATCGTATTTCTTACACTGATTGCGGGAATTGTTTTGGGCATGTTGTCCGGCATGATCGCAATTCGGCGCTATTTGCGTACCTGATTGGCGTCTTGCGTGATTTGGAATTATTGGGTATGATGAAATGCGTATTGGTGGGGTGTAGCCAAGCGGTAAGGCAACGGGTTCTGGTCCCGTGATGCGGGGGTTCGAATCCCTCCACCCCAACATCTCGCGCATACCGCGCCGAGTGTTTTTATTGGAATTGATGAGGAGTATATGATTACGGTTATTTTGACGCAAGATGTTCAAGGATGCGGACGTCGCGGCGACGTTTGCACGGTATCGGACGGATTTGCACGGAACAATTTGTTGCGCCATAAGCGAGCGGTTATCGCTACGCCGGCACAGATTGCACGACATCGCGCACAGCAAGAAGAGCGGGAGGCGCAACGCCGAGCACAGGCGGAGGCGGCGGAGCGAATTACACGGCTTCTGGACGGAAAAACTATTACCGTTAGTGCAAAGCATGATGGAAACACTCTATTTGCCGCCATTGATGCAACGCAAATTGCTTCCGAGTTGAGCGCATTGATTGATGAGACGGTGTCACCTGATGTTATTGTCATTGATGAGGCAATTAAAACGTTGGGTGATCATACGGTTCGTTTACGCTTTGATAGCGAGCACATTGCAACAGTTCGCGTCACAGTCACCGGCGCATAACGAAAATGATAAATGTACAACTCCGGGGGTGCTCATCGCACCCCCTTCTCTTTGAATAAAATATTCATTTCTAATATACATACCTATGTCAATACAGACACAAACATCAGATGCAACCGGTACACCACTCCGTGTTATCTTTGTTATCGGTGGTGTAATGAGTGGTGTGGGGAAGGGTGTAACATCGGCCTCTGTGGCAAAGTTAATGCAGGATTGTGGATATGAGGTGACTGCACTGAAAATTGATCCGTATATCAATGTGGATGCCGGCACGATGAATCCCACAGAGCATGGAGAGGTGTTTGTATTGAACGATGGTGACGAGACGGATCAAGACATGGGGAACTATGAGCGGTTTTTGGATCGTGATTTGACACGGGATAACTATATGACAACAGGTCGTGTCTATCAGAGTGTTATTACCCGAGAGCGTAATTTGGAATATGGTGGACAGTGTGTGGAGGTGGTGCCACATATTCCGCAGGAGATTATTCGTCGGATTCGGCGAGCGGTGAAAAAGAGCGGCGCGGAGATTGCCGTAGTGGAAATTGGCGGGACGGTTGGTGAGTATCAAAATGTATTGTTTTTGGAGGCGGCGCGGATGCTTCGTCGGCAAAGCGATGCACAGACGTGTTTCCTTCTTGTCAGCTATGTGCCGATTCCCGATAAGGTGGGGGAGATGAAGACAAAACCGACACAGACGGCGGCGCGAATATTGAATAGTACGGGGATTCAAGCGGACGTTATTATTGCGCGGGCGGAGCGCCCATTGGATGATAAGCGCAAGGAAAAGATTGCCATGTTTTGCGATGTAGATGTTGCCAATGTTATCAGTGCGCCGGATGTGGAAAGTATTTATGCTGTCCCGCGCGTATTGGAGGAACAACATCTGCCGGAGCAATTACTTTCACATTTTGGATTGGAAGCCCGAGAACGTACGGATCGTGCCGCTGCTTGGGAGGATATGATGAGCCGTATTGAGGCGCTATCTACCGCTCCCTCCATACGAATCGGTATTGCCGGGAAATACTTTGCGACAGGGGATTATGTATTAACGGACAGTTACATTAGTGTTATTGAGGCTGTTCGTCATGCATCCGCTGCTGTCGGTATTCGTGCGGAAATGGTCTGGTTGGACAGTGCGGCGTATGAGGAGGATGCGGAACGATGTGCAACGGAATTGAGCACATTGGATGCGCTGATTGTTCCCGGCGGATTCGGGACGCGCGGGATTGAGGGAAAGATTGCGGCGATTGCTCACGCACGAACTCAGGCGTTGCCATTTTTGGGAATTTGTTACGGAATGCAGTTGGCGGTTATTGAGTATGCGCGAGCGATGAGTGGATTACAAGGTGCGCATACAACAGAGGTAGATGCCAATGCGCCACATCCGGTAGTGGATATATTGGAAGAGCAACGAAAAAAATTGGAACGTAATGATTACGGTGGAAGTATGCGATTGGGAGCGTATGATGCGCACATAGCGCCGGATACACTTGCACACACATTATATGAGCGTGATCAGATTAGTGAACGTCACCGTCACCGCTATGAGGTAAATCCGGAATATGTGGATCGCCTGCGAGAGAGCGGCTTGGTATTCAGTGCCACTTCACCGGATGGGACGCTGATGGAAATTGCCGAACTTCCGACGACAATTCATCCATATTTCATCGCTGCTCAATTTCATCCGGAGTTTCAATCTCGTCCACTGGCTCCGCATCCGTTGTTTGTTGGGCTGATACGTGCCGCTGCAACAAAGAAGGCCGCTTGAGTTATTGAGTTTGTTGCGTGTGAGAGATGTCAATATCTGTAGCACGAATGATGCGGATAAAATTTCCGCGATGACGTGCCGGATGGATTTCAAATACACGAGGAACATCATCATTGTAGAGGTAATCAAAGCGAATTAAATATCGGGGATTATAACCATATTTGTGTTGGACGGTGCGTGTAACTTTTCGTTTTCGTCCGGCAGAAACAATATAATAATCCGGCTGCCATTCTTCCATAATATATCGTTTAAAATCCAGTGTACTGGTGCATTGTCCCACAAAAATACGACAGACACCGCGCTTATCAGTCCAAACCACCAATGATTCCGCGTTGGGGAGTGCATTAAGGTATTGTGCAGCCTCATAGGAGCCGTCTCCCATGTCTTTATAGTTTAAGAGTAGGGTTTGTGGCAATAACGGATTGGCGTAACTGAAATAGTGTGGTGCACTCCATATCAGTACCGCCGCGCCATAGATAAGCAGTGTTACTGCAATCATGCCGGTGCGAATCTGTTGCAGCGCATAGTGTATTCCCACCGCCGCCACAATCATCCACAGGGGAAACAGCATGATGAGATACCGAAGCGGCGTAGCAACAGTATTTATCGCCGATCCCAACGCATATAGCAACGAGAATACACCAATTACGGTTAGTGTAAGGCGAATGCGAGACGAGAGCCGATAGGGAGCACATAAGAGTAATAGAAGCGCAATGATACTACCAGTCAGTGCCGGTAGCGTCATTCCAAAAAGAAGAGGGTAGGGCGCAGCAAGCAACAATCCCACTGTTCCGACTTCCCGATAAGCCGATTTTGGGGAGGCCATGATAGAGGCAATGTCCAGCGTTCCGGTGGCAATGGTCCAGAGTGTTCCGCCAAATGCTAACAGGACAACTAATGCAACAATGCGAGGTACCAGTTGTGTTCGTTGAAGGGTGGCCCATAGATGAGCGATTGACAGACATTGTCGCCGGCGTGCACAGCGATGTGCAAGTGCGATTGCTCCCGCACCGCACACAAGCGCACCAACAATGAGAATTTCCAATGTGTGTGTATCTTTGCCAAATGCTTGTGAGAATAGTGTAAGCTTGAGAAGCTTGTCTATGGGATGCGGCCATGTGTACGGATAGACGGCAACGATAACCAGTAGCGCCAGCACAACGGTGGAAAGAAACGCCCACAGTCCGCGCCGGAGGACCGGTAATGATGGACGAGCGGATAGTGCCGCAAGAACAATAACCATCGGCAATGCAATGAGAAGAATGTTGGAAACGTACTTTGTTAGCAATGCCGCACCAAACAGTCCGCCGGTTGCGATGACATATCGTTTCCGTTGTTGTGCAGTGGGCGCAATTAGGGCCGCTGTAAAACTTAACAGCGTCATCGGAGCGACAATCCATAAAATGGCGTCGGGGTTAACGATGCGACTCATTCCTAAAAGCAGTGGCTGTGTACCGATAAGGAGTGCGGCAAATACTGCGGGACGATCGCCGATAAGTGGTCGCAAAATAACAAAAAATGCGATGATACTGATTGCGGCGACAATTAACAGCGGTATTCGGTGAGCGGCAAAAAATCGTTCAATGGAAAGTCCATGTTGACCGTTTTGTGTATAATCATAGTGCTTGTATAGTGGATATTTTGTATAGTTATCGTCTACAAAAAGTCCAATACCGCTAATCAGTGCCACCGTTGTCCCGGGTTTATCCGATACACGTGTTCCATGCCAATCACGTTCCGCAAGATTTTTCCAGTATTTCGGAATACGATTATACAACCATAGCGGCTCATCAACGAGTGATTGTTGTGCGATATGATAAAGTCCAAAGCCCGTAAAAAGTACCGCACTAATCAGTACCGCTGCCCAATATTGCCGTCGCGGACCGGGGGAGGGTGATGCAAGAGAATCATCGTCCGGCAGTGTCTCCGTAGAGTAACGATACAGCGTATAACGTGCAATACCGGAAAGGAAAACCAGTGTTACAATCACATTGCGAATTGCGCCACTGTGAAATCCATGAGCAACCAGCGCGCCGAGCATTGCAATACTTATGACAAGAACATACCGGCGATGGCTTATTGCAAAGCCATAAAGGCGTTGAAGTGAAATCATAATTACATAACTATATCGGAAATATTGTCGCTTTCATGACAGTATTTATCTATCGGAAGATGGGAAATCAGTCTTGAAGGCAAACGTCATTTCTGATTATTATCATCAGAAAAGACAGTGTGAGAGTTTAGTGTTTACTTCATGCCGCAAATAATATGCACACGTGTACATGAGTAATTGCCGTTTTATTATATCATATGTCGCATAATATTTTGATAGGGCAGATATATATCGGCAAGGGCATGAAATAGTATTCTAAATTAATAAACAAAAGCATATTCTATCTAGGAAGTTATTGGCAATTGCGCGCTTGGTGAGTGTAATGATCATCATGTTTATTATTTAATGATGAAAAATTTGTCCTAATATACAAAATCACTAATCAGTATATTTAAATGATTAAATCATTGAATAACTGTTATGAGTTTCAATGAAGGATATAGATAGGGATACACATTATGTTAATTTGTTTTATGGTACATGGAGGGTACAAGTCCCAATATTAATATCAAATATATAAGGAGGTATTTGATATGCTTATAATTCGGTTATTTTAAAACATATAAAGTATTGAGATATACGCCGGGATTTTTTAGGGCCAAAGTGGTTTTTATTGTCTTGGAGTCTCCGTCATATCCGTTATAGTTATAGTTTTTATTTTGGATATTTTTAAATTTAGAATCAGATTTAAAACTCTTGTTATTTTTGACTTTCTTTATTATTCTCTCAAAACTTCTCTTTATAATGTCGTATAATATACATTGTGCGACGTATTGTATATTTCTGAGATGCCGATGATAAA
>CAYXCH010000017.1:0-8615 GCA_964463705.1 uncultured Pseudobdellovibrionaceae bacterium | reverse complement strand
CAACGGCGCGGCTCCCGCCAACAAAAGCGCCGCCGTCCGACGACGAAGTGAGCGCCTCTTTATCACCGACCACAGCGCCGGAAGACACAACAACCCCCCTACCACACCAAACTCCGTGATAAATAGCACCGGCACATTATGTACAAATTGATACGTCCACGCTCCATGCGTCGCATCCCGTTCATATAGTGTTGCAACATAGTTTCCCGCGCCTACACCACGATACGGATGGGAGGCAATCATTGTCCACGCCTGTGTGTATTGTGTCATCCGATCCGATACGGACTGACGCTCCAACCGTGCATCCCCCGTCACTCGCGATGACCATACCGGTGAAAGCACCAGTGCCATCACCACCAACGCACCACCCACCGGTACAATCGCCCACCGAACCCGAGGCAACAACGCCGCCAACAGCACACCGCCGATGACTGCTGTCGCCACTGCCGTTCGTGAAAAACTTACCAGCACGCCCGCCGTACACAGGAGCGCCACTCCAAGAAATACCCATCGCAACGCACGGCGTGTAGATGCCACGTACACCGCACCCAATATCGCCGCCGCCGCCAATCCGCCAAAAATATTCGGATGAGATTGAAATCCGTACGCTCGCAAAATTCGCCCCTCCGGTGTTTCGATCACACCCATGTATCCGGGCACACTGCGATGCGCCGATGTCCCAAGATATGTATTCGCCACCACTTCCTGTGTTGCAAACTGCTCTATTCCCACCACGCTCTGTACCGCCATTGCAAGCGTGAACACTGCAATCATACTCACAAGGCGTACACGCAATGCCACCAGAGAGACGATTACCCCCAACACCAGCACCCAGCGCACCGTCCACTGCATTGCCAACATTCCATCCGTTGCCCACACCGTACTGACCGCACCATACAATGCGAGCGCACCGGCGCTCACAACCACACCGGGAAGCCGCCGCCACGCCGTTCGCACTGTTGTCATTAGCCGCTCCCTCGCACACAGGAGCGCACAGACAATAACAATCGCCGCCGCCACATCCACTGCATAAATTGCGACTGTCGCCCCTTGCAATTTCTCCGCTCCCGCAGAAACATCACGAACAATCCATACCGTCGGTACCGTTAATGCTACCGCCATCAGTGCCACCACACTCCGACGGAACAGCAAACAGAGATGAAGTCGTCGCTTCGCCGTCCACTTCCCGAACATACGCTCCGATTGCAAACAACTTCGCGCACCGATCCACCATGGTAAACGTCGTTGAGTCATAATGGTATAATACCATAATGCCGCTGTCGGCACACTTTATAACCATCCAAATAATAGTGACATCCTATGCACACACTCTCTCACGTTCTGCGAACCCAAGAAGAACATTGCGCTCGCATTATTTCCGCCATTGCCGACAGCGCTCGATATATCAACGCCGCTATCCGCATGCGTGACACCATTAAAGACGGTAATGACAATGCTAGTGGAGATACTCAGAGCGCACTGGATATTACGGCGGACACGATCTTTGTAAATGCCTTGCAAGCAACAGAATGTGTACGCACCATCGCAAGTGAAGAGCGCACCGATTACATTACCGTCCCGACGGCACGGGCAGATTACTGCGTAGCATTTGATCCGTACGATGGAGGAAGTGTGGGCGATGCCAATATTACGTTCGGCTCCATTATCGGTATATGGGACCGAATGCCGACCGATGTCGCCGTCGGCACTCACTTGCGTGCCGCCGTTACCGTTCTCTACGGACCGCGCGTTACACTTACCGTGACAATTGACGGTAGCGCTCCGCAACTGTTTGAGCTGGATGAAGTGGGGACATTCCTCTTTGTACGTACGTTGCCACCACTCGCCGCAACGGCACAACACTTTGCCCCGGGCAACTTGCGTGCCTGCACCAAAAACACCGCCTATAAAACGTTCGTTGATGACTGTATCGCTCACGGATACAAATTGCGTTATAGTGGAGCGCTTGTCACCGATATTAATCATATACTCCTCAAAGGAGACGGTGTCTTCACCTATCCCGCCGATGCTGAACATCCCGACGGACGCCTCCGTTTATTCTATGAAGGAGCGCCCCTCGCTGCGCTACTGGAAGCGAGCGGCGGTGCGGCACTTACCACCGATGGCGCTCGCCTCTTGGACACGCCACTCCGCACCATCCACCAACGAGCGCCGTTCTTTTTCGGAAGTCGCGACACCGCCCGCGCCGCCGCGACTGCTGCTAGCAACGGTTAGAGGTAGTACCGGAACCACCCTATTGCAAGTATTGACACAGTTCATCACGGCAATCGGCAATGGCGCGGACACCGGCGGCGTAATGTTGATCAATTTTATCAAACTGTGTAGCGGAACTGATTTTTGCGTTCGCCCATTGCGGAACAATCGTAAATGTTCGGTCGGCAATATCTTGAGGAATCTTTGCCGTTTGCATCATGGCATAGAAAGATCCGAACAACACATCTATTGCGCGCAACGAGACGTCGGGCGTCCGCAACCCGGCACGCGAAACACCGCAAATAAGATCTACAGCGATGGCGCGTTCCGGCGAAAACGTTTCAAACAGTGCGTGATACGGCACATGTTGTGTAACCTGTCCATCCACATAATAGGTCTGCCCGATTGTATACGGTGGGAAGATTCCGGGAATGGAAATACTTGCCATCACCGCATCCACAACCCGCCCCGTTGTTAGGTGGACCGGCGCAAAATCCGGCAATCGTGTTGCCGCCACCACCAATGGTGTGCGCAAATCTTCAAATGTAGCATCGCCGTATAGCGTATAAAGAAATGCATAAACTTTCTTCCCCTTAATCAGCGATGTACGTGGGTTATTCATGTCCACCAATCGCAAAAAATCCCGTCGCCGCCACTGTCGTACATGCTCTAGCAATGTCTCCACTTCTCCATGCAAACAATAGTACGCACCGATAATCGCCCCGGCACTACACCCGGCAACGGCATCCGGTACGGCGCCCAAGCGTACCAGTTCTCGCACAATGGGAAATAGCGCATATCCGCGAGCGGACCCACCGCCCAAACACCACCCAATCTGTACCGTTTGTGCCTTTTGCGTCATACGTACATGATAGCATAACAACACAAAATAAAACGCGCGCCACCATGTGACGCGCCGCATTGTGCATCGTGGAGGACTCGAACCTCCGACCCTCTGGTTAAGAGCCAGGTGCTCTACCAACTGAGCTAACGATGCGGACCGGAGCTACAGCTCCTATGGGCGACTAGAGGGAATCGAACCCTCATTCTTGGGACCACAACCCAATGTCCTACCATTGAACGATAGCCGCCATCTGATATATACAGGACACAGTATACCACGTTGTACAAAAAACGCAAGTGCCATATAATAAGCGAAGAACATCCACCGTATAAGCTTTACCCTATGTCACAAACCCCTTCCTATCGCCAAGATATTCTTGATATGTTTTCGCCACATTGCACTGCGGGGCTCTCACACACAATAACACTGCAGGGCGCACATGATGGAGATCGCATCTGGTTGATCGGCGCCACACATGGCAATGAGCCCGCCGGAGCCATCGCCCTTGCCGAGTTTGTGCGAGCTGTTCGCAATGGACAAATTACAATACACCGCGGAACGATCTTTTGCACACTGGGAAATCCGGATGCGTTCCGCGCAAACGTCCGTTATATGGAGACAGATCTCAACCGTGCATTCGATACTTCCCCCAATCCCAACACTGTGGAAGGAGCACGCGCTCTCGCAATGGATACCTTTATGAAAACTATGCATTGCACCGCCGCATTGGACTTACATTCTGTTTCCATTGGAAATGTTCGTATTGCCATTTGTGACAAAACCAATCCCGCAACACGAGCATTGGCACAACAGATTGCCGCTGTGCCAATGATGTTTTACTACGATACGGCACATATTGGTGGCACACTGATGGAGTGCGTCCAACGAAACAACGGACATGGCATTGCGGTAGAATGTGGTAATCATACGGATAACCATGCCAAAGATGTTGCAATGACTCATATTCTCTCCCTCCTTGCACACTATGAAATAATCGACTCTTCCCTATTGCCACCCCGCCATAAAGAACAGCCGACAACAGCATATGAGACCGTTGCCTCCATTCGTGTTGGTGAAGAATTTCAGTGGTGCGTACACCCTGTACGTACCGGACTACGTCTCTCCCACGGAGATGCCATTTGCCACGATGCACGTAACGGAACACAGTACGCTCCATGCGATGCGGAATTGTTTATGCCATCTAAAACTGTGCGTCCCACCGATACCGATGCGGGATTTTTGTGCCGACGCGTCCCAATAGAATCACATGCTTGACAACCGGCAGCTACGATGTCGATGAGTCTTTCGATGAAGATGTTGCCGGTGATGTTGCCGCTAACGGCAAAGACACAATAAACTCCGTTCCTTTCCCCGGACCGTCGGACTCTACATGGATATGACCGCCATGATCATGCACAATGTTATAGCATACATACAACCCCAAACCGGCTCCCTCCGTGTTCATCCCGTCATGGTCCGCTCGAGAGAATTTTTGAAACAAATGTGAGGCATCCTCCCGTGATAATCCGACACCCGTATCTTTGACACTAAAATATACCTCTTCTCCCCCCACCCATGCACGGACAATAATTCCGCCCTGCTTGGTATACTTGATAGCATTGTTAATCAAATTGACCACCACTTCATGAAGCTTTCCCTCATCACCGATAATCTTCGGCAGCGGTGTATCGGGGAGTTGTAATTCCAGTGTCAATTGATGATCTTTCGCCACAACACGGAACATTTCCACCGCCTCTCGCAATAACCCTTCCACTCGCATCGGCCGCATAGCATACTGCATGCGCTCATCATCAATACGCGACATATTTAGCAGGTTGTTTACCAGTAAACTCAGTCGCATTACCGCCCGCGATACTTTTACCAACATAATACGCGTCTGCGATCCCAGCGCCTCTCCTACATCACCCTCAATAATCAATGAAATATACCCGTTCATCGCAGTCAATGGTGTGCGCAACTGGTGCGCCGCAATAGATAACATCTCAGACTTCTGCTTATCCAGCTTCCGCAAACGTTCGTTTGCCTCCTCCAACTTCTTTGCCAGATCCTTATATTTTTTGTGGAGATATCGCTCACTGATAAACATTTGCCTCGCCAACTGGGAAAAATAAAAGAAAGACGCTATCATAATAAAATCTACCATTACTTTCGTTAAAATAGATTCAGGAATAAAAAAGTCAATGGCAACACGAACAAGGAGAAATGCTCCCACAACTGTCATTGCAATTGTTACCAGCGCATGCTTGATGCCAAGAAGATTATATCGATAAATAATATAAAGAAAAATAAAAATATATGCCGGCATGAGAAGGTTACCATATGGAATCACGGTAATTCCATACCATAATGGAAAGTTTGTTAGTCCAGATACAGATGCTAGAGAGATTGCAAAAAACAATTGACGTGCCGCTCCACGAACATTCTGTTCCTTTTTGCGATAATAATATAATCGCGCCAACTCATAAATACATAGCACAAAATATAAGACATACCCAAAAATAATATACAGTATGTATAATGGTCCGGCATGTGGCCAATATCTAAAACCGGCAATACTATCCATGCCATCTATGTAAAGGTATCCCCATGATGTAAACGGTACTACTGCAAAAAATATTGCCATTATATATCCAAATGGCAGCGTCCATCGGCGCCATAATTTAAATGCCCGTAATACATAATGATATTGCAGCACAGGAATTAGTGCCGCACCAATATTAAGAATACGAACCCACATTATCGCCTCATCAATATCGCTTGAACTCAACCAAAAAAAGTATCCAATACTCCATAGAGAAATGGAAAACATAAATGCAGCAAAAAGGCGATTGGGATTTGGATAATTCCCAACATAACGAGCCACTGCCAACCCGGCCGCCAGTGCAACGATTCCGTTTACTAAACTTGCCGTCGCAAAAAAGCTCCCTAAATTAAGCGCATTAAATTCGGCAATAAGTGATATGATATCCATGAGGCTATTATATCACATACAATATGCAGATATATTGTATTTTTATATACCTTATGATATACAGAAAATGTAGGGTATATCGGGGGGAGATATATTGGATTAATTGATGGTACATGGCACAAAATGCTGAACTCTGACTGCCTAGAAACACTACAACACCCCGTAACAACACCATTTGGTGACGTTATGTTCACAGTTGTCTGTAAGGAGTTTTCAGGATCTCCGGTTATTGTGATTCCTGGATGGGGTGAGCCGCCGGAACAAGCAAATATATTTGCAGAAACAGTATCAAAAAACTTAAGGCGTACCACTATTGTACCGGACTATACACGCCTTTGTTTTCGGCTCCGTGATTTTTATGCGTATAAAAAACAAGAAAAAACTCAAGATTCTGTCTGCTTAACAGAACACGTTCGGGCAAACGCTATTGTAAATTTTCTCTATAAATACTACGACAACTCTATAGAAAAATTCCACATCATTGCACACTCTGAAGGGGCGATTACTGGCATACTTCTCAGTGAAAACCTCCCTCAACAAACGGAAACAGTTACTTTATTGGCACCAGCCGGTATTGTAAAAAATACTTTTTATACGCTAGCAAAAAAATTCTTTTATTACTTCCAACATCGCTACAGACAATCTCTCCATAATGCCGCAATGCACAGATACTATACATCTTCCTTGCGATATATCATTAGGAATATTTTAACACTCTTTCTAACAGCTTATGGAATTTCTAAATCTGATATTATTACAAAAATGGGCACTCTGTTCACAAGGTACAAGATTCCTATCCATATAATTGCATATAATAACGACCGCCTATTTTCACCGGAAATGCTCCGACATTATACTGTTGGAGCTATCATACATAATCTTGATGGTACTCATGTCCAAAACCACATCAATCCGGAAGAAACATTGACAATCATTAAGAAGATTGTGACGTAATTTTTGCATTTTTAATATTTTTATATTATGGCACATTATACAATTGATAATAATTCTAATATAGACTATGAGTATGAGCATGGAATCCGACGTATAATTAATATTATTCTCATTCCAATTCTCAATACTCTACCAACACGGCTTCGTCCACACATCTCAAAAGATCGAGCGGCAGATGAAGTTGCCGATCACCGTACATCACACTACGCACTGGAAATCCTCTATCATAAAGGCAATAATGTTTCCCGTCCAAAATATCCCCTTGAGCGTATTGCTCGACGTATCTGGTTTAACTCAAATAGCGCCAAAGCGGTACGTAACCGATTGCGCTTTGTACGCCATGCAATCACTAATCATCTTCGAGACCGTGTCACCAGTGGAGAAAAAACACTCCATGTCCTCTCTATCGCATCCGGATCCGCCCGCGCCGTTCTGGAAAGTGTTGCCACAATTCGATCAGAGTATCCTGATGTATCATTTCGTATTCTGCTAATAGATAAAAAAACAGATGCGCTGGCATACAGTAAACAGTTGGCACAAGAACTGGGACTTCGAGATGATGCGGCAGTAGATATTTCTTGGCAAGAAGGTACGGCGGAAACATCGGTAAAACAACTTTACAATCACGGCATGCGGTTTGATGTTGTGGAAATGGTGGGGTTGTTGGATTATTTTGATGATGAGAAAATGATTAGCATTTCTCATCATATTCGCACAATACTTAAACCCGGAGGAATGTATATTACTGCAAATGTTGCACCAAATAAGGAACAACGCTTCGTCACAAAATTTGTTGATTGGAAAATGATTTATCGAACACATACTGATATGCATCGAAATTTAATTGCTGCCGGATTCCCTGAAGACAACATTTGCCTAACTTATGAACCCCTAAAGATCCATATTATTTCTACCAGTTATGAAAGACAGAAATAATAGCCCTACCAATTTATAAATAGTACTTTACAAAAGTAGTATTTTGTGCTATTATACTTTGTTTCATAATGGTTGTGATTATTTATGGCATCTGTACTAGGAAAATTTACTACTCGTCGAGTTATCTATATTATCTTCTGGATACTTTGGTGGATTCCTTTCAGCTTCTTTACACAACTTCATAATTTACGACATATACCACATCGTAAACATGCGGTAATTATTGCAAATCACGAAAGTTATCTTGATCCATTATTAATTATTTATGCTTTATCAATCCATCGTTATATACGATTTGTAGCAAAATCATCTTTTCAAAAAGTGCACTATGTTCAAAAAGAAGAACAATACCACCATAAAACAATTTTTCAAAAAATTCTTGGAAACACCTTAACAACACTATCCGTATTTTTTGTTCACTATACGGGAAGCATTATTATTAAGCCCGGCACATCTACTGTTCGTCGAGCAATTCGTGCACTTTCATATGGACATTTTGTCGGGCTATTCCCGGCCGGAACACGGCGGAAGCGACTCAAGGATGGCACAGCAACGGTGCGCAAAGGATTTGTCGTAATCGCACGTCAAGCGAAGGTGCCAATTCTCCCGGTGGCAATTTATAAGAAGGGACTCTTTTGGCATGTACGCATACTTCCACCGATTCCACCGGAACGC
>CAYXCH010000016.1:0-14564 GCA_964463705.1 uncultured Pseudobdellovibrionaceae bacterium | reverse complement strand
GTAACAACAATTTTAAAGGGTGATTCAAATTTCTAGCGGTTATTCACTATGTTATACCGAATACTTCTTGCAATAATGACACTGATGCCGTTGGCGACATCCGCATATCCTTGTCCCGCCGGATCGGAAAGTGTTGGCGGTCTTTGTGTAAAGGATCATGGACTTTCTGATCAAGATATGAGTACTATTGTAACGCAAGTGTTGGGATGGTTGGCGTTTATGTTCGGCGCATTGGCAATGGTAACACTTGTTATTTGTGGGATTTTATACTTGTTTTCTGCCGGTGATGAAGAACAGGCACGAGCTGCAAAGAAGTGCATTATGTATGCGATTATCGGTATTATTGTTGCGGGTATGGCATATACGATTGTTGCGTCTATTGCCCTGATTTCTCATGGTATTGTTCCGGTCTTATGAGGTGGTGGCAATACATGGCGATACTTATGATGATGGTGGTGACACCGGCGTTTGCCGCGCCCGGCGGGACCTCTCCGGTTGCCCCGGATCCGGCGGAATGTGCCGCCAGCGGTGGTGTTATAGAGGGGACACTGTGTATCCCTTCATCGCAGCATACGGGATTGGCAGATACGGAGGTTTCCACCATTGTGGACAATGTATTGGGGTTTATTGTGCTGATGTTTGGTGGAATCGCGATGATCGCGATTATTGTGTGCGGGATTACTTATTTGTTTGCTGCCGGTGATAAGGCGCGTGCAGAGGATGCAAAGCGATGTTTGCTTTGGAGTATTATAGGAATCGTCATTGTTTCTTTGGCGATGGTTATTCTAAAGACAATTGCAAGCTTTTTCTTATAGTTTATGAAATATCATATTGTTTCAATAATTATTGCTTTCTGTATCAGTATCGTATTTTCTGCGCGGATGACGATTGCCGCACCAATTGTTTTGGATGGAAATTGTTTATTCCAAGGAGCGCAAGTGGGAGGGCATATGAGTGGTGGAGGAGTAATTGATACGATTGTTGGAGCACTGGGGCAGGGTGCATGGAACCAGGGTGTTAAATGTGTAAACAGTCAGTCTGAATTGGAGAATACAAAGATTAGTACAATTGTTACGGCGATTATGCGCGGAATTCTTGTCATTGTTGGAATATTGGCAGTGGCATCATTCGTAATTGCAGGCATTCTCTACCTTGTGTCCGGTGGTGTTGATGAGCAGATTACTCGGGCAAAACGTGCGCTAAGGTATGGTATTATCGGTACGATTATTGCTCTTGCCGGGCTGATAATTATCACGGCGGTGGAGCGTGTATTGAGTGGACGGAGCGATTTTTAATTTTCTGGTATAGAGTAAAAATGAAAAAAGTCGGCACGCATTGCGTGGCGACTTCTTCGCGTAGGGAGGTGACGTCCGTGTCACCCCCTACGCCTACCTCATGGAGTTAAGAAACTCCATGAGGGAAAGGAGGACGTCCAGGGCATATTCCAGCAGCCCCGGAAACCACCATGCTGCTGCAAACAGCAGCAGCAGGGCGGTTAACGCCCTCCACGGGAACCCCACCCGGGGAACGCGGTAGCGGAAAACCACTACTGCGTTCCCCATGACCAGGGCGAGGATAACGACGATGGTATACGTCGTTCCTCGCCCTGGTTGGGTGAGGTCCAGCCAGAGCGCCGGCAGGATGATGGCGGTGTTCACCACCGCTAACCCTGCCGACCATCGCAGGATAGCGCGCCATGTTGTGCGTGCCATCCCGGATGGGCTCTCGCCACCCGGCACCATCGCAGCAACTGCAGTTGCTGCGCTTGCCAGGGTAGCGAGCGCCACCCCAACCGGGATCGGAAGCGCCGCCACCGCAAACAGCGGCAGCAGCGCTTCATGATCTCCCGATTTGTTAATTGTTTGTTGCAGGAGTGTCCATTCTCCTACAACAAGGGTGGCAATAATTGCGATTAGAGCAATTATTGCCCATCCCCCAGCGCGGAAGATCGCGCGGAGGATGTCGGCGATCATTGCACCCACCGTAGGAGGGTGATGATGATCGCCAAGCATAGCAGTATTACTGCTATGCCCACCCGCCGCATCCATGCGGCGGCGCTTAAAGCGGCATCAGAGACTCCTTGTCTCACCGCCGCTCTCGGCGAGGCGTTATGAATTGCCTCGCCGGCTTCGATGTAGTCCACCATTCTGGTGGCTACATCGATTGCAGATGGCATCCCGCCATCTGCACCCGGAGCTGTCCATTGCTCCAGGATTTCCCCCATTTTCCCCGGCTCAGCGCGGCTTAGGACCGCGACAAGTCGAGGAAGGAGGTCCTCTCCTTGGGCCTCCAGAATTTTTAAGGCTTCAGCCAGAAGCGCACTGCTCTTCTGGCTAAGCCCTGCCAGGGCGTCAATGAGGTTTCCCTCAATACCCTGGAGGGTATCCCCCAGGGCTGACGCCCACCCGCCGCCGTCGTTCGACGACGGGTTGCCCCTGCTGCCCACAAAACTGTGGGCAGCAATGGCAACGAACAGCTCCCGGAGTGCGTCCGGGACATGTACTGATGTACTCATAGTACTTATATTATACAGATAAACTTTTCATCAGTCAATTATTGTATATGGTATGATAAGAAGAGTAACAATTGAGTTTTATGAATAAAGCTCCATATCCTACGGTGTTACGTCCCGTCTCGTCCGCGAACAACATGCGCTCTCTGGGGAAAACAGTGTTTGAACATCGTGTTCACCGATCGGAGGGAGCATCAGTGATTGCATTGGATGGAGAACTTGGAAGCGGAAAAACGACACTTTCTCAGGGCATACTGTCCTTACTGGGGGCACGTGAACCGTTTCCGTCTCCAACATTTGCTATTATCCTTCGCTATGATCTTCCGAACGTTGTTGACGGAATTGCGCGCGTCTATCATATTGACGCATATCGTGTGGATGCGGATGCGTTGCGGGATTTGGATTGGGAGGGAATGTGTAATGATACGGAGGCTCTAATTCTTATTGAGTGGGCGCAGCGAGTTGCATCACTGTTGCCCCATCCTCGTTTATGTGTCCACTGTGCACACACATCGAACAAATCTCGAACGGTAACATTAACTCGTTGCGTATGAGTAGAATACTCATTGGTATCTCAGGTATTGCGCTGAGTTTTGTATTGAGCGGGTGTAGTCGGGTATCTCCGCCACCCAGCGAGTCTGCCGGCGTTACCGTGCGGCAAACAGTGGACGCGCCACCACCGACAGCATCAGAAGTGGGAGCGGCATTACAAGCAAAGGAGAAGCCATGGCGTGTAAAGAATACAACCAATGACAACAACTAACCGTTCATGTGTGGCGCTGTTGGACATCAGCGCTATCATATACCGTGCATATCATGCAATTCCACCACTAACCGCACCGGACGGTACGCCGGTAAATGCAGTATATGGTATGGCATCAACAATCCTGTCCGCACTTTCGGATGTGGGAGCGACTCATGCCGTTGCCGCCATGGATACATCGTCGCCGACATTTCGGCACACACTGTATGATCAATATAAGGCGACGCGGTCGGCAATGCCCGATGATTTGCGTGTGCAGATGCCGATGGTGCGAGAGGTATTGGATGCGTTTGGAATTCCGGTGGTATCGGTAGACGGGTTTGAGGCCGATGATGTGATTGGAACATTGGCACAATGTCTTACACAGACAACGGAATCAATGACAGTGGTGATTATTACCGGGGATCATGATGCATTACAATTGGTATCTCCTCGTATTTCTGTGCGTTTATTTGGGCGAAGTTTGCGAGATGCTCGTATTTATGATGCGAATGCCGTTCATGATCGCTATGGTGTGTGGCCGTCACAGCTGGCGGACTTTAAGGGGTTGGCGGGAGATAGCAGTGACAATATTCCGGGAGTGCGCGGAGTGGGCGCAAAGACGGCGGCGGCGCTTCTTACAAAATATACGGATTTGGAGGGAATATATGATCATATTGAAGATATTTCCGGAGCGGTACACACACGATTGGTATCGGCGCGAGAAACAGCCTTTCTTTCTCGTGAGTTGGGTCGGATTCGAACCGATGTTCCAATTTCCTGTACGGAAATACCGATGAAATATGCGCCGGAAAACTCTCGCTTGCGTGCATATTTTCGCGCCCAAGGATTTTCTTCATTGCTATCACGATTACCAAAGGAACAGATGTCCGAAGAGCCCGACCCGGCAACACCATTTACGGTTTGCAGTGATGGTGTTGCAACACTGAACGCATTGGCATCGGCGGACATGGTGGCATTGGCGCCGGTGATAAAAGATAAGATATTGCACGGAGTTATGGTATCTCGCGGTGATACGGTGGAGTATATTTCTTTACAATCTGCGGCGGTGCAACAAGAGTTTGTAACGTTTCTCTCCTCGCACGCGGCGATGTATATAGCCTATGATTGGAAGGCGATTGTGCGTGCCGCACAGATGGCGGGAATGACATTGGCGCGGATCACTCCACCGTATAGTGATGTGTTATTGCAAGCGTACGTTCTTCATGGAGGGGAGCGATTGAGTATTGAGCGAGTGGCGCAGATCATGACGGGGAAAGAAATTTCCCTTCCCAATGATGCACGTGCCGCCGCCGCTCTCTGCGCTCATTCGTTGCCGGAAATTTATCGGCGCGCCACGGAGGAGATTGATGCCGTAGCGAAGACGCAACTTCCCACCGCGTCTGTAAAAACGGTATTGCAAGAGTTGGAACTTCCGTTAGTGCCGATATTGACACAGATGGAGCAGACGGGCATTGCCGTGGATACGGCGGTATTGGAGCACGTGCGTACAGAGTTGTCGGAACGAGTGCGCCATGCTCATCAAGCGGTGATTGATGCCGCCGGCCGAGATTTTAATCCTAACTCACCATCACAACTTGCACATATCTTATTTGATGTATTGAAGTTGCCCACACGCGGTATTAAAAAGACGAAACGCGGATACTCCACCGCCGCCCGAACACTGGAACTTTTGCATGATACACATCCAATAATCGCAGCATTGGAAGAGTATCGTCAGTTACATAAATTGCTTACAACGTATGTGGAGCCATTGCCTCGTGTTGTGGCGGAGGACGGGCGAATTCATACAACATTTCAGCAAGCGGTGACCGCAACAGGTCGGTTGTCATCTACAGATCCCAATCTTCAAAATATTCCGACGCGTACGGAGGATGCGGCGCGTATTCGGGCGGCATTTGTTCCCGCTCCGGGACGAACATTTGTGTCTTGGGACTATTCGCAAATTGACTTGCGATGTGCGGCGCATTTGTCTCGTGATCCCGTGTTGTGTGCGGCATTTAAACGGGGGGAGGACATTCATACCGCCACTGCTGCGGAAGTGTTCGGTATTCCGAGAGCGGCAGTGGACTCTACATTGCGCCGTCGGGCAAAGGCGTTGAATTTTGGTGTGTTGTACGGTATGGGCGCCTATGGATTTGCACGCAGTGCGGGAATCTCCGTTGCGGAGGCGAAAGACTTTATTTCACGGTATTTTGAGCGATTTTCCGGATTAAAATCCTATATGGATGAGACGGTGGAATTTGCGCACACACACGGTTATGTACAGACACCATTCGGGCGGCGGCGTGCATTACCGCAGCTGCACAGTGCGCGAGACGCATTTGTTCGCGGGGCGCAGCGCCAGGCAATCAATATGCCGATTCAGGGTATGGCGGCGGATTTAATGAAACTGGCAATGGTGCGAGTGCAAGAGTGTATTGACCGAGACTTCGCATCACAAGTAGCGATGGTATTACAAATTCATGATGAAATTTTATGTGAAGTGGATCGGGAACATGTATCGGAGGTGGTGTCGTCAATTCGTGCGGTAATGCAGTCTGTGGCACGTCTGCGTGTTCCATTGGTGGTGGATGTATCCTGTGGACCGTCATGGGCGGAGATGGAGATGGTGTATAATAAAAAGTAAAGACGTTAATATATATTATTATGGATCAACGAAAGAAGGTTCTTATTGCACTCGGCGGTATCGCGGTAGTGGCGCTGATTGTGTGGTTTGTGCGTGCGGATCGAACGGCACGGACGGAGACGCAGACAATTTTGCTGACTGATGATGGGCGAGATGCTACATTGGTGGATTACACGCCGCAACAACTTACGGTGGGGAAGGAAAGTGGACGCAGTGTGCTTTCCGGGCGCATATGTGATGCATGGAATAAGCGTCCCATTGCGGTCATGTATACGGGAGATGCCGGTGCACGGAAGTATTTCACCGGACTATCTTCGGCGGAGATTGTGGTGGAAATGCCGCATCGTGCCACGCATGGCGGTACACGCGTGATGGGAATTTTCCAGTGCGATGCACCGGAAATTGTCGGACCGATGCGAAGTGGTCGTGTAGATTTCCTCGGTGTGGCAAATGCCTTTGATGCGATCTTTGTTCCGTGGGGCGGAAGCAGCATTGTTAAGAACCTCCTTTCACAGAAGGTAAATGATCACATTGATTGTAATGATGAAGTGCCGCCGGGTGGTGGAGATGCATGTTTTCGCCGCTCTCGTGTTCCCGGCGGGCCGGTTTCCGCAATGGATCGTGCGTCGGCAAATGTCAAGAAATTGATCGCTCGCGCTCATGAATTGGGATATCGTGAACAAACGCAATTTTCCGCATTGCAATTTCAGACAGATATTCCTCGTTCACAGCGACCGGAGTACGGACATCTCAAGATTTACTTTGAGAAGCCGTTTCGTGTGGAGTATTATTATGATCCGGAAACCAACAGTTATAAGCGATTTTTCAATAAGCAGCCGGATAAAGATCTTGCAACACAAATGCAGTACGCACCGAAAAACGTCGTTGTTCTCTCGGCAAAAAAGAGCCCGTTTTCAACAACGGAAACATATGCGGCAAAAGGATTGCGCAATCCGTGGGATGGTATAGATGATACACATCGCAAAAATGACAGTGGACAGTATCCGAATATGGAGTTGGGAGATCCGTGGTTTGATGTTCAGCGAAGTGGAACGGCACGATACTATATGAACGGGCGTGAAATTATCGGTACATGGACACGGGAACGTCGTATTGGCGCACCGTTTGAGTTTTTGGACGAGAACGGGAAGCCCATTCACTTTGTAGAAGGTCAAATTTGGATTGAGGTACCGGAATCCAATCGAAAGATTCGTTATCGAAGTACAAAAAGTGAAGAATGATTTGGGTTCTTTCCGGTGAAGAGACACTTCAACCGCAGGAGTTAATTGATACATTAAGGCGCCGCTTTGTTCGGAACGTGGGGGCGGCGGCGGTATGTGTGACGATAGAGTGTGACGAGGAAGATGTTGATACGTTATTGTCCACACTTCGGAATGGGGGGTTGTTTGCTACACAGCGATTTATTGTTGTTCGTAATCCGTTTGCACTCCCGACATCGGCACAGCGGACCTTTGCCGAGGCGGTGCGTCGGCTGCCAAAGACAGACGATCTGATTGTTATTCACCAGCGGGGGGCACTTCCAAATCGTCGTGTCCTCACGGAAGCGCTTCAACAGACGGCGGATAAAATACTGGTTTATGATGTTCCGCAAGGTGCGGAATTGCGAACATTAATTGCACGAATTGCCACACGGTACGGATGTACAATTACGCCCGCTGCGGCGGATCATATCGCTTCCGTTTCCGGTAAAGACACGCAACAGATGGCAATGTATGTCGCACAGTGTGCGGCGGCAGCACCCGAGTGTCGCATTACCGAGGCAATAACGGAGCAATGGTGTGGAACGGCAACACATTCCCGTCGCGCATTTGATGTTGTGGCGGCGGTGTTCACACAGTCACGTGCCGTTGCACTTGCACAGTTGCAGCAATTACTCCGTGATGGAGAAGACCCGTTTAAGGTGTTTGGGTTGTATGCCTACCATGTGCGAACTCTTCTGGTATGCGAGGATGATGCGGCATCTGCAACGTGTGGTATTGCACCATTTGCTCGTCGGGCGGCACAGCGGATGCGTCGGCGGTGTTCCGAACAGACGGTTCGTGAGGCACAGCGGCGATTGGCACAATTAGATATTCGTGTTAAGAGTGGAAATCTTGATATTGTGGATGCGTTGCAGGATTTCGTATTGTCTACCGCTCGGCCGTAGAGCATAGAAAAAACACACCCGAGAGTGTGTTTTTCTTTTCTGCTATCTGCTAGTTCTTTTGCCCCAGTGCCAACGCCTTAACGGCGGCATTAAGACGATGCTTCAACCGCGCAGCGGTGTTTTTCTTGATTACACCTTTCTGTGCGGCTTTATCCAACGCCTTCTGAGATGTGCGCATCCACTGTTGCGCTTCATCCACTGCGCCGTTACTGATAGCGCGTCGTGTCTGCTTTATCGCTCCGCGGAACAGTCCGCGAATGATACGATTTCGTGCGGCGCGTCGCGCAGACGCTCGCATATACTTCTTTGCGGAAGCTTTAATCGGCATAAGAATACAATTAGAAAACAATATACATATCAATGAGAGCAGTACGCGCGATGCGCGTGGGCCAGATACCGTTCTTTTATACCATTATCGGGACATTTTGGCAAGGGCGGAGTGGTGTGGTAGGATAGGGATATGATTGCATATCTGCGCGGCGCCGTGATTGCGCGTCGGGACAATGTAAATATGATTGTTGTAGATGTCGGCGGTGTCGGCTATGGCGTTGTTGTGTCCGCGCATACATACGGCACTCTTTCTTCCGCGGACGATGTAGAGCTGTATATTTATACACATGTACGTGAGCAGGAGATTTCCTTATATGGGTTTTTGGCGGTAGAAGAGCAACGGTTATTTGAGGCGCTGCTTACCATCAGTGGCGTGGGACCGAAGGCGGCGATGGGCATTCTGTCCGTAGCGGACGTGTCCACAATTGTGCGCGCCGTTGGTGCAAATGATCCGGCGTTGTTAACCAGTGTTCCGGGCATCGGACCAAAAAAGGCGCAGCGAATCGTATTAGAGTTACGAAGTGCGGTTCATGACTTGGTGGAATCATTACCGGATGATGATACCGTGGCACAACAGGCGGCGGCGGATGCGGATGTTGTGGATGCGTTAGTAGGCATGGGATATTCCGCTGCGGAAGCGAGAGATGCGTTACGCGCCACTACTGCGGAAGACGTATCGGCGCGATTAAAGGAGGCATTACAGTATTTGGGAAGACAACGGTCATGACAATAGCGGAATTTGATAAGGGTATTCCCGAAGGTGGATTATTGCAAACAGCGGCATGGTGTCGGTTTCAGCGTCGTACCGGAGCACAGACGGTGGCAATCGCGTTGCCGCACGCTGTTGCGTACGGGTTTGTGCGGACCGTTCATCCGTTGGGCGTTCGATATCTCTACGTTCCACGCGGAGTGCCGAATATTATGGAGCACCGTGCATCAATCATTGCGGCAGCACGGCGTGCGGGATGTTCGTGGGTGAGAGTGGAACCACTGGAAATGGATGCAGTGCACGGCTTACCGGAGGCGCCGCACATTGTTCAACCGCCGTGTGTATTGCAACTATCGCTTCATCCGACGAAGGATGAGCTTCTTGCAAATATGAAAAGCAAAACACGATACAATATCCGGTTGGCACTTCGTCGGGGCGTGGATGTGTCGGTGTATGCGCCACAGGACTCGGGAGCGACGGAGGCGTTGGAGGAATTTATCGCCCTTACTACCGCGACGGCAAAACGAAAGCATGTGCGGTTTCACGATCCGGAATACTATCGTGCGATGGTTGCGGAATTGGGGACCGATGATACGGTGTGGTGTCGTTTATATGTGGCACGTTATGAGGGTACCGTTTTAGCGGCGAATATTGTAACACATTGCAATGGTGTTGCAACATATCTGCATGGAGCGACATCAGATGCGCATCGCAGTGTAATGGCACCGTTTGCGTTACAGTATCGTGCAATTTGTGATGCGAAGGATGCGGGGTGCACATGGTATGACTTCGGTGGAATGTTTGTAGGAAGTGATGATGCCGGAAAGCGCGGTATAACACGATTTAAAATGGGATTTGCACCAAACACCGCACCTCTATGTGTTGCGTCGGCACATGATATAGTCTTGTCTGCGGTGAAGTACCGAACATATCGTCTTTTGCGTGTCGCACGATCAATGTCACGCTTGAAGTTTTACGGGATTGGTGGTAGGATGAGTGCGTAATAATTGGAGAGGTGGCTGAGTGGCTGAAAGCGGCACCCTGCTAAGGTGTTAGTCTGTGGTAAACGGGCTCGAGGGTTCGAATCCCTCCCTCTCCGCCAATGTTGAATTTTTGTATTTTCGGTTGAATTTGGAACGAAGCTTTGTTCCGCGCAAGTCGCGCTTTGCGCAAAAAGGGCTGAATTTGCAAGTATTTGCCCACGTGGAGCGTTCCGCTTCCTATTCTGGATTTTCTTCAAAGAAAGTTCAGATTTTGTCCAAAAGTGCCGCATCATAGGACGTTACAAATGATGTCAAATGGTTCAACGCGAAATCTCAATATGTGAAAAAAGAGAATGGTATCTTGGGAAATATTTGGAAAGGGGATTTAAGTAATAAATGTATCGCTGTTGAGTGGCGTTCACAAGAATGGTATGGACTTATAATGAACCGTGGTATACTGTACATAGGTCATTCTATTATTTGGTATTTCCATGTTTCGTAAAATAACACAGAAGCAGCGACATGCGGCGATTGCGGATTTAATTCACGATTCCACGCCACGGTTATCGTTTTTCGCACTGGTGGCGATGTCTGTACTGATGGCAACGCTGGGGCTCTTGATTGACAATGCGTCAATTATTATCGGGTCAATGTTGATCGCGCCCATCTTGTCGCCGATTCTTTCACTGGCAATGGGTGTGGTGATGAGTGATCTCATGTTGGTATCGCGAGCGATATGGACATTGGGGAAATCGCTTTTGCTTGGTATTGTACTTGCGGCGGTGGCAACGGTATTTGTATCGGAGTCCACGCGAGTCATCGGTGACGAGATTCTCTCTCGGACACTGCCATCGTTAGTGTTTTTTGTCATTGCGTTTATTGCGGGACTGGCGGCGGCATTTGCACGTATTGATCCGGATCTTTCGGAGACACTTCCCGGCATCGCTATCAGTGTGGCGTTAATTCCGCCATTGGCAGTAGTGGGTATTGGAATTGCATTGCTGAATTGGGGAATGATTAGCGGGGCGTTGGCAATGGTCGCAGTGAATATTTTCGGCATTGTGTTTGCGGCAATGCTTGTATTCTCCATGATGAATTTGTATGCGGATCGCGGTGCCGCACGTCGTGCCGCACGAGCGGAAGATCGGGCATTGGAAAAAGAGTTGAATGGTAAAACTTCATGATTGTACGAAATCTTAACACCATTGTATTCTTTGCGCTTCTTGCGGCGGTGAGTGCGGGAGCATATGTATTGTTCGCTCCGTTTTTGCAAGCAATTTTTATTGCCGGTATTATTGCGATTCTGTTTTATCCGATGTACGAGCGTATTGTGCAGGCATTTCACGGACGAACATATGCCGCAGCATTGGTGTCGGTGGCGACGGTGGTACTGGTTATCTTTGTCCCCTTAACGGTTGTCAGTGCATTGGTGGTAACGGAGGCGGTGCAGGTGGTTAATGATTTGCGTTCTGATGGGCGCTCGGTACTGTCCGGAATTTCTGACGCATTTTCCACACTTCCGATTCTTTCTGATATACCGGCGTTGCAAGATCCGCAATCGATGGTTCAAAAAATCGCTACACCCGTTCTTACGCTGGCAACGAAGACCTATACACAGGTTACCGGCGGTATTATCGGATTTTTTGTCATGCTGTTTACGCTATTTTATTTCTTTGTTGATGGACGTGTCTTTGTTCGTGTATTGATGAGTCTCTCGCCGCTTCCGGATGCGCATGAACGAACACTGTTTGAACGGTTTAGCGCCATGAGTCGCGCCACTATCAAAGGAACATTGATTATTGGAGTAATTCAGGGAACATTGGGAGCGGTGGTGTTGTTTTTTGCGGGATTATCACATCTGTTGCTTTGGTGGGTAGTGATGATGTTTTTTGCCATTATCCCGATGCTGGGAGTGGGGATTGTCGGATTTCCGGTGGGCATAATGTTAATGGTATCCGGGGCGATGGGGCCCGGTATCGGTGTAATGATTGCTTTTACTCTCATTTCCGTATTGGACAATTATCTGCGTCCGTTGTTGGTGGGGCGTGACGTGCAGATGCACACGCTATTGGTATTTTTTGCAACATTGGGCGGAATTATGAGTTTCGGGTTACTGGGATTTGTCATCGGTCCGATTGTAATGGCGTTATTTGTTGCGCTGTGGCATATTTATGCGATAGAGTTTCGCGATCAATTATCGCGTTATAATGCGGGAGAATGATTTGGTGGCAAGAGATTTTATTGCACACGAATCCGGTAGCGGTATCGTTGGGAGGGTTTTCCGTGCGATATTATGCACTGGCATGGATTGCCGTGATGATGTTGTTATGGGCATATGTTTTGTTTCGTATACCGGCGCAAAAGCGGGAAATGTATGAGTCCGCCGTTCTGACAGCTTGTATCGGTGCGATACTTGGAGGACGTATCGGGTATGCAGTACTCTATGCACCCGCGACACTGTTGACATCACCATGGCAGTTGGTATGGCCGTTTGATGCGCAAGGAGCGTATACCGGAATTAGCGGGATGAGTTTTCATGGCGGTGTTATCGGTGTGACGATTGCCGTATATAGTGTGGCGCGCCGGTATCGTGTATCCCCATTGGAAATAACGGATACGCTTGTGCGCGTGTTTCCTTGGGTGTATGTATTGGGGCGTTTGGGAAATTTTTTCAATCAAGAGCTATGGGGGCGGGAAACATCGGTGCCATGGGGAGTATATGTTCCGACGGCACCGGATGCCGGGACGTTGTTGCGCCACCCCTCTCCAATCTATGAAGCGCTGCTGGAAGGTGTGGTGGTGGGGATAATAATCGCAATTATTTCCCGATGGCGCGGCGCGCGTCAGCCGGGAGTTCTTAGTGCGGCGTTTTTAATACTATATTCCATTGCACGTTTTGTAGCGGAGTATTTTCGTGTACCGGATGCGCAGATTGGTTTCCTATGGGGAGGATTAACATGGGGACAGTATCTATCATTAATTGTACTTGTTATCGGGTGTTTCTTGTTGTATACTGTGAAAAATACTCCCCATGGATCTATATCACGTCAATGAGGCAAATTACCGCAAGGCAACGACATGGAGTCGCCATGCGGACACACGAGCAAATGTCGTTTTGGCATTTAATGCCGCACTTGTTGCGCTGTTGGTAACAGATAATCCCTATACACACGGGTTTGTGACATCGTTCCATTTGGGACGAGAGGCCGTGCTAAGTAGTGGTGTCGGTGTGGCAATTTTTGCCATATTTCTCGTATTTTTTACACTATCGGTTGGATGTGCGTTTCGCGTATTAATGTTGGATGCGCGAACAACTCAGTGCGAGCACAGCAAGACATTCTCCTTTATGAATATTGCCGACATGACACGAGAAGAGTATCGTCATACCATTTCAACAATGGATGATAATCAAATAATCCATGCATTGCAGGACCAGACATACCGTGCGGCGGTATTGGCGCGGGACAAGGTGGTGTGGTTACGACGAGCGTGGATATTTTTGATTATGGCACTGTGTTTCGCGATGATTTTTGTTGTCTTTACCGTATTTTTTGCACAATCGGTGTCTCAAACACTACACTAGGATAGAAAATTCTGTGGTATACTGGATAGGTATGGATAGTATCCACAGAAAGAAAATGCGATCACTGCGCGCGGATGCCGTGCCGTGCACGTCGTTTACGGCGGCACGAGCACGACAGATGCGTCATCATGCCGATGAGGAGCGAGCGGTAGCGTTATCTCGCGCCGGTGTACGAACAACCCGATTATATACGGAAGATTCTCGTCGATATATTAGTCCGTTACAGCGTCGGCGCGTACATTACGACACTGTTCGGATTTTTGACGTGGACCGATCATTTGATACGATTAATCACCGCTTTGTTCCACAATCTGCTCCGTCCTATCCTTCGGCGAGGGTATACTATACAATCCCGCGATGGTGGTCATTGCAACCATTGAGACTTGCATTATCAGTATGGTGGCGCCGATGGAGGATGGATATTTCTCCGGTCCGTGCCTGGAATCTTTCCCTTGCCGGGGCAACGGTGTTTGGAATGATTGTAATGGCAATGGTATATCGCTCATTTGGTATGCCGGTGTTTGCGACGGATCCCGCGGCGCGCGGAGTGCATGAGGGAGAATTTTCTCGTACGGCCACGCGGGTGGCGGCAGAACGAGCGGTAACGGCACATGCCGCCAAGTTGTCTCGCGCTCATGCGATTTCGCAAGCGACGATTGTGCGAGATCCGGAAGAAGAGGCGTTCCAAGAGCGTGCTCGTACGATGGTATCCGGATATCCGATTGAAAAGATGTTGCCCTATATTTTTCAACAAGACCGCACCGTCGCCGCCTACCTCATCGCCATCGCAAAACAAGAATCCCAGTGGGGAAAACGCGTCCCCGTTTTAAATGGAAAAGATTGCTATAACTATTGGGGATTCCGCGCAAAACGCGCCCGCATGGGAAC
>CAYXCH010000015.1:0-27813 GCA_964463705.1 uncultured Pseudobdellovibrionaceae bacterium | reverse complement strand
GAGGAAGCTTTGATGAAAGAGTCGTCCCGTAAAAATCGTATTCCAAATCGCTTGCTCCGCTACCGCCGTATCTCCCGTACCAAACACATAGCCGTCATATTTTTCATGCGTCGCCCACATCCACGCCATCATCACGCCGATGATCATTACCGCTACCACGACATGAGACCGCAACACACTCCCCAAAAACCGACTCACTTTATGCACCATATACCACTACACACATACGATATATTATAAACAATACTACCATACTATACCGATATTGAACATCTTTTTTTAGATGCTCTGTCTAATATACTTTCAACTACATATCCTCGACACACACCAAAATAATAATCACCGCTTGTGTTACAAAAGAAAGAGTCTGTGCGCTGTTTCCAATATGTTGTTATACTATTTCTTTGAAAAAGAACCTGTCCCCTCATCCATTATGCGCAATACCAATGCGAGAAGAGTATAGTATGTATAGACGGCATAATCTTCCGCTTGTGCATCACGAGAAATTAACAACAGAAATGCAGACGCACAGAACATTGCCGCTGCACCCACCGCCACCTTACGCACCGGTACCCGCAAAAGGAGTGTGAGTATAAATACACAATACACGATAATCTGCGTTATATCCCAAGAAAACACAAGTCCCATTACCACCGCAATGCCCACCGCTACACACTCAAACGCATACCGCCGACACCAACTCCACACCTCACGCCATGATACAAAACGATCATATGTCCCCGTGATTATCCGCCATGCCACCACTGCCACAATACTCACCAGTATGCCCAATGAGATTAATTCTTCCTGTAAATGATACTCCGGAATCACATCCAACACCATCACCACCCCCATTGCCCCATACATCATCACCATTACCGCTGCCGGCGGAATACGAACAGTATAAATACATGCCGCCACCATTCCGACAAAGGCAATAACAACAGCAATATTCCATGCCGAAAGGACACCGATGGCAAACGCCGCCACTAGTGTTGCATAACGAATATATTGCTCGTTCTTCTTCTGAATCATGATACTCTTCGTGAACGAATACTCATCCCCGTCGCCACCAATATTGCAACAACGGATACTATCACACTCCATGAAAATACCTCTCGGGGACGGTACTCAATGGATATCGGACCACATATATCATCCGGCACAATCCATGCATTGGCATAGCGCACTGCAGCATCCCGCGGAAATAGAACACGCTGCCTCGTACCGTCACTGCGACATACATCGGCTTCCGCACGATACAACGAATCATATGCCTCATTTAACACTATTCGTTCTCCCGGTAGTGTAGAGTCTATCGTTATATGAACGGTACGTGGATCCTTTCGTGTATATTGCACAAGATGCCGCTCCGCCCGTAATTGAAGAATCCGATTTGATAATCCCTTTATGCGCGGCATAAGAGACGCATCCACTGCCGTACTGACATAAACATAGGGAAACACATCAGCATCCGGAACTCTATAGAGAATAAATGATGGAGTCTCCAATACACGGTGGATAAACCCTTGAGATTCCAAATAGGTTCGCGATGGCTCCATCTCCCGGTACAATGCAGGATGAATATCTTTGTGATACACAATATACTTTATGCCAATCAGTCCGTACCAACGTACTGCCCACTCCGGAGCATAGTATTGATCACGATATGCTCGTAACGGTATCCACTGTGGCATATAATAATCATTAGGCTCTACATACGGTACGGGAAACAAGACATGTCCGATATGTGGCGCATTAACCTTCCATTCTCGCAAATCCACCTTTCCGATACTGGACCCCGGCGCAAACGGTAACATGGATACCTTGTAATCCCCCGGATCATTTACCATTACCTTCCGCGCCTCGGCATACTCTGTCGGCACCCGCACCAATGCGCTATACCGTGCCGTTTCATAATGTTTTTCTCCCTGATTTTTCAATGCATAACTTAATCGCGTTTGAATTCCTCCCACATAAAATGGAAGCGCTGTCAGCGCAATCACTCCACTGACGGCAAGTGTCGCCCATACTCTTGCACGAACAGCCATGGCATCTATCGCCATCATCATCAGCGTTGCAACAATAAAAGGGAAAAAGATTGCCGTCTTATCCCACCCGCGCAACACATTCATTCCCGGCAGTGAAAATATCATCGCATTGATATGTTCAAACGGAAAGCGAACACGAGCAATGAGGATGGCAAATACAATCAATACGATGGCAAATGCGGTATATTGTTGTGTTCGTTTTCGCGTCCGTTGAAAAAACAGTCCATATATAACAAACAAAAATGGAATGAACGCCACCACCTCAATAACTTCCACCATTGCACTCATGGACGGATAAGGAAAATTCTCAGGATAGAACGCATCCCGCTCATACGTTGGCAAAAAACGAATTGTATCGGGAAATGCATTAGATGTCTTTGCCAGCGCCTCAGATAATACAATCTCCCGGGACGATTTCACCGATTCTACTCCCTGTGCAATTTGTAATGTAGCGGGAGCAAGCCAATAAAGATTGACAGCAATGGCGCCGATAACCGCGATTATTGCAGATTTCACCACGGCATGGGATAAACGAATGCTGCATGTCCCGTACATTGCCATCGTAAGCACGACAATATATAACGCAAGAGATACGGCAAATGCCGGGTTACCAAAGGACATACTACACACTGCGGCACAGAGAATAAACCCCCACCGATACCGAGGTATTTCCGGAGAGCGTAACAGCGCAATCCATAACCCCGTCAGTGCCGGAATAAACACATATACAATTTGATAATGCGTGTATCCCCATGTAGATGTGAAAACGTAAAGTGTAAAAATATTCGTCGCATAAAACAATGCGGTAACTACAGCAAGATATTGAGGTACGCGCGGAAATACATAATGCATAAACAGCAAAAACGATGCGTAGGCCCCAAGCACAAACATCGCCATATATACCGACAACTGAGCTGTTGCACTCAAGCCGATATATTCTGCAAGATAAATCGGAACATAGAACAGTGCGGCGCGACCCGTCCATTCATAAAACAGTGCGGGAAGGTTTTCTCGCACAAAAATCATCTGTACGACATCTGCTCCATTGATTATTGTCCCCGCGGGAAACCGGTTCACAATAATTGCCCACACCAACAATATCGCGCCCCCATATATCCACCCGTACCGTTTTCCGTGTTGTGCGCCCCACCGGATTGCTGTAGAAATTACGTTGTATTTCATACTATTTTCGCATAAATGCGGTGAACGTCATTGTACGTATCTCTAAACGCCCTTTAACAGACTGTGCGTTGCGCCGTGATAAAATACGAACAAATACATGCGTCGGGCGCTGTGTGTTATCCGGCATAATGGTAAAGTCAATAGATGGGGAGTGAATATTCGCAGCAGATACCTCATACCATGTCTTACGATCGTAAGAATAGGATACCGCATAATCCCGTGTCGTCATTCCACGCAACGCTACCGTTCCGTGCAGTGCCGTCAATGGAAACGGAACGGCAATGCGGAAATCCATAAACGCTCCGCGACTGTTCGGCACAAAGATTGTTTTTCGCTTTCCACTATACTTGGCGCTATTCTTATATGAATCAATAACATTGAAAATTTCTTCCTCCAAACCGGAAAATCGGTATGTCATTTGCAGTATTGTTCCCCGATCCTCATACCGCGCCCCAATTGGCAATGTCATATCCACCGGCGCCAATGTCTCCACTGCAAACACCGCCGTGGAATCCTTCTGAATCGGCTTCAATACCAAATGATTCTGTGCCGTTACCGATGCATCGGCATTGTCTATACATACATCATATGTTTTTCCAATGTCTAATCGCACCGGAAGAATAAACCGATAGAGATTTTTATCTCCTCGTACGCTGTGCGTGGAAAGATTCTTCGCCGTTGTTGAACTACTGCCACGCAATTGTGTGGTTGTTGTACCCAATCGCTGTGATACCGTCACCGTATACCGCCCCGAACCACCGGTCCCCTTCCGCACCATACGTGCGCGTACAGCCATCAAATACGGTTGACGTGCAACAAATGATGCACATACTCGTTGCTGTGAATGTGTCATTGCCACCGGTAACGAGATTGCATCATCCGTCAACATGTGAATCTCTCGTGACACTGTATTCAGTATCGTTGGAATTGTCGGCGCCGCATTAATGCGAGAAATTTCCGGCGGCGAAAGCAAGATTTTGTTTTCATACCACACCGTCTCCCGACCATGACGGACAAACAAAATATTGTCATATAACCCATCCGACCGAACAACAAACTCTTTTATCGTAGGAGTTTTACCCTGTAGCACCAGTGTTCCGATTTTCTGTTTTTGCCCATCATCACGATGCGCAAAAACATCTACCTTGCCATCACTTAATGCCTCCGCTTTTACAAACACACGATAATAATCTCCTTGTGCCACATGAAGAATATTGCGATAGATTTTTTCTACCGTTACTCGATTCAGATCCGCCGCTTCAAATCGCTTCTCGTCACCGGATACAACGTGTGACTTTGTATTCTTTTTTGATACATCCGGCACAATGATAGCGTTGTAAAATATCGTTACCAAAAACACCGCCGCCACAAACCGATACGCTCGGTTACATGTCCACCATCGCCACCCCTCTCTCGCTGCCGTAATCACCACTGCTCGCAGTCGTGTAAAGATAGTATTCATAACTATATTTCGTCAATTTCATCGCTTTATCCTCACAGTATACCGTGCGATATGTTCACGGTCAAAGCACATTTGATTGGCGACGCCGATACCGTCGCGCACTATCAAATACAAGATATCCGACCATACCGGCAACGGCAATGCCGGAGATCATCAGTCCCAGATAAAAATATGACTGGGCACGAAAATAAATCGTCACCTCCATTGAAATAGAGCCATCGGGGTTGATTACATAATTCTCCCGTGGCACCGTTGCCTTAATATATTCCGGATCTAAGAAAAACGTGTTAAGCATTGCATCACTTTCCTTATGAAATTCTTGTGATAGAAAATAGCCATCCTTATAAAATACACCTCCCCAAGAAAATGGACCGATACGAACATTCCACCCGGGGTGATACTTCTCTGAAAAATTAAGCCATACGGGAGTGGAAATATTCTCCAGCCGTACAACATACTTTGTTGAAGTAGATGAAACTAATTCAACCTCTTTATATGGAATATTTTTACGAAAAGTTTCTTTTTGTATTGTTGTATAAATATGTGGCCGAACCGACTTATTTTCATATACAACCAGCTCTTTTGTTCCAATATCAATTTTTTTTAAATAACCAACAGAGTCAAGTTGCTGTATATACCACTCACGAATATATTCATTATATTTTCCTCCATAGTACTGATAGATATCATTATCATCATCTTCTTTTAACGGAACAATAACGTACCGAACACCGGAAATCGATAGCAATTTCTCACTATATTGATTCGTTAAGACATTAACAATCTTTTTATGCAACGGAATATGTTCCATCGATGCAGATATACGCCACTCATTTTCATGAAGAAATGCAGCGCTCATAATTCTTTTCTGCTTGGTGGAACTCATCCACCGAACACTTCCAGGTACTGATACTATGGAACACCACTCTATATCCTTACACAAGATACTATTAGCAATTATATAATCTGTAGGCAAAGATCGCTTAGCATATAAATTCTCAGCATTATGTATAACTATGGGATAGGTGTTTATCAATACAAGCAATATCAATATACCAGCAATAATGTACTGCCTTACGCCTGTTAACCATGAAGCCATGTGATGACAAGTAATATATTTTTTAAAAAATGCGGCAATAAGGACGCCATATCCAACGAGAGTAATAAAATAAAACTTCGTTGCCTCTCTATAGGCGTTAAATCCTGGAATATTTTCATAGAACCATTTATATAATTCAACAAATGGGCGGTCTGTCTGTTTTGACAATAAAATGCCAACGAGTGACAATATTCCAAAGAATACAATTTGCTGGTTGTTCCTGGAAAAAAATAATCCAATAAATGCTATAAGCGGAATGATATAGGCATGAAAAGGAATATTCTGCACAACAAACCATTCAGAGCCGCTGCGAATATTCCAAAATGGATGGTATGTTGTTATCGCATTTTGCAATGTCCAATAAGAGTCACCAAAAAGACTTCGACTTAGCGCATTATTATGAGTAACTCCGGAAATAGAAAACAATGAAAGTATCCAAAATATATGACATAAAATTGATGCAGTAATAATATATAAAAATAAAACCAATTTCTTTCTCAGTGCAACACGCTGGTATGCCAACCATAAAATATAGAGACAAAAAATCAATACATTTATATAAAATAATCGGAAATCATAGTACCCGGTAATCGTCAATACAAGTGCGGTAATTGTCGAGAATCGCCAACTTTCTTCATGCATAGCCCGAAGAAAAAAGTATATTGTTAAAATAGCAAATCCCCCGGCAACGGATAACAGTATATGCCCAACAGAATTTATAGCAATATAATAAGTACTGAAAGAAAAAATTATTGACCCAACAAATGCTGCCAATTTGTGACGTACAATATATCCAATAAGTATATATGATGCGAGTGGTGGAATAAGAGCAGCTGGCCACAAAAATAATATTTTCTCAATAAATGACCACCCTATTCCGTAAGAAGCAAGTAACCCGGTAAGAATATCCAATGGAAACCGTGAGAGAACCAAATTCACAGTACCAAGACCATGATTATCATTAAACCATGTTCCGTTAGATTTTTGTTGAATTAACGCATCATTAAAAAAGAACCACCAGTCATCACTCACAAAAAGTCCGGGCAAAAACCAAATATTATATACACCAATACTGATTACAATTAACAAAAATATGTACAGATTCCTCTGTAAAAACATCATGGAACAATATTTAATATTTACAGTACACAACGCAAAAAATACACCTATTTAATTCACTAATAGTTTTCAAGCATGAACATGCAAGTATATTACACTATATTAAGGACTTTGTATACATGAGTCATAATGAACAAGATACCGCTCTCTTTCTTAAGTTTATGTTTTTTAATACGAGCATCTTCAGCTCTTTTTGTTACACTAATTGTTTTGTTTGCATATTTACAGCTAATAGTTTCAAAAAATGAGTACAGCTTGTTTAACACTCCAGAGATTGATGTTTTACCAACTCCATCTGAACCAGAAAATGCTATTATCATAGTATGATTTCATTAAAAATGTTTTTCCAATTATATTTTTTCAACACTTCGTATTTTTTTGATTTATTAAATATAAATTTATCTAGTTCTAACAATAGTTTATCTAATTCTTGAAAATTCTTATATGTTAGGCCGAACTCAACTAACTCGTCAGCTACATATAAAAAATTAGGTACAATAAATGGGATATTGTAATTTAAATACTCTCTAACTTTTAAACTGTCACCGTAATATACATGGTCGGAATGATCTTTATTGTAAGGTGCAATCCCAAACACTCTCTCATCCAATGATGATATGAAATTTTTAATTTGATTTTGATTTTTGACACCATAAAATTTAACTAATTTCGATATTTTATGTTCTTCTATCAAGTCAACCATTTCTTTTACAGACTCACCGCCACCATATATATATATGGGATACTGTATGTTACCATCAATGTAATATCTCTTTACAAAATCAACAATCCCGTGTTGCCGAGTGATTGAGCCAATATACAACAAGCTTATATTCTGATACTTCGTAAAATCTTTTTTAAAATCTATATCATGAATACCACTAGGTAATATACTTGACTTCTGTTTATCTAATTTATGATTGGCAATTCGTGCCGTCTCTTGTCTTTTCGTAAGGTTAAAAACACTATCAGCAAATAAGCAGGCAGCGGTTTCTGTATATACATAAATTTTATTTAAAACACTAGAATCAAAGCGCTTTGTTGAGTAATCAACACCCCAAAATACAATATCTCGTTTAAAAATTTGTTTAAAAATTATAAAAGGAAGTGTGTTAAAACTACCAAATGCAAATACCTTATGCACCCTCTTATTCAATTTTAGCGATACATAAAATGACACGAGGAAATTCCGCATCATATCGAGAGCAGGTATACTTATTTTCCTATATTTAGAAATTACTTTTTCCTTATTACCATCAAAATACACCAACTCTGAATACAATAACTCATTGATAAAAGTAAATGGGTGCCGCAAGTAATAATGCTTAACCTTCTTTGAAATTAGATAATCACGAAAATAATCCGTGGTACCCTTATTTTTTGTAAAATGTGAGACTATCAATATCATAATCCTACTTTCTTAACCTTCCCTACTAATAACCCAACAGCACCGAAACCAAATTCCATTGTTTTCATAAATAGCATACCTATGCCTAGAATTGGATTTTTAAAGAGTTTTTTTGGTTGTGATAGAAATAATTTATACCTTTCTACTATGCTCGTCTGGCTTGCTATCTGCTCGCTGTGTTCACTCTCTTTTGCGGTGTACTTGGCGAACTTTTGTGCGTAGTAAAACTTCTTTTTAACTGTTGTGAATAAGCTTATCTTGCCCTCGTTATGGTAGATATATGCTTGTGTGCGTGCTAGAGTACCACGCTTTTGCATCCTTTGCGAGAAATCCCAATCCTCGCCACTTACCATGTCTTCATCATAGCCCCCTATTGCCTCAAAGTCACTCTTTTTAAAGAATCTTGCCGCCTCCATCCAGCTTATGCCTACATAAAAGCTCCGCTCAAGCTTTTTGCATTGTGCCCAAAACCCCTCACCATATGACTCCTCAGGGATTACAACACCCACAACACCACTCTTTTGCATCTGCTCTACTGCTTGGCTTATTACCTCCGGGGCGAGGTTCATGTCTGAGTCTATAATTGCCACATACTCGCCACTTGCTTGCTCTACTCCGTAGTTGCGTTGTGTGCATCGTTCTGGGCCTTTGTTAAAAACTTTGGTTGTGTACTGCTTTGCTATTTCTTTCGTGTCGTCTTTGCTGTTATTGTCTACTACAATAATCTCAATATTTTTATATGTCTGCTCTTTAATAGACTGCAAACACTCTCGCAATGTCGTACTTGAGTTATATGTCGGTACAATAACCGATACTAATGGATTATCTTTATTTTGTTGTGTTTTGTTTTGCATGATTACTATTTTATCCCTACGACCTTACAAAAGTCTTTATAACTTTGCTCAAAGGTTATCTGCTTGCTCCACTGCCATGCCTGTGTGCGGAGACGCTCGTAGAGCGTGGTGTCTGTAAGCGCCGTGCGCATTGCCTCGGCGAGCGATTTTGGGGTGTTTTTTGTAGCAATGAGCCCTGTTATACCGTCTTGCACGCTATCACGCAAGCCGTCAACATTATACACCACCGCCGGTGTGCCTTGGCTATTAGCCTCGGTGACTATGAGCCCCCAACCCTCCTTGATACTTGTTACAGCAATGAGATGGCTCTTTTGCATAAGCTCCATCTTTTTCTCCGTGCTTACTCTGCCGAGCACTTTGATACTGTTTTTATACTTTGAGTTTTTAATATATTTTAATACCGTATTTGCATACTTGCCCTGCTTGTCTCCCGCTATGATGAGCTCTGCATCTGCTTGAGACTCTTTAAGAATCTCAAATGCTTTGACAATCTCAAGGGTACGCTTCATCGGGCGTATGGCGCCGAGGCTGAGTATTGTGGGTGTGCTGTATTTGGTGATGTTTGCAAGCAAAGCGAGCGGCTCAATGTCTATACCCTCACTGATAATGCTGATATTCTCCTTTTTAAAACCGTACTTGACGAGGTCTTGCTTGGTGCTATTAGAGACAGTTATAACTTTGCTCTTGCGCAACAGGCGCAAATACATCGGCTCAAGCACGTATCCGACAATGCTTAATGGAAACACCATTTGATAAAACCAAACCTGTCGAGCCAACTGATGAAAGAAGAGAAAGCGCTTCGTACTCTTGGTGTACCAATGAGTGAAAAACGGTATAGTATTTACCTCCTCTATGATGATGTCCCAGTTTTGTGTAGCGAGTTCTTTCTTATAGTATCGGTACGCATGCCAATATACACTTAAGCGTCCGCCAACTCTCACAACCTTACAACCATTCTGCTCCGTCGTCCGCTTTGCGCCGTTAAATCCCCCGCTTATGATCTGCACATTATGCCCATCTTGCACCAGACGCTTGGTAAGCTCGGCAGTTACCACTTCCGCCCCACCGGCAAGTGGATGCTCTAAGTCTTTCCATGTAAACCATAAAATATTCATCTCTCGCGCATGCTATCCTTTTCTTCTGATGGCATATTGATTGTCTCTCGCACAATATACAACGGACGTCCGACAACTTCATCATGGATGCGAGCAATGTATAGCGCAATAAAACCGAGAGAAATGAGAACGATACCGATGAGAAATGTATTTGTTGTTGCTAAAATTGCCAATGGTGTAAATGTCGTTTCATTAAAGAACCACCGCGTTATAAGCATGGTTGTCAGTAGTATTCCACTAATTGTCGTAATGATAATGCCGAGTACACCCGCAAATTTCAATGGCAACAATGAGAACGCCGTAAGACTGTTTACCGCCAAATTGAAGAGTTTTTTATATGAGTATGCCACGTAACCATGTGTTCGCGGCGGTGCAATAAACTCCACTCGATCTCGCCGAAAACCCATCCAATCGATCATACCGCGATAGATACGTTCTCGCTCCGGCATTGTTTTGAAAACATCCACTACCTTGCGATCCAGCAGCCGAAAATCTGTTGAATGCGCCTCCATCTCCACTGTTGTCATACGGCGAAAAATCCAATAGTAAATCGCTGATGAGCATCGCTTACACAAACTCACCCCTTGCGTTTCTTTCCGTACCGTATACACTACCTCCGCACCATTTTCCCACTTGGCAATCAGCTTGCGAGCAACATCCGGAGGATGCTGCAAATCTGCATCCAGTGTAATAACAGCATCTCCCCGCGCTGCCGCACATCCGGCGGATGTGGCAATTTCTTTTCCAAAATTGCGCGAAAAATCAATCCCGCGTACTCGGGGATTATCCTCTGCACAACGAGCAATCACCTGCAGTGTCCGATCACGACTGCCGTCATTAACAAAAATAATCTCATAATCATATGCCGGCAATGATTCCATTGTCGTCGCAATGGCACGAGCAATCAATGGAACATTTTCTTCTTCGTTGTATACCGGAATAACGAAGGAGACCAAACGACGAGATGATACAGAATGCGTCATTTATCTATTGCAATTATTTACGCGTAGACGATGCAGCCGATATATACATATACCTCCGATACCGATTGCAATAGCCTGCATCCCCCCCATTACTTCCAGTATACCACGGAAATCCTTGCCAAAAAGGAAAAGAAGTCCAATTGTTGCAAATGCAATCCCAAGATAGTAGTAGGCGATACGAATATACTGTACTGATAAAAGATATTGCAAAATAAGATTTACAAATGCATATAGTGCCGCCAATACACCAAACCACCCAAGATATGACGCCACCGCTGTGTACTTATCGCCGAATAATAGTGACATTACCCATTGGGGTGCACTAACGTATACCGCTAACGCTATCCCGCAACACAGCGCTGTCAATATAAATGCTACAGAAAAAATACGACGAGTGGCGGCAGTGTCATTATGAGCTCCCGATGTCATGGAAAACATAACAGTGGCAATTACTCCGGTGGCAAAGAAAATGATTTTCCCGACAACGCTCAATGCGCCATATTGACCGGATGCCATACCGTCCAGTGCATTCTTGGCAAATACCATATCAATATTTCCCAAGATTGTAATAGCGAGACTTCCAACAAATACCGGTACGATATATGTACGAAATTTCTGAATGTTCTCACGAACAATATTAATATCCGCGACTTCGGATGACTCCTTCTGTGTAGATAAAAAACGAAGGAATACCATAGAAGCACCATATGTCACCACAGCGGATAATGCCAACGCGCCCATCGCTCCACCGGCACCAAATCCCGCAATAATCAACACAACACCAAGTATAAGTTTCAATGCGGCGGAAATAACATTTAGCGCACCGACAGCATGGAATTTTTGCCACCCGGATAACATGCCTGTTGTAGCGGACACAAAAAACGTTATAAACATTGTTGTCCATAGAAACACTAACGGCATACTATGCTCCAGGCGCAAGAATGACCGAACCCATGGAGTGCAAATAACCGCCAATATAAATACAACGCTGCCGATAGTAAAAATTTTGTATTGAATGTAATGCAAAAATACACGACTTTGCGTTACTGCATTTTGCGAAAACATCTCCCCACCAAATCGTGTCGCTGCCAGTGTAATCGCCAATGATGGAACAGAGATTATCGCCGTCAATGCCAATAATGACTCAATTTCTCCATATGTTGGAACATCTACAATGCGCCCGATAACAACATGAAAGGCATAATTAAGTATATTTGCCACCATCGTACCGGAAAACAATACGATACTGTTTCGCGTAAATGCATTTCCATTAACAAAATCAATGACTCTCCGAATCATAGTGTGGGAATAAAAAATGCGCTAATCATCCTGCGCCATTCAAAACCTCCTCTCAGTATACCATGTCCTATACTTGCAGCGCCCTAATGCCCGGAAGGGTGTCACCGGACATGTATGCGAGCATTGCTCCGCCGCCGGTGGACACAAAGTCTATTGCCTCGCGAGCGTTGGCATGTTCCAATGCCTCCAAAGATTCTCCTCCGCCAACAACCGTAAATGCCCGCGTTTGAGCCAGCGCCTCCACCACCGCCCGTGTGCCGTGTGCATAGGCATCTTGCTCATACCAGCCCATCGGTCCGTTCCACACAACCGTCTGTGCTTCCCGAATCGCCGCCGTAAAACGCTCCACCGTCTTTGGTCCGATATCGTAACGATCACCCACAAAATCCTGCGGGAGTATAACGGACGGTGCAAACGCAATGCCCTCATCCAGCGCCTCATTCGCAACTTTGCCGCCAACCAAAATCGTATCATACCGCTCCTCCAACGCACGAATCAACGGAAGCTTTGTGGCAATTTTTGCCCCTCCAATCACCGCCACCGCCGGATGAGACGGGTGTGTACGAACACGGGACAATGTTTCCACCTCTCGCACAAGTTGCATGCCGGCAAATGACGGCAAACATGCGGCAAGTTCCACTACGGATGCATGAGTGCGGTGGCAAACACTGAACGCATCGTTAACAAATATATCAAAGTTTTCTGCAATCTCCGCCGCCAATGCCTGTCGCTCCGTCACCTCCGCACTTGTCTCTCGCGCATCAAAACGAACATTTTCCAACAGCACCAAGGCGTCCTGCCGTGTTCCGGCACATACCGTCGCCACATGCTCCCCACGATACGCATCGGCGAACACCACGTCCCGTCCCAAAATCCGTGCAATATCGTCGCTTAACTGCGCCAAAGAAAGGTCTTCACTCGCCTGTCCCCGAGGGCGTCCCATATGCCCCAACAGCGCCACGTTCGCCCCCTGCGCAATGAGCGTATCCACCGTTTCTTTGAGCGCCGCAATGCGAAATGTCTGCCGCGCATCACCGTCTCCAATCGGAACATTCAATGCCGCCCGCACCACGACACGCGCGCCCGCAAGTCGTTCCGCATCGCAATCTGTCAGTGTACGCATCGTCATGATCGCAAAATCCAATGAGCAAACCCGTTAATTACTGTTAGCCACAATGCCAGCAGTAATGCGCTCCAGAAACTTGCAATCGTAAATCCGTCAATAAAACTCGCCAAGAACATTAAAATCGCCGCATTAATCACAAAGAGAAAAATCCCCAATGTAATCACCGTCAGCGGCAATGTCAAAAATACCATAATCGGACGTGCCGTAACATTCAACACCGCCAACAGCACCGCAACAATCATCGCGATATATAACGATGATACCGTTACGCCCGGAACCACTTCCGTCGCAATCAATAATGCCAGTGCAACAATGAATAGTCGCAATAGGAACATACGCTAAAATCGCTCATAATCACGCATTACCATCTGTCCCTGGATTTGTTTGATCATATCAATCACCACAGACACGGCAATCAGGATACTCGTGCCACCCACCGTCAGTGCCTGAATTTGTGTTAACTCCTGTACCGCCAACGGCAGCACTGCCACCACACCGAGAAAAAGCGCTCCCGCCAACGTGATGCGATTCATAATTCCATGCAAATACTCCTCGGTTCGCGCACCCGGACGAACACCCGGCACATAACCGCCCTGTTTCTGCAAATTCTCCGCAATCTTCTTGGGATCAAAAATAATCGCCGTGTAAAAATATGCAAACACAATAACCAGAGCAAAGTACACCAGCGCATACAGCCATGTATTTTGGAAAAATGCGTTTACCGCCTGTGCGATACCCGCTACTGTCGGATTTGGACTTCCCACCAACGCTCCGGCGATTACACTGGGCACCAACACCAAAGAAATTGCAAAAATAATCGGAATTACACCGGCTTGATTAACACGCAATGGCAAATGCGATGTTCCGCTGCGCATTCCGCTCCGCATTCCCTTTGCATATGCAATCGGAATATTGCGCTGCGCCTCCGTCATAAATACAACACCGACAATCGTGATCAATGCCACAGCGATAAACGCGACGTAGACAAACATGTCCGATGCCTGAAACTCTGAGAAGAATCGCCCGAGACTGGATGGCAACGCGGCAACGATACCCGCAAAAATCAAAATGGACACACCGTTTCCAATCTTCTTCTCACTGATTAGCTCTCCCAACCACATTAAGAAAATCGTTCCCGCAGTTGCCGTTACCATCATTAACGCCATATCAAATGCCCCCTCAATTACAATCAATCCCTGCGTGCGCAACAGTGTTAACATTCCATACGTCTGCAACAGCGCAAAGGGAACGGTCAAGTATCGCGTAATCTGATTAAACTTTGCGCGTCCCGCTTCTCCCTCTTCTTTATTAAGCTTTTCTAACGCCGGAACAATCATCTGCAACAACTGCATCACGATAGACGCGGTGATATACGGACCCAGTCCCAACAGTGCGATGGAAATTGTGGACAGCCCACCACCGGAAAACACATTAACCATGCCCAAGAGCTGATTGTCACTAAAAAACTGCTCCAACCGTGTCATGTCCACTCCCGGAAGCGGAATATTCGCCATGATGCGAAAAACCACCAGCAACGCCAAAATAAACAGAATCTTGTTGCGGATATCTCGCGTCCGCAATACATCAATAACCACTCTCATCATAGGTGTATTGTTTTTATCCTCCTCATCATACCATACTTTTACCTTTTGCGTCTATGCGTTGCGGCGACGCGCCTTGACACGCTCATTCTCCGTTAAATACTGTTTCCGCAATCGCACACTTTTTGGTGTAATTTCCAGGTACTCATCCGCCGCCATAATCTCCAATCCCGTCTCAATCGTCAGCCGTTGCGGCGGCGTCAACTTAATCGCATCGTCACTTCCGGACGCACGCATGTTTGTTAATTGCTTCCCCTTAATGGGATTAACTGTCATTTCCTCTCCTTTCGCCGTATTTCCGATTACTTGACCTTCGTAAACGTCTTCTCCGGGTCCCACATACAATGTTCCGCGCTGCTGCAAGTTATCTAGTGCATACCCCGCAGTTTTTCCCGTTACGCCGCTCACCATTGATCCTACCGCACGAGCGGAAATTTCTCCGACATGTGGACGAAATCCGATTGTGCGACTGGTGAAAATTCCTTCCCCGCGCGTATCCACCACAAACTGACTGCGGTACCCCAACAGACCACGCGTCGGACCTTCAAACAAAATCCGTGTCCGGTCCCCTTGCTGTGTCATATCTGTCATTTGCACCGCTCGCTTTCCCAACTTCTCAATTACCGTACCCGCCATCTCCTGCGGCACATCCACCGTCACCTCTTCAAACGGCTCACTGCTTACACCGTCAATATCTTTGATAATAACTCGCGGCTGCGATACTTGTACCTCAAATCCCTCCCGACGCATATTTTCCAATAATACCGCAATGTGCATCTCTCCGCGCCCAAACACCGTAAAGCGATCACTCTGAGAAAAATCAACATTTAATCCGACATTGACTTCCAATTCTTTCTCCAATCGCTCCCGAATTTGCTGCGTTGTCACCAATGTTCCTTCACGAGAAGCAAACGGAGAGTCATTAACCAAGAAATCCAAACTGATCGTCGGCTCATCAATTGTAATCCGTGGAAGCGCCTCCTGAGATTCATCATCGCAAATCGTGTCTCCAATGAAAATATCCGGCAATCCTGCAACCATGGCAATATCTCCCGCCACCGCTTGCGACACTTCTTCTCGCTGTTGCCCGCGGAACGTAAATAGTTTTGAAATGCGCCCGGTTGCGGCGGATCCGTCTTCCGTACGAACCACAACATTCTTTCCAACAGAAAGCGTCCCGTCATAAATCCGACACACCGCTAATCGTCCAACAAAATCATCGTACGCCAGATTAAACGGCTGTGCCAACAACGGAGCATCCGCCCGGGAGGCCGCCGCCGGCACATGAGACAAAATCGCATCCAGTAGCGGTGTCATATCAACGGGCGTATCCTCCGGTGACGTCATCGCGACTCCGTCCCGTGCAATCGCATAAATTGTGGGAAACTCCAACTGTTCGTCCGTCGCGCCCAAATCCAAAAACAATTCAAATACATCCTCCTGCACCGCTTCCACACGCGCACCGTCTTTATCAATCTTATTAATCACCACCAGTGGCTTATGTCCCAATTCCAAAGATTTTTTCAACACAAAACGTGTCTGCGGCATCGGACCCTCCTGTGCATCCACCACCAAAATCACACTATCAATGCTACGCAACACGCGCTCCACTTCACTGCCAAAATCGGCATGGCCGGGCGTATCCACAATATTGACTTTTGTTCCCTTGTACTCAAACGATGCGTTCTTTGCATAGATTGTAATACCACGCTCCTGCTCCAATGCATCCGTATCCATGGACACACCTTCCGCGACCACACCGGTCTGCTTCATGATTGCGTCCGTCAATGTTGTTTTGCCATGATCAACGTGTGCAATAATGGCAATGTTGCGAATCTCCATAAACGTAATATCAAAAAAGAAACCCTTTCGGGTCTTCGGTGTTCCGATAAAATGGTCATTGACCGGGGGGAGGTGGGTGTTGGTTGTTGTTTTTGCCTTTCGGCATTTTTTTATCACCTCTTTTTTCTCCCCCCGGTCTTATTGGCACATCACTGATGTGCCGTCACAGATGCGTCCTAAGGAATGTATCTGTGACGATCCGTCATTGATGTGTCTGTACCATTACTATACCACTAATTACCGGTACTCGTCAAACGTGAAAACACATATTCACGCATCTGTTTGCGCAGCCGTGAATATCAAAACAACATCGGCGTATCCGTATATCCTCCCGATACGTCAAACATCTACTCCCTTCAAAAGGAAAACACCGCACGGTGGCGGTGTTTTTCCCTAATGCGTGTTTATGCAGCTTATGCAGCGGCATTTCGCGCTCCGACAATCTCGTCCACAACATTTTGCGGCGCCTGCGAGTAATGCGAGAATTCCATTGCATAGTTGGCACGTCCCTGCGACATACTGCGCAACTGCGTTGCATATCCGAACATACTTGCCAACGGCACTTCCGCGGTAATCACCTTGACTGCCGCCGTTCCCTCGCCACGGTCCTCCATTTCCTTGATAATTCCGCGCTTTGCGTTAATATCACCGACAATATCTCCCATAAACTGCTCCGGTGTCGTTACCGTCACCTTCATAATCGGCTCTAACAGTACGGGATTTGCCTGCTGTGCCGCCGCCTTAAATGCCATAGATCCGGCAATCTTAAACGCCGCTTCCGATGAATCCACCTCGTGGAATGATCCATCATACAACGTCGCCTTGATGTCCACCATCGGATACCCGGCAACAACACCATTGTCCATCGCCTCCTCAATACCCTTTGCCGTCGGCTTGATGTACTCCTGCGGAATCACGCCGCCCTTGATTTCATCAACAAACTCAAAGCCGCTTCCTTCTTCTCCCGGCTCCAAGCGTACCCAACAGTGTCCATACTGTCCACGTCCACCGGACTGCTTGACAAACTTTCCTTCCGCTTCCACAGACTTGGTAATCGTTTCACGGTACGCCACTTGCGGCGCTCCGATATTTGCTTCCACTTTAAACTCCCGCTTGAGGCGATCCACAATAATATCCAAGTGCAACTCACCCATACCGGCAATAATTGTCTGCCCCGTCTCCTCATCCGTATGTACACGGAACGTGGGATCTTCCTCCGCCAGCTTACTCAATGCCATTCCCATCTTCTCTTGGTCCGCCTTGGTTTTCGGCTCCACCGCAATGGAAATCACCGGCTCCGGGAATGTCATGGACTCCAATTTCACTGGACTGTTCGGATCACAAAGCGTGTCACCGGTTTTCGTCGCCTTCAATCCTACAAGCGCACCAATCTCTCCGGCTCCCATCATTTCCACTTCCTCACGAGAGTTGGAATGCATACGCAAGATCCGCCCGATGCGCTCCTTCTTTCCACTGGTGGTATTAAGCACATAACTTCCCGCCGTAATCACACCGGAATACACACGGAAGAAGACCAGTTGTCCCACATATGGGTCTGTTGCCACCTTAAACGCCAACGCGGCAAGCGGCTCGTCATCACTGGCGCGACGCTCAATAATCTTCGTCTCATCATCCACATCCATCGCCTGCGCCGCAGGAATATCCACCGGACTCGGAAGGTAATCCACTACCGCATCCAACACCAATTGCACTCCCTTGTTCTGCAATGCCGTACCGGTCAATACCGGATTGATGGCACCGCTAATCGTTGCCTCACGGATTGTATTCTTCAACTCTTCCACCGTAATCTCCTCTCCGCCAAGATACTTCTCCATCAACGCTTCATCATTTTCCACCACACGCTCCACCATTTTCTCACGCCACTCTTCGGCGGTGGCTCGCAACTCATCAGACAACGGTGTTCGCAACACTTTCTCGCCCATCGTGCCGTCAAAACGCACTTCTTCCATCGTTACCAAATCAATCACGCCCTCAAAATCACTCCGCGCGCCGATGGGATATTGAATTGCCACCGCATTCGGTGTCAAACGATCGTAAATCGTCTGCAATGCGCGCTCAAAATCCGCACCCTCTTTGTCAATCTTGTTGATAAAGCAAATCCGCGGAACATTGTACTTATCCGCCTGTCGCCATACCGTCTCCGACTGCGGCTCCACGCCCTCTTTTCCATCAAAAACAACAACGCCACCATCCAGCACACGCATGGAACGCTCCACCTCTACGGTAAAGTCAACGTGTCCCGGAGTGTCAATGATATTTATTTGATGATCGCGCCAAAAACATGTTGTCGCCGCCGCGGTAATCGTAATACCGCGCTCTCGCTCCTGCTCCATCCAGTCCATCGTCGCCTCTCCTTCGTGCACCTCGCCAATTTTATGCGAGATTCCCGTATAAAAGAGAATGCGCTCCGTCGTCGTCGTCTTTCCGGCGTCAATGTGCGCAATGATACCGATATTGCGCATTTGCTCAATCGGTGTTCGTGATGTGGTACTCATAACAACATTTTTATTATATATGCGCGCGTACCCTCACGAGATCCGCGCGCTCTAACTTCTAAGATTACGCAAAGTGCGCAAACGCCTTGTTGGCTTCCGCCATGCGGTGCGTTTCTTCCCGTTTCTTCATTGCCGCACCCTCTTTATTTGCCGCCGCGATAATCTCCGCCGCCAAGCGCTGCGCCATCGGCTTTCCGCTCTGTTTGCGACAAACATCACGAATCCAGCGCATCGCCAATGTCTGTCGGCGCTCACCGGCAACCGGTACCGGTACCTGATAGTTTGCACCACCGACACGACGGCTCTTTAATTGCACTTGCGGCGATACATTCTTAATCGCCTGCTCAAAAACATTTAATCCGCCCTGGTTGGTTTTTTCATGCACAATGTCCAGTGCATCATAGACGATGCGCTCCGCAGTGGCGCGCTTTCCGTCCAGCATAATAATCCCGATAAACCGCCCCAACAGCAAGCTGCCGTGGCGTGAATCCTCTTTCCAATGCTTCGGGAATTGTCGTTTACGTCGTGGCATAAGCGTATATCACAAATTCAGATTATTCCTTCGGCTTCTTCGTCCCGTACTTACTGCGTCCGCGCTTACGACCCTCCACACCGGCACAGTCCAGAACGCCGCGAACAACATGGTAACGTACACCCGGAAGGTCCTTTACTCGTCCACCGCGAATCATCACAATGGAGTGCTCTTGCAGATTATGTCCCTCTCCACCGATGTATGCCGTCACCTCCATACCGTTGGTTAGGCGAACACGAGCGATTTTTCGCAGCGCAGAGTTTGGCTTTCTCGGCGTTGTAGTACTTACCTTCAAGCATACACCGCGCTTAAACGGGCTTTGCGTCTTAATCGGCTTGTTCTTGAGTGTATTAAACACGAACGTCATCGCCGGAGACTTTGACTTCTTTGTCGCGCTCTTGCGCGGTTTCTTGCGAAGCTGATTAATTGTCGGCATATTATTTACAATCCAGTTAAACCATCTACGTAATTTCCGCCTTGCGCAGTAGCAAACAAAACGGGCGTTTACGTAAAAACGCCAGCACTTCGTCTATAGTACCGTATCTACTGAAAACTGTCAACGTATTGCTATCCACCGATAGCAATACCGTAAACCGTACGCAATACCGCCGATAACGGAATATTGATCACTTGCGGAAAAACTATCACAATTAACAGTAAGACAAGGAACCCATATTGCTCCATCATGATACGAACAGACGGCGGAATATGAACCAACGCGGACAAAATCGCCGATCCGTCCAATGGCGGGATTGGGAGTAGGTTAAAAACTCCCAATAACGTATTCCAGAACACCGTCATCATACACAATATCATTGCAATCGCCGCAAATGAACCATGTGTCAATTGCCCGAGAAATTCCCAGTCCGCAGACAAAACAGCGGAGAAAATTTGTGATTTTTCCATAGGGTCGAGCGGAATACCGCGCATCAACAGCGCCGCCACCATTGCCAGAGCAAAGTTCATCATCGGACCGGCAAGTGCAACTTTTACTCCATCCCATCGCGGATTCGGCAGGTTTCTCGGATTATACGGAACGGGACGCGCCCACCCAAATGCAAAGCGAAATCCACTCATTATAAGAATAATAAGTGGCACTACAATAGATCCGAACGGATCAATGTGTGGAACGGGATTAAGCGTCAATCTCCCCGCATTTTTTGCGGTTCGGTCGCCCATTGCCAACGCCGCCAACCCATGCGCAATCTCATGTAGAATAATTGCATACAGAAGAATGACAAGATTAAACGCAATCAATACAACTGTTGAAATATCCATTGTCGCAAATATTTAGAATATTGCACTTATTCGAAACAAACTCCTTACTATCATAACACACCCTGATAACAAAAACAAAACCACCGGCGGAAACCCGCCGGCGGTTTTCTGTTGGCAATACATCGTGCAGTGTTCACCCGTACGCGAAATTGTGCACATATTCCGCGTCACCGCGTCGCAACACTGCGGGATATTTACTCACCTACAATGTCGCGCGATGCTTGCGATGATAGAAGTAGAGGATCAGTCCTGTTCCCAGTGCTGCCAGAATAATCGCCATCACCGTACCCGGACCGGTGGCCGGCGCAACAGCACCACGGTATCCAAAGTCCGCCTTAGTGTGGTGATCCTTATCACCTCGCAGACGCACCTTGGTCTTGTGATCCAACTTACCATCCGGGTCATAAGTTTGGTATAGCGCGCTAATATCCTCCGACTTCACAACAACACGATATTCTCCGCTACAGAGATCCTTGAACTTGTATCGCCCGCGCTTGTTCGTTGTGTCCTTGTACACACGGTTCCCCTTGTAAAGCCACACACGCACACCGGGAATACCGGGCTCATTGGCATCTTGCTTCCCATTGGCATTTTTGTCATGCCATACCGTATTTCCAATGGATCCCTTACACTTCTTATCCTTTTTCTCCGGTTCCGGTGTCGGCTCCGGTGCCGGTTGCGTTCCACGAACATCCACATATGTTGGATCATCATCGGTCACTGTCTTTCCGCTACCAACGCCGATACCGGTAACTGTTACCGTATCCGTAAAGCTCTTGGTTACAGCCGCACTCTTACACTGATAGGTGAACTTCGCACCAACCTTGAAGACATCTGTCTTGTATAACGCCTTGGTTTGTGCAGCGCTACGATTACAGTTTGGTGCCAATGCATTGGTGATTACCACATCCTTGAGGTCTTCCTCACCAATATTCGTCACTGTCACGGTGAATGTTGCCATACCATTCTCATCCACTATCTGACGATCATCAAAGTTGTCCGCATCATCAATCACAATCTTGATTGCCGGACCACCCGGAACTGTCACTTGAGATGGATCGTTTGCACTTACTGTGTTTGTGCTGTTTACCGGCTTTGCCTCCGTAGTGGCAACATTCGTAAACGCATCTGTCACAGCGGCGGACTCACATGTATAAGAGAAGCTTTTTCCCGGTGCAAAGACACCGCCACCGTAGAGACTCTTGGTCTGTGCCGCACTGCGCGCACACGCCGGTGACTTTGCATCTTTTACCACCACATCTTCCAATGCAACTTTTCCGGTGTTGCTAACGGTAATTTTGAACGCTGCCTTCTTTCCGGCATAAACTTTCTGCACATCTCCTCCACTTGCGGCAGATTTTACAATGGTAATCTGTGCCGGCTCATTCTTACACTGTGCGCTACATCCGTCACCACTAACGGTATTTCCATCATCACACTGCTCACCACTCTCCACTTTGTTATTTCCACACACCGGAGGATCCGGCAAGCGTGTCAGCTGCGCACAAATAGGATTAAGACTGTTGGGACTGGAAGTATCCGGATATGCGGCATGTTTTGCCCGAGCAACAGTGACCGTCTTGGAAATCTTGAGATCATTATTCACTGTTCCTGCCCATACGCCCTTGCGCTTATTATCCGGAAGATCATTTGACTTATAGGTCGTTGCAACTACTGTCCCGCCATCACGAAACTCAACAAAGAATCGCTCTTGTGGCTGTGAAACATTTTCGCGACCAACATACTCATCAGATGCTGCAAGTTTAACCTTATAGTGTCCGGATGGTATATTGACGGACTTATCTTGGTAACTACTGGATGCAGACTGATCAGAGCGGAGGCGATTACCGAAATTGATAATAATTCCGTCAGAGTACGGGCATGCACCGGCCGGAGCAGGTGTAGTACTCTTCTTATCAGCACTGCACTGTGCACTGCTGCCACCATTTGATCCATTACATGACCAACTCCATGGACCGTTTCCATTTACACTGCTTGCGCTCCCCTTGCTACAAAGGTTGCTTGTCGGCTTGCTGGAGAACGTTCCACCGTTTGCGCTTCCGCACTTACCGTTTACCGGCTGCGGTGCCTTTGTCGCGCTACATTGCGCCTTACTTCCTCCATTGCTTCCACTACAACTCCACTTCCATGTATTTCCGCTGGATGATACGGATGATGCATTACCCTTGGAACATAGATTGGAATTTGGCTTGCTGGAGAACGTTCCGCCGTTTGCGCTTCCGCACTTACCGTTTACCGGATCCGCCAAACGAACAAATTGAACACAAATCGGCTCAAGACTGTTGGGGCTGGAAGTATCCGGATATGCCGTATGTCGCGCCACAACAGTAGTCGCAGCGCGAGAAACTGTTAGTTCATTATTTACAACACCGGACCATGTTGCCGTTTTAACATAGTCTTGCAAGTCCGGCGTGGATGACGATGTAGCAATCTTTCCACTTCCATCTCGTAACTCAACATAATACTTTTCCCGCGGCTGATTTGCCATATCACGCCAATCATATCCATCCGATGCTGTCAGTGATACTTTATACCGACCCGGAGGAAGTGTGATACTGCGTGATTCACGAGCAGCATCAAGACTACTGTTTGACAGAAGTCGCTTACTAAACGTTACCACCGTACCGCTTGTATACGGACATGATGGGCGATAAAACGTCCCACCGCCGGTTGCTTTTGCCGATGGTGCAACAACGAGCGCTGCAACAGCTACTGCAACACCGCTGACGGTAGCGATAAAACTACGCATTGCCATAGAGATTTCCCTCTAAAAAGTTATCATATTGCATACTTGCGCAATACACTATCTATAGAATAACACAAGTGTAAGAGAATTGCCACCCCATACACCGTATATTCTAAAATAGCACTATACTGTACTACAAAAATTAAAAATCGTCAACACTTTTAAGGTTATTTCCCGCCAATGCGATTACCGAAAACTCGCAATAGCGGCGCATACAAATCATCATGTGGCGGAATGTATAGCTCTGCACGCGTATCTGTATCGGTAAACGTTACACCTTCAACACCGCGAACAATACACAGAGGCTGCATTTCCGCGCCCTCACCCATCGCCAGTACGGCACCGGCACTGACCGCATCCACAATATTGGAACGAGCAAAATGCAAGCGGCGCCCAAATAGATCATTTGTACCGGTATAGTCTCGCAATGGGGAGAGTCCCCACCATCCCAACGCAACACCAACCACGCCATAGCGTAACGGTAAAGAATGGCTGTCACTGATAATAACACCACCGTTCTGCACTGAGAAACGCTCACGAAGATAGGAGAAAATTTCCCGCGCGGCCGCAAATGGATCCTCCGGCAATAGCGTATAGTATCCATTGCTATTACTTTCATCAATACCGGCAGATGGCAATAATGTATTATGTGTGATTGTCAATGAAAACTCATGTCCCGCCACTGTGTGCCGTACCGGAGCGCTATGTGCTTCTTGACGAATCAGCTCGGATTTGTCCGGAGATGATTTAATGGGAATACATCGCCCATAGTGAATGGAAACAACTTTTGATGTAACAACGAGGATATCACCGGATGCAAAATCATTAAGCGATTCATCCATCACCGCAAACAAATCGTCTCTCGGAGGCAAGACAACGCGAGTCTTTATCGGAATATACTCCATGGAAATTCTGTTAGGAATCTTATTTATTGAGAATAATCTGTAAAAAATTCTCACACCGTAATAGCCTCCATATGGAAAGCAATTATATCTCGTCCCCCGATATATTCTCCGTACTGAATAACGATGATAGTGTTGTTACCTCCTCTTCCGTCATTGGTGCCAGCGCAACAGACACCGATGCTATTGGGAGCATATCATACACCACCGCCCGTGCCAGTGCCAAGGAACGATGCATTCCATCTATAAGAATGATACGCTCCGGCGTTACAATTCCAATCAGCATCGTCACCAATGGAAAATTCTCCATGATGTTACGCACTACCTCATTTTCCCGTACAAGCTCATGCTCCGTGAGCGTGTGTAACGGGCGAGTTAAATCACCGTCATAGCAATCACTCCAACCACGAGACGGAACACCGTAAAACTCCCGAACAACAGAAAGGTCTGTCACCGTGTAGAGCGCCCATGATCGTTGAGCCGGATCTAACGGCGCAACACCGTTGGCTCGCCACTCCGTCCATGAGTTAAATCCGCGCTCCTCCCAGCAATGACGCCATCTCTGTTGCCATTCCTCATTATGCCGCCATTGATCAAATACACTATCCCACGATACAGGTCCCACATTGTGTAATGACGATCGCACCGATCGCGGCAATACCACTTTCTCCATAGAACGTTATGATATCGTTACAATTACAATACAAGTATTAACACGTATCAACTAATCTATGTGCTCCTCTCTTACGTCTTCACAAACGCACACACCTGCACTTATACACTGAGTTTTATGCGGTAATATACAGCACTCCAATAGCATATGAACACCAACAGAAACAGGCTATGCGAGCTATACAGTATCACGTTCCCGCCCAAGTACACGAAATACCGGCACTGCCGCCACCGCACCAACCGTATTGGCGATTAAATCCAGCAACGTATTCGTATACCCACCGACATTGGTATCTGGAACCGTCACCACAGCAATAAACTCCACAATTTCATTAAGCCCGCCAACACCAACTGCCGCAATAACAACGATTAATGCTCGTACACCAAACGGTGCCTGTGCCCGAAATACTCGCGCACTTGCCTGCCACAAGAGAAGCGCAACTACAAAGTAGCATACCGTATGTACTATCTGATCATACTTAAGAATATCGTACGGTGCTCCAATAAGCGGAACCACAACCCATGAATACAGTACGGAATCTCCTACCGGCAGCAATCCACCGAGAATATGCATCAACAACCACCCGTTAAATGCCGCCACCGTCCATGGCACAAAATGTATTACCGCATCTGCACGATGCAACGCACCCACCAATGCCACCGCCACTATCGCATACAGAACAAACTCCCAATTCTGCGCCACAATACTCCACAACGCTAACGCTCCAGCGAGTATATATCCGATAATAAACAACTGTTTCGTATTCATTGTAAAAAATTTTATTAAATAATAGATGATTGCACTGATCGCGGTAATATCATAGAACGTTATGATATAGTTACAATTATAATACAAGTATAACACGTATCAACTAATCTATGTGTTCCTCTCTTACGTCTTCCGCTGAAATTTCCGCATTGCGAGAGCATATCATGCAACAACTTGCAACAGTCCGACAGAACACCGATACACCGGCTCTTGCACAAATTCTTGATACCATCTCCGCCACGCAATGGAACTGCACAACAGCATCGCTGACTCACGGCATCTATACCGCCTGTGGCGGAACACGGACCGCGCATCTATTTGACCTTGCAACATTTGTTGAGTTTTACGTTATTGGAACAATGATTCTTGATGATGTTGTGGAGCGCCACACCATACGCATGGACACACCGTCTATCCATGCACGCTATGGTATGCCCCGCGCCATCATCGCCGGAACCTATCTTATCCATAAAGGATTTGCAATAATTGCTCCCTACCGACTGCACCAAATAGAGCGCATTGATCGTGTGTATGATGGATGGATTACAAAAGATACGGAATTTGGAAAAAGCGCCGAAGCATGTAGTGCGGCACTTCGCAATCTCGGACACTCTTACGGTGCGTTCACCGCACTGGCCGCAGAGTTAGCCGGAGCTGACACTGATACCATTCGTGTTATCCATGATGCATTTTGCGATATTGGATATGCCCGAGAAATTATTGAAGAACTGAATGATTTACGCGGCGGTTTCCACCGAGAGCCGGCGGCGGAACTGCAGAGCGGTGAGGACATCTTTGTTATCGTCACCGCGCAAGAACTGGGCATTCCCATAGATAAACACCGCGCGTGGCACAGTATTGAAAACACCCCGGCACACTACCATGTCATACGTCATGCTCATACCGCACTGGACCGCGGTATTCAAACGCTAATGAACGCCGTTCCTTCCGTTATGCAAAACACTACTGTTGATGCAATTATTCGGGATTTGCAGAAGAACGTACATCGGTACGGGGCACACGATACGCCGCCAGTACCATAATTGCCGCACCGTACATACCCACCGCTGTAGTATACAGATAGTGATCCAGCAACAACGGCGCGGCTCCCGCCAACAAAAGCGCCGCCGTCCGACGACGAAGTGAGCGCCTCTTTATCACCGACCACAGCGCCGGAAGACACAACAACCCCCCTACCACACCAAACTCCGTGATAAATAGCACCGGCACATTATG
>CAYXCH010000014.1:0-22515 GCA_964463705.1 uncultured Pseudobdellovibrionaceae bacterium | reverse complement strand
AAAGAATTTCTTTAAACTTTGTATTCAAGTATTAATATGAGGAATTGTTGCTTGGAAATCTGTTAAAGAGCGTCTTTCAATTCTTTCCGCAGATGTAAGATTGCAACACGCCCGTGTTTATTTCGGCTATCCATTATTTTTTCTTCTGAATTACAAGGCGTGAATTGTATGGTAAAATTAAGGTACGCAATATGAACAAAATTCACAAATATTTTCCACACATTTTACTGGGGCTCTACATTGTAGAGTTTGTTGTGCTTGCCGTTGCGCCGTTTAATCGCGCGGTATGGTGGGCGGAGAATATTCCGGTAATGCTGGCTGTTTTGATCTTGCTCGCGACATATCGGGTCTATCGCTTTTCAAATACGGCGTATGCGCTGATGGCGTTTTTCTTGATGTTCCATACCGTGGGTGGGCACTTTACCTTTGAGCGCGTTCCGTTTGATGTTGTAAATAACATCATCTCAGGCGGGTGGCTTGATTTTCTTTTTCCCGAAGGGCGAAATAATTTTGATAGGGTTGGGCATTTTCTTGTCGGGGTATTTGCATACCCGATTGCCGAGCTTGCACTTGCAAAAAAATGGGTACACAACAAATGGACGGCGATTGCGCTTGGCATTTTTGCGCTTGGTTTTTGGGGCGCTTTATATGAGATTATAGAGATGGTGTATGCAATTTCAGAAGGTGGCGCGTCCGGTGCCGCATTCCTTGGTTCGCAGGGTGATATTTGGGACGCGCAGAAAGATATGCTGTTGGATATTCTCGGTGCTCTCGCGGTAAGTGTACTTTTTGTATTTAATGGCACCAAAATTATTAGTTTTAATAAAAGCGCATGAATAAAATTTTTGTTAAAAGAACCATTTTAGGCGCAATTTTAGGTGGTTTTGCCGGCGTGTTGTGTTTTGCCGGGTTTTCATCAACACCGGACATGCCTTCTAATCTTGCGCAGTATCAGGTTTGGGCGTGGGACAATGTTATGATGTGGAACACCATCGTAAACCGTTTTGCGCTAGGCGTGATGGTGGCGATTGCCGGCACCATTGTGTGGCATCCTTTTGGTTTTCGCATTAGCCCGTGGATTCGCGGAGCAAAAATCGGTTTTTTGATGTCTTTAACCCTTGCCATTGGCGCATTGATGAACCAAAATGCAGAAGTGGCAAGAAACAGCTTTGCCATTGTTCTTGTTTTTGGAACAATCATTGGCGCGGTGATTGACATTTTAATCACCAAATTTTCCGGGGAGGGTAAAGATTTACTTGATAAATAATTTTATATAATTATCAGAAAAATAAATTGATGAATTATTGTAGGGCAATTGGGTTTGCTTCGGTAAAGCTTGTGGTACAATGCGGCTTATGAAAACAATAGCGCTTGTATATATTCCGTTTCCGAATAAAGAATCTGCGCAAGATTTTGCAAAAGAGACGCTGTCTTTGGGGTTTGCGGCTTGCGCCAACTTGTTGCCACAGACAGAAAGCTTATATTTTTGGGAAGCTGAACTTAAAAGTGAAAAAGAGTGCATTTTAATTTTAAAGACACTCCCGTCTTATTATCACAAAATTTTAAAATTTGCACGCAAAAACCACCCATACAAGGTACCTGCAATAATACGTATAAAAGTAATGGTTAATAATGATTATTATCACTGGGTTAAAAATGCTTTGGAAAACACAAATAGCAAACAGTAAACACGAAACATGGTTGGCTGAATGCTCCATTGTTAGATAATCGGTTGAAGTATAGAGATTTTGCGTCTGCCGGGAACATGAATTCCAACCGCTATATTCTAAAAAATTTAAACTATGCAGAGTTTTAAAATTTATTCGCGAGCAGTTATTCTTAATGAACACAAGGATAAGGTATTGTTGGTAAAGAAAAATGATCAGCAAAATATTGGTGCCGGTAACTGGCTTTTGCCGGGAGGAACGTTGGAATTCAATGAGGAAATTGAATTGTCGCTAATCAGAGAAATCAAAGAGGAAACAAATTTGGAAATTACAGATTTACAGCTTTTGGTTTGTAAGAAAATGATTATTGGAGACACGCACTGGCTGGGAGTATATTTTTTGGTAAATGTCAATAATGAACAGCAACTGGCAAACGTTGAAAAAGATAAGCACGAAACTGTAAAATTTGTTCCACTAAATGATGTGCCAAGCTTAAAGGACTACTCGGTTTTACAGTTTATCAAGGGAATTGACTCAAATAAAGAATTTTTTGATGCTGAGCCGGTTTCAGAAAAAGAACATGCTATGGAAGATGCTTTGCCTCAATATATTTATTATAAAATTCATAGTTTATTAAGAGATAACATAGAATTATTTTCACGCATAAAAATCATTGGAAACTATGATCGCAGTATTCATGTTTCTAAAGATGAAAAAAATGATAAACAATTCAATTTCAAAAGGCCAACAGCATTTATTGATGGCGACATTTTGTATATTAGTTGTTTTCCCAGCATTGATTATGTTTATCATTATGCAAAGTTGGTCGCAAGTTATATGAAGCTTAATAATTACCAAAAAGAAGTTTCTTATATCTTGCCATCCACACAAGCCATTAAACATGCTTTTTTGTCTACTAATTTTATTTCAATTCCAAGCGCTGATATAATTATTTTTGGCAATATTGATAAGATTGATCTCTTTGCAGATAAGCAATTTATCGGTGAGGGAGATTTTTTGTGGAAAACGGGGATGATCGGCAATAAAAGCGTTCTATTGCTCGGTTGTCGTTTTAGTATTTGGGGAAGTTCCGGATATGATTTGGTGAAATTATTAGCGGAACACAATACGTTTTCTACATTTATTTATGTTGGAAAGCTGGGCTCTTTGTCTCATGATGTTGAGCCAAATAAATATATTGCAACCGGTGAGCAAAGTTATATAAATGGAAAAGTGGTGAAGTGGAAAAATATTTTTGCCGGCGTGCAAGGAGATAATATTTTAATTGGAGACCATGTTACATGTCCGTCAGTTTTGGATGAAACGAAAGAACAGTTGAGTGTTTTTCAAAACAGGGGAGATTTTATTGATCCGGAAATAGGTCATATGGCATTGGCTTGTCAGGAAACCGGTAAACAATTTTCATATTTGCATATCATCTCTGATAATGTAGTCAATCACAATGCATTAGAAAACCTATCAAATGAAAGAAAAGAATCAATTCGTAAGAAACGAGCAGAGCTATTTGTGAAAATCGGTGATATTATCCAAGATCATTTAATATAAGTTATCTTGTAGTGGTCTTTCTGTAAAAAACTTTATTAAGATTTTAACGTATCAAGAAATGGATAAGAGTGGTTGTGGCAAACTGGGGGAAATTGCGTCCAGGATTGCAGAGATGGAAGGGCTTATGGGGCATAAAAATGCAGCAGATTTAAGGGTGAACGCCGGTAGGGGAAGGGTACTTTAAGTGGCAATGTATCACATCAATGCCATTGCTACTGATATTGTAATAATCTGCAGTTGTTCATTGTGTGCAAGCTGTTGTATTAATCTGTAGAAATAGTCTGCATAGAGAGAAAAAGCATGTGTTGAGCGTATTGCTCAGAGTGCTTTTGTCTGATATTGTTAGTATGTGATGAAATATTCCATTTATCGTCTATGTTGCAATTTATGCATTGGGTGTTTTTGCCGCCGTACGCTATGCATTAGATGATGTTTTATATCTTATCGGTGAGGTTGCCATATTAACATTACTATCTGCTGTTTCGGGACGATTGATGCGCGCCGTAGAAGTTTTTAATATAAGTGAATGAACTTTTTTAATATAAACATTATGCAATCTTAAATATTCTACTAAAATATGTAGAATCATGGACAACACTATGGATGTATATCAAAAATCATTAGCATTACACAAAGAGCATCGCGGAAAGATAGAGCTCAAAAATAAAGTACCGCTTGATACTGCCGATGATTTGGCACTTGCATACACCCCCGGAGTGGCGGAGGCATGTAGAGAAATCGCAAAAAATCCAAAGCTTGTAAATGAGCTTACGCTTACCGGCAATACGGTTGCCGTCGTTTCTGATGGTTCGGCTGTGCTTGGGCTGGGGAATATCGGTCCGCGTGCTGCGATGCCTGTTATGGAAGGGAAGGCGGCACTCTTTAAAGAGTTTGCCGATGTGGATGCGTTTCCGATAGTGCTTGATACACAAGATATTGAAGAAATTATTGCCACGGTGCGCATGATAGCACCAACATTTGCCGGGATTAATTTAGAAGATATTGCAGCACCACGATGCTTTGAGATTGAAGAGCGGTTGCAGAGAGAACTCGATATTCCGGTATTGCATGATGATCAAAACGGTACGGCTATCGTTGTGCTTGCCGGACTTATAAACGCGATTAAAGTACGTGGGATTTCTGTACAAGATGCCCGTCTTGTGATAAATGGCGCAGGCGCTGCCGGTACGGCAATTATAAAACTACTTCGTGCGCACGGGTTTAAGAATATGACAGTGATAGGCAGTACCGGAGTTTTGAGCGAGCGCAATACATGTGGAGTGGACGGCAAGAATCATTTGTGCGGTTTGGTGAGCGAGGTGTGCAGTATTGAAGATGGAAAGTACTGCAGTGCCGAGCGGTTGGAAGACGCAATTGTTGGTGCTGATATTTTTATTGGAGTGAGCGTGGGAGGTGTTTTGACGCAAGAGATGGTGCGTTCTATGGCGGAGCGTCCGATAATTTTTGCGATGGCAAATCCCGTGCCCGAGATTATGCCAAATGAAGCCCTTGAGGCGGGGGCGTTTATTGTTGCTACCGGCAGAAGTGATTTTCCAAATCAGATAAATAATGTGATTGCCTTTCCGGGGCTCTTTCGTGGAGCGATTGATGCCGGCATAAAACAATTTACGCAAGAGATGTTTTTGGCAGCGGCACATGCCTTGGCAGAGCGTGTTGAGAACCCGACAGCAGAAAATATAATTCCAAATGCCCTAGATAGAGAAAACGCACAAGCTGTGGCGCGTGCAATTGCGCAATGCGTTAAATATACTATTTGATATACCCGCCCGCTTGCTCTTGCCAGAGGCGTGCGTAGTGTCCGCCACGCTTGATAAGCTCGTCATGCGTCCCTTCTTCTGTGACCTTGCCGTACTCAAAGACGATGATGCGGTCCATTTTTTGCACCGTGCTTAAGCGGTGCGCAATCACGAGCACGGTTTTGCCCTGCATAAGGTGCTCAAGCCCGGCTTGAATCTCGCGCTCACTTATAGAGTCAAGCGCGCTTGTCGCCTCGTCAAGAATAAGGATTGGGGCATTCTTTAGTATGGCGCGCGCAATTGCCACGCGCTGTCGCTCGCCACCGGAGAGCTTTACACCGCGCTCGCCCACCATCGTCTCATAGCCGTCCGGGAATGCGCTGATAAAGTCATGCGCGTGCGCCAATCGTGCCGCCTCATACACTTCTGCATCACTCGCCTCGGGGCGTCCGTAGCGGATATTCTCCAAAAGTGAGCGGTGGAAGAGTATCGGCTCTTGCGGGACATAGCTAATGACGGAACGTAAATCATCCTGGCGTAAATGCGCAATATTTTGACCGTCAATCTCAATGCTTCCGCTGTCCACATCCATAAAACGCAGTATCAATTTGGTGATGGTACTCTTGCCGGAGCCGGAGTGCCCCACAAGCCCGACACGCTCACCGGCACGGATATGCATAGAAAAATCGGTGAATATCTCACGCCGGTGCCCCTCTTTGTTGGTATAGCCAAATGAGATATTACGCACCGCAATCTCGCCGGAATGGATCCGCAATTGCTCCGGCTCTTCCGGGTCAAGCACCGATGGTACCTCTTCCATAATCTCTATCATCTCGCGCGCATCAGCGAATGCGCTGGCAAATTGAGATGCGCTCTTCCCTAAATTCAACACCATATCAAAGAGTCTAAACGCATATATCTGCACGAGTACAATAGTCCCTGCACTAATGCTTCCGGCACCCCACAGGCGCACTGCCACATACATACTCGCAAATTGAAAAGTGAGAATGAATGTCGCTGCAAAAGCATTTTGATAATTATGAAAAAGCCATGCTCTCCTGCGCGCGGTCTCCTGCTCATGGGTTGTGCCTGCAAAATGTGCAAGCTCCTCGCGCGTGCGCGCAAACATCTTCATATTCAGCATATTGGTGATGGCATCTGCCAAAACGCCGGTTGTCTTGCTCTTTGCCTCGGCATGCACCAAGTCGCGCTGTACGCGCCGCTTGATAAACCAGTAGGTAATGGCAATATACATCGCCAGCCATACTATTAAGAGTCCAGCAATAATTGGCGCCTTTACAAGCAATACAAAAAAGATACCGACAAGCACAATTCCGTGCATCCAAAATTTGAAAACAGAAATATCATACATCGTTTCCAGTGAGCGAGTGAAGCGTTGCGCTTTTGAGATAAGTGATCCGCCAAAATTATTGGCAAAAAACGCCGCCGAATGACGCAAAAGCGCGCCAAACGCATCATCAAGCGCATCCTTGAGCATCAAACTCTGTGAACGCACGATGCAGTAATCACCCACGCGATATAATATGTTATACACAAGGAGTGTCGCACCGAGCATCCACACCACCATCAAAACATCCGGCATTGCATCAGCCGGAACAGATGCGCCGGAGACCGTGTCAATAATGCGTTCATACAACATTGGGGTAAACACATGCGCCAACACCGTTGCTGCTCCATACATCACAAATGTACCCGCAGTAGTCCACGGATGCCGGCGCGCATAGCGCATATATCGTTGTACCACTTTTCTAAACATGATCTGTGTAGATTTTTTCAAAGTCTCAATATGCAATTATAATTTTACCACAAAAACGTATATTAACAAAATTGTGCAATATGTGAATCATAATAAATGATTACACAAAAATATTGTCACATAAATCGGAGTTATCCGTTATACTGAATGCAGGCGATGATAATTGGTGATTGTGACGGAGTGGTGCGTGAAAACCATCATACAGAGGAAATCGCGGAAATCGTTACGCGAGCGATGGCGGGAGAGGAGGCGGCATTCGGCGTGTTGTATACACGATTTTTCACGCCGCTGTACCGATACTTTCTTGCGCGAGGGTGCTCAACGGATTGCGCCCATGATCTCAGTCACGATGTATTTGTCAAGGCGCTGCGCGCTCGAGAGCGCTTTGACGGAACACGCTACACGTTTCAATCGTTTTTATTTACAATCGCCGCGCGGACGCTGATTGATTATCGTCGTAAAAAACGGGCGATTGCGATGGCGCCGGATGTATTGCGACGTGTTGCGCATGCGTTACAGCGACGAACCGGAGAAGATGACAGTGTTCTTGTCGCGATGGATAAGGCAGAGGCGGTAAAGGCGGTGATGCGAGCGGTGCAATCACTTCGTCCGCGTGACCGTGATGTTCTGCTCTTACGCTGGATTAATGAGCTATCGTATGAGGAGATCGCTGATATATTGAATTGCTCGGTTTCCACGGTTCGCCAAATTCATCATCGTGCGTTACGTCGTGCTCGGAATAATATTTCTTATAAACGGCAATGAAGACAGAACGGGATCACATAATTGTACACATGCTAAAGATGGCATCGGAGCGTAGTGCGCAGCCGGATCCGGCGGTATTGCGTCGAGCGCTTGCGACGGTGCGCCATCATGAAGTACAAACGGAAAGGGGGTGGGGCATTCCTATGACACGGACAACTCTTTCCATTGCCGGGGCATTGATAGCAATCGGCGTACTGGCATTTGGTATCACACGACTACAAACACCGACACCGGACGCGTCAACGGTAACAGCGGCATTACAGGGGCTGGACAGTGATGAAGAAATGCTCGCGGTAATTGACGATGATGGCATTACTGATGAGATGGATACATTGGCGCTTCTTGTTGGGGAGGAATCGACAGGCGACACTGTAACAGAGTCTCAAGCTGCCACGCTGGATGATGCCGATGCGGTACAGTCGGTATTGGATACACTGGATCTATCGGAAGATGATATGATGCTTCTTTCCGATGATGATATTGTTTTATAATTCGGTAATATTTTACCTATGAAATACTTATTGACCATTGGCGTGCTGGCCGCAATTGCGGTCGGAGCGCAGGCGGAATCGCCGCGAGAACAAGCGGAAAAACAGCGTCTGCATATGAAGGAAATGCGGGCGGAGACGCGGGCGGAGCTGCGTCAGATGAGGGAGGCAGTACGAATAGAACGAGAACAATGGAATAAAGCGCGGGAGTTGCGCCGGACCTATCGTTCCGCTTCAAAAGAGGAGAAAGAAAAATTACGCGCACAGGCACCGGAATTTTTGAAAAAGAACATTGATCGCATGATCGCACGACTGGAGCGTGTCAAAGCGGTGGTTCGGGCGCGTAGTGGAGTAAGCAAAGAGCAGGCGGAAGAAATCATTGCAAATATTGATCGTGATCTTGCGTACTTGCGTGATAAGCGCAATGCCATTGACGGAGCGGATGCGGATACCGTACGAGCACAAATTAAAGACGTGCGAGCACGGTGGAAAAAGAGCCGAGCGGCAATGCGGCAGTATACGCATGTCATGCTGACCTCACGAGTGGAAACTATGCTGAAACGAACACGCATTGCAACAGATCGGTTAACGCGTTTTATAGCGGCGCGAGAAAACGCCGGAGCGGATGTGACAACGGCAAAGTCATTATTATCTGATTATACGGTGGAAATCACGGCGGCAAGAGAGCAATTGACACAGGTGAACACACTGTTATCCGATACCGAGAATGTGCTCTCGGGGGAGAATCGTTCGCGTGTACGAGAGCTCCTGCGATCGGCGCGAAAACACCTTTCATCTGCACGAAGTATCGGAAAAAAGATTGTAGCTTCTCTTCGTGAATCAGCGTAAAATAACTACACAAGCGGCACCGAGGTGCCGCTTGTTGTATTATTGTGCTATTTTTTGATATTATTTTCAAAATGTCGGCGATATGCTATACTCTCAGTATGGCGTGCGATTGCCGCATATGCTAGAAAACAGCTTATGAAACACAAGACAACGATTCGTGTCTTTTGGATTATTATGGGATCGCTAATGATTGGTGCCATGGTAATTTTTACGATTGCTCCAATATTCTATGCCGGGTAAGCGAACACAGCGACGGCGATATACATGGGTATTATTGATTATTGCGGGAGGAGTGGGGTTTCTCATTGTTGCCACAATGGTCTCTTATACCGGTGTGAAAGAATATCGTCGCACAACAGCGATTGATCGGGAAATTGCCGCATTGCGTGCCGAGGCGGAGGCGTTGGAGCGAATGCGTGCCGATTTAAAATCACGCATTGCATATGTTTCTTCCGATGCCTACAAGGAGTATGTTGCAAAAGAGCGCCTGTCATATCGTCGCTCTGATGAACATGTTATTATGCTTATCGGGGAGAATAAAGAAGAGTTGCCAGATAGTCAAGAATCGGAACCGACGGAAAATCATTCTCCGTTATCTCCGGTAGCATCATGGTGGAAGCGATTGTTTTCTTCAGATATATATTAAGAATTACACATATGAAAATATCTCGCAAACGAATTATCATGTTCATCGCTTTATGTGCGGCCATAGTTCTAGTCGTAGTTCTTTTTGTTGCCGTGATGACATATCGAAATGGATCGGACAATACTCTTGTTCGTGCTGTTCAACGAGTGGTACCGCTGCCGGCGGCGCGTGTTGGATGGAATATCGTATCTATTGATGATGTTCGTCGCAATATGGAGGCGACTCGACGATTTTATGAGCACCAAAAGTCACAGGATGTTATGTCCCGCATTGATTTTTCCACACGAGAAGGGCAGCAGCGCTTCAAATTATGGGAACCGATTTTGTTGGATAAATTGATTGAGGATGCGGCGGTATATGCGATTGCAAAGCGCAACGGTATTACGTTAACTGATGCGGAAATTCACGCAAGAGTTAAACAGGAGCTGGACCGTAACGGAACGGGGCGTGTTGCACAGCGGACGATTTATAGCATTTGGGGATTTACATTGCCGGAATTTGAAGAGCGTATTGTAAAGCCACAAATGTATCGGGAGGCACTGGAAAAACACGTTCAACAGACGGTGGAAATTTCTTCGTTACGAAAACGAGCACAAGAAGCGCATGGAGCATTGATGCGGGGAGAAGATTTTCATTCCGTCTTTGCGCAGTATTCTGATATAAAAGAAGGGGATGGTGATGCGGGGTGGTTTACATTTATGGATTTAATGCCTCAGGTATCACAGGTGGCATTCTCTTTGGATATCGGGACGTTTAGTGATGTAATTGAGACTCCACGAGGATTTCATATCATTATGGTAGATGATCGGCGTATCGGTGATGGGGCGCAGGGGGCAATGGTAAAACTACGTCACATAATGATTGAAAAACCGCGATTTTCACAGTGGTTGGACAAACAGATGCGAACATTGCCTATTCGCGTATACATGCCGGGATATGCATGGGATACGGAAAGTCAACATGTTATTATCACCGATCCCGAATTGGCGGAAATGAACACAAAGATTCGTGAAGAGATCAATCGTGCCGCTCATTCGGCCAATACGGACACTGCCGATAAGAATGAATACACTCAATGAACAAAGAGATGATTATTATCGGAACGACGCCGCCGGAGTGTGTGGCAATGGAAACATCGGTGGGAGCGGTGGTGTTTCGTCGAGTGCGCAATGGCGGTATTCAGTATTTAATGATTCAGTATCGGCATGGTCATTGGGAATTTCCTCGCGGACATATGGAGGAAGGAGAGACGGAAGAAGAAACAATGTATCGAGAGATTCGAGAAGAGACGGGATTAACGGATTTGGTTCCGGTGGACGGATTTCGGGAGAGTATGAGTTTTACATATACGGCAAAAAGTCAAGAACGCGAGGAGCGTGAGGCGGAGGGGCGATGTATTTTTGTGTACAAACGGGTGCACTTCTACTTGTTGGAGTCACGAGGAGGTACTGTGCAGTTATCTCATGAGCATAAAAACTACGCATGGTTGCCATTTTCCGCCGCCGTGTCAAAGCTGACATTTGAAAATGGGAAGCGTATTTTACGTGCGGCACATGATTATATTACAGTAGCATAGTACTTTGCGCAGTCGGCGCTTTTGGTATACAATGGATGCAAATCTCATACACTCATGAAACGACGTACACATCATCGGATTGTTCTTGCGCTGTTGGCAGCGTATGTTTTAGTTGTTACGATTCTTGCAATTCCATCACGTTGGATTCCGTTTACGCCGGTATCGGAAGCGCTTCACGGATTACGTATCAATTTGGGATTGGACTTGCAGGGCGGTTTGCATTTAGAGTATGCGCTGGACACCGATGCAATTACGGATGGAAATGGTAACGGAACAACGGCTGATGAGAAGGAGAATGCGCTGGCGGCGGTGCAATCTACGGTGGAGCGGCGGGTGAATGCATTTGGTGTCGGTGAGCCGATTGTTCAGCGAATTGCGGTGGGAGAGGAGCAACGATTGGTGGTGGAGTTGCCGGGAATTCGCGATATTGAGGGGGCGAAGTCGGTGATTAAAGAAACACCGTTTTTGGATTTTCGTGAGGATGCATCCGATGATCCGGAGGTAAAGAAAACAATTGAGAAACTTGCGGAGGAGGCGCGGAAACGTGCAGAGGAGGTATTGCGATTGGCACAGGAGCCGAATACGGATTTTGCGGAACTTGCTCGGACACACAGTGAGGGTCCGCTGGCGGCGGCAGGTGGTGATATGGGCTTTATCCGAAAGGGAGCGTCCATTTTTGGAGAGGAGTTTGATGCGGCGGTATTTGATACGGCATATGATGCCGGGACGGTAATTCCGCGAGTCGTGGAGAGTCCCGTGGGATGGCATATTATAAAGATAGAGGAGGAACGGACGGTTACGCAACCGAAGCGAGATGTATTAACCAGAGAGGTGATTGAGGGAGAGATGGAAGATGTTCGTGAGGTGCGGGCGCGTCAAATTGTAATTGCAAAGCCGTCATTGGAAACATTACCACAATTGGCATGGCGAAAGACGGCACTGAGTGGTGCGCAATTGGAGAGTGCGGATTATGACCCCGGAACGGCAAATGCCGGTGGGGTGGCGGAACCTTCGGTATTGTTGCACTTTAATGATGAGGGCACGCGATTATTCGCGGAAATTACGAAGGGACATATTGGTGAGCGATTTGCAATCTTTGTTGATAATCAGTTGGTAAGCGCGCCGGTAATTCAGGCGGAAATTACCAATGGACAGGCGCAGATTACCGGAAACTTTACACCGCAAGAAGCCAAGCGCCTTGCACAGCGCCTCAATGAAGGTGCGTTGCCCGTGCCGATTACACTGGTTTCTCAGCAATCGGTAGATGCATCGTTGGGTCTGCAAGCACTCTCTGCCGGATTAAAGGCCGGGGCGGCGGGGCTGGCGCTAACGATGCTGTACATGATCGCATACTACCGATTTTTCGGACTCATTGCGGCACTATCATTGGGAGTATATGCGGCAACGGTGATTGCATTGTTTAAACTCAGTAGTTTGCTTCCGGGTGGCCTGGCAATTACTCTAACATTATCGGGAATTGCCGGATTTATCCTTTCCGTTGGAATGGCGGTAGATGCAAATATCTTGGTGTTTGAGCGAATTCGCGAGGAGCGAAAGAAAGGAAAAACATTAAAAAGTGCGGTGGCGATCGGATTTCAACGAGCGTGGAGTAGTATTCGGGACGGAAATATTTCCACATTACTGATTTGTGTTATTCTCATCGGTATGGGAAGCGGATTTGTTAAAGGATTTGCTCTTATTCTCTGTATCGGTGTATTGGTGAGTATGTTCACCGCCGTAGTATTAATGCGTGCTTTTCTGCGTATTATTGCCACGGAGCGTTTGGAACGATTTAAATGGCTCATTGGTGCGTAGTGTATGATTATGTTTCTCCTTAATCATCGTGTATATCCGTATGTATTCTCGCTTGTGCTTGTTGCGGCGAGTGTGTGTGCACTGTGGATGTACGGGTTAAAGCCGGGTATTGACTTTACCGGTGGGACATTGTTGGAAGTGGGATGTGAACAAACATGTACATTGCCGAAGAAGGAAACGGTCTATGATATTTTGGCACGTCACGGATTTTCCGATGCGGTGGTACAACAGACGGAGAAGGAAACGTTGTTGTTGCGGTTTGCGCGCTCGGACGATACGCAGAATAATGCAATTCTTTCCGATATACGGGCGGCGACGGACGGAACATTACAAATTTTGCGCAGTACGTTTGTCGGCGGTAGTGTATCGCAGCAATTGGTACGAAATGCAATAGATGCCGTTATTGTGGCGGTGGTTGTGATTTTGGTATATATTGCGTGGGCATTTCGTTCGGCGGGGACGTTTGTTTCTCCATGGAAATTCGGTATTGGAGCGGTGATTGCGCTAATCCACGATATTGTGATTACAATGGGAGTATTTGCGGTATTGGGAGAATGGTATGATGTAACGGTTGGCGTTCCGTTTGTTGCGGCTTTATTGACAATTTTGGGATACTCGGTTAATGACACGATTGTTGTCTATGATCGTGTTCGTGAGAATACGGTGCGCTATGGACGCACGGAACGAGATTTTTCCGTTATCGTGTCACGGGCGGTGCGGGAGACGTTGTCTCGTTCTCTCAATACATCATTGACGGTCGTTGTCGTATTGGCGGCGATTATGCTGTTCGGTGGAGATCAGCTTTTCTATTTTGCGCTGTCGTTGCTTATTGGAGTTATCGCCGGAACATACTCTTCCATTTTTGTGGCGACGGCGTTATTGGTGACCTTTGCGCGTCGCACTCATAAAACGTCATAACGATACAATAATTATGTTGAAAAATCTTTTTAAGAAGCATTCATCTTCATCATCTCATGACGACACATCGTCTTCAGGGAGTTCTTCATCCACTCCCGTGTTGCCCAATGGGATGCCGGATGAAAAAAACATGACACGGCTGCAACGGTTGGCATGGAAGCAGTTTCAGAAAATGAATCCGCAACAACAACGTAAAATCATGGAAAAGGCCATGACGCCAAAGAATATCGCCAAGCATCGTAAGGAGATTTTATCGCAGTTGGATGCAATGAAACAGGCGGGCATGATGAGTGATGATCAGTACCGTATGGCGCGCCGCAAACTCGGGTTGTAATTTATTTCATGGAGTGGGGAACACACATTGTTCAACTGATTACCCAGTATCAATCTATCGGATACTGGGTAATGTTTGGAGTGGCAATGGTGGAGTCACTGGCGTTTGTCGGTATTTTTATTCCGGGAACGGTAATCGTCATAGCGGCGGGATTTGCCGCCGCTACCGGTGTATGGCAGCTAACGCCGTTAATCATTGCCGTTACGGGTGGCGCAATTGTCGGTGATGGAATCAGCTATCTATTGGGGCGTGTTGTTGCTCGCAGCGCAAAGACACGTCACTCAGTCATCTTACAATCATCATACTTTTTTCGTGCACGGACATTCTTTTATCACTATGGCGGAGGGAGTGTATTTCTGGGGCGGTTTATCGGTCCCGTTCGACCGGTTATTCCATTTGTTGCCGGATTTGTACGGATGTCCCGGTGGCGATTTGCGTTATGGAATATTCTCAGCGCTATCATCTACTCATTAGCACTGATATTGGGTGGATTTTTCTTTGGACATGCATGGAGCGCATTGACGACGTGGTCAACACGCGGAATGGTTGTCGGAGTTATTGTTGTTGTATGCATAATAATATTGTGGATACTCTATCGTGCCGTAGTGCGACATATCCGTACCGCCTTACGATTTTTACGCGGTATTGTTCGGGCGGCGATAAAGGGTATTTGTAAGAGTGAAGAGATGCGCCGTCTTTCACAACGGTGCCCGTGGGTATGGCAATGGTTGCGTGCACGGTGGGATAGAACACATTTTTGGGGGCGGACCGCAACACTGTTGGGAATTGCGTTACTGTATATTGCGGCATTATTGGGCGGCGTGGTGGAAAGTGTGGTACGATCTGAGCCGATTGTAGTAATGGATACGCGCCTTCATCATTTGTTTGTTTCTTTGCGTACACCGGAAAGTGTTGCAGTATTTTGGTGGATTACCTATTGGGGAAAGTCCGTTGTTGTGGCGACAATGGCATTGGTATTGGCAGCTCTATTGTGGTTTCGTCGCTCATTTGATGTTCTATTGGGTATGAGTGTTGCCTTGGTGGGAGCGGCGACAACAACAACATTGGGGAAAATGGTGTTTGCGCGGGAGCGTCCACCGTTTATGTTATATCCGGAAGATTCTTTGTCCTTCCCGAGCGGACATGCAACATTGGCGGCGGTATTTTATGGATTTCTCGCCTATATAATGTGGCGATTATTTCGGCGGTATTCTCAAAAAGTGGCAGCGGTGTTTGTATGTGCCGGGGTGATTATATTGGTGGCACTGAGCCGAATGGTATTGGGAGTGCACTATTTCAGTGATGTCTGGGCGGGAATATTGGTTGGACTGTTATATGCGGTAATTGGAATGAGTATTTCCGAGTGGTACCGCTCTCGCTATCCCGTATTCGGTACGGCACGTCCAATCCGGTGGTGGATGAGTATTCCGGCGGCATTGGTGGTGTTGGTGGTATATGTTGTCATGGTTCGTACACACCCGGTGCCATCAGTTCGATTGCCGCTACCCCCGACAACCACCCCGATTTTATCACTGGATACTCTCTTTGCAATTCCACAGTTACGGTATGCGGAAACGCTCAGCGGAGCGCGGCAAGCACCGTTGAGTTTTATTATTCTTGCACGAGATGATGCACTGTTGCATACGGCATTTGCTCGTGCCGGGTGGACGGGAGCTGATGCGGTCACACTTAAGACATTGTGGCGAACCGCCCGCGCAGCGATCACAGACTCACCTTATCCACGAGCACCAATGACACCGTCGTTCTGGAATACGCGTGTTCATGATTTCGGATTTCAAAAGGAGACAGATACGCGCAGCGTGCGACAGCGTCATCATGCCCGATTTTGGCGGACGGCGTATCACACGCCGGATAATGACACTATTTACGTGGGAACGGCGAGTCTGGATACGGGAATCAAATGGGGTGTAACTCATACCATTGATCCGGCAATTGATGTGGAGCGAGAAGTAATCTTGAGTGATTTACATGCATCAGGGATGGTGTGTGATGTTCGCACTTATCGCATGACACCGCCAACATTGGGGAAAAACTTTGGAGGAGATGCGTTTTTTACCGATGGTCGTGCCTATGTTGTACGCCTCTGTAATCCATAATCCGATATGATATACTGCAGTTATGACGACGAACACGCAAGCTATTCATGATTTGCTCACCCGCAGTGTGGAAGAGGTGATTGATGGGGAACATCTGCGTACGCGACTGGAAAATGGGACGCCATTGCGCGTAAAGTTTGGAATTGATCCGACAAGTCCGCATCTGCATATCGGACGCATGGTGCCGTTGTTGAAGTTGCGAGACTTTCAAATACTTGGACATAAAATTATTTTGTTGGTGGGAAATGCTACCGGTGTTATCGGAGATACGTCGGACAAGGAGTCGGAACGTCCGATGTTGGAGCGGGCAACGGTGGAAGAGAATATGCGCACGTATGTATCACAGGTGGAGAAGATATTGGATATGGATGCTGTGGAAGTGGTGTATAATGCCGATTGGTTGGATGCGTTAAATTTTCGGGAAATCGGAGAGCTTGCCGGAGCGTTCAGTGTTCAGGAATTTATTCGTCGTGACAATATCAAGCGGCGGCTGGATGCGGGAACGCGTGTTAGTCTGCGAGAAGTGTTGTATCCGCTTATGCAGGGGTATGACAGTGTTCACTTGCGTGCGGATGTGGAAGTTGGCGGAACGGATCAACGCTTCAATATGCTTGCCGGACGAACACTGCAAGCACAGTATGGGCAATCACCGCAAGATGTGGTGATGACACCGTTAATCCTTGGCACGGATGGACGGAAGATGAGCAGTAGTTGGGGAAATACGATTAATCTTACCGACGATGCACGAACAATGTTTGGCAAAGTTATGAGCATTCCGGACTCACTGATTGTGCCGTATTTTATGCATTGTACACGGACTCCGCTGGAGGATGTTATCGCAATAGAGCGCGGAATGGCGGATGAAACGGTACATCCGCGAGATGCAAAATTGCGCCTGGCGGAAACGTTGGTAACATTGTTGCATGATGCGGATGCCGCCGCGGCGGAGCGTATCTATTTTATTGAAACGTTTAGTAAGAAAACCGTGCCCACCGACGCGCCCTCATTGTCCGTTGCTGCGGGAACACCGTTGGTAGAGGCGCTGGTAGAAGAAGGGCTGGCTACAAGTAAGAGTGATGCGCGTCGCAAGATTCGGCAGAGAGGTGTGCGTATTGATGCGGAGGTGGTAACGGATGAAACGCTACGGATAGAGGCGGCACAAGAGGGGAGTATATTGCGTGTGGGAAAGACAAACTTTCGGACAATTCATATAAATACATAATTACCGAAATGACGTTGGGACACCGAACAATTTTGGCACTGCTAATGGCGGCGCGGTTCTGTTTCGGGTTTGCGACGGCGTTTTTGTTGTATATTGCCGCGTCATATTTTCAGAGTACGCAATTATTGCGAGATGAGGGGTTGTTTTTCTTTATTATTTCGTTGAGTGTGCTTTGCGTGTTATTGGTGTTACATCGCATTATTGCACGCTATACACGTGTTCGGGTGTTTTTGGCATTGCATACAATCGCATTACTTGCCTGTGGCATGGTGATAGTCCGGACATCGCCGATGGTGGAAGTATTGGCGGTGGTGATGTTTATGATTGTAACAACGTTGTTGTTGGTGGTATACGATATGATTGTGGAGTCCTATACGAATGATCGGGATGATGGACGAGTTCATGGTGCGTTGCTAACGTTATGGAATGCCGGATTTATCATTGGACCGTTTGTTGCCGGAGTGGTAATGGCTCGGGGCGGGATAGAAGAAATATTTGCAATACTGTTGGGCGTATATGCCATTGCACTGATGATCATGGCACCGGTTCTTCCAACCTTGCACCGGCTGAATCATGTAACGCGTAACGGGGTAATTTCTCTTATGCGCCGAGCGTTTTCATTTCGTTGGTTTCAGCATGTATATGGCGTAGCGGTAATTCTTCACACATTTTATGTAGTAATGGTTGTCTATGTGCCGGTACATTTGCTTTCTCAAGGATTTTCAGTATCTCAACTTGGTGTAGTATTTACAATTGCACTCATCCCGTTTCTTGTAATTGAGTATCCCGCGGGATTGCTGGCGGATACACGATTTGGTGAGCGAGAGATGATGTTGTTGGGTATGGTATTTTTATTTGGAAGCGTAGTCGCTATGGGTATGACCGCCGTGGGACTTCCATTGTGGGCGTGGGCGTCTTTGTTGTTTATCAGTCGAATTGGTGCGGCGTTTGTGGAGAGTATGTCGGAGGTGTTTTTTTATAAGCATGTTGATGCGGATGATGTAGGGTTGATTGATGTATATCGGACGGCGGCACCCGTGGCATATGTCAGCGTGACGGCTGTTGTTGGTGTACTGTTTGTTATTGGGGGAATGACTCACATCGCCATTCCGCTGTCGCTATTGGTTGTCGTATTTGTTATTGGGATATACTTGGCGGCGACGATGCATGATACGCCGGTAACAGACCGTTCATCATGAAGTTTCATACACAACAATTTGAGGGGCCGCTGGAACTATTGTTGTCACTGATTGAAGAGCGACAATTGGGTATTACAGAGGTTGCATTATCGGAGGTGACACAGCAGTATATTGCGTATGTTCATGAGCATCGTGATGAAATTACACCGGAGAATATTGCAGATTTTCTATCGGTGGCGGCGCGATTGATTGTAATGAAATCAACGGCGCTATTGCCGTTTTTGGTTCCGCCGGCGGACGAAGATGAAACGGAGGAAGTGGATTTGGTGGCGCAGTTGGAGTTATATAAACGCATGGCGCGGGCGGGGACAATGCTGGGAGAGATGATGGCCGGTGGTGTACGGTGTGTTGCGCGGCGTGTTCCTCCACGAAAACGACAGATTGTATTTCTTCCACCGGACTGTGATGCGATGTGTCTTCAACAACACTTGCACACGGTAATTCGTGATGTTCCGACAGTGGCACAGCTGGATCGGGCGTCACTGCGTCGGATGGTGGCGCTTCACGATCGCGTTCGTCGTCTGGCAGAAGCGGTACAACGGCACGGCACGGTGAGTTTTACGGCGTTTGTTCGCAACAGTGCCGATCGTGCCGATGTTATCGTGTCGTTTTTGGCGCTATTGGAGCTGGTAAAACGAAATGAGCTCATCGTGACGCAGCAGCGGGCGGCGGGGGATATTTTGTTGCGTTCATGTGATACAATAAAACAGGATACCTATGAGTGATACACCAAATACAACACAATCGTCGGACGTTGCATTGCGTGCCTGTATGGAGGCGCTGTTATTTGTCAGTGCTGATGGGATTCGTGTATCACGTCTTGCAAATATCTGTGGTGCGGATGTTGATGATGTGATCCGAGTGGCACGCGATGCGTCTCCGACAGCGGACGCATCGGCGATGCGTGGGTTGTGTATGATTGTTCATGATGATACGGTGCAAATGGTAACGTGTCCCGCACAACAATCGGCGGTGGATACACTGGTGCAGCAAGAGCGTGATGATCCGTTGTCTACGGCAGCGCTAGAAGTGTTGGCGATTGTTGCGTATCGTGGACCGATTACACGAGCTGATATCGATGCAATTCGCGGTGTGAATTGTGGCAGTTCGTTGCGGCGGCTTATGATGCGTGGTCTTGTTGAGCGGGTTCGGGATACGGAAAATTCTCGGATTATTCGGTACCGAGTGACACGGGATATCCTTGCTCATTTGGGGGTGGCGCGTGTAGAGGATTTGCCATCCTATGCGGAGCTTTCCACGCATGAAAAATTGGAATCCATCACACATGACACCCAATGATTGGCGCAATTGCAACAGTAATAGTAATGATTGCAGCGGTGATTGTTCATGTAGTCACCGATGGTTATGTCGTCAACGCAGATCGTGCTCCGGTGACACCGGCTGTATTGGGGGTACAGACACAACGAGAGCAAGCATCACCTCGTCAAGACCCATCTTCCGTTCACGCCGCGCCATTGCGAGCCATTCCCGCACCGCGCCGTGTTTCAACGGTTCCGCGGTTGGCATTGCCTTCTGCGCATGCGGCAGCGGTGATTGATGCCGGAAGTGGGGTATTGCTATTTGAGCAGAATGCTCATGAACGACGACAAATCGCCTCCTTGACAAAGTTATTTACGGCCTATATTGTTCGCAGTAGCGGCGTGGCGATGGATGCGCCGGTAACAATTCGCCCCGATGCACTGATTGCCGAAGGATCGCGAGTGGGGTGTAAATCCACAACGGTGTGTACCGGAACGCGGTTGGTGTCGGGAGAGGTGTTGACAGTCCAAGATTTATTGACGGCCATGCTTGTATCCAGCGCCAATGATGCGGCGGTGGCATTGGCACAATATATTTCCGGATCGTCAGAGGCATTTGTTCGCTTAATGAATATACGAGCGCGAGAGGCCGGATTAACCGATACACGGTTTTGCTCACCAAACGGATTGGAAACAGATCATCCCCAACAAGAGTGTTTTTCCACTGCTGCCGATATGGCGCGGATTGGTGTCTTGGCGCTAAATGATCGGTTTATTTGGTCCCGATTAAATACAAGACAGGCAACGATTGTATCTGTAGATGGTCGGTACACACATGAATTGATTGCGACCAATGAGTTGGCACAGAGTGATGCTGTGCCGGGAATGTTGGGAGCGAAGACGGGATATACTTCCCGAGCGGGAAAGTCACTGATTCTGGCAGCGGCACACCCCGACGATGCGACGCGGCGAATTGTTGCGGTATTATTGGGTGATCCGCGACGATGGGAAGATATTCGGTTACTTGTTCCGTGGATATATCGGGCATATCGGTGGGAATAATAGATGACATATGGAATTTGCACAAATTCAAACAATCCCCGAAGTGGTTAATGTGTTGAAGGTCATGGCAACAGGCGTGTTGGCGTTCATGTTCGCCTTTCTGTTTACGCCATTATGGACTCATATATTGTATCGTTATCGGATTGGCATCAAAATAAAAACACATAGTGTAGATGGTGAGCAACTGACTCATGTTTCCACCGCCCATGCACACAAATCGGGAACACCGACGATGGGCGGGGTTATTGTATGGCTGACAATTGGTGTATTGGTATTGGCATCACATTATGTATTTCCGCTAATTGCACAGTGGTTGGACACAAATTTTATCGCACGGTTGGATTTCTTCTCACGGAAACAGGTGTATTTACCACTTTTTGCACTGATTGCCGGAGGAATTCTCGGACTATGCGATGACATTGCCAGTGTTCGTGGCTGGGGACAAAATAAGGGTGGGGGAATTCGGTTTGCAATGCGGTTTTGGTGGCTGTTTGTCATTGCGCTGCTGGGAGCGTGGTGGTTTTATGTAAAGTTGGGATGGGATGTCTTACATGTTCCGGGCGTTGGAGATTTCTCCATCGGTCTCTGGTATATTCCGCTATTTGTTTTTGTTATCTTATTTGCGGCGATTTCTTCCAATGAAACCGATGGGTTGGATGGACTCAACGCCGGAGTGTTATCTATTGCATTTTCCGCGTTTGCGATGATTGCATTTGCGCAGAATAAGGTGGACCTGGCGGCGTTTTGTATTGCCGTCTCCGGTGCGCTGACAGCATTTCTATGGTTCAATATTTACCCGGCGAGGTTTTTTATGGGAGATACCGGTGCCATGGCGTTGGGAACAACACTGGGCGTGGTGGCAATGTTGACAAATAACGCGTTGGTGTTGTTTATCATTGTCTTTATTTACGTATTGGAAAGCGGAAGTGTAGCTATTCAATTGACGGCAAAGCGTTTTCTGGGCCGAAAAATATTCCCGGCGACACCGATTCATCATACGTTTGAAGCCATCGGGTGGCCGGAGCCAAAGATTGTCATGCGAGCTTGGGTGTTTACAATGATTACGGCAACAGTGGGAGTGATTGTTGCGTTATTTGGTATGGGGTAGATAAGTTGCGATACACTCTTGCACAGTTTGCAACTTTTTGATATAGTGCTAACAGCTTTGGCCCTATCGTCTAGTGGTTAGGACGTCAGCCTCTCACGCTGAAAACCGGGGTTCGACTCCCCGTAGGGTCACATTCAACTCTCACACTACTCCCCGTAGGATCACATTCAACTCTCACACTGCCTGATAACTCCCGGCCACCCAACTCCCCGTAGGGTCACATTCAACTCTCACACTGTCTGATAATTCCCCCGGTTGTCTGATTTTTTGCGGGGCTGCTGTCTGTGCGGGTTTTATTGTTCTTTTTTAGTATTCAGTAAGTGTTGTTGGTAGGGAGTGGGTACTATGCGTTTGTATTCTTCTTGCGGGTAATTTTTTTGGTAATGTTTC
>CAYXCH010000013.1:0-24687 GCA_964463705.1 uncultured Pseudobdellovibrionaceae bacterium | reverse complement strand
GGGAAAACGCGTCCCCGTTTTAAATGGAAAAGATTGCTATAACTATTGGGGATTCCGCGCAAAACGCGCCCGCATGGGAACAGGAGGACACACGTGCTTTGATTCTCCCCAAGACGCCGTGGAAACCGTTGGACGACGACTCCACGAACTGGTCTACGACTACCGTCGGGACACGGCGGAAAAGTTGTTGATTTGGAAGTGTGGGTATTCTTGCGCCGGTCACGATCCGCACAATGTACGCTCATGGTCGCGAACAGTGGCAATGTACTATCGTCGGCTGATCAACGGATAGGGATGCGCGTATAACAAAAATAGAATGGTTTACGGGGGAAACATTAATTTATCCGAACCGAGTCGGAACAGAATCGTTTTATCGCAACCAACCGGGCGCGTCGTATTTCGCGGTGCATCACGAACAGTATTAGTGGCTAAGGAAAGCGTGCTCAGTATTGTATCTTTCCTTGCGCTATTTGGAATATTTTTAGCGATTTTTAATATTGATTATCCGCTTTTGGCGCGTCGTATTCAGGCATTTCGTGATCCGGACGGATTTGTACGAACGCAGCGAATTCCGGCTCCTTGGTTGGACCGATATAATATTGCCATCACATCAGAGGAAGATTATGATGCTGATACAGACGGAGATGGATTAACGCTTCATCAAGAATATATTCATTTGACAGATCCCATCAATCCGGATACGGATGGAGATGGTGTGCCGGACGGCGCGGAAGTAGAGGAGGGTACCAATCCGCGGGGCGTTGGCGTTGCGGATGTGGACGGAGATGGAATGCCTGATACATGGGAACGGGCACATAATTTAAACCCGTTACAGAATGATCGTGATGGGGATCTGGATCGTGATGGATTGAGTAATTATCAAGAGTACTTGCATAAATTGGATCCATCCAATCCGGATACGGATAACGATACTTTTCCCGATGGCACGGAAGTACGGAACGGGTATGATCCCAGCGCCCCGGGAGATGCAAAGCCCGAGGTAACGGTGGTTATTGATAAAATTGATGTGACGGTGCCAATGGTGTGGTCACAGACGGTACTGGAAGAACAACTTCAAGAAGATCTTAAACGAGGAGCGATCCACTATCCCAAAACTGCCGCACCGGGCCAGTCCGGCAATATGTTCATTGCGGCACATTCCAGTAATTATGCATGGGTGGAGGGAAATTTCAACTATGTGTTTAGTAAGCTAAACAATGTTGTCCCGGGAGATATTATAACAATAACAGTACGGCAGAAGAATGGGGCTGTTATTACATATACATACAAGGTAAAACAACAGCGTATTGTGATGCCGGATGATCCGTGGTTGTTCGCCACGGAGGGAGATGCGGCGGTGGCAACGCTCTCTACTTGCTGGCCCATCGGGACACGACAAAAGCGGTTAGCGGTCAAGGCGGAGCTTATCGGTGTGGAGGCGCGAAAGAAATAGTGTATAATGAGGGGAATCGGTAATCGAATACATAATGACCCCTCTAACACGATTTGTTTTAGCGACGGTAGCGTACTATGATGCGCTGGATTATGCGTTGACGGGATATGAGGTGTGGCGATTCTTATCCTACGATGATATTTCCGTTCCGGAACAATATCGGCGGGCGTACACATTGGCGGAGGTGGATGCGGTGTTGCAACAATTGTGCAATGATCAGATGCTAGTGTGTACACAGGGACGGTACACACTGCCACAACGGACGCAGTTGGTAGCATTGCGTCGCCGTCGTATGCGAGAAAGTATTGCGCCATTGCGATCCATGCAACGGTATACGCGGATGTTTCGCTATGTGCCGTTTGTTCGCGCTATTTATGCGACAGGACGGTTGGCGGCACGACATGGGACACGACGCAGTGATTGGGATGTATTGGTGGTATTGCGAGATGGGGGAATCTGGACGGGGCGAGTGTTGGTGACGATAATGACGGTGCTGTTGGGGCGACGAAAAACAGATCGCCGTCATGCGCAGCGATTCTGTTTGAATTACTTTATTACTACAGCATCGTTGCGAATTACATTGGATGATCGATTTAGTGCGCAGGAATATATGATGGCGCGTCCGTTATACAGTAGCATTAACCCCCGTCGGTTTTTAGATGCAAACAAATGGATTAATGCATTTCGTCCGCACTATGACCTACTGGTTCCGAGTGCAAAATGGCTGTGTCAAGATACCGCGGTGGCGTATAGAATTCGGAAAGCGGGAGAGTGGTTGTGTGATGTATTGAATACAGAGCAGATACTGCGGCGGTTGCAACGAGCAAAAATTCTTCGCAACCCCAAAACATTTCTTCGGGGGGCGATGATTATTACCAATGATCGGGAGTTGGTTTTTCTCCCAAATCCTCATGCGCCGCGCGTATTGGAAAAATATCACCGCCGGTGTCGCGCATTGGGATTGAGACAATGTGCATAGAATTTCATATAATACTTGACATATTATATTATCTATGCTAAGATAAAAGCGTCAATAAATCGGGTGACACCGTTTCGGTGCACCCGATTTTTTGATGTTTATCCCGTGTTACGGGATCAAGGAGGGTATTGTGTGCTTGCGCACACACAACAAGGAGGGAAGCCTTTGTTGTTAAAGGCGCAAAAATAAAATGTTTAACACAATGCCTATGATGACGCGACGGACACGACGCCGCATGGCGGTTGTCACCCTTGGCGCACTGGCGCACATGATGGTGGCTGCATCTGCCCCATCGGCGAACGCCGCAAAGCTGATTGATGGAACATGGTCTCAATCAGCGTCTGCCACTACCATCTCCTTTACAACGGGGGAGGCGCTCTCGGTAAACGATACAATCATCTTTACCTTTCCGGCGCAAGCCGTAGTTAATGATAGTGGTACCAATGCCGCTATTGACGGGTACAGTGCACCAACACGCACCAACGATGCAACAGATAACAGCATTACACTAACGTTGACGGAAGCAATCGCCGCCAATACGCCGATTACCATAACGATGAGCGACGCGCTCAGCAGTTACACGGCGAGTACGTATGCGCAACAGTCTGTGGCAATCAACATCAATGATTTCAACAAGGCACCGCATGATTACGGTATTGCGGTCATTACCAATGACAATACCACTGATGTGACGGCGACCGTCCCCTTGTTCCTGACCATGGCGGTGGATGATGTGACAATGGATCTCGGAACACTGTCTGTAGCATCTGTAAAGAGTGTTACACAGAGTTATACAGTACACTCCAACAATAACACCGGTATACAAGTTCACGTTCAGTCCGACGGTGATTTGCGTGATGGTAATGGAAATACCATTGATGCTGTTACCGACGGTGAGGTGACTGCCGGGAGTGAGGAGTATGGTATTACGCTATCAAACTTTACATCTACGTTGCGAGCAGAGCCGGGATCGGACTTTGTAAGCGGTGATGATGCTATCCCTACAACAAAGACGGATATTGTAGATAGTACGACAACGGTTAACAATGGTACATTTGATGTTACATACAAAGCGGCAATCAGTGGTGACACCGTTGCCGGTGAGTATAGTCAAGTTGTAACATTTACCATTGCAACAAACGCCTAGGCACCCTTGACAAAATCATTGTGTCATGCTAGGATAGAAACAGTGAGATCGGGTGAGACGCCACCGGTGTATGCCGGGATGCGGATCACCCGATTTTCATTTGCACAGAATTGTGCAAATAAAAATAAAAATAAAAAGCGTAACCAATACCTCTATGACAGAGAATACACAATCATCTTGCTGCTGTGGCGGGGGATGTGGAACTAAATCATCAACCGATGAAACACAGGAGCAACAAACGGCACAAAAAAAGGCGGTAGATGTGCAGTTTGATGTTCATGAAGATGCAAAGTTTGCTACGTTGCTGATGTTGGTTCCAATGTTAACACTCAGCGCGTTTAACATGATGGGTCTTCTGTAGCTGAAGAATTCTTCATTCAGCGATTAAAAACCCCCATATGGGGGTTTTTTGTTTATCTTCTGTGAATGTCTCCTATTCCTTTCCAACGTAGGTACCCTTTTCCGTGTTGACGATAATGGTGTCACCGACGGAGATAAACAATGGTGTTTGAAACTGTGCTCCGGTATGTACCGTCACCGTTTTTGTTCCTCCATTGGCAGTGTTTCCTTTGATAGACGGAGGGGCTTCTGTCACTTGCAAGGAAACCTTTACCGGAAGACGGACATCAATGGGTGTACCATCAAACAGTGCAATGGTTACCTCCATTCCCTCTGTGAGGTATCGGACCGCATCGCCGAGTGTCGCCTCATCTATGGTAAATTGCTCAAACGTCTCCATATCCATAAACGCATGGGCAGAGCCATCGGCATAAAGATACTGTGCGGTTTGAGTGGTAATTGTCGCTTCTTCCACTTTGTCTGCTCCTTGAAACGTTTTGTCAAATACCGCACCGGTAACGAGGTTGTGTAATTTTGTTCGCAATACGGCACCCATTCGCCCCATTTTTGAGTGTTCGCTACTGATCACTTTATGGGGCGCTCCGTCCAGAAGAATCAGAGTACCAACTTTAATGTCGCTGATTCCAAGCATACGGCGTTATTTTACGACGTACGGCAACAATCCCATGTAGCGTGCACGCTTAATGGCGCGGGCAATGGTGCGCTGACATGACGCACTGACACCGTATCGCTTAGGTGGATAAATTTTTCCTTGAGAATTAAGGAATCGTCGCAGAAAGGCAACATCTTTGTAGTCAATAACGTCAATACGCTTTTCTCCGATCATGCAGGGTTTCTTTCTCATACGTGTATTCATTGATTACGAATTAAAACGGAACATCCTCAATCTTAACATCATCCACATCGTCCAAATTGATTGTCGGAATCTCCTCCTCTGCAGCCGCACTCTGTGTAGTCGCTTGCTGACGTTGCGGTGTATCTGCTCCGCGTCCACCACCACCGGCGGGCTTGCTTCCCATTTGCATTGTCTCAGCGACAATCTCCGTAGTATACCGATCAGCACCGCTCTTGTCTTGCCACTTGCGAGTCTGTAGTCGCCCTTCAAAGTAGGCCTCCTGCCCCTTAACGAGATATTGTCCGGCGATTTCCGCCAACTTTCCCCACAGAACAATAGTGTGAAATTCCGTTTGCTCTTGCTTTTGCCCCGATTTATCGGTCCATGTTCGGTTTGTTGCCAACCCGACAGTGGTAACGGTTTGTCCGCTGGTAGTGGTGCGGACTTCCGGATCGCGTGTTAAGCGTCCGATGAGCTGTACCTTGTTGAGGTTCATAGGTTGTATATATTACATACGACACTCAATGGGTGTCGCGCAAATTAGCGAGTTGTTTCTTGCAATACCTCATCTACTTGCTGCTCCGTTTCCGATGCGGAGACGGCGGTGTTTTTTCGTCGCTCCCGCTCCTGTTGCTTCTTAATGCGTAACGCATCTTTCTCATCTTTGGTCATCAGCGGTGGCAAATCGTCGGCACGAACGATAAGAGCCCGCAGAACGCCGGTATGCAGCTTTAAATCATTGGTGATGGCGGCGATTGCGCCACTGACATCCGTTCCCGTTTCGTCACATTCATCACGATCCGGCAACGTAAACCGTTGCGCAATATATAGCCCGTGCGTTTCATGCTTGATGGGGTATGCCAATTTGCGCTCCTCTACGACTTGCTTCTCCAGCCATGTTCCGCCGTGAGTCTCCACAATAGCGTGAACATCCGCGTCAATTGTGCGAAACGCATCTTTTTTGGTGCGTCCGATGAGATAAAAGAGTTCGTACTCTGTCATGGGATTATATTCATGAACAATTAGAAAACGCGCGAGGGGTCCCGCGCGAACAACCATTCCCAATCGGGAATGGTGCATGCCCTGGTCTTTCAAAGAAAGCGGAGCATGCGCGGGACTTTGCGTGTTTGCTTAAACGATAACATGAAATGGACAGGATTGCAACCCTGCGGTAGCATAAATACTATGATACGAACACGATTTTCCATTCGCGGTGCACTGTCCCGTTTTCGCACTTACGCAGAGGCAATGATTCGCCGGTATGTGGCATCAATGGATGCCGTGTATATCGTGCAGGTATTTTTGGTAATTGTTACCGTACGACTACTGGCGCAGTGGTGGATAGAGGGATTTGTCGTATCACATGCCGCCGGAGGGTGGTATATCGTTTTTGCGGAGTCCGTAACGGTATATGCAATGGCGATAGCGTTGATATCCCTTGTATTAAGTGCCAGTGTCCGGGTTTCACTTTTTGAAGCGACGGCAATTGCGACGATCGGACTTAGCGTCATCATTGTGGCACCGTTTTTAGAGCATAGTATCGGAAACGGAAACATCTCTCTTTACGAGTTGTCATCGGCAAGAGAGTTGTGGCAATCATATTTAACGGCATTTGGTCTAACGCCGGATATCGGTATTACGGTTGGGTATCGGGCGGTGCTGGTATTGAGTGCCACCGGTGCGGCAATCTATGCCTATATTCGCCGCCGACGGCTATGGAGAGCCGTAGTTGCGGCATGGGGTGTATATACGGTCTTTTTCTTTGTGGGAGCATTGCCATCATTGGTGACGTTGGGAATTGTTCTTATTCGCGGTGAAGAGCTGGCGATACTTACCGATACATTGGTGGCAAAATACTTTCTTTCACAAAGAGAAATTTTGGGACATGTAATGCCAACGCCCGCTCATGCTCTATTATTCCGTGTATCAATTGTGGCTATTGTCATTTCCGCTATATTGACGTGTATTTTATGGTTGCGTCGGTATCGAATACATAGTATGTGGCATCGGGAAGTGGTAATGATTGTTTATGGGGGCATGGTGGGTGCAATGGTTTCACTGACATCACAAATATCATTACAATCGGTAATCGGCGGTAATCCATTGACAGTCTTTGCACTGGGAACATTAGTGATATCACTATGTGCCGCCGCAGCGTTTTTTGTTCTTCATTCATCGGTTCTCCGATGGGGAGCGGCAGCGGTAGCAATAGGAACCGCCGCTCTTCTTCAAGAGCGACTCGGATTGTTGGCGGCGATGATTATTGCACTGGGAACCGGATACCGTCTTTTATATCCAATGATGTATATTCGCATGATTCCTTTGGCATTGGCAACAGCATTGGCGGGAGTCTTTATGACAGCCGGAATTATTGCAAATGAGCATAGTGCGATCTTGTTTCCGATAAGTGCGTATCTCTTTGGTGCGACGGTGCTTGCCCATGTTCCATTGCGACCGGTGCTGACTATTGTGGCGATTTTTGTTCATGCGCTTTGGTTACTCTGGTGGATGAATGTATTTTTTGCGCTTCCGGCAGTATTGGGAGCGGCAGTATTGGGAGCACTTGTCAGCGGAACATCATGGCGAATTTCCGGAATCATACTCTCTGTAGCGCTTCAATGGATTGCAATTATCGTTCTTGCTCCATAGGGAATAGTATGGTACACTAAATGTAGTTGAGTGCTATATATTATGCTCATGATAAAAGAGATACGACAGGGTGTTCTAATGATTGTGCCGGCGTTGTTTTTGGCATATTTTGCGGCGGCGGTGGCGCAAAACCATAAAGAATCATCGCTGTCGTTACAGTTAGATTTTGATCAGGACGGACTTAGCAACAAGGAAGAGGAATTGTATGGAACAGATCCCGATAATCCCGATACGGATGGGGATGGGTTTTCTGATGGGGTGGAAGTTGCCAACGGATATGATCCACTCATTCATAAGGATCGCGGAGATCGGTTGATGGGATTGGATACAACGCAGCCCGTAACATCGGATAATGTAAATTTTTCTCGTCATCTTACCAGTGAACTCCGAACTCGTGTTGCCGGTATTGCCTTTGACGTCGCAACGGGAAAGGAAGTTACATTAGATGATGTTAATAAAGAGATGCAGTCATTTGTGGATCGGGCTGTTTCTGAGGATGAAGTTCCGACGGTGGATGTTAACACATTACGTATCAAGCGGCAGGAGTATGCCGATTTGAGTGCGGATGAGCGAAAGCGGCGAGTCTCACAAGATGTCCAAGACTATGCCGCCGCTATCGGATATATTTTTGCATTGGCTCGTCAGAGTGCGGGATTTACAAGTCCGGCTGATGTGCTGACGGCGGATGGGGCGGATGTTGTTGTCAATGAAGCATTGTTGCAGGCGGAGATGTTGGCAGATGACTATACTGCCGATACGCCGTTTACACAAATGCTAAACGCAAGTGAGAAGGTTGTTCGAGAGATGCAAGAATTGGAAATTCCGGAGGTTGTTGTTCCGTTGCATATTGAGGGCCTTCAGATTGCCTTGATGACAAATGATCTTGCCAAAGATGCTCGAGAAATTGATCTTGCCGCTGATCCGGCTGCTGCTGCGGTAGTTTATTCACGCGCTGCCGCACTAACAGCGCTCGGAGCATCATTCTCTGAGAAGGTAAATGAATTTGCTCGTAAGTATTTGTCAGAGGATGCAACAACTGATTCTCGAGGCAGCGAAGAAGAAGATGAGTCATAATTTTATGAGTAGCAGTATTTATAAAGCGGTATTCAGTATAGCGGTAATGTGCAGTGTAGTCTTTGCATCTGTTGGTGTATTTGCACCACGGACTGCATATGCGATTCCTCCATGGCCTGATGCTATCGCACAGACATATAAGTACATGTTGGAAAAGTTGGAGAAAATTTTGGAGGAAATCAAGAGTGGAACGATTACCGCAACAATTTCTCTAAGCATGATGACGGCACTCAATCAGCTATTGAGTGATGCCGGCGGGCCCATTGGCAGTTGGTATGATTATTTGGATGATACGCGGGAGCGAGCGCTTCACAATACACTTACAAAAATGTCGCGTGACACTATTTCCGAGGTAGGTACCGCCGCTATTGGGCAGGATAGTATTACTGCACGACAGCAGTCTTATGTGCGAACAGCATTAACGCGGGACAGCACAACCGGTAATTCCGATGTAAAAGACTTCTCTCGCGGGGTAGACGGTCCTACGGTTGATCCTGATACCGGGCGTGTTCAGGTTTCAAATATTGCTGCATACACAAAAATCTTTTCCAGTCCGGACAGTACGTTTATGTTGGCGCAGCGTGCCGAAGATCAGAAGGAAGAAGAGGAGCGCATTGAGCGAGATGTTGCATTTTTATCACAAACCGGTGCCGGAATTGATTCCCCAAATGCTGTTCGCGTGTTAGGTAAGGTAAATACGCAAGAGATTGCGATATCCAATCTTATTTATGATACATCAAAACAGGGGACAATCGCCGCGGCGATTGCGCGAGTTGCATTGGGAAAGTTGAAATCATCATTGGCAAATACGGTGCGTTCCAATGTTGAGGATAAGGCGAAAAGTGTTCAGAAGATGGCGCAGAATGCGCTGGGAGCCGATGTGCTTAAGCGATCGTTTTAATGTATATTGAGGAACTCTTGTCAGAATTGCTCTTCCATGGTATACTGCATCCAGTTGTAATTAGTTAACGGCACAGCGGTGCGCGAGATGATATAATCTCGCTTGGATAAGGAACGCAGTGCACTCGGTCACGATAGTGACTTCGGAGTGTTTTTTGTTTCCTTGTCATTGTGCAAAAATTTTTATGAGTACGGATACATTATTAGACGCAATTGTTGATGAAGTGACATCGGATACGTCTTCTTCAAATACTGCAAAGACAACATCAGATGATACATTGTCACAGCGTGACATAGATTCAAAAGAGGAAAAAACAGCAACCGATTCTTCCCCAATGGCGGAATTGTTACAGCATTCCCCGCAGCCTCCACAGGTGGGTGATGTGGTGCGCGGAACGGTGTTGACAGTCGGTTCCAATGTAGTGTATTTGGATTTGGGCGCTATTGGAACGGGAATTGTCATCGGGCGCGAAACAAAGGATGGAATGGCAACAGAGAAGTTGACGCCGGGAAGCGTGGTTAATGCAATGGTATTGGATTTGGACACGGACGATGGATATATTGAGTTGTCTATTCGTGCCGCATCATATGACAAGGCGTGGGCCGATCTGGAGGAGAAGGCAGAGAGCAAAGAGCCGATTGTAACGAAGATTCGTGATGCAAACAAGGGAGGATTGATTGTGGAGATTAACGGTATCAGCGGATTTTTGCCGGTATCACAGTTATCCAGTGAGCATTATCCGCGAGTAGAAGACGGAGATAAGGCAAAGATTTTGGAACTGTTGAAGCAGTTGGTCGGTAAGGAATTAACCGTGGCGATTTTGGATGCGCAGCGCAATGAAGAAAAATTGATTGTCAGTGAAAAGGCGGCCGGAAGCAAGAAGGAGCGAGAAGCGTTGGCAGCACTGAAGGTCGGTGATGTGATTACGGGAGAAATCAGTGGTGTTGTGAAGTTCGGTGCGTTTGTAAAATTTTTCCCGCCGACAGCCGAAGGTGCAAAGGAGGAGGGTCCATGTTTGGAAGGATTGGTACATATTTCCGAGCTTGCATGGCAACTTATTGACAATCCGCGTGACATTGTTAAGACCGGCGATACGGTAACAGCGAAGGTGATTGGTGTTGATGATACACGAATTTCTCTTTCCATGAAAGCGTTGCAAAAAGATCCGTGGGAGGCGGTGGCAGAGCGTTATTCGGTTGGGGATATTGTGGATGGTACAGTGGACAAAATCAATCACTTCGGAGCATTCGTTTACTTGGACAAAGATATACACGGATTGGCGCATGTTAGTGAGTTTCGGGAGTTGTACCCCGGAAAGCGGTTGGAAGATATGATTGGCGTTGGCAATACATACAAGTGGAAAATCCTTTCCATAGAGCCGAAGAGTCACCGTATGGGACTGTTGTTGCAGACAAAGGAAGTATTGGAAAAGGCTGCAAACGATAAGGGTGCAAACAATAAGGCTGAAAACGATTCATCGACGGATAACAGTACGGATACGGCCACAGACACATCAGCGGACGCGAAATAATTTCACATCCATGAAACACAACAATCTCTTCATCATCTCCGGTCCGAGTGGCGCGGGAGAAGATTCGGTGATTGCCGGCATTCGTGAGCATTTACCGGTTCGTGTTGCCGTGACGACAACAACACGTGCTCCGCGAGAAGGAGAATCTGACGGAAATCCATATTATTTTATCTCCAAAGAACAATTTCGCTCAATGATTGAGGCGGGGGCGTTTGCGGAATGGGCGCAACATTATAATGATAACTATTACGGTGTTACGCATGAGGAATTGGAGCGTATCACGGCGGACAATGCTATTGGTATTTGGAAGATTGATTATAAGGGTGTGGAAGCGGCAAAGACCTTATTTCCCGGTATTATTGCAATCCTTATCACGGCGGAATCTCTGGATGTACTGGAAGAGCGAATTCGCAGTCGTTCTGCCACGGTATCGGAGGAATATGTTCGGGAACGCATGGAATATTCACGAGAATGGATGAAGCATACGGAATTGTATGATTACACGGTGGTTAACCGGACCGGACGCCTGCAGGATGCGGTGGCGAAAGTGGTGGCGATTATCTCGCACCACGCGAACCGCTAGGCGCGCCACACAAACCGTACGTCGCACAATTGCGGCATACGATCTTTTGCCGCGCGGAACACGGATGGTTATCGGAGTATCGGGTGGTGCGGACTCCATGATGCTTCTTGATACTCTGCGTCGTATGGCGGCCCGTCGCTCCTGGCACATAATCGTGGCACACGTTCACTATGGTATCCGTCGGCGAGCAAACCGCGATCGCAACTGTGTTCAGAGATATTGCGAGCGGCATGCGCTGCCATTTTATGTTCACGATATTCATGCGGAAAACCATCCACACGATGAAGCGTGGATGCGCACCGAACGGTACGAATTTTTTGCACGTATTGCCAATCGGTGCCAAGCGACCCATCTTGTTGTCGGGCATACGCGGGATGATCGTGTAGAAACGCTGCTTTTACATCTGTTGCGCGGAACAGCGCACGGTGGGGGGTTGCCGTACCGTCGCCGCGAGGGTCCCTACACGGTTGTGCGTCCATTATTGGATTGCACTCGGGTGCAAACCCATCGTTACTGTTACGAACGTGACGTGCCCTATGTTACAGACAAGACAAATCGGGACACTCGCTATCGTCGCAATCATATTCGCCATCGTCTTCTTCCATTTTTGCGGACACATTACGGGTCGTCTGTTGATCAAATTCTCTCACGGGCGGCAATGATCTTGCAAGAAGATGCGCAATACTTATACGATATGGCACGTCGGGCGGTACCACATCATCCAACAGCAGATGGTATAGAGTTTTCCGCGGCGGAGTTTCGCATTCAACATTCGACGATACAGCGTGCATTTATTCGGTATATCGCCCACCGGTGTGGAGTGTTTGCTCCCGGCGCTTCGGCAACAGAACTCTTATGTCATGCCGCATCCGGCACTCGTCGAGCTATGGTAACAATCCGGACGCGCTCCTTGCTTCTGGTACGAAAAGGTGATAAAGTAAGCGTGAGTCGTACAAAATTATCCACACGTTAATGATGATTATAGGCATATGAAGACGATTTCTCCCCGCAACATGACTCCGGTAATATTTGCCATACTACTCTTGATGGGTATTGCATTGTTGTACAGTGCGCCGCCACAGCGAACAGAGCGTATCGGATTGAATCGCCTGGTGCAGGAAATTAACGACGGTGCCGTTAAACGCATTGTGGTAAAGGAAAATGAAGTTTACATTACACTGAATGATGATGCGGAGACTCGCCAGTTGACTACAAAGGAGTCCGGTGCGGCATTATCGGAGACGCTGAGCAGTTATGGTGTAGATCGTGAAAAATTTGCCGCAGTGGAGTTGGTGGTAGATAAGCCGAGTATCGGGAAGGTGTTTTTGGTATCGGTGGTTCCATTTTTACTCCCCGTGATCATTATTATCGCATTTCTCTTCTTTATGATGAAGAGTGCGACACGTGGTAATGCGCAGGCGCTGTCATTCGGCAACAGTCGGGCTCGTATGATTGATCCGAAGGATAAGAAAAAGCGCGTAACATTTTCCGATGTTGCCGGGAACGCTGAAGCGAAGGAAGAGTTAAGTGAGGTGGTGGACTTTCTGAAGTTTCCGAAAAAATTTCTTGCTATTGGGGCGAAAATTCCCAAGGGTGTACTGTTGCTGGGACCCCCGGGAACCGGAAAGACATTGATTGCCAAAGCTGTTGCCGGTGAGGCGGGAGTGCCGTTTTTTACAATCAGCGGATCGGAGTTTGTTGAGATGTTTGTCGGTGTTGGTGCCAGCCGTGTTCGTGACTTGTTTAAGCAGGCAAAGAAGCATGCGCCATCGATTGTTTTTATTGATGAAATTGACGCGGTGGGGCGACAGCGTGGCGCGGGTGTTGGTGGCGGACACGATGAGCGAGAGCAAACGTTAAATCAAATTCTTGTGGAAATGGATGGGTTTGAATCTGATACGGGAGTGATTGTTATTGCCGCAACAAACCGTCCCGATGTTCTGGATCCGGCACTGTTGCGACCGGGGCGCTTTGATCGTCGGGTAACGGTGGATTTGCCGGATATTAAAGATCGTTTGGCAATTCTTTCCATTCACGCCAAAGACAAGCCGTTGCGCAAATCGGTAAAACTCAAACGAATTGCCCAGCGAACGCCGGGATTTTCCGGAGCGGATCTTGCCAATCTCATGAATGAGGCGGCTATTCTGGCGGTGCGTCGGGGACGCAAGACAATCTCCATGGATGATATTACGGAAGCGATTGAAAAAGTGATGTTGGGACCGGCACGCAAGAGCCGTCGTATGGATGAAACGGAAACGCGCATTGTCGCCTACCATGAGGCGGGACATGCACTGGTTGGTGCCCATCTTCCTCATGCTGATCCTATTCATAAAGTATCCATTATCTCTCGCGGTAGTGCCGGCGGGTATACGCTAAGTGTGCCGGAGAAAGATAAAACTCTACGATCTCGTGCGCACTTTATTGATGAGCTGGCGGTACTGTTGGGAGGGTATGTTGCGGAGGAGATGGTGTTTGGTGATGTTACCACCGGACCATCTAATGATTTGGAGCGTGCCACTCATCTTGCGCGGAATATCATCACGCGATACGGTATGAGTGATCTGGGACCGCGAACATTCGGAAAGAAAGAAGAGATGGTGTTCTTGGGGCGAGAGTTGCATGAGGAACGTGATTACTCCGACAGCACTGCGGATGAAATTGATAAAAAGGTTTCAGAATATATTGAGAGTGCGCGAGAGACAGCTCGGAACATTCTGACACAGCATCGTGAAACACTGGATACGATTGCCACCACACTCTTGGAGAAAGAGACAATTGAGAAAGATGAATTCGCCGCTATCATTGCGGGGACTCCGTTGCCCTCTGATGCAGAGGAAGAAGAAGTGTCGGAAGTACCATCAGAGCAATCATCAGAAACGCCACCGTCACCAAAAAAACCGGAAACATCATCACCGGAATCTCAATAGCAATTTGCTAACAATAATAAAACCGCCTTTAAGGCGGTTTTATTATTCACCACTAACGCGAGTGGAGGAGGGGGGTGGCCACGGCTTTCCTTCCATCAGAATACGCTTTAAGACGGCGCGCCCATTTCCATCAATAGCCACTTCCGCACTCATTACATGCCTGGAAAACGGAATATTTCGTCCGGTGCCCTCCGGAATAAAGTAATCTTCAATTCCGTATACAATAGTCAACTCCATTGCCGTCTTGCTTTTTGCAGCCCCCGAATAAGTTTCTATTGGTTCATTTCCCGATGGAAGCGGAACAGCTTGCGGCATACGGCGGCCATTCCATTCTTCAGGCTTAAACAGACGGACATCGTGTACACGACCGGCGATGTACAGTGTCCCGTTTGTTGGCGGTGTTTTTTGTACGTGACCGATTCGGTAAGCGTATCCATTTGATCTCAGTTTTAATGGGACATACACCGTGTCTCCAATAGAGAATGTTTCTCCGCTGTGCTCGATGATGCGAGAAAGCTTTTTATATGTAAACGTAATATAATCTCCACGCAACGGACTGCGAGGGTCTATCGGCTCAATATTAAGTAATACCGTTGTACTATTATGCAAAATTATCAACTTTGTCATAATGATGGCGACAATGATGATAATTTGAATGGAAATTGCCGCAATAAAGGATGTTCGACGTAAACTCATAGAGATAGAATTAGTGTGAAGCGGATATCATTGTTTGTAAGCGACGTCGTGTGCGCTCCATAATATATCCCAGCAATAACAACAATATTCCCGCACTGATCATGAAGATTCCTTTCTGCATAAATGTAAACATCAGATTAAAGTATTTAATCATAATAGTGATAAATAACAACACCAAGCCGAGATTGATCATCCGTTGACTCTGGCGCAAATATCCGATAAGTATCAACATAACCAATTGTGCGAACAGCAGGAGGTTAAATAGCGTTATCCAGAAGAATAATATAGTAGTGTCATAACGATCAAATAGAGCAAATAGAGCAAGCCAGAAATGAAATACAACAGCGCTCACATTTTGTGTATATATTACATTAGTAACGAGCTCGTTCAGTAGCAGCATCAGTACAACGCCCACAAATGCCGCTGTTGTGGACAGTAGTACCAACATTTCACCGCGATGGAATTTTTCTCGGGCGATATATATGATGATGCCAAGGGTAATAATAAGAAGAGCGAGTGTCATGAAGATTGTGTTACCGCCACTCTCTATGAGAGGATTCAACCATCGGAAATATGATGATTTGAAGGACAACGACCATGTTATTGACAGAATAATAATGCTTCCCATAACAATATACGGCAGAGAGAATTTATGATACAGCGTATTGCGATGCGCAACGCCAATAGCATAGAGTAGTAGTGCCGGTAGGGAAATACTGAGTGCCTTAATAAGAGCATTTGCCCCTAACATACTTAACTTATTGAGAATAAGTATGGTTAGCATATACATCGTTCCAATCACTCCGAATGTCAATACTAAGTAATTCTGAATACGGTAGGCTGCCAATATGGTCAATACCATGGCGGGGAGAAACGCTCCTTGCGGAGAGAGCGGAGCACCAATAGCGGCATTTATTACCAACAATACATTTCCCAGTGATATCGCAGATAATATGATAAATATATCTCTCAACGTTGATAGCGTTACAGTCTTTGTATTTTTTCCCCGTTTCCGTGCACTGTGAATATAATAAATGAACACCCCCATAAAAATTATTGGAAATATAATCCAAAAAACAATTGATAGTATAAAGATGACAAAATTCAAAGCTTCCATTAATGCCATAGTGCTAGTGTTAGAGATAACTGTTTCTTATTCCTGATAAGATAACACACGGTGAATGTACAGGTGTGTCACGTATAAGGAAATAGTTAGTGCAATCAGTAGTGGCAACGATATTGCATCAGTGGCAACGGAAGACATTTCAAAGACAATCGGCATATGAATACATAACGTAACAAGTGCGAGAATCATTGCCAGTACAAACAGTGGTATAATCGTCTGTAGCGCTATTGCGATGGCAATGACGCCGATAATCCACAACACCATACCATCTAACCATTCCGCGCGAATATGAAATATTTGTGCAACAAGGAAAATACCACCACCGTAAATGAGTGCGCCCAATAGAATTAACGCCGCGCCGCTACGAGTTGCCTTGGTGTGCTCCAACAAATACCACCCACCGGCATAAGAAGACAACATCATACACAGAATGATAACAACCTTTGTCGTCGGACTAATGGTACTCCAATTGGCAGCGATTAGTGAAGCGATACCAATTCCCACAAACACCGCACCGATGATGACAATAGCGGTGATCATTCGTGAATGATTGGAGTCTCCCGATGGTTTCTGTGTTTTTACCGCGGCAAATCCACGTTCAATTTCTTTTACCGATACGCCCGATTCCAGTAAAGAACGGTAGATGTTTTCTTTTGATTCTCCCCGAGCCAATGCGTCGGCAATCTCTTTTATATAGGGATGTTGTGTCATACTGTCAGTATATCACACAATTAAAGTTCCATCAATAGTTTATGTGGGTCTGCCCGGACTCGAACCGGGGACCTCTACGATGTCAACGTAGCACTCTAACCAGCTGAGCTACAGACCCAAATAGTGTACACTTGTAATTTTATAGGACGCCGGAAGCATTGTCCAGCATATGGTACAATACGGTGTATGACAACCATAGATACAATTCTGGAGGGACTAAATGATAAGCAACGGGAGGCGGTAACCGCGCCGGATGGACCGTTGCTGATTTTGGCGGGTGCCGGAAGCGGAAAAACACTGACATTGACGCGTCGCATCGCCTATCGTATTGCGAACGGTACACCGCCATCGTCCATGTTGGCGGTAACGTTTACCAATAAAGCCGCCGGAGAATTGACACAGCGTATCGGTGCGCTGTTGGGAGAACCGGCAGCCATGCCGATGGTAGGGACATTTCACAGTGTGTGTGTTCGGTTTCTTCGCTCCGATATTCATCATCTTGGACGAGACCGATCGTTTACGATCGCGGATACGGCGGATCAGAACAGCATCATCAAACGGTTACTGAAAGAGCGTTCCATAGATACGGCGCAATTTAGCGCAACGGCGGTGCGCGGCGCTATTTCCCGAGCAAAGAATGCGCTATTGAGCGCGGAGGAGTTTCGTGCGCAAACAGGAAGTTATTTTGAGGAGGTGGTGGCGGATATTTACGATGACTATGAGCGAGCGTTGCGCGAATCCAATGCGCTGGATTTTGATGATTTGATTGTGTATACGGTACGATTGTTGGAGAATTATCCGGCGGTGCGAGAGCGGTACCATGAGCGGTTTTCTCATATTCTGGTAGATGAGTACCAAGATACCAATCACATGCAATACCGATTGGTGACACTGTTGGCGCAGAAACACCGAAACCTTTTTATTATTGGTGATGACTATCAGTCCATTTATATGTTTCGGGCGGCGGATATTACGAATATTTTAAATTTTGAAAGAGATTATCCCGATGCGAAGGTAATAACACTGGAACAGAACTATCGGTCCACACAGTGTATTTTGGATGCCGCGACGGCGGTTATTCATAAAAACGAGCATCAGCGACACAAAACGTTGTGGACGCAGAATTCCGGCGGCGAGCCGATTACGTGTGTGACCTGTCCGACATCACGGGAGGAAGCGCGCTATGTTGTGCGAAAAATTCGCGCACATCATTCCGCCGGCGGGGCATATCGAGATTGCGTTGTTCTCTATCGAACCAACGCTCAATCTCGTACCATTGAGGAGGCGTGTATGCGAGAAGGAATTCCGTATCGTATTGTCGGCGGGATGAAGTTTTACGAACGAAAGGAAATCAAAGACATGGTTGCGTATCTTCGCGTCATTCTTAACGGTGCGGATCGGCCGGCGGTAGAGCGCATTATCAATGTGCCGCCACGTGGTATTGGAGCAAAGACATTGGCGGCATGGCATACATATGCCGTGATGCATGATGAAGATATGATTACCGCCGCATTGCGCTTGCGGGACGATACACAGAGTGGGATAACCGCGACGCGACGAGCGGCGATTGCCGGTGTTGCGGAGCAAATTATGGAATATCGCGCCCAACTTCCGCACAAAACACTGGCACAGCTGTTGGCGGATATTTATGAACGAAGCGGATATAAAGAATTACTTGCTCGCGCGGACACGGCGGAAGAGCGTGCGGCACGACATGATAATATCGGGGAGCTGATTACAATCGCCAAGGACTATGACGGGATGGCGGTGGAAACATTACCACAGTTTTTGGAAACAGTGTCTCTTGTAGCGGATACGGACGCAATTGATAGCTCGGCGGATGCGGTTCACCTTATGACGCTACACAGCGCCAAGGGGCTGGAATTTCCCAACGTATTTATCGTTGGCGTGGAAGAAGGCGTGTTGCCGCACAGCCGTAGTCAACAATCTCAACGTGAATTGGAGGAAGAGCGGCGACTTATGTATGTGGGTATGACACGTGCCATGGAAACACTGTATCTTGTCACGGCACAGCAACGCATGGTGTTTGGATTAATGCAGTCCAATCCTCCCAGTCGATTTCTCAGCGATATCCCCGCAGAACTTGTAAAGATAGAGCGTGTTGGCGCCGTCCGATCCGGTATGGGAACATATGGTATGACACCGACTGCTCGTACCGCATCGGAAGCTTCGGAAGAAACATTTTCCGATGGGACGACAGTGGAACATCCGTCATTTGGTACCGGAATGATTGTTGCACAGACGGATACGGAGTACACAATTGCCTTTGCCGGAAAAGGAATTAAAAAAATCACCAAAAATTTTCGTGGGTTGACGCCGGCATAGTATACACGCACCGTCACGTGGGCGGCGATAGGAAGTAATAGGGTTGTCTTATAGAGGGTGCGTGCCGGGAAAGCCCTGGCTAATCAATGCTGTCACTTAGAAGGAGTATTTATTTTTTGCGAGAGGTCTTTCCGTGAAATTTTTCGTGAACATCTCGCAGGGCGCGGTTGGTAACATGAGTGTAAATCTGTGTAGTGGTGATACTGGCGTGTCCGAGCATGGCTTGCACACTGCGAATATCCGCACCGTTTGCCAGAAGATCCGTGGCAAATGAGTGGCGCAGTGTATGCGGGTGGACATCTTTGGTAATGCCCGCTTTGGCGGCGTAGTATTTCACCAGGCGTTGAATGGTACGGGGTGTGAGGCGTAGGGAATCCTTGTCACGGTGTGCACACCGTCCTTTTCCGTGTCGTACAAAGAGGGCGGGATCAATATCGGTGCGTTTGGCAAGATATGCGCCCACCATTTCCGCCGCATCATGGGAAATAAAGACAATCCGCACTTTATCTCCCTTTCCGCGCACACTAAATTCTCGTCGGTCCAGATTGATGTGTGCACGATCCAACGCCACCAATTCACTTACGCGCAATCCGGTGGAGAAAAGCAGTTCTAAAATTGCCCGGTCACGCAGCCGAGCAATCTCGGTACCGGAGGCGGCGTCCAGTAGACGACGCACCTCGTCAAAATCCAAAAAATCAATGTCACGGCTGCCGGTGGCTCCCACGTCAATTTTATCCGCACTCAGACTGTTGCAATCTCGTTTTGCAAGATATTTCAGAAATGCTCGCAGTGCAATAATGTGGTAGTTTTGCGTCGTTCGTTTCAGGGGTGTGTCAGCAGCGGTACGCAGGCGGTTAAGATGCATGCGGTAGGCACGCACTACGTCGTACGTAATATCTTCCGGTCGGGTAACGTGGTATGTGTCATGTGCCCACTGTGTAAAGCGTGCAAGGTAGCGTGCATAGTTTTCCGTTGTTGCCAGTGAACGATTGCGCTCAATTTCCAGATATGCCATGTAATCGGAAAGATAAGTGCGCAGTGGTGTATCGGGGAGGGCGGCGATGATGTCTTCGGGTGTGCGAGCCATAGGAGAAAGATAAGAGTACTTCTATTGTATATATTATGCGACATATGTGCAAGGGTGTGGCACGTATAATTAATCGGAATATAATATCCCCCCAAGAATACATTGATTCTTGGGGGGGTGGAGCTATGCGCGCAGTGGTGCCGGCACACAGCTCTGTGCCCCGCATTGGTGGCACGTATAAACATGCACCATCGGCGGGGCATTGACATGGCGCCCTGCGCCATGCGGGTTTGCCTTCTCACGGAAGTAAAGATTTTTACTTCCGCATTTTGGGCACCGCACTGCGGAGCCCATGTACTCCTCCGCTCGGAGGAGCTTCTTCTTTGTGTTCATAACTAAAAAACGCCCCGTGAAGGGCGTTTTTTGTGTGAAAGCAATATATATCGTTATTCCTTGCAAACAAAACACGCCCTTCCGTGGCCGGTAAAGAAAAACCAATAAGAAGTTGTGCTTTGTTGCGTATGCATACGTTTATTGTATCTTCAGTAGAAGTATAATGTCAAGTATGGTATACTCTTAAACAGAGAGATTGTAGAAAACTTATGACACAAGATGAACACACATCGCCACAGTCGCCCACTGTATCATCTTCCGATACGGAATCGGTATCGTCACTTCCGACAGAGACATATCAAGTACTGCCGCCGGGGGAAGAGGAGCATTATGATGAAGGTAACATATTGATTGCCTGGGAGGGACCGGAGTTTGAAAATGTTTCCCACGATACACAATGGTATATGGCACTTGCTGTCATATTGTTGTTAATTATTATCTACGCGGTAATCATTAACAGCCCATTGATGGCGATAACATTTATATTGATCGGTGTTGTTGCGTACATTCAAATTCAAAAAGAGCCGCGCCATCTTGTATTTTCTGTAACGTCAATCGGCATACTGGTGGGAGATGAGCTGTTTTCTTTTGATGATATTGAGTCGTTTTGGATTTTTTATACTCCGCCACATACATATGTTCTCAGTTTGGCAATGCGAAATCGCCTGTTGCCTCATGTTCGCATTCCGCTTCATGGAGTAGATCCTGTAGAACTTCGTGAAATTTTGATAGAATTTATTCCGGAAGAGCGACAAGAAATGGGATTAATCGATACAATTGAACGACTTTTCCACTTGTAAATTCTTACATAGCAAGAATTGCAATACACAAAACACTGATGAACATCCCAAAGAGGACGCCGGCGAGAACTTCTCGTCCATAGTGTCCGACACGCTCTTTAAGGTGAGGAAATTTTGACGGATCAATGCTATCCAATTCTCGTACCAATTCATTGAGAAATTTTCCTTGTGCTCCGATATGCATGCGGATTCGCATGGCGTCATAGATAACAATAGTGGCAAATCCGACCGCTACCGCAAATGCGCCACTGTCAATTCCGTTGTAGTAGCCAACGGTTGTTACCAATGAGGCGACAAATGCGCTGTGCGCACTGGGCATGTGTCCCGGTGTAAAGAGATAATCCCAGTGAATACCGTGTCGTAGAGAAAATCGTATGAATTTTACCGTCTGTGCAGCGATAAGGGCGCATAGCGGAATGAGAAACATGGCGTAAGATGTCAGCATAAGTGTACTGTTATAGTGTTGACTGTATTATAGCATGCGTCTATCATGAAAAGAGTAACAGTTTCGTATAACGGAGGACTTAAAAAAGGAGGGGTGGACTGTGCGTCAAACAAAGGATTTGATTGCGAAGTCCATTTGGCCACACAAGAAGCCAACGCCGCTTCTCGTGGGGCAAAATAAGTCCTCCGTTATGGGTGACTGCTAAAAAATAATCATATAAACATATGACAGTGAGTACAATAATTATTGTTGTGGCGATTGCGCTGGTTCTTTACGTTGTGGGCGTATTTAATCGTCTTGTTTCATTGCGCAATCGCGCCAAGGAGGCATGGAGCGACATTGACGTACAGTTAAAGCGACGCTATGACCTTATTCCCAACCTTGTAAATACCGTCAAGGGCTATGCGAGCCATGAGAGCGATGTATTAAAGAAGGTAACGGAGGCGCGGGCGCAGGCGACAGCGCTTCACATTGACGCCGCGACGGTTACGCCGGAGCAAATGCTTCAATTTGCGCAGGTGCAAGAAGGATTGAGTGGTGCACTGAGTAAACTTCTCGCTGTTGCGGAGAATTACCCGGACCTCAAGGCAAGTCAAAACTTTTTGGAATTGCAGCGGGAGTTGACTGATACGGAGAATAAGATTCAGGCGGCACGACGTTTTTATAACGGTGTGGTACGAGATTTCAATACTGCAATTGAACAGTTTCCGGGAAATCTTGTTGCCGGGGCATTTCACTTTACCGCACGTTCATTCTTTAAATTATCCAATGATAAAGAGCGGGAGCCGGTGACAGTGGAGTTTGATGACAACAAGTAATATTGCAGGTATCCGGTTCGGCGCATTTATGGTATAATACAAACAAATTAATCGGGTGAAATACAGTGATGGTTAATATATTGCTTGCCGGTATTGCAGCGCTAGCCCTTTCTGCCGGGGCGTTTTTGGCGACGCCATGGATTATTGATACCACAACACCATCGGAACCATCGTTTCCCGCTACGTCACTTTCACCACAAGTGGCGGGAGAGACAGTGTATCGGGCATCAACCCCGACACCTGCTGTTCCCGTATCTCGTCACTCTTCTCGTAATCCGTTTCTTCCTTCTCAGGTACCTGTACAATTTGTACAACGCAGTGCGACAGACACCGCCGAGACACTGTTTCCGCATGCTCCGAATGTTCTTATCACTGATGATGGTGAAGTGCGGTGTAAGCGAGATGATCGGATTCTTCACTACGATCGGGGAAAGAAACGTTGGCACTGTATTGCTCCACACAAAGCGGTGTTCGGTGTGGTAGACAAAACGGTACGTGTACGTACCGATGGTACATTACGCTGCGCCGATGATAATCAACAGTTGTATTGGGATAGCACAAAGGATAAATGGCATTGTGGCAGTGTGGGGAACGGTATCGTCGTAACACTTACGCAATTGGAAGATGTAGACACGCCCGACCCGTCCGCCAACGATGTGCTTATGTTTAATGGCACCACTTGGCGCGCCACCGATAGTCTCACACTCAGCAATCTTGTAGCACAATCGTTTACCGGCGCCGCCGTCACCGCCACAACACTGACGACGACCGGCGATGCTACCATTGGCGGCAACCTTACGGTCCACGGAACGAGTGATCACCGAGGGAATGTGTTTAACAGCACGGGAGATTATACCATTGCGGATACGGTACGTATTACCGGTGATACTACAATAACGGAGGATCTTGCGGTCGGAGGAGATACCACTCTCTCCGGCATACTTAATGTCTCCTCCGCCACGACACTTGGATCCACGCTGGACGTCTCCGGAGCAACGACGCTCTCCTCCACGTTGGGAGTAACGGGAGCAACAACTCTCGGCAATACTTTAAATGTTGCGGGAGCAACTACCCTCTCCAACACCCTTGGGGTTGCCGGAGCCACGACGCTCGGATCTACTCTTTCCGTCACATCTGATACAACAGTGGGTGGAAACCTTACCGTTTCAGGATCCACGACACTGGGAGCAACGACGATACAAACACTCACTCCTCGCCGTCTTGTTGCCACCGATGCAAGTGGCACCTTAGTTTCAACAATTACAGAAAGTGATTTGGAGGCATCTATTTCCGATGTCACCAATGTCTTCACAAACAACGACACCATCACCTCTTCCAACATCGCGGATGAGTATCTTCGCAATGACGGCGACACCGCCACGGGAGACTACAACTTTGACTCCAACACGCTCTACATTGACTCTACAAACAACAGAGTGGGGATTGGGACGGGGAGTCCAGAGTCATACTTAGACATACAGTCATCTAGTAACGCTTTTATATCAATTAAGGGTGGCGGAAGTATACCATCGGGGATTTCATATAAACACTCATCTGGTAATGATTATTGGGTAACAAATTTTGACAAAAGAAATATAGGAATTAATGGACTTGCAACATGGTATTTTGATGGTACCAATTGGCTTAATCGTTTTAACTTAAAAGATACGGGGGAGATTCGCCTTGGAAGTCAATGGGGACACGAAACTTGGACAATAGTTTCCTCTGCGAGTTCCAATACGGCCTTAACAGTAACACAAAGTGGAAGTGGCGATCTTTTAAAGGTCGGCTCAAATGCAATCAATGTTAAAAACAACGGCAACGTCGGCATCGGGACGACGAATCCGGGGGCGAAGTTGGATGTGAATGGTGCCATATCACTGTCA
>CAYXCH010000012.1:0-5570 GCA_964463705.1 uncultured Pseudobdellovibrionaceae bacterium | reverse complement strand
GGGAAAACGCGTCCCCGTTTTAAATGGAAAAGATTGCTATAACTATTGGGGATTCCGCGCAAAACGCGCCCGCATGGGAACAGGAGGACACACGTGCTTTGATTCTCCCCAAGACGCCGTGGAAACCGTTGGACGACGACTTCACGAACTGGTCTACGACTACCGTCGGGACACGGCGGAAAAGTTGTTGATTTGGAAGTGTGGGCGCAGTTGCGCCACTCATGATCCGCAGGGAGTGGCGCGCTGGGTAGCGGTGGTGGATCGGTATTATCGTGAAGTTCGCGCATTAAGTGAGGCAACAGATTCACCGGCGGTGGCGACTGTGGTACACTGAAACTGTAAATTAGATAATTGTACATCCGATGACAACACGGCGAGTGGTGTTTGATATTGAATGTGTGGGGGTAGATTTTGACACACTGGATGAAAAATCACAGCATGATTTGTTGCGAACGGCGCGGACGGAAGAGGAGCGGGAAGCAGAGAAAGAGCGTACCGGGTTATATCCGGTCACCGGGATGGTTGTCGGTATCGGTATGTTGAATCCGGATACAAACCGTGGAAAAATGTTGTTTGTGGTGGATGAGGAGTATACGCGCGGGCAATTTCACGAAGATGATGTCCTGTATGTTCCGTGTGCGGATGAGCGAACGTTGTTAGAGCATTTCTGGGAGGATGTTGCGCAGTATGACCAAGTAATCTCTTTTAACGGACGCGGATTTGATGCACCGTATGTGATTATTCGTTCATTGGTACAGGATATTGTGCCGAGTATCAATCTCATGCCGTATCGCTATGGTGATCGTTCGGGGTTTCACGCTCATCTGGATTTGGCGGATCAGTTGTCGTTTTATGGAGCAATGCGCCGATTCAGTTTGCATTTATATACAACAGCCATGGGTATTACCAGTCCAAAGCAGCAACAAGAGGACGGAACCGTTATTGATGGCATGGCGGTGCAGCGGCTATTTGAAGAACGAGAATTTGAGACGATTGCGCGGTATTGTATGCGCGATGTCGTTGCAACGGCACAACTGTACGAACGATGGAAGCGCATCGCACAGTAAGCGCGCCGGCGCTATACTTTATCTTGCATAATATTCGCAGCGCATATAATGTCGGTGCGATTTTCCGGACGGCGGATGGTATTGGGGTGGCGACGGTGTATTGCAGTGGATATACATGTCCTCCCCATGACGGGACACGATCCTGGACGACAAAACCGGAACGGATGATCGGCAAGACGGCATTGGGGGCGGATCAGATGGTCCCATGGGAGAAATGGGATGATAGTTTGGCGCTGTTGCGGATGTTACGAGATCGCGGTGTGCGTATTGTTGCGTTAGAGCAAACTCCGAATAGTGTACCGGTAACACAGTTTCGTTCCGATGGGAGGCCGGTGGCATTGATTTTAGGCAATGAGCCGCGCGGTATTGAGTCTTCGGTATTGGAGCACTGTGATGCAGCGGTGGATATTCCCATGCGCGGGCAGAAGGAATCACTCAATGTTTCTGTTGCCGCCGGTGTAGCGGGGTATACACTATATGATATACTGAACGGAGAAATGATTTGTAACGATTCCGACAATGTCCATTGATGATTTTTTTGATAAATTTCTGCGCGCCACACAATGGTTATGGTTGCCGTTTTACGGGCTGTACCGCACGATTAATGATATTGCGGACGTCATTGAAGAGGCGCATGCCAAGGCCGCTCGCCGTCGCACTCCAAAACCGTAAATACTGTAAAACAAAAAACCGCCGGAGGGCGGTTTTTGTAGTTAGCGAACGGACTTGATAATTGCTTCCAAAATGTTTGGGCGCTCCACCGCCAAGTGGGCGAGAATCTTGCGATCTAGTGCGCAGTTCTTCTTTGACAACAAAGAGATAAAGCGACTATATGTCAGATCGTGTTGACGCACAAAGTTGTTTAGGCGCAGAATCCACAGTTTACGCAGAACGCGTTTCTTTGTGCGGCGATCGCGATATGCATAGCTGCCGGCTTTCAATAGCGCTTCTCGTGCCGCTCGTTCGTGGGTGGATCGGCGATGACGAAATCCCTTTGCGCGCTTGAGGGTATTGCGGCGGCGCTTAAGGGAAATAATACCGCGTTTTACTCGTGCCATAGGTCGTTATTCAAAACAGTTTATACATTCAGTGCGCGACGGATATTTTTTGCCTCCGTCTTTGGAACTGCAACATCGCGGCGCTTTGCACGGGTGGTGGCACCGTTTTCCTTCGCATTGAAGTGATTTTGTCCGGTGCTCCGGCGCAGAACCGTTCCGTTTGCGCTGATACGGACCTTCTTTGCAAGCGCCTTTCGTGTCTTCATCTTCGGCATAGTGGTATAAACAAAAAAAGAGTTATCGGTTACGGGGCATCACACGTGAGTATACCTGATGTTTGCAAGAAATGCAAGGGGTTACTCCGGTGCGATAGTAATTTGAAACCCTCGCGGTGATGATTTAAGTGCCTCTTCCACTTTATGGGGGACGGTAATGCCCGCAACAAATTCCTCCAACGTTGTTTTGGCAAGGTCCTTGTGGGCACGCTCCCGTCCGCGCAATACAATTTCAATTCGCGCTTTGTTTCCTTTTACAAGAAATCCTTCCACTTGCTTTTGCTTAAACGCCACATCGTTGCTTCCGGTTCGCACTCCGATTCGTACGCCCTTGGTAGTTGTCTTCTTCTTTGCGGCATTTCGCAGGCGCGCTTCTTTGGACTTTTGGTATTGAATTTTTCCAAAATCTGCAATACGGCACACCGGTGGCTGCGCCTTGGGGGACACTTCCACCAAATCAAGTCCGGCGTTTTGTGCCGCAACAATTGCCTCTTCAATCGGCAATTCACCGAGAGCTTCTCCATCTGCGCCAATCACAAACACCCGCGCCGCATCAATATTATCATTGATACGATAGGCCGGTTTTTCTACTCGTTGCGGCTTTTTGGGACGAAAACGACGTCGTCGCATACAAAGTTTCCAATAAATTTAGTGTGGAGTTGACGGGAATTGCACCCGTGTCCATACGAACCGCCTCCCATCGATCTACGAGCGTAGTACGCTTTAAATATACGATGTGATGTCCGAGAAAGCGCACGAAACACATCACAATCGGTGTGCGACGCAAACGCTCTCCGCTGACGGCCGCACACAGCGTCTGCGAAGAGTGCCACGAATATCTGACACCGCACTCCGGTGCGCGTGGCCGCGCCGGGGCGATGGTTGCCGCGGTTATTAGGCAGCAACGGGAGCGAAAGACGGCGCCGCGAATGCGCGGGCAATTGCCGCCTTTGCCTTTGTGATGAGGTTTGCAGCTATCACAATGACAGAGGGATTTGCGACTGATCTGTCACAGTCGGCTCGCACAATGGCAAACCGTTCGCTGTCGAATCTTAATGTTCAACCCCAATTCGCTACTTCGCGCGCAGTGCGCGTCGTATGGCGCGATCGGCGTCACGTCGTTTGAGTGTTTCCCGTTTATCATGTGACTTTTTGCCACGTGCCACGGCGCACTCCACCTTGACGTAACGACCTTTAGTATACACCGAAAGTGGGATAATTGTCAAACCTTCCGATCGGGATTTTCCAATCAATGAACGGATTTCTCGTCGGTGCAGGAGAAGCTTTCGCGTACGGTACGGATCGTAGTTCGGTAGTGCGCCAGCGTGAGTATAGCGGGGAATAAATGCGTTTACCAAGAAGACCTCATTCCCGTGAACGGTAATAAATGCGCCGGTGAGGCGAGCGTGACCGCTCTTGATTGACTTGACCTCATGTCCATACAAAACAATCCCCGCTTCAAATCGCGAGAGAATCGTATAATCATGGGCGGCGCGCCGATTGCGTGCGATAACGGGCATTTTTACGAGTTGGTAAAACTGTGTTATACTGTTGGAAATGATGTATATTGCACATCCTGTAATATTCCATATGAAGAAGTATATCACAAAAAAACAAAATGCTATGAAAAAATCTACACATACAGCAATGGGATCAACGTTTCTAACCATTGCAATTGTAACGATTGCAGTCGGTGGCTTTATTGCGCTTGCTGCCTACTATATGGTGGATCGCGATAACACGATGTCATCTGAACAAACAAGTGATGATACTATGACAGCAAAGGACAATAATCCGGAAGGCGATCAAATTGTCACTACTGCTGCCGGAGATCGTGTTCATGTCGGATCTTGTCCGTTCAGTGGCGGATGTGATGATATTGAAGGATCATCTCCCGATACGTTGATTACAATCGGCGCCGTTGTGGAACGTGTTGATAAGGATATGGTGACGATTGTTCCGGACGAGGGAGACGTGTATTCTTTGAAGAAGGGAACCTTTTCCGTTCAGAAGGTTGATATTCGGAACAAGAAGGCCAATGATGCTCCGGTAACGGATGTGCGAGAAGGTATGCGCATTGGAGCGGTGTTGGATACGGAGCAAAACAGCATCGTGCGTCTATACATTTATCCGCACAGTGCACGCGCCAATAAATAGTAAATAGTAATCGGCAGTATATATGAAGCGCCCATCAATAACGTATACAATCATAGGGGTTGTTATCGGACTTTTTTGTGCAGCACTTCCCGCATTGGCATGGGAGTATGACAGTGGCTGGCTCAATCTTTCCGGTGGAGACGGAAAATCTCGGTGTGTATCATCACATCATATGCCGTGGGTGAGAGCATGCTCCGTAACAGAGGGACCGCAGGGACATAGTCAAGCACAGTGGTTTGTATCGGATATTAAGACGGGATTGCCGTTTTCCAAAGGAAAGTGTCGTGTTTCAGTGCGAGCGGCCTATACGGATAATAAGGGAGGAGCGGATGCGATTGAGGATTTCCGTTTTACGGTAAATGGACGAACAGTGGTGGTGCGCGATCCCAATGGCGCACCGGGATTTGAGGTACGTACCGTTACAATTCCCGGAGAATTTACATTTTATGATGGATGGAATCGTGTATATTTTTCCGGTGATTCCGCTCGTGGATGGGCTGGAAGTGTATGGTTTGGTGATTACAAAGTTCATTCTTGGGGCGGAGATGTTTTGGAAGCTCCGGGAAAACGTGCAATCCGTGTACAGTGTGATAATGCAAAGCCAAAGCCAAAACCAAAGCCAAAACCAAAAAATCCGGTTTGTGGTAATGGGAAAAAAGAGGCGGGGGAAGAGTGTGATGGCGGACCGCTGTGCTCTTCATCATGTACACTGTCTACCGGAACGTGCCCATTTACCTCCGGTACGGTGGTATCGTTCTCCAAACGCCTTCAAAGCAATGTCTCTTCCAGAATCTACGAAGACGTCTCTTATTCTCTCCCACGCGGTAACTATAAAGTCAAACTTGCAGCATATGACAGTTATGCCCACCGTGTCTACGTTACCCAACCCCAAGAACAATTTGTTGTAGAGTTACGAGATGGCAACGGCCGTATTGCGCGATCCAATCCTTCTCACGACCTGGCCGATTACCAAGCATTCGCACAATGGTCCGGCACGGTAAACTCTAATCTCTCTGTTTCCCGCGACGCAACAATAGTCCGAGCAAGACATATTTTGGATTACAATCCACGCT
>CAYXCH010000011.1:0-72167 GCA_964463705.1 uncultured Pseudobdellovibrionaceae bacterium | reverse complement strand
AATAACGCTCGATTATTATCTTGTATTAATTCAGATTTAACAGTATTCAGAATTTCATTCCAACTTTTTACAAGAACAAATTTATTTGAATCAACAATCTTGATTTTTTGATTATCACTTTCTATAACTATATTTTCAAATTCTTTTTCTATCCTTCTTAGTACTTCATCGAACACCGCCCTAACTCGTAAATCCGGGACCAAAAAAATCAAAACCGTATTATTTTTTAATCTCTTTAAATATGTATTTGGCTGATTATTCGTTAGTGCTGACCAGAATTTTGCTTCAATCAATAAAACCTCTTCCCCATCTGCATCTGTCCCACTTATATCCGGCCTTTCCAATTTATCACCAACATTTTGAGTTTGGTAAGATAAATCAGAAAATTCCAGACCAGTATTAAAGCTGATAACCCGGTTAATTGCTTGTCTTGCTCTTGTTGACTTTTTAAGAATATAAGTCAAACCTTCAGAAGCAATATCTTCTTGCGATCCTTTAATTCTATTATAAAATTGTCCCAATAATGATTGCATATACTTCTTTTATCTTCTGAAATCGTCTCTCTATTTTTTATACTAACATCTATGCATCTTTTTCGTAATGATTAATAACATTTTCCATATGTCAATATATAAAATTAAATACAAGACCGGCAAACTTAATAATATCTACTTGTAATAGTAAGTAATTTACCATACAACTCCTTCGCTGTTAATGCTCTGTTGTTGAAGCGAAACTCACACTCTTTGCGATGCAGATAAAAACTCTTCCGACTCGTTTGTCTGTACCTTTTCTCCGGTGAATTGTGTAGTGTTCTCTTGATACACAGCAATGGCTTGTCGTAGTATCAAAGATTATATCACTTTTTCTAAAAAGTCGGGGATTTAAAAAAATAAATAAGAAGCGATTGAATAGTTTTTGCTAGAAAAACACAAGAAAAAACAATCTCCGCAGACAGTTGGTCTTACACTGAACACTATTAATTTTTTAATTCTGAAACGCTAAAAAATCCGCAAAATTGACTTAAAATTTGCAAAAAGAAGTAAGAAATTACCGATAGTATTGTCACGAGAAGAAATTGGGAAAGATCAAAAAAGTCACAGTTAGTGGGCGCAGAGGGATTCGAACCCCCGACCATCGGCTTAAAAGGCCGTTGCTCTACCGACTGAGCTATGCGCCCGATTCATGGTGTGTATAATCATCACCAACTGATTAGTAGCATATCATTGCACGACAAAAACGTCAACGGAGCACTTATGCTATGTTGAATAAAAATATTTTTACTATCGGGTGGAAAAATTCAGACAATAAATCTTGTCACTATCGCTGTTTGAGCAGTGCCATCCTCGTTTCCCGGGGCCATACTCCGGCGGATTCAGCCGTGTAGACACCATCATAAATGACCCGTAATTATAGTAATAATATGGACGAGAATCCGGTGATCGCGGAAGGTCCGATACATACCCTTCGGTAACCAGTTCACGAAGCGCCTCTCCGCTACGTGTTCCAATCACCGACCATCGCCCGGGTCTCGGATTGGATGGTGCAACGCCCTTATCAATATAATAAAGCTGTACCGCTTTAAATATTGAGCTCAACTCACTCTTTTTCCGCGCAGATACCGCTTTTTTCTTTGCGCTGTTGAGACTGACCAATACAACAGACGCCAAAATCCCAATAATGGCAATGACAATGAGTAGTTCAATAAGAGTAAATCCTTGTCGGCGCGCCTTCATAAATCATGAAATTACTGTGTCTTTTTTTCCTGTTTTTCTGTTTGTGCCGCGCAATAGAGTTCATTAATCTTCGCGCGAGTACCGGACAGCACCAGTCCGTTTCCGCGAGATAATCCGGCGGGTGTTAGGATGTCCTTTGCATACTTCTCCTGAAATCGTTTTACCGCTGCCTGATCCGTACCGTCATAAACTCCGCCCTCAACCAATTTTTCTCCTTCGTAAGTATTGAGGAATTTCTCTAACTTAATTACTTGCTTTGTATCATTTCGTCCTCCGGGACGAATATCCTTTGTCAAGTACGGCTCACACGTTGAAGATGTCTTTTCTGACGATTCCGATGACTCCTTCTTTTCCGATGACTCTCGGTCCTCTGTTGATTCTTTATCTTTACGTTCTTCCGATTTCTCCTTTGTTGGTGTTGAATCGGTCGTATCGGCACGAGGAGACTCCGATGATGTCTTTGCTGTTGCAAGAGCATCTGTTACCGATACTCCCTCGGAGCGCTCCATACCGCACCATTCACGAACGTCACACGCATAAAACCACCCGGAAGCCAGGAGTGCGGCGGCGATCACAAACGTAATCACATAATCTCTCATCGGAATGTATTTGCGTATCTTCTATCGTTTTCAGTATAGCGCAGCCCACCTTATACGTCCAGATTCTGCACTGTTGCGGCATGAGTCTGAATAAACGTACGCCGCGGTGAAACATCATTGCCCATTAGCACTTCAAACATGCGATCCGCCGCTTCCGCATCCTCAATCGTTACCTGATACATCATGCGCGTGGCGGGATCCATCGTTGTTTCCCACAACTGCTCCGGATTCATCTCTCCCAGACCCTTGTATCGCTGAATTACCACTCCGCAAGAGGACACACGCTCATCATCGGCACCTCCACACTGCTGTTTAAGAATCTCCTCTTTTTGCGACTCCGTATAGGCATACAATACCCGCTTCCCCTTCTTAATTTGATACAGTGGCGGCTGTGCAATATAGATATGCCCCGCTTGTAACAGCGGCTCGAAATATCGATAGAAAAATGTAAGCAACAATGTGCGAATATGACTTCCGTCCACATCAGCATCCGCCATGAGAATAATTTTATGGTAGCGCAACTTGCTGATATCAAATGTTTCACCGATTCCCGTCCCCAACGCGATAATCATCGGCTTCAACGTTTCACTTTTGACAATCTTATCCAGTGCCGCCTTCTCCACATTGACAAGCTTTCCGCGCAACGGCAAAATTGCTTGAAACATTCGGTCACGTCCCTGCTTTGCGCTACCGCCGGCGGAATCTCCCTCAACAATGTATAATTCACTATCTTCTGCCTTGCGACTGGAACAATCCGCCAATTTCCCGGGCAATGTAAAGCCCTCTAACGCCCCTTTGCGCAGAACAGCATCTTTAGCGGCTCGTGCCGCAATTCGCGCCCGAGCGGACAATACACACTTCTCAATAATCGCCTTGGCGTCCTTTGGATTTTCTTCCAGATACTGAGCAAACGCCGATGAGAACACGCTATTGACCGCGCCACGCACTTCTACATTATTCAGCTTTGCTTTGGTCTGCCCCTCAAACTGCGGATCGGAAATCTTAACACTGATCACCGCCGTTAAGCCCTCACGAACATCATCGGCGGTGAGATTTCCATCCTTTTCTTTAAGAATATTGTTTTTCTTGGCATATGTGTTGATTGCTCGCGTCAATGCCGCCCGAAATCCCGCAACATGTGTTCCGCCTTCGGGGTTGTATACATTGTTTGCAAACGCATACAAATGCTCCTTAAACCCATCCGTATACTGCAACGATACCGCCACTTCTATATCATCATGAGTGCGCTCCACGGAAAAAGGAACCGTATTACGAACCGCTTTTCCGCGATTGAGAAATCGTACAAATGATACGATTCCCGCATCAAAGTAGAAGCTATGACGACGCACTACCGCCGCTTCCCGAGAGGGATCGTTCTCATCGCGATAGTCCTCAATAATAAACCGAAATCCCTTCGTCAAATACGCCTGTTGCCGCAGGTGGTCCACCACCGTTTTAAAATTAAATGTCGTATCCGGAAAAATCGTTGCATCCGGTGTAAATGTAATCGTTGTTCCCGTCTCTCCCTTTTGCGAAACAGTCCCGACCTTTTTTACCGCCGCTCGCGGCACTCCCGCAGCATACTCTTGTACATACACCGCATTGTTGCGACGAACCTCCGCGCGTAGTTGTGACGAAAGCGCATTTACCACCGATACACCGACACCGTGCAAACCGCCGGATACTTTATACCCACTATTTTCTCCGCCGAACTTTCCACCGGCATGCAACACCGTCAGTACGGTTTCCAGCGTGGATTTTTTTGTTTGAGGATGTTTATCCACCGGAATTCCGCGTCCATCGTCACTGATAGATACCGTATTCCCGGGAAGAAGGCTCACGCGACATACGCGCGCATGCCCCGCCATCGCCTCATCAATAGCATTGTCCACCACTTCCCAAATCATGTGGTGTAAACCGTCCGGCCCCGTTCCACCAATGTACATTCCCGGACGTTTGCGTACCGGATCCAATCCTTCCAATACCTGAATGGACGATGCACTGTATGATGTTGCCGATTTCTTTTTTGATGCGTTGGTTCGTTTTGTCATATTATTCTTTCACAATCATTACACTGCGCAGCGCCCATACCAATGCCCCCGCTATGCATAGCGCTGCGGTTATCCACGTCAGCGCACGATACCACTGTAACACTGTCAATACCGTTATTAATGCTCCACCGATAACTCCCAACCGTAACGGTATGTCACCGATACCGACACGACGCATGCCATACCACAGCAATAACGTACACCAGGAAGCTCCGCAGAGAAACACCAAAATAAAAAATATACTGATCAGCAATGGATCATCCGGACGCGTCATAACAAAAAGTGCGCCCAACGCGCCACTGCTGCCAATGCCGCCAATCCACAGACCTGCGCGCTGCCAAGTTTCCGTCATAAAAACACACTTCCCCTGCTTATAGTATACCGCGTCACGACAAGATAAGCAACCGCACTATCCGTATAATTAGCGGACGATTGCTTGATAGATTGTCATTGCTCCGCTAATGATCAATCCACCAAAAAATATAATCGCCAATGCAATTGCCAAATATGTTACCTGCTCTTGCGTCATACAACCAGTATACCACGGACTATGACGATGTCACCTCTGTTGTTGACGACTCTTGTTCGGATGATTCAGATTTCTTTTCCCCTTTCTTATCAGATTCCGATTTTTCTTTTTTATCGTGTTTTTCTACGTTCTCCTTCTTTGTATCCTCCTTGTCATTTTCTTTTGCACCGCTTTTCTTGTTTTTATCGCTTTTCTTGTTTGCGTCGCTCTTTTTCACATCCTTTGAAACATCGGATTGTTTTGATGACGTCTTACTTGTTTTCTTCTTTTCTGTATCCGTTTCGGACGTATCTTTTGTTGCAGATTTTTCCGACTCATCTGTGTTCATTGTGTCATGTGATGGTTCTACTGTATCGTCTACCACATCCTCCGGCGCATCTTCTCGTATTGCCGGTGTATTTTTATACTCTTCCGGCGTTTCCTGCTTCGGCGTTGGTGATGCATCCGGTGTACTCGGCGCAGATGTAGCGGGCTGCTGAGATGCGGAAGCCGCCGCGTCCTCCACCAGTGATTGTTCATCTGATTGCGATGTTTCCGGTGTTACCGATGATAGTGTATCTGTGGACGGCTTTGAAGACAGTGCCTCGGAAGATGATTGTACATCTAATGTTGAACCGGTAGTATTCTCTGGTTTTTCTTCCGCTGCCAACTGCTCCGATGATTCTTGTGTTCCATCTATTAACTTGGACGTGCCGGCATCGAAATCTGTTTCCGGAGCTGTCGGTTTAGATATCGCTTCTGCATCGTCCGTAGTATCCATCGTAGATGATAGAGGGCGAGGATGATCATCGGGATTGGGCTCCGCCTCCCCTTCTTCATTGTCGGCAATCATCACCGTTTCCTCCGGCTTTCCGTCTCCATGTTGACCCAGTTCAGCATCGGAATCTGTCTGATTTGGCTCTGTCGTTTCTTTGTCCATTTCATCTGTCACATCGGTAGAAGATACGGTGTCGGTCCGTGTTTCCGTTGCCTCTTTATCAGAGTCCGGTGACGCCGATCCTTGTTCACCGTGTTCTGATGATTCATCCTGCTCCGTCGCATCCTCCAGCAACTCCATTCGTGCCAATGTTCGTGAATTCGTCCGATCAATCATTCCGATGTAGTGCAAAAACGCCGGGTCACACAACGTGCCGCGAGTCTGTTCCACCAATGTGGCAGATTCTTTAAAACACTGCACAAACGTTGCCTGACGAAGTACTGCCGTTTCTTTTTCTCCCAATGTATTGTCTCCCCCCGGCGTCGGATCCGGATCAATCCAAATGCCGGTACCGTCCGGAAATCGCGCCACACTCTTTCCTTCCGGATGTGCGGAGACGTTATATAAATGACTATCAATCTTTACTCCTGATGCATTAAATAACGTCACCTCATCACCGGTAGTGTTATTTAACGTCATATTTGTTCCGTTGCGATATACCACCAAATATCCGCCCGGAGCGATGATTGTTTCCCCACCATCGGATGGATCACCATCAGCATCACTGTTGGACGCGCGAATCGTCCACCGTCGTCCGGTTGCATCGGTGATATACCACCCGTTAAGATCTACCGGTACCGTTCCGCGGTTAAACAACTCCACCCACTCACCCTGCGGCATGGGAGCATCATCCGACCCAACGGGATTGGGCATAATTTCATTTAATGAAATGACATCCAACGGCACCAATACGCTTGCCACATTAAATGTTAATGTTGGTGTGGTAAACACATTTCCCGCTCGATCGATCATTCGCAAAATAAATCGGTAATCCCCCGGCTCCGGGAACGGCAACGCCACCTTCTGTTGCGTTACATAGGTGGGCGATGTTCCGGCGGGCGGGTACCGATGGGCATACGTTGTATAGTCAAAAACGTTTCCCGGCGCCGTATCATAGTACACCTCCACAAACGCCTCCTCACTGGTGGTAAAGTCCATCGTAACGTAGTTGCGTGCAAGTGGTGTAGTGGGTGGAATGGTCGTATTGATTACCACCGGTGATGTCGGTGTGGGCGGGGTACGATCTACATGCAACACGCACGGTGAAGAATCACTGCCTACCAGCGCACCACGCACCGCTCGTACACGAAATGTCCAATCTCCATCAGAGAGTGCTATTCCTGGCGTAACCGTATCCGTTGTCTGTGCTGATGTTACCGTTCCGTCCGGTGCGGTAACAGTATAGACATAGGCGGTGGATGTCGCTACCGCCGTCCAAGAAAACTGTGCCGATGCATCACGTGTCCATCCGTCCGTTACCGTCGTTCCGTTACAGGAAATCGTTGTTGATGTATCTGTTGTCCATCCCGTTGGCGTTGGTGGTGATGGAGGAGTGGGATCGTATGTTGCCACACTACTATCGGCCGTCTGCTCTATATCATAAAATCCTTGCTGTACTCCCGGCGTCTGCGGTGATGCTTCAATGCGCAATGCAAACACACATGCCGAACCATATGCGGGAGCGGTGGCGGTTGCCGTATACGTCAGCGTATCGCTATTACCACCGGTGATGGCATCCGCCGCCGAAAGCGCACCGTTTGTTAGCGCTCCATCATATAATACCGTGCTTCCTTGCTCAATACGCAATGTTAATGCGCTACATTGATCTCCGTTCGCCACCACTCGCACATGATAGCGAGTTCTTACCGATCCTTGATTTACAACACGAACGGAACCTTGTGCATGCTGCCCCGGCTCCAATGCGTTCTGCGTAATCACCGTCTGTTGTTGCAACACAATGTCCGTCGTTCCGGCGGCGATCGCATTTCCGGCACTGAGCTCCGCATCCACAAAAGCGGCGTGCGCCACCGCCGCCGATAACCATAGCGCCCCCGATACAACACACACACCCAGTACTCGCATACGCAACAACTAGTCAATTCTCGTTATTGTCGCGCAAAAAACACTGAACGTCAAGGGTTCGCGAGTTGTCCCACAATCGCCGCCGCCTCCCGCAAGACACGCGCACGTTTTCGCTCGGATAAATGCAATGACCGTAATGACGTTGGTGTTACGTCGCGACATAATACCACACCGGTACGCACAAGGTGTATTTTCTGTTTATGTGACAACGTCGTAAGAGCAGTCACCGGATGTACACCGGCGCGCTCAATAAGCTCCGCCAAAGAAAACCCGCGCGGACGGCGCCACTGAATCAACCCCAACCCCGATACACACCGTGTATACCGCCACGCATCATGACTAAACGCCGTATTGGTTACGATAATCCCCTGCACCTTGCGTCCGCTCGCCCGTGAACTGAGCGTATGCGCAAGATCATCAAATCGCGCTTTAATATACAATGCCACCTTAATATTGGAACGAGAGGAACGGCGGGCATGAAATTTACACTCCATAAATACCACACGTTCGTCATTTTGCGCCAGTACATCTACCTCATGTCGCACACATCGCCCCGGCAACACAACGCCCGTCCGCACCGTATACCCGAGAGAGCGAAATACTTCCGCTACAAATTTTTCAAACGGATATCCCGTCGGACCCAATTGCAACAGTGCCGCTTTGAGATTATATCGTGCCGCGAGGTGTGGGTGCATCTTTTTCAGCTGCGCAAGAGCATAGGCATGAATGTCAGCGGTACTGCGCATTTCATGCAATGGCAACTGTTGAACAATGGCACGTGCCTGCTCCGCTGTCGCCCCCGCCCGACGCAGAGAGCGTTGCAACTTCGCCGGTGAAAACGCTTGTGTATCACCGGTGGATTTACGCAGTTGGATGGTCATGAGTGGTATGTTCTCCGTGTGCCAGACAGTCGGTAATAAATCGCATCGCCCCCTCGGCATCGTCCGCTACGTGGAATAATTGTAAATCATCTTCACTGATTGCATTTCCATACCGATAAATCGTATTGGTGATAAAGTCCACCAATGGCGCCCAGAATTCCCGTCCCACCAAGATAATCGGCACCGGCGAGGTCTTCTTTGTCTGAACAAGTGTTAACATTTCAAACAACTCATCCATCGTTCCGAATCCTCCGGGAAAGAAAATGTAAAATTGCGACGCGAACGATAGAATCACTTTGCGGGAAAAGAAGAAATCAAAACTCTCCGCTTCATCAATATATGGATTTCGTCGTTCGGTAAGATGGTTGCCCTGCTTCGGAAGGTTGATGTTGATACCGATGGAAACACCACCCGCTTCTTTCGCTCCCTTATTTGCCGCCTCCATAATGCCTGGACCACCGCCGGTAAATACCGCAAAGCCCATTTTGGCGCAAAATCCCGCCAACTGCTCCGCCTCTTGATATACCGAATCGGGAAATCCCCGCCGCGCACTGCCAAAAAATGTCACGCTGCGAGAGAACCGTTGCAGAAAATCATATCCCTTGACAAACTCCGCCGTAATTTTTTGAACATGCCACGCCGCTTCTCCATGATCTTGCGCATTGAGCAAAATCTCTCGCTGACGAGAGAACGGGATCATTCGTTCCTGATCGTTAATGCGAATCGTAATACTTCCTTCATCCCGATATGCCGCATTCATAGTTCTGTTTTTATACAATTACACATTCAGTATAGCATGAACGGACCGAACAATCGCTGCCGCATCAATTTCCGCCGCCGATCGCAGTTCCTGCGGCGTTCCGCTGTGCGGCGCTATTCGTACGCAGTGATGTGTTACCGACACCGCCATTCCGCAAACGGCGCGCCGAATCTGATCACCGAGACCACCGTGCTCATAATGATCCTCCACCACCACAAGGTGCTGTGTCTCCGCCGCCGCCGTCCGTATTGTTTTTGTATCCAACGGACGAATACTGTAACAGTCAATTACACGAACGGCAATACCGTTTTGCGCCAACGTGTCCGCCGCCGCCAACGCCTCCCATACCGTTACGCCCGCCGCGCACACCGTTACCGCATCATCTGAAGACTGCCGAAGAACATGAGAGCCACCAACCGGAAACGCTGCCGTATTGTCATAGAGTATGGGGAGCGCCTCTCGTGTCATGCGTACATAGGAAAGACCGGAGACCGTCCGCGCCGTATGAACACAGGCTGCCGCACTTACCGCGTCAGACGGATATAGAATGACACTTTCCCGCAATGCACCGAACAGCGCAAGATCTTCCAGCCCCATTTGACTGCTCCCATCTGCGCCAATGGAAACCCCCGGGTGTGATCCCGTAAACGTTATATCCACTTCCGCATACTGTGCCATGCGAATCTGATCCGCCGCCCGAGTCAAAAACGCCGCAAACGTGGACACAAACGGGCGCAACCCCCGGCGCGCCATTCCCACCGCCACACTTACCATATTTTGCTCGGCGATAAACATTTCATAAAACTGCTCCGGTGTATGTTTCAGCACCGCCGCCGCTTTGGTGGAATTGCCGGTTTCCGCATCCAATGCCACAACTGCTGCATCGTCTATGCATAGCGATGCCAACGCTTCTCCATAAGCTACTCGCGGAGCAACCGCCCCACTGTAGTTACTATTTAACGAAGATTCCTGAACGATGGGACGAGATTTCCTTGTATTATCATCGTCGGATAGTGTAATAGATGGTACGGCGAGCTCTCCTCGCACCGTACGATCCACCGGACCAATTGCCTCCAATGCGATACGTAATTCTTCCTCCGTCAACGCTCGTCCATGCCAACCGTTCTGATCCTCCGCAAACGGAAGTCCATATCCCTTTCGAGTCTGTGCCACAATCATAACCGGACCTTCATTTTCCCGCATCGCCGCCGTATACGCCGCGATAATGGCATTCATATCGTGTCCGTTCTCTACCGCAATCGCACGCCACCCGAACGCTTCCGCCCGCCGTATGTATACGTCACTATTTCGCCCCACCATTGTCTCGCCACGCTGCCCCAACCGATTCACATCAACAATCGCGATAAGATGATCTACCGCATCATATGCCGCCAGTTGCATCGCTTCGTAAATTTGCCCCTCCGCCATCTCACTGTCTCCCAACAATACAAACACGCGCCCGGTACTGTGTTGCGCCCGCAACGCCAGCGCCTCACCAACCGCCGCACTCAGCCCTTGTCCCAACGATCCGGTCGGCACTTCCGTAAAGGGAAATCGGCGTGTCGGATGTCCTTCCAAGTTACTATCCATTGTCCGCAACGTCATCAACTCCTCCTCGGAAATCGCACCGGCGGCGGCAAACAGCGCATAGTATAACGGGGCGGCATGTCCTTTGGAAAAAATCAACCGATCATTATGCAAATACTCCGGATTGTTAATATCATAACGAAATAACGGCTCCCCCGATGCCGTCCGTGCAAAAAACAACGCACTCATCAGGTGCAGCGCACTCAGCGATGAGGTGGGATGACCGCTTCCGGCGCGGGTAGTGGATTCTAAAATCCACGTCGCAATCAGCGAATTTAGTGCTTGATGACGATCATGATTATCCATGAGCATTGTATATGAAACGTAGTCCGTACATTACTACCATGGTACTATCAAATACTCAACAATACAACCGAGCGTTCCAAATCTCAACTATTGCTGGCAATTGTAACCGTTACCGTCTGTGTATAGTTACCCGCTACGGTATCACCGCTGATTGCCGCTTTATAGAGAAGGTCAAATGTTGCATTGCCCACCGGCTGTGATGTTTCCGCCAATCGAGTTACACTATACGGCAACGCATGATCTTGCGTCGTATCAAATAGCGGTGTAATAGCGGTATCCACAGCGGCAAGTGTAAATCCATACTCTTCACTTCCCGCACTTACCGTCCCGTCTGTCACCGCATCAATCGTATTTCCGGAATTATCGCGGAGCGGACCATCGGCGACAATTGACACATGCACACCGGTGCGATTGTTTGCATTAATCGTATATGTTTGTTGCGCATGTTTTACCGACGATACGGAAAGTGTCCCCAAGTCCATTGTGGTATCATCCACCCGCATTGATATCAATAACGGAACGGTAGCGGTAATTTGCGTGGAGTTGTCATTGGTGAGCAATGCCACTCCGTAATCCAGCGGTGCGGCATTCGTATCCGTTATATTAATTGCAATCGCCTCCTGTGCATACGTAGATGCCGTGTATGCACTGACAACCCGCACATCCATGGTCACGGTTATTGATGTCCCGGCAGGTGCCGGATCTCTCAATGAGATTGCAACACTGTTGTCCGTGGCATTGCGCACAAAACTCACTGCTGATTGCCCCGTTACCGTTACCGGGGTATCGGGCGGCATGTAAAACAAAAATCCATCTGTTACGGTCGCTGTTTCCGGCAGCGTCAATGTAATCGTACCACCGGCGGGAATATCGGTCAGTGGCGTAAATGTCACTGTCATCCCACTACTGTTTGACCACTGTGCTGTTCCGTCCGCCAATAGTGCCGCCCGTGACATCGCGGGAAGCAGTGTACTGATAATAATGGCTATATATACAACAACGCGAGGGTATCGTACCATATGTCTATTCGTTTACCCCTCCTTTGAATTGTATTTACCGATGAGTGCGTTCCGCCACCTTGCGCACCACACGGAACAACCATGTGCGCATCGGACGTGTCACTCGCCACACCACTGCAATCACAATAATCCAGAGCAAGAACAACGGAACAAACAGTGTCAAAAATCGCAACGCCGCGTTTGCCATTCCCTGGGCGCGAACAATCAAATCATGGAAAGATGACCGTATCACATCACCGGGACGCCATGAGTTTTCTGTCGGAACAGCACGAAGTTGTTGCATTGCAACAATGGAAATTTCTGCTGTTTCTATACGATTGTTTAACGCTTTAAACTGTGCGGTGGTACGTTCAATCTCTCCTCGAACGCGAGAAAGTTCTCGCATTATTGATATGACATCTGTCCACTCTCCCGCCGCGCTGGCTCGTTCCAACAGCGTGGCAAATGCTTCCTCTTCCGCGTGAAGATTTCGCAACGTCGCGTTCATATCCACATACCGCCTTGTTGCATCATTGGCACTGACTCTTTCGGACTTTACCGTCACGGCAGAGGACCGAACATCGCGAAGAGCATCATTAAATCGCTCACTCTCCACAACAACATCCACTGTCAAGTGTGGCCGTCGAGAATCTACCGCCGCCAACCAGAGTGTCGCAATGTATCCGTTGTAACGCTGTGCGATATGTGTTAATTCTTCTCGGAACGTATCCAAATCTTCCACAACCACTTCAATATCCGCCCGGCGAATGATTTTTCGTTCCATTTCCGCATCGGTATCGGAAACCGTTACCGCATCATCCTGCACACCGTCCGCACCGCTCACACGAACCGGCGCATCAACAGATTTTACCATGGCACGTGCTTGTGCCGGTGGTCCATCCATTACCCCCTCCGGCATACCTTGTATCACCGCAGCGTGCGGAGGTCCGGAAGTCGTCGCCGTTTTTGTTACCATTGGAACAACACGACGAGCAATAACTACGGCACCCAAAATCACCAGCGCTGTTAAAATCACCAGCGCGATACGACGCGATCGTACTCGCTGGCGTACGTCCTTATCATGAGAAGATGTTGTTTGTGTCATATGTGTATTCCGTATGAGTATAGTATACCATACGAAAAGATTACGCACCAACAGACTTTGCTTCAATCATCGCCTTCACACGCATTGTCGCCACTACCGCATCCCGATTTCGCTCTTCCAGCTGCATGGAAATAAAGCGAATTGTATCATTAAGATTGGGAATGCGGATATGCTCCAACGCACTTACCCGACGTCGAGTGCGCTCAATTTCTTGCGCCATCTTCTCTACCGCTCGCTCCATTTGCGCCAGCCGTATCAGGTCCTCAAATACATCATCAAATGCCGCGATTGCCGCATCCAAATCTCCCGTTGTTTCCAAGAACCCGTAAGAAAGCGCCGTTCCCTCTTTCCGTACAGTAAACTGCGGAATCTCCACACTCATAACACTTCGTGTGCTGACCTCCAAGGAAATATTTGCATTGGGAAGAACAAAGGCATTCTCCACTACGGCGGGCGGCATCATCGCTTCCGCCCGCGCATAAGATGCAAATGCCGTTCCAATCCGCGCCTCCACATCATCACGCAATTGCCGTGTCTGACGAATCATCGCCATGAATTGCTTCATGAGTCCGTCCCGCTTGTCTTTAAGCAACTTGTGCCCACGCTTTGCAATTTTCAACTCCTTTTTGAGATTAAGGAGGTTAATGCGTGTGGGATTGACTTTTAAGATCATAGTCGTGAAGACAATTACTTTGCATCTTTTGATGGAAGATATTTCTCAATCATCTCTTCCTTAACACGCTTGAGACTCTCCCGCGGCAACAATGTTAGCAACTTCCATCCCAAATCCAGTGATGCCGTGACTTCTCGCTCCTCCATCTCTCCTTGTGCGATAAACTCCTTCTCAAACGCATCGGCAAAAGCGACATGCGCCTTATCCTCATCACTGAGCGAAGACTCTCCCAGTACCACCGCCAACTCTCGCGCTTCACGCCCCGTGGCATAAGAAGCAAACAACTGATCTTTCAAGCTAGCATGATCTTCACGCGTCTTTCCTTCACCGACACCGGCACTCCACAGACGAGAAAGGCTTCCCTGAACATCCACCGGAGGCAGAATTCCCTGTGTGTATAGTTCCCGAGAAATCACAAACTGTCCCTCGGTAATGTATCCCGTCAAATCCGGAACCGGGTGTGTCTTATCGTCATCCGGCATTGTCAAAATCGGAATCTGTGTGATTGTTCCCTTCTTTCCTTTCACGCGTCCGGCGCGTTCATACATCGTGGAAAGATCCGTATACAGATAGCCCGGATATCCGCGACGTCCCGGTACTTCCTTTCGCGCACTGGATACCTCACGCAACGCTTCACAGTAGTTGGTCATGTCCGTAAGGATTACCAACACGTGCATATCACGCTCAAACGCCAGGTACTCCGCCGTAGATAGCGCCAACCGCGGAGTGGCAATTCGCTCCACCACCGGATCGGCGGCGGTGTTGATAAACAACACGCTGCGCTCCAACGCACCGGTCTCCTCCAATGTGCGACGGAAAAACTCCGCTTCCTCAAACGTCACACCCAGTGTGGCAAACACGATGGCAAACTCCGCACCATCAGTCACTTTCGCCTGCCGAGCAATTTGCGCCGCCAATCGTGCGTGCGGTAATCCGGCACCGGAGAAAATCGGCAACTTCTGTCCACGGACCAATGTATTCATGACATCAATGGATGAAATTCCCGTCTGAATAAAATCATTGGGAAACTCACGAGCATACGGATTAATCGCCGCTCCCGCAATATCCACTTCCGTCTCCGCAACAATCGGCTCACCGCCGTCAATAGGATCACCGTTCCCGTTAAAGATACGCCCTAACAATTCCGGAGACATTCCAAACCGAGCCGTCGTCCCCAAAAATCGTACGGTTGTCTCCGCCGTTTGTACACCGGCAGTCGGAGCAAACATCTGCACCACTGCCCGATCACCGTTAATATCCAATACTTTTCCGCGACGTACTTGCGATTCTCCGGGAACGCGTACCTCCACGATTTCCTCATATGTTGCGCCGTCCACGCCATCCACAATCAGCAGCGGCCCTTCTACGGCACGAACGGTTTTGTACTCTTTGCACACAGTTGTCATAGGTTTGATTGTTAGTGCCGATTACTGTTTCAATTGCGCCAACTCCGCTCGCAGCTGCGTACGGAACTCTTCGTATTGCCGCGCAAGATCATCACCGGAAAAATCCTTCAACTGCGGAATCTTCTTAACGCTGTCCAGCGCTCGCACCGCTGAAAAATCAAAGTCTTCCCCGGTAACGACTTCTCGCCCGGCATACAGCAGTGTCATAATAGACTTCAGAATCTCATACTGCTTCTGCGGTGGCGTATACGCATCATCCGGATCAAACGCATTCTGAAACAGAAAATCCTCACGCAACGCTCGCGCCACTTCCAATGTCAATTTTTCTTCATTTGACAATGCCTCCATACCGACAAGCCGAACAATTTCCATCAGCTTCGCTTCCCGCTGCAACACTTCCAGGGCGTCGGCACGCAGTTGAACAAAATCCTCTCCAAGATGCTCTCGCCAGTACTGCGTAAAGTTCTCCGCATACAAGGAATACGATGTTAACCAGTTAATGGATGGAAAGTGCTTCTTATATGCCAGCGCGGAATCCAGTCCCCAAAAACACTTCGTCACTCGCAGTGTGGATTGTGTCACCGGCTCCGAAAGGTCACCGCCCGGTGGCGATACCGCACCGATAACCGTTAGCGCTCCGGTTCGTTGTTCGCTTCCCAAACACGTCACCATTCCCGCACGCTCATAAAACTCCGCCGTTCGTGATGACAAGTATGCCGGATACCCTTCTTCTCCGGGCATTTCCTCCAGCCGACCGGAGATCTCTCGCATCGCTTCCGCCCAACGACTGGTGGAGTCCGCCATCAATGCAACACTGTATCCCATGTCACGATAGTACTCTGCAATGGTAATTCCCGTGTAAATAGATGCCTCTCGCGCCGCCACCGGCATATTTGACGTATTCGCGATCAACACTGTGCGCTTCATCAACGGCTCTCCGGTGTTGGGATCTTTCAAATGCGGAAACTCATCCAACACTTCCGTCATCTCGTTTCCTCGCTCTCCGCATCCAACATATACAATCACCTGCGCATCACAGTACTTTGCCAAACTCTGTTGCGTCACCGTCTTTCCCGCACCGAACGGACCCGGGATACACCCGGCACCTCCTTTGGCAATCGGGAAAAACGTATCAATGCTGCGCCCTCCCGTCACCAACGGCTCCTTCGGAAAGATTTTTCCATGAACAGGTCGCGGGACGCGAATCGGCCAGTACTGCAACATCGCCACCTCTTCCTCATTGCCTTCATCACTGCGCAACTGTGCAATCGTATCTTCAATCGTATACTCTCCGGCGGAGGCAATCATCTCCACCGTTGCCTGCGTAATATGCGGCGGTACCATTACTTTATGCTCAATCAACGTTGTCTCCTGTACCATTCCCAACACATCACCGGCCCGAACCGTTTCTCCCTTCGTTACCGTCGGTGTAAACTCCCAGCGACGCTTCCGATCCAACGCATCCGCCATAATGCCGCGAGCGATATAGTGGCTTCCGGACTGTTCCTGAATGGCACTCAACGGACGTTGCACTCCATCATAAATAGACGTCAGCAATCCCGGCGCCAGCGCGGCGCTCATTGTTCGTCCGGTACGTTCCACTGTCTGTCCGGGTCCGATTCCGGCGGTCTCTTCATATACCTGAATGGATGCTCGGTCTCCATGCAGCTGAATCACCTCACCCATAAGGCGCTCCGTGCCGACAAAAACGACCTCGTACATCTTTGCGTCCCGCATTCCGTCGGCTTCCACCAGCGGACCGGTTACGCGTGTAATGGTGCTGTGTTGTGTTGTCATACTCGTAAACGTCATCTAACTTACATCAAATCACTGCCAATGGCGCGAATCGTGCACGCACGCAAGCGCTGCCGCGCAAACCCCGTACTGCCACGAGCGCTGGGCACCGCCACAATCGCCGGCAACGTCTGTCGTGTGAGTTGCACATAATCCTTTTCCGGAAGCGCCTCCAACAAATCCTCCATTACCGCCACCACCGCGTACCGTGCCGTACCGTCGGCGGTATGGTCAATCAATGTACGAATCACCCGTGCAGCGGATTCTGCATCATCCGCAGAATGAATCTCCACTCCCAATGCCGCAAACACGGTAATAACGCGTTGCGGTCCGACAATGGCAATTCTGTAGGTATCTTTTGTACTCATACGTCTCCCAATACCGTATATACTCGTCGTACGATTTGTCGTAATTCCGCCTCTCCCATTCCACTCTCTTTTCCGGCAATAATCGTACGAACAATCTGAATATTGTTACGCAAGGCGATAAAATAAGCAAATACACCAACCACTGATTCAATGGTGGACGGATACGCGGTGATAAAATGCAATAACGCATCGTCCGCCGCCTTCTCCATCACGGCAAAATTTTTCGTTTCGGTAAATGTTGCGATTGCATCTCGCCAAATACTCGGTCCGCCATCCATTGTCGCATACCGTGCCAGTATCGCCTCTTGCGAAGATAGTTCCGACAATGCAATTGTCCCTCCCGGTGCAAATACCGCTGCCGGATCCACATCCAATGCCAAAGATGCAATACGTAATTGTGTTCCGAGATTGTAATAATCAATCACCCGACGAGCATAATCTCGCACGAACGGCTCGCGACAGTGTTGCGCCCGTTCCGCCACCGCTTGCAAGTACCCAAGATTGGATGCACGATCAATGTCATAGACATGGGTGGCGGAGCGCATCGCATCATATGCCGCACCTAACCGCGTATCCAGCCGCGCCACATCATCGGCATCCACTGCCGCAAGAAGACGATCCGGTGCAATTTGTGCCGCATGAAAACATCGCTCCAGAATTTCCTCATCTTTCAACTGCGCCCGACGTCCCTTGACAATCGTTTTAAGATTGAAGAAATCATAACGCATCCACAACACGTGAAACGGGCGATCGTCCGGAACAATCTGCACAATCAGTCGCTTTGCGGCACTCAAACTTTTACGAACCATGCGTGCCAGCTGCGAACGATCCCCGCGAGCGATATACGGCGCCAAAAATGTTCCGTTGAGCGCATCAAAGGCCTCATCTGCCGTTTTGGCACTCAGGAGCAACTCCAGCTGTGCCGTACTTAACAGTTGAGATCGTAACGCCGCAATTCGCGCATTGGCGTAGATGTACGCATCACCCGTCATACCGTCATCGCCGTTATTCCCGCCGCATCCATACGCGGTCGCGCATCCTCCGCCGCTCGTGTCAGTGTCAGGTCATACGTGACTGTTTCCGTCTCTACAATCATGCCATCTGGTACGGCTTCATCCTCGGTGCATGGAATGGTAATTCCGTGACTTGCACATAGTTCGGCCGCAATCTCCCGATGTGCCGGTGCCACACGAATAGCACGAATATCTGATGCCGGCACCGATGCAATTCGTTCCGCAAGAAACGACCGCATTGCCGATGCGTCATCACGCAACATTTGTAAAACATCATTAAATGCCCGATCCAACACCGCCCGACGCGCCGCCGCCCGCAACGTCCGCGCTTGTCTCCGCGCTTGTGACATTTCCATGCGTTCAAACCGTGCAAACTCCTCCTTCTGTTCCGCCTCGCGGGCCGCAGCGGTATCCGCACATGTCTGCGTCGCAGCGTCAACAATTTCACGTTCTTGCGCCCGTGCCTCCGACACAATCTCCTTCGCTCGCTCCTGTGCCGCCTCCGCAATCTTTTGTGTAATATCGTTCAACGCCATATTACTTTCCGATTGAGGTCAATAGAATAAAGCTGATCAACAGACCGAAGATTGCCCATGTCTCAATCATCGCCGCGAGAATCATCGCCTTGGCGGTATTGCTTTCATCTTTCGCAATCATCGTAATGCCGGCCGCCGCCACTTTCCCCTGATAAATTCCGGAAAGCAATCCGGCCAGTCCGATCGGAATACCGGCAAACAGATATTGCAATGCCGTTCCGACTGTCATCGCCTCAATTCCACCGGCAAGAACACCGGAGAAATTCAAGATTAAGAACGCTCCCACCAGGCCGTAAATTCCCTGTGATCCCGGTAACGCTTGCATTAACAGCATGCGACCGAACAGCTCCGGCTTCTCTGCCGTTACACCACTGCCGGCCAATCCGGCATAGCCCATTCCGAGCGTACTTCCGATAAAGCCCAGTACCGAGGCGATCGCCGCGCCGACGAACACCAGACTTACCGCGAACGTAATGTCCATATGTGTGATTGATTAACGAATAACGTGTACACTTCTCAGATCCCGCGATGCGCTCACGTGATCAGTCCAACCGTACACGATCCTCCGTCAATACCGTATGGCGTGCCGTGCGCTCAAACGGCACAAACGGCGTACCCGTTCCGACAAGAAATTTGCCGAAAAACTCCACAAACTGCAATCGAGCGCTATGAATAAACGCACCGAACGCATTGATGGCAAGATTGAAAAGATGTCCGACAACCAGCACCACACCGGCAAATATCATTCCAACGATGGTCCGCTCTCCTTCCGGTCCCGCCACCATACCCGCGATAAGATTGATGGCAAATGCCAACGCACTCGTTGCCAACCCCAGTGCCAATAAACGTGAGTATGACAGGATATCCGCAAAATATGACACGCTGTCATACAAACTCGTCACTCCCTTGAAGAACTTCATAAACAGTGAAGACTCCCGTCGTCCCTGTGTCAATATAATCGCCACCACCGATGCATAGATCGCCATTTCCACATGGGGAACAGAGAGTATACCGGCACGTGTCGCTCCGAAAACAATCAATGATATAAACAACGCCAACCATGGACCGTTATCCGCCACCGCTCCCCATGGATCACCGGTACGAACACCGCGGATAATTGCCACACACAGTCCCGCCATCACTTGAATGACACCCAAGGCCAGCGCAAATAAAAACACCGGAATTGGATTGGCAATCGGATCAAATACCTGAATCGCACGCAACGGCTCGGGCATCTGTTCCATAGACACACCAAAATATCCGCCAAAGAACAGCCCCGCCAACAGTGACGCGATTCCACCGAGAAACAACAGTTGCAACATCGGTTTCAGGGACTCCGATACACGGTACCGATATAATATGTATCCCGTCAATATCGCCAAAATCGCCCCGTATCCGACATCCGTCAAACAAAACCCGAAAAACACAAAGAAAAATCCCGCCAAATATGGTGTCGGATCCACATCTCTCGCACCCGGCAAGCCGTACAGTCTTGTAATTACCTCAAACGGTCGTACCGCGGGACCATTTGCAATCTCCACCGGTGGCTCCTCTCCCGGCTCGGGATCAATGGGAATCACCGCCGCCGCCGGAGCTACCGCTTCCACTGCCGTCCGCACATGATCCAGTGCCGCGCGAGGAATCCATCCATCGTATACCATCGTTTGTTGTGTCCGATATGCCGCACGTTCCACGTCATGTTGTTGACGCTTCCATAACAATACATCACTGAGAATTTTCAATGACGGCACCTGTGCTGCCAGTGTTCGCGCCCGCGCCTGCAATCGCTTCATCTCCGCCTCCGTCTCACGAATGGCGCGAGTTATCCGTTTACACGCACGAAGCGGTGTTTCCTCGGGAGATGGCAACGATACGTCTTCATAGGATAAAGATTTCAATACCGAGCGCAAGTGTTCCATTGCAGCATCTTCCGGCGCATATACCGTAACCACCGCTCGTTGCGCATCCACACGCACAATATGCGCCGCCATATCTGCAGATCGCAACGCCTGCGCCAATGCCCGATGTGATGAATCATCTCGTGGCACACGCTCTCGCAACACCCATACCGTTCGAGTAGATGCCGTTGATGCGGCGGCACGCTGTGCGATCGGTACCACCTTCCACGGCTCCAGTTGTGCATACTCCTTTCGCAGCGACCGCAACGCTTTCTGCGAATCATTAAGGGATTTCTGAACAGACAATGCCTCCTCTACTCCCTCCAATGATTCCAGTGACTTCATCGCCTGTTTGACATCATCTTCCGTAATACGCTCTTTTGTTCCCTCCACCATTGCCGCCAATGTGCCTCCCTCATCGGCATACGGATGAAGAAATGCCAATGCCGCTTCCACGCGAGCACTCTCATAGTGAAACGGGAACTCCTCCGCCGGTGCTCGTGTCAATGACTCCGCCATGTCGCGCGGAACTTCCCGTAACGATATTGCCCCAAGTTTTTGCAGCGCTTCAAATGCCGGTGACGCATCCTCACTGTGCACAATCAACCGAACTTTTTGCATCGCCACAATCCCCATATCCGTCTAGTCTTGTACAATTACTGATCGCATCGCCGCAACAATCGCCGCGTGATCCGCTTGCTCACGAATACGCTCCGCCTCCGCACGTGCGTCTGTCAACAATTCCTCCACCATTCGTGCCACACTTTGCTCTTTCGCCGCTCGGGCACGCTCAGCGGCACGAGTACTATCTTCCGTACACTGCGCGATGATGTCCTCGGCGCGGGCACGGGCGCGGGTAACAATTTCTTTCGCCTCGGATCGTGCAGCGGCAATCGTCTCTTCCGCCGCCGATTCCGCTGCAAGAATAGCATCAAGATGAGATGATTTGCGCGCGGATGTATCCGTATTCACTGACTGCTGCGACATAGTTTTTTCCTATAAAAAAATACGCGTGCGCGATCTGCTGCAACACAGCATTACGACATCTTAGCACCCCAATAAAAAAAGCGCAAGCCCAACAGAGGTGATAGATACCCTCTGTCAAACCACCTCCTTTAATTTATAAATCCATCGGCGACGCCATAATAAAACACCGCGATATGCGGCGCCTGTGGGTGTGGGAGGACTTGAACCTCCGACCTCTTCATTATCAGTGAAGTGCTCTAACCAGCTGAGCTACACACCCGATATACATTGTGTGGACCCGACCGGATTCGAACCGGTGACCTCTGGAGTGCAAAACCAGTGCTCTAGCCAACTGAGCTACGGGCCCATACGCAATATTCGCTGTCAGCAACTAACAATCATCTTAGGTGGAAAGCAAAAAATTGTCAACTCTTATTTGAACAATCATCGTATATTTCATCAGATGAAACATCTGCTTCCGGCAACGCATGAACAATTGCACGAAACTGCTCACCGCGATCAAACTCATGCGCAAATAATCCGAAACTTGCCGCACCCGGAGATAACACCACACAATCACCGGAATGCGCCAGTGATTGCGCCGCCGCAACGGCATCTTCCATTGTGTCCACAACAGCATCCGGCGTCCGGTGATGATGTCGAAGTGCCGCAATGATTTTATCACTCGCTGTTCCGCGAAATAACACAATTCCCCGCACTTGCTGCGCCAGCAACAGCGCCAGTTCCGTATAATCCACCCCCTTATCTGATCCACCACCAATCCAGACTACCCGCCCCTCCTGCGCCGCCAGCGTGGCAATCGCCGCATCGGGAATGGTGGCGGCGGTGTCATTAATATACGTTACTCCACTTTTCTGCGCCACAACTTCCGCACGATGCTCCGGCAAATGTATTGTATCCAACGCCGCCCGGATTTGTGTAATGCGAACACCAAATGCTCGTACGGCGGCCACCGCTGCCAAAAAGTTCTCATGATTATGTGCGCCGGAAAGTGGGACATCGCTCAATGCGCATACTTCAATCGTTGCATCTTCCGTACGCTCATATATGATGTCATGTTTAATAAATACCGCCGGACCATCCGGAATATGTTTCCGAGAATACCGTATCACATTTGCCTGCGTTTCCCAGCGGGACAGAACGGGATCATCAGCATTAATAATCAATACATCACCCCGCTTTTGATGTTCGGTAATTGCATACTTATCACGTGCATACTCCTCAAGAGTCTTATAATAATCACGATGATCCGGCAAAATATTGGTCACTACGGCAATACGAGGAGAACGAGCGATACGATGTAACGCCGCGCACCGCCAACTGGACAATTCACACACCGCCACCGTACCACGGGCGGAAAGCTTGGACAGCGCACCCAACACCGGATGTTGTGATACACCAACCGGTTGCGGATCTAACGATGCGGCACGCAACAACTGTACAATAAACTGTGATGTACTGCTCTTTCCCTTCGTACCGGTAATACCGATCACATCTCGTCCATATAATAAAAAGAATAAAGAAATGTCCACATACACCGGCACACCGTGATCTATTGCCATTTGTACATGCTTATTGTTCCATGGAACTGCCGGTGTCTTAATCACCATGTCCGCCCGTGTAAAATCCTCTACACGATGCTGCCCCAATACATACGTTACACCCTTGCATGAACGTAATCGCTCCAACGATGGCGCCAATGTTTCCCGTGTCTTAATATCGGTTACCGTCACCTGCGCTCCACACCGAACCAGAAACCGCACCGTATCCACACCGCCACCGTGCAAGCCCAGTCCAAACACCGTTATCTTCTTTCCTTTTAAATCGGCACGCTTCATACCGTTTCAACGTACATCACGTTGGTTGTCCCGGAACGACCAAACGGAATTCCCGCCACGATAACGATACGATCCGACCGGCGTGCTAACCGCTCCCGTAACACAATGGTTCCCGCCTGCGCGGCAACATGAGACAATCGATCCGGCTCCTGCGTCAGTCGTCGCGGATAACACCCGAACGAAAGCATTAACTGTCGACATACACGCTCATGCGGCGATAATGCGATAATTGGTTGTTGTGGGCGATATCGGGCAATCTTTCGCGCGGTAAATCCGGATTCCGTCAGTGCGATAATCGCTGCCGCACCAATATCATCCGCCGTTTGCGTAACACTTCGCGCCACGGCATTTACCGTTCGTGCCGCATGCTTTGCATCATCGGTAATCATCTGATACGACATATCGCGCTCCGTTCGCAGGGCAACATCACGCATAACACGAACCGCCGCCTGAGGATACTCCCCGATGGCGGTTTCAGCGCTAAGCATCACCGCATCGGCACCATCCAAAATCGCATTGGTCACATCCGCCACTTCCGCCCGTGTCGGCACCGGCGCGACAATCATACTCTCCAACATTTGCGTTGCTACAATTACCGGTTTTCCCACGCGATTGCATTTGGCAATAATCGCCTTCTGATGGTGCGGAACACTGGGAGCGGGCACTTCCACCGCCAAGTCTCCGCGCGCCACCATAATGCCGTCCGCCTCGGCAATAATTGCATCAATATCATCCAGCGCCTCCTGTGTCTCAATCTTTGCAATAATATGTGCCGCACTGCCATGACGTACCAATATCCGTCGTAATTGCCGAACGTCCCGTGCGCTTCGCACAAATGACAATGCGAAGAAGTCCACATCCATTCGAACACCGAACTCTACATCTCGCTTATCTTTTGCCGTTAATGAACTGACTCGCAAATGCGCTCCCGGCACATTGACACCGCGACGAGAACGAATTCGCCCACCAACTTCCACTCGTGTGATTACCTCCGTCGGCGTTGTTCGTTCTACACGCAAGCGCTTTGTTCCATCATCCAATAAGATAATCTGACCCGTTGTCACCTCCCGTGGCAATGACCGATAGTTGCAATACACTCGCTCATCATCTCCCGTACAGGCACGGGTAGATAAAACAAATCGATCCCCTTCCGTTAATGTAATCTCTCCGTTAGCGAAATCACCAATACGAATTTTCGGTCCACCAAGATCTTGTAACAGCGCAATGTGTTTCTTTGCTCGTCGTGCCGCCGCACGGACCCGACGCATTCGTCGCTCATGCTGTGCATGATCTCCATGAGAAAAATTAAACCGCACAACATTAACACCGTCGGCAATAAGTGTATCCAATATATTCGGCGCATCGGATGCCGGCCCGATCGTCATCACGATCTTGGTCTTCTTTAATGGATTCTGCATACCGAATAATATTCTCTACCAAATAAAACTCACCCGTAGGAGAGATGCAAACATGTTATCATACAACATATTTGCTCCTTGTCAACCTTCCGATCGCGCCTAACTTGCTACTGCTGTTATTATTGTGCACCCTGTGGCAAACTTTCACATGCCACACCATCACCGTCACGATCCAAGCCGTTAATGTCCTTGCCAACACCGCCACACCGTTCAAATACGTCTTGTGCTTGTGCCTGATACAGAAAATCATCACAATTATACGTATCCGCCTCGCAATTGGCGATTAGCGGGGAGACACCGTCAAAATTGATATTTCCATCCGCGTCTCGCAATACCTTTGAGCCCTGCAATCCCTTGCCGGAAAGCAGCGCACCCAAATCAAAATCGTTATTCGTCGCTTCCAGTCCCAGTGCCGCCACCAACAATGCGATGATGACACCCAGACCGCCTTTGATCCACTTATAGATACGCTTATCTACGGTAATTTTTGGAATATTCATATATATACTATTTATGCCGGTTGAATCATGACAAACAATGCAATGGCGATAAGCAGTAGAATGACAATCACTGCCAGCCGTGCCGTTTTATTTCCCCGAAGACTCATAATGTTCTTATCAATAAATTACATGTTTCTTTCAGTATATCAAAAGACGTCCCCTTCGCCAACCGTTATGGAGCATATGTTCTCTCAGTGTCCATCATCCGCTCGGAAATAGTACAGTACGCGTATCATGATACTTGCCATGGCACCCACCGCCGCATCTCCCAAGCGAGTAACAACTGACCGACGAGTCGGGATGTGATCCGGCACTCCCACCCAAAATCGTAATCGATAAATGGTTGCCCCGCGCGCTGTTTGTGCATCTTCCCAATCGGTGGTAATACCGTATGGTGGTGCGGTGAATCGCTCGTATGCATATCCCAACGTTTGCAAAATTTCCACCGTATCATCAAAAACACTCTTCTGATCGGTTTGAAAAATCCACGTTGTTCGCGGATCAATCCACTGCGCGGTGTCTTGCAAAAAACGCTGCGTGATAATTCGACGTTTCTTATGACGTTTTTTGAGCCACGGATCGGGGAAATTGATATAAATTTCTCGCACAAACGCCCCGGCATCTTGACACGGCTTAACAACCGTGTGAAAGTTACGCGTTCCATCTCCATCAAACACTGCGACATTGTCATGATCGGCAAATCGCTCCTTTAGACGCTGTGCCACTCGCGCGCGCACTTCCATCACAATGTAATTATACTGCGGAAATCGCTCCAACAACGCCGCCACAAACTCCCCCTTATACGCACCGATGTCCACAATAATATCCTTTGTATCACCGAATCCCGCAAACCGGTGTTGCGTCAAAATTCCCAGCGGATTAACATGGTGACGAATACGGTGTTTCATTTGCAAATTCTTGGCGACTTATGCTACCATTTTAACATAAGAATAACCATAACACGTATGGAGATATCACCGAAGGTCTATCGGGAAATACTAATGAAAAATGCATGTCGTCGCTGTGAACGTCCGGGGCAAGAACAAGAAAATACCATTGACAGTATTCTTGAGAAAGGCAGGAAATTGCGGGAGAGAACTGCAACGAAGAAGGGGGGAAACAATGATTGTTTGCATCCTGATGACAAGAGCAAATAAACAGTGGGGTAACTGCATCGTAAAACGCGCATCAGCCGGGCTTGGACTGTTTGCAATTGATGCGTTCCGCAAAGGTGATTTTGTTATTGAATATACCGGTGAACCACTTACAACCGAAGAAGCGGACCGTAAGGGTGGAAAATATTTATTCTACGTAGATGATAATCTTACACTTGATGGTACACCGCGCCGCCATATTGCACGCTACATGAATCATTCTTGTGACCCAAACTGTGAGGCGATTATTGAAGAATACGAGAACGGAGATAAAAAGGTTATGATTTACGCACTTCGAGATATTGCTCCGGGAGAAGAACTCACCTATGACTATGGAGAAGAGTATGTTGCGGATTTTATTGCCCCGCATGGCTGCCGCTGTACTCATTGCTCCACACAGTAAAAAACCGCGCGAGAGAATTGTGATCTCCCGCGCGGTTTTCTCCTGCGTCCCGCCCCTACAACGGCGGGACGCAGGAGTGGAGCGCTCCTGCTGCATATAGCAGCAGGAGCGCTCCAAAAATTCTATCAAAATTCATTTTACCCCTCCTTGAGGTTTCGCGGCAACATTACCGCAAAAACAACTCTACCATACTTTAAACATATGTCAAGTATCAGCACTTTACGCTCCGTGCTTAAACTCCATCACATCACCGTCACGCACACAATAGTCCTTCCCCACGGTATGCAACTTTCCCGCTTCTCGAGCGGCATTGCGCGATCCCAGCGTTATAAGATCCTCCCAATATACCACCTCCGCACAAATAAAATTCTTCTCAAAATCCGTGTGAATCACTCCCGCCGCTTGCGGTGCCGTTGCACCGCGACGAATTGTCCACGCCCGCGTCTCCGCCGGGCCGGTAGTGAAATACGTTTGCAAACCGACAATATCATAGGCGGCGGTAATCAATGCATCCAGCCGAGATGTTATACCCAACTCCGCCGCATCCTCCGCACTCATGTCTAAAAGCTCTTCCTCTATTTTAATATCCAGCGCAATATGTGGCCGAGCGGAAAGCTCCTCCGGAATTGTGTCACCCTCTATCATATTGTAAACGTAGAGCATGGGCTTAACCGTCAGCAATGCCATCTCTCGCACAATGGTACGTGTATTTTCATCACTCATATCCAGTTCTACGCTGTTTGCCATTGCACCATTATTCAACGCTTCTTTAATGCGCTCCACCACCGCCATCTGCGCCATTGCATCGGTGTCTTGCGCACGCACCCTCTTCGTCAGCCGCTCAATCGTTTTCTCTACTGTGGCAAGATCGGCAAGTACCAATTCCGTCTCAATAATCTCCCGATCTCGCAGCGGATCCACATGGTCATGGACATGAGTAATCGTATCATTGGCAAAGATGCGCACAACATGGACAATCGCATCCACCTCGCGAATATTGTGTAAAAATTTATTTCCCAACCCCTCACCGGCACTGGCGCCCCGAACCAATCCGGCAATATCAACAAATTCAATCACCGCGGGAATTGTTTTGTCACTGCCGCTGAGATTGGCGAGTGCATGTAATCGCTTATCCGGCACTTCCACCACACCAACATTTGGCTCAATCGTACAGAACGGATAGTTATTGATATCCACCGCCGTCCGTGTCAACGCCTTAAACAGCGTACTCTTCCCCACATTCGGCAATCCCACAATTCCAATCTTCATACAGAATAATCATTAATACATATGTACCTCCAGTCTGACGGCAGGTGTGCGTTTTGTCAAAGGGGGTTTCGTGATATGATGAAAGTATAACTCTTACAGATATAACCTATGAATCCCTCCATTTTTAAAGCGTATGACATTCGGGGTATTTATCCGAGTGATATTGATGAAGACACTGTCTACGCGATTGGTCGAGCGGCCGTTACAACACTGGGATTTACCACTGTCGCCGTGGGACGAGACGCTCGTGAAAGCGGACCGGCGTTGCATGCTGCGTTAATCCGTGGCATCTGTGACGCGGGCGGACGTGTAGTGGACCTGGGCATGATCACGACACCGATGCTGTACTTCGCCTCTTGGCATCTTCCCGATGTGGACGGCGCCATTGCCGTTACTGCTTCTCACAATCCGGCGGAGTATAACGGTATTAAGATTTGCCGGCGCGATGCAAAACCCGTCGGTGGAGAAAGTGGACTGAATGACGTTCGTGAGACCGTAACACAACTGCTACATGATGGAGTTCGGAACACGGACACAGACCTTCCAACCGATGCTGTCCGCCATGGTGATATTCGCACACCGTACTATGATTATATTGCGTCCTTTGCACGCTTTGAACATGCACATTTTTCCGTCGTCATTGATTGCGCCAATACCATGGGTGTACTGGAACTACCCCTATATGAACGCTTTCGTGACGCCATTACCGTCATACCGCTCTACTGTGACCTGGATCATCCCTATACGGCACATGAGGCCAATCCGCTCAATACCGCAACACTGGATGAGTTGCGGTCCCGCGTGGTGGAAACGGGAGCGGCACTGGGAATTGCGTATGATGGAGATGCGGACCGCATCGGATTTGTGGACGAACGCGGCGAAATTATTCCCATGGATCTTATCACGGGCTTATTGGCGCGCGTTCTCCTGACAGAGACACCGGGCGCTACCGTACTGTATGACCTGCGATCCTCCCGCGCGGTTAAAGAAGTGATTGAAGAGTCCGGCGGTGTTGCGCGCGAGTGTCGTGTGGGACATGCGTTTATTAAAGAACAAATGCGCGAGTACGATGCACTGTTTGCCGGTGAGCTATCCGGACACTACTACTTCCGCGCCAACAAAAACGGCGAACTGTCCACTCTTGCCGCGTTTACGATTCTCAATCTTATGGCACGCACCGGTACACGCATCTCTCGTCTTGTGACAGACCTGCGCCGCTATTACCATAGTGGTGAAATCAACTCCACCGTTCATGATCCCGATACGGTTATCGCCACTCTAAAAGAGCGATACAGCGACGGTGAATGCTCGGAGCTTGATGGTGTTAAGATTAGCTACTGGGACGGTGTTCCGCACGGTCAACGATGGTGGTTCAATGTCCGTGCATCAAATACCGAACCGCTGCTTCGTCTCAATATGGAAGCTGACACGGAAGCTCTCCTACACGAAAAGCAAGACGAACTTCTTCGTATCATCCGCGGGTAAATACAAAAAGCGCCATCATCATATTAAAATACGATGATGGCGCTTTGATGAAGCTCTATTCCGCAGGCAATAATCGCACAAGTGTTTCTGACTCTTCCAGGGAACGAATGGATATGTCAGCGATCTTTTTTGCAACATTTTCCCCGTAGAGTTGTGGAAATTTAAATACTTCTGCGTTTCTTAACGCACCAAGACAAATATCGGCACAAACTCGTCCACTAATCGGTGGACACACCACATTTGATCGAGCAAAGAATGTTTCCGGACGATCAGAACCATAGCGTAATGTTGCGGTCGGTATCTTTAAAAGATTCATCTCCTCTTGCATAGATCCGGAATCCGTTGCGCAAAGTGTGCAACGCTTCATTGCGGCAATAACATCAGAATATTTTGGCCATACATCAGAAACGATAACATTTTCGTTAGATTTTAACGCCGTTAATCGCTCCGTTAGTCCATGACGCTGAATCGCACTCTTTGTACCGGGCAAAAGGATCCATAGTATCGGCTTTGGAGATTCCTCCGCAAGAATTTCCACCAGCTCAAATAGTGCCGTAAATCGCTGACGTGACTCTGTATTCTCCCGACGATGCACACATACGCGGACAAACCCATCCGCAAGTTGCGGATAGCGATCAAAAATATCAGATGTAATTTCCCCCGCAAAGTCTGCCGCATCGACCACCGTATTGCCAACTGTATGAATGCGAGATGTCGGATACCCTTCACGAATTAAGCTTTCTTCCACCATTTTCACCGGCGCAAAAAATAAACCTGAGCCGGCGTCTGTTGCTCGAGTGTTCCATTGCTCGGGATAGGGTTCATGTGACCCATACGTATACTGTTCCGGATTTGAAGATAGATTAAACCATGACAAAAAATCCGTAATCCTTTCTCCCTTTTCAAGATTATGTACCGCCGACTTTTTAAGCATAAGAGTGCGAATTCCCGCTTCAACGTGCGCAACGGCAATTCCGTGTGCAAACGCCGCCGTTGTTACCGCAAAACATGTTGTTGTATCACCATGTGTATATGGCAAAATTTTTATCATTGGATCCTTGGAACGAATAGCAGAAAAAATCTTTCCACTCCGAGAAACAATTTTGGCAATATTGTCCGAAAGAGTTCCACCGGAGACTCCAAGATTGACATCAACCGTTAGACCGAACTCTCGTTGAATTCCACCGGATAAATTTTCATCATAGTGCTGTCCGGTATGTAAAAGAACAGCCTTCTCTCCGCGAGAAAGAAGTTCGCGCAAAATTGGCGCCTGCTTAATCAAATCCGGCTTCGTACCAACAACGACAATATGTACCGGGCGCTGATCTGCACAAATGCGATCAACAAATGATTCCAACGATCCGTCAAGATACTCCACATTACGCTCCATATGATTATACTTTATTCTTACGATTGGTTTTTTCCAGTGTCGCAACAACATTGGAAACCGATTGAGATTTATTGCGATCACAGATTAATATTGCATCTTCTGTATCTACAATAACCAAATCCTTTAGCCCCACAGTCACAATAAGCTTATCCGATCCGTAGACCAGCAAATTCTCACTTTCAAAATCAACATGTTCCCCTTTAACAAAATGTTTGACTGTCTTCCCCATTACCGTATCCTTTAGCGATGCCCATGACCCAACATCGCTCCATCCAATGTCAAGCGGCATAACCGCCACATTAGGAGTATCATTTTCTACGATGGCGTACTCAAAGTTTATCTTATCCATTTGCGGATATTCTTTTAGCAGCACATTGGGAAACTCTTTATCATCAGATTCAAGCGCATCTCGCAGACGCAACATGCGCTTGAATGTATCCGGAAGAAAACGATTAAACTTCTCTGCCATCATATCCGCACGAAACAGATACATCGCGGTATTCCAAAAATAGTGCCCGTCCGCAATATATTGCCGTGCTGTTTCCGCATCCGGCTTTTCCACAAAACGTGATACCGCATAAATCCCCTTCTTAGCATCGTGGCGAGCATCTTCTAGTGTTGGATCAATCCGATGAATATATCCATACCCTGTTTCCGGATATTCCGGCACAATTCCAAATGTTATAATTGCTTGCGGATGCTCCCGGATATACTCTTCCGCCACACTAATTGCACGCAATAGAACGTCGGGTTTTTTAACAATGTGATCAGAAGGAAAAAATGCAACAACAGATCGTGGATCATGCACGGAAATTGTTGCAAGAGCGAGAGCAACGCTACTTGCTGTACCGCGCGACTCCGGCTCGGAGATAATTTGTCTTTCAGAAATTTCCGGAAGCTCTTTCCTTACCTCATCTACATACTCGTTGTTTGTTGAGATATAGATATCTTCTTTGGAAAACAGTCCACTTAAACGATCAACCGTGTCTTGAAGCATCGTCTTGTCTGACGCCAAACACTGAAACTGTTTTGGTTTCCTTTGTCTACTCAATGGCCACAATCGCGTCCCGCGTCCACCGGCCATAATTACAGCTTTCATATAAAATAGTTTATTATGCTTTTATTCGTTTCCACGGAACATCCAACATATATCCATACAGTTTCCGCTGTGCGATAATCTGTGGAAAAATATCATGTTCCAAGGATTCTTCGCCCGGGCGAACCATTGTACACACTGATGGGTCTAGAATATACATCCCGGCATTGATAAGGTGTGAAGAGGTGGAAGATCTATCACCACTTAAGAACTCCACAATCCTCACTCCCCGCAGACGAACAATGCCATAAGACTCCGGATCTGAAATTGTCGTAACCGCTATAGTTCCCAAGGCATGCGTGGTGCGGTGAAGTGCCAACATATCCAATAAATCAACATCCTGCACCACAATATGTCCATTAAACATAATAAATGGCTCTGATAGCAGGCTTCGCATCTGCCGTAAAACACCGGCTGTTCCGTGATCATGTTCTACATAGACAACGCGAATATTATAACGTGATCCATCTCCAACAATTTTTCGGACCGGACCGCCAAAGTCTCCCACGGCAAGGATAACGGTTGTAACACCAACATCCTTTAAAAGAGAGATATGTCGTTCTACCAGAGGAATGCCATCAACGTTGACGCAAAGAGGAGATGTCGGCACTCCATCAATGGTAATTCCCTTTCCCCCGCCAAGAATAATTGCCGTCTTAAGAAAAGCATCACCAAATTTTTCAATAAGAACTTTTTCAATAGCATGGGAACGATTACGAATAGTCTTCCCATCAATATTATCATCAATACAGCGCAATAAATCTTTACGCAGTGTAATTGTAAGACGTTCACGTGTAATCATATTTATATTTCAGAAATTATACTTACTTCCCATCATACCTCATCATAGAATAAGGTCAATCATTAGTATGATAGTGTATGATAATACAATTGACAACTTCTTTTTATTGTAAAAAAGCGGATATACTGTTAGTGTGATAATATAAATGTTGAAAAACTATTATGCTGTCAACAGAGCTTCCAAGCAAATCCCAGGAGTTCATTGCACAATTCTCTTGTCAACCCAATATGCAGGACGATAGCGTTGCTCCGTTGTTTTTTCGTGCAGATAATGATGTGGCACATCACGTTAGAGATATAGCCATCCGTGCCAAGGACATTCGAGCATTTGAATTCAAAAACATCACACAAGAAAGTCGACTTTATTATGGCGGATCATCTGTGTTGATAAATACTTGTCATGGAACGCTTGTCGTTCCTGATGAGCGCGATCATTGGTTTAAGCCCGCCGCTGCCGGTATCGCTGAGTATGTAGAATATAGCGATTTATCACGCACGGCAGAGCGTGAACTTCTTGAAGAAATCTTTATCTTCAGCTTAGATCAGTCAGTACGCTATGTTCCACCAAATACACAGGAAAAGGTAAATCCCATCAGTGCGCTGGGATTTTCCGTCAAGAGAGTTCGGGAAATCGGTACGATTACAACTATCGGCAATGTCTTCAATGACCAAGTTGGGTCTTACGAGAAAGTATTTCTATGGGATATTTCTTCATTACGAGATTTCTCTGTAATATCTCATGAAGAATGGTACCTCGGAGCGCATAGCGGAATTGTTGTATGCACATACAATAACGGCAATATTACCGGGTTCTTTTCCGGGCAGCAAGGATATATTTCTTTTCAGGATTACGGTCTTCACCCAACGATTTCTCAATATTTGAAAAAATAAAAACCGTGGTGAACACCACGGTTTTTATTAAATTTATACAACAGTTCTATTCATGTCGAAGAGATTGAAGAGCTGCTGCCGCCTTTGATGTCATCTTAACATTAGAATCGGGAAAATTGTTCGGATCAATAAGGACTACAGGATCATCATTAACAACACCACGCGGGTCTGCATTAACAAGAACAATAGCACCGTACATATATGCTCTGTTGTTATTACTATCACCACTAATCTCTTCAACAGCTACTTGATCCATTGCAGAAACATCTGAAATGGTTGATTTTCTGACTGCATCAGGGGTTTTTAGAGGTAATGAACTACAATTGGCAGATACCGCACCAATTGTATCAATATCTGCCAAGTTATCAACACGCGCTCCTGTAATATCAGATCGCTTAACAAAGAGTGCCTTTCCATCACGTGTGACAAAGACTATATGTGTTGAAACACGATCGCCCCCAACTTTCACAATCGGATTACCATATGGATCTTCCTCAGTCTGCACGTCATTTATTTTCGCAATCTCTTCCTTTATAATCTCCGGTATATCGTTAACTGTTCCATTCCCTTCTCGAACACGTTCAAGCGCACCGATCAACGCGTCACCAACAGACTCCACCGCCTCTCGCACCTCCGGAGGAAGATCGCCGATAGACACGACATACTGCCCCTCAACTACCGGGAGATGTTCATGACTTTCATTGTTGTTATCATTGTTGTTATCATTGTTGTTATAAGACTCAAACATAAAATCATTGCTTAAAGAATTACACCTTCTTTATCATTATAGCATAATAATCAATTAAATAATAGGGTTCGCATTTTTTTCTTATACACCTCTACACCGGGCTGATCAAATGGATTAACACCCAAAAGATATGCACTTACCGCACAAGCATATTCAAAAAAGTATATTGCGGCCCCAATGTTATATGCAGAGAGACTATTCATTGATAATTGCAAAACCGGGACACCACCCTCCTGATGGGCAGCAATCGTCGCTCTCTGAGCGCTGTTATTTATCTCTTCAAGTGAGAGATTGACCAAATCATCAACACCATCCGAATTACTGTCACTTTTTGGTATATGTAGCGAACAATTATCACCTTCCACTCCCAAAACTGTCTCACACATGATTCTCGCTCCCTCTTGCATATACTGTCCAAGAGAGTGGAGATCCGTAGTACATAGTAATGATGTTGGAAATAATCCTTTATGCTCCTTGCCCTCTGATTCCCCAAAAAGCTGCTTCCACCATTCAGCAAAATACTTGAGCTTTGGCTCGTATATCGCAAAAACATCCACGGCCACACCCTTACGATACACCATTGTTCGCGCAGCGGCATACTGCAAGCAATTATTTTCAGTAAAGTCTTTAATACATTCCTCACGCTGTGCACATGCACCATCTATGAGTGCATCAATGGATATACCGGCAACGGCAATTGGAAGCAAACCGACAGCAGTCAACACACTATACCTCCCGCCAATATTATCGGGAATGATAAAACGACGGTAGCCGTTTTTTCTTGCCTCATCATAAAGCGCACCGCTTGCTCCGTCAGTTGTTACAATAATTCGTTTACGCACATCATCTGCAGCATACCGCTTCTCAAGGAAGTCTCTCAGAACGCGAAAAGCAATTGATGTTTCCAGCGTCGTGCCGGATTTAGAAATTACATTAAGATAAATGCTCTTTTTAGACTGTAAAACATCTAAAAGATCTGAGAGTGCCGCTGCACTAAGATCTTTCCCCGCATAATAAATAGAGGGAGTGAATATATCCGTACACTCATTGGCATATGTATGAGTTAATGCGCTAATAACCGCCCGCGCACCCAGATATGAGCCACCGACGCCGATAACAACAAAGGCATCCGCCGCCTGATTAATCTCCCGTGCAACTGTATTGATTTTACGATATTCATCTGTCTTTCTATATCGCTGCGGATATGTGCGCCAACCCAGATATTCACCTCCTATACCGCTTTCATCCTCTATCTGCTGCGCTACACGATATACATCAGAGAGTATGTCGGAATAATCAAATGTTGTACGATTCTGAAATGTAATCATATTTTTTAATTACCCCAACCCCATCGCGGATTTAACGACAGTGAGTTTCTTGTCGGCAATGGTGCGGGCGCGCTCGGCGCCACGAGTCAATATTTCCCGAACTGTTGTATCTGTCAATGCCGCATAGCGTTCCTGAATCGGTGCAAGATGTGCACTAATCGCCGCCGCCACATCCGCCTTAAACGCTCCGTATCCCGCCCCCGCATAGCGCTCTTCCAGCGTTGCAATCGGTATTCCGCTAACAAGGTGATAAATATTGAGAAGATTTTTTATTGCCGGCCTATCATCACGATACACAATTTCGCTTCCGCTATCCGTCACCGCCTTGCGCACTTTCTTGGCAACGGTATCTACATCATCCGACAATAAAATATAGTTATACGCACTCTGAGCGCTTTTTGACATTTTCTTCGTCGGATTATCCAATCCCATAATACGCACCCCATGTTGAGAAAGCCGAGCGCGCGGAATGGTAAATATTTCTCCGAACCGCCGATTAAATCGCCGTGCCAGGGTGCGCGTCAATTCCACATGCTGTACCTGATCTTCTCCCACCGGTACACTGTATGTGTCATATAAGAGGATGTCCGCCGCCATCAGTACGGGATAATCAAACAGCCCCACACTGCTACGTTCCACTCCGCCACGGGCGCTTTTATCCTTGAATTGCGTCATCTTCTCCATATCACCCATCCGCGCTATCGTATTGAGTATCCACCCAAGCTCTGCATGAGCGGAAACATCCGATTGCACAAAAATCGTGGATTGCTCCGGATTTACACCGGCGGCGATATACCACTTTGCCGTGTCCAAAATCGCCCGTTGCAACGCATCCGGATCTTGCGGAACGGTAATGGCATGTAGGTCTACTACACAATACAATGCATCATGCGTCTCCTGCAACGCCACCCACTGTGTAATCGCACCCAGATAATTTCCCAAGTGAATCGTCCCCGTCGGCTGGATTCCGCTAAAGAGTCGTTGTGAATCCGCCCGTATTGACATATCCATATCGGTTAGACATTTGAGGATATGCCCATTATACCATAAAGATGGAATGCGGTGCCGAATGTATCACTTACACTTCCACCACAACCGGCAACACCATTGGACGACGCTGTGTTTTTTGGAAAAGAAATTCACCCACTTTGTCGCGAATTTCATTTTCCAACACCTTATAATCCATCTTCATATCACGACTGGTATTCTTCTTGATAATATCACGTACCCGTCGCTTTGTTTCATTGACCAGATCAAAGTTATCCTTTACAAAGATAAATCCTCGTGATGTTACCTGCATGTTCCCCACTACACGTTTCGTTTTACCGTCAATAATAACGGTAATGACAAACATTCCGTCATTAGCCAACTCTTTGCGATCACGCAATACTACGTGTCCGATATCGCCGACACCGAGCCCGTCAATAAACACGTAGCTGGCGTCCGCTCGCTCTTTGCGTACCTGCGGCATTCCTTCACGCGGAATATCCAGCACCTGACCGTTGTCCAGCACAAATACATTTTGCTCCGGAAACCCGATCTCCACCGCCCGCTTCTTTGCTTCCACGAGAAAGAAGTGATTGGCATAAATCGGTACAAAATATGTCGGCTGTACCATCTCCAATACGTCTTGGATATCTCCGGCGGCGGCATGACCTCCCATGTGAATATCCATGATATCACTATGAATCACGTTATCACACTTCCGGTAGAGATTGTCTTTCAGCCGTTGAACGGTTCGCTCGTTTCCGGGAATTACCGAAGAGGAAAACACAATCGTGTCGGTCTTTTTCAATTTGATGCTGCGATGATTATCCGTCACAATACGATTTAATGCCGCATTGCTCTCTCCCTGTGCGCCGGTACAAATAATAATCACCTTATGATCCGGATACTTATCCACATCCGTTATGGGAATTAGCAAATCCTTACGAACGTTTAGGTAGCCCAGTTCTTGTGCAATTTCAATGTTGGTGCGCATACTATATCCATCCAGCGCCACTTTCTTGCCCAATTTCTGCGCATGCTGAAGAATCAATTTGATACGTTTGATCTGTGATGCAAACGTCCCGATAATCAGTCGCCCCTTGGCATTATCAATCAAGGTCTCCAAATTACCCTGTACAATTTTTTCCGATGGCGTCTCCTTCTTGATTGATCCCAAGCTTTCCAACATTAAAATTCGCGGCGATGGCAAGGTGCGCAGATGCTCGTATGTCACCGCACCACCCTCGGCGGGATCATGATTAACCATCCAATCTCCCATATGAATGACTGTCCCCGCCGGTGTTTCCAACGCCACTCCCATGGAATCCATAATGGAATGCTCCACCTCAAAGAATCGCGCAATCATGCTTCCGAGACGAATCGGACGCGCAATGTCCTTAACGGGAATCGTTTTAAGACGGGAGACTGCCGCCGGATCATAGTCCGCCACCTTCTTTTTGATAAGCGCCAATGTCAAATCCCGCGCAATAATCGGCGGGTATCCCAACTGCTCCAATACAATCGGCGCCGCGCCGATATGATCCAAGTGTCCGTGTGTAAAGATAACCGCTCGCACATGTTGCACCTTGTCTTTGAGATAATCGACATTGGGAACAATATAGTCAATTCCCGGCATATCCTCCTCCGGAAATTGCATTCCAATATCAATCACCACAATATCATCACCATATTCTACAATATCCATATTGCGTCCCACCTCCTCGTTACCACCGATGGGAATGATACGCAACGTATCGTTTGCCACTCGCGGAACACGAGCAGATGGGCGCTTCTGAGATTGCGGAACATGTGTAATGTCCCGCGGTGCGCGACGAGTAGTACGAGAGGCGGTTTTCTGCGTCCGTGAATTTACCGTCCGTGATTGAGCATCGGATCGGGAAGTATGAGCGGACGTTCCGCCACGCGTCACTTGCGCCGCCCGTGTTACATTGCGCTTCGCTGCCGCTCGCAACTGCTTTGCCGCCGTCGCGCTAACACGAGATGTAGTGGCGGTACGCCGTACTCCGCGACGTGTTGATGTTCGAGATGAGGAGCGAGAAGAGTTTGTTTTCTCCTTTGTTTCCATATGCTGCGATGCCGCTCGCACCTTTGCGCGACGACGAGCATCCGCTGTCTGAACTGTTAGTGTCATATTATTATTCTACTAATTACTGATTGCAACACTAAGTGCAAAAAGACTCACACAAGCAAAAACGCGGTCTGACCGCCGGTGTATACATCACCTCTTGTTTTTATGCATGAATCACTGTGCCGAAGAGAGGACTTGAACCTCCACGGGGTTGCCCCCACTACGACCTGAACGTAGCGCGTCTACCAATTCCGCCACTTCGGCAATATTTCGTTATGATACAGTACCGTATACAATATGTCAATCTGTCTTTCGCCAGCGTTGATACCACTGCGGCGCATGCCAAACACGTTTCTGCGCAATATACCATTGCGGAATGGATACGAATCGCTCGGCGCCGCGAGACATTGCCACATCACTCATACCATGCACTTTCTGTGATACCGTTACCGTATAAAACGGGCTGTATAGAAACACTGCCGGAGATAAGCGTGCCAACGTTTCGTTAAATGTGGCGGCGTACTTTGCGCGCTTCTCCGGATCTCCCTCCGCCTGTGCGTCAGAAAGAATTTTGTCAATATCCTTATTGGTCAACTGAGCAAAATTCAGCCCCGGGGCATCTTTCTGACTTCCATGCCAAAATGCAAACGGATCGGCACCAAAAGCAAAGTATGTCTGACCAAACAGTACAGCATTGTAGGTTCGCTGTGCGAGCGCTGTGCGGAACGCATCCGCATCCAACGCCTCCACGGTTACATCCGCACCCACCTCACGCCATTGTTTTGCCAACTCCTGCGCCGTCTTTACCATATCCCCCCAAGACGGAACAATCAATGTAAAACGCAGTACGGTTCCTTCTCGGGCGCGAATACCATCTTCCCCCGGAACCCATCCCGCAGCATCCAACATCGCCCGTGCCGCCGCTATATCATATGTCGGCCAAGCATCCGTGTGAACATTCCATGCCATTGGAGCAACAAACGGGGCGCGAATCTCCTGTACACTCCCCTGCAACACCTCCCGAACAATCGTTGTCCGATCTGTTGCCCGTGATAATGCCGCTCGTACATCGGCATAGGCCAGCGCCGCACTCTTGAGCGGATTGAAAAAGACTCCATATACTGACGGCACCGTTACCCGCACTACGCGGAATGCATTATCCGGATCCTCCACCCCGCGAACCGCCGCCGCCAATACTTGATGCGTTTCCAATGCCGTCCGCGCATCATCCGCACCGTGAACAAAAGAAAACTTCACACGAGAGATATAGGGACGTGTTCCATAATAATCATCAAACCGGACCAGCGTTACCGCCGTAATACGCCCGCGCTCATCTACTTCATTCTTTACAAAACGATACGGGCCCGTCCCGATGGGATGTGTATTGGCCGGAGCGCGTGAAAACGCCTCTCCCTCCACATCACGCCAAATATGCTTCGGCAAAATCCCCGTTCGCAACTGCGCTTCCACAAAGGAAGCGAACGGTTTGGTCAAGCGAAACCGCACCGTTGTATCATCCACTCGCTCTACCGTTACATCCGCCCACGCTTGCGCCAATGCCGGCGTCACGGCAAATCGCTTATCTTTAATCGTGTTGAACGTATATACCACATCATCCGCCGTCACTCGCTCCCCATCATGCCATAATGCATCCCCTCGCAGTGTTACCGTATACGTTTTCCCACCATCACTTACCTCTACACGCTCCGCCAAATCCGGTACAACACCGCCGGAGCCATCAGCACGAAACAGTCCACTGTATACCAAATATGTCACTGACGCCTCGGTTTCGGTACCGGCACGCAGCAGTAACGGATTATAGTACGTCGGTTGCCCGATAATCGCTTCCGTATATATTCCGCCCGAATCCGGCACGGGAACTGTCACGGAAAGATATCCCACATATGCCCAAAATATCAACGCACTGAGTGTCACCGCGGAACATAGCACCACAGCAACCTTCCGTACAAATGATGCCGCAATAAACGCACGAACAACACGCCGCTGCGAGCACCACGCAATGCACCGTCGTCCTATTGATGCTTCATCTGTGTCGTTCCGTTGTTGCATAAAGAAAAAGCGCTCTCGCCATTACAGCGCGATGCGCGCAAACGATACCGCAATAAACGCCGCCGCCAGCACTACCGTCGCCTGTGTAAGAAATTTCTCAAATCCGCGACGAGTATAGTATCCCTCCGCTCCGCCGCCACCACCAAAAGACATCCCGATGCCCGCGGACCGATGCTGCAGCAAAATCGCAATAATCAGCAGAATTGCCGTTACCAATTGTAGAATATCAAAAATCTGCATAGTACGTCTGTCATTCTACCGCGCCGATGGCGGATTCGTCAAGAGTCGCCGCTTCCCGAAGCGTGTAAAAAATTTTTCGCGGAACACGTGCATCCACACGTTGTAACCGGTCCCGCTCTGCTGTTGACAAAGCATCTTCCAATGCCGCGGCAACATGAATAATGCGTTGCGGACGATGACAGGGTACGTCCAGTGTCCATCCCCGCTCCAAATACAATGTTACAAATGGATGCAACGGATGCGCCACATGAATTTGCCGCACCGTATATCCGACAGATTGCGCCGCACTCAATAATGACTGTATGGCGGACGGTGTGGTGCATACTGTTTGAATTGTTTCCATCGGCGTCGCACTGTCATCAATAATTCGCACAACGGGATTCTCCCGCAGCAACGGCGCCTCGGCATTCATTACCGGCATTCCCAGCGCTCCATCCTCGTAAATAACGGCACAGGATAAATCGGAATGACACCATGCATACACCGTATCCCACTCCTGAATTGTAACAATAATCGTGTGTGGAAATACTTTACGCACTGTTACACTCCGGATTACCGCCGTTGCGTTTTGCACCGCCTCTCGCACTTGTTTCCGCGGCACCAGAACATACTGTGCCCGTAAGCGATTCGGCCACGTTGTATCGGATAATACCGACCATACCGCATTTCGTACCGTCTCTGGTGAAACACGTACTGTTCCGCGAACATCTACAGTGGTAATTCGCATATAATCGGACACCAGTACCACCCATACCAGTACCGCACCATATGCCACCGCTACCATGTACCAAGCAACTCGCAGCAACACCGCACGTCGCCATGGTGACGGTCTCCGCACGGAACGCCGAGCGGGACGATATCTGCGATGAGATCGTGTTGTTCGCATATCAAAATCAATTACAATGCCGTCAGCCCCGCCTCCAAGATCAATCGAGGGTGTGCCGTACTATCACGCAATACCGTATAGGTGCGCAACAACACCGCCAAACGAGTTGCAAAACGCGGATGGCGACGTAACCGATGACGATACAGCGACATCCATACTTCCAATGCCTCCCGAGCACGCGGAATATCACGAGACAACTCTGCCGCCACCGCACACCGCTGTGCCGTTGTCATTGTCACTATGGCATTTCCGGTTTCCGTCATATCCCGATACCACCGGTACAATTCTTCATCTCGTGCCATGCGCAGCGCACGCCCGATACACCCGTCCGCCAATGCACTGATTTCTTTGCACCGCGCCCCACTCACTCCATCCGCCGCTACCGCCGCCCGCACCGTTTCCGGCGCACTGCGATGAAACAATATCACGCGTGCACGAGAACGGACCGTGGGAAGAATACGCGATGGATGTGCCGTCGTAAATAAAAATACCGTAGATGGTGGAGGCTCCTCCAGCACTTTTAACAACGCATTCTGCGCCGCCGGCGTCAATGTATCCGCCGCCTCCACAAGGATAACACGGTACGGCGCACAGTGAGGGCGATACGGAACGGAAAGAGCGCGAATGTCATCTATACCCAATGACGCGACTGTCCGCGCTCCCGATGAGCGCCGAACAATCTGTGGAGTATGATGAACAAGATCCGGGTGTGCACTCGGAAGTGTGCCACATTCTTCCATGTCATGAGAGCGATGCAACAATACTTGTGCATATCGCCGCATCACCGTGGATTTCCCTACATGATCGGGACCGATACACAATAAAAACGGCGCCACTTTTCCGTCTATGTATTGTTGTAGCAGTCGCTCCCGAATTGTACGATGACCAAAGATGTTCATACCGATGATGTCCCCCGTGTCTGTTTCAGCGCCGTTCGAATCGCCGAACGTATCGTTGTAACAAATTGCTCCGCGCCAAACCGCTCAACAGCAGATTGCATTGCTTTTACATCATAGGATTCCTCTCGCTCCAAAAATCGCCGAATACCATCCGCTACCACGGGAGCGCTAAGCGCATCAAACATCTCCCCCGTCACCCCCGGCTGCACTATCTCCCGAACACCGCCCCGGTTATATGCAATCACCGGTGTTCCATAGGAAAGTGCTTCCGCCGGCACCAATCCAAAATCTTCCTCGGCGGCAAATATCACCGCCCGTGCCGTCCGGTATAACCGTGTCAGTTCCGCATCACTGAGACGACCGCAAATCGTCACCGTCTTCCCGGCACGGCGCATCAATGTAGAGCGCAACCGTCCATCTCCCACCACTTTTAACGGCAACTTCAATCGTGTAAATACTTCCACCAATAATTCTACATTCTTATACTCTGACAACCGCGCCACAGTGAGAAAAAACTTCTCTCGCGGTTCCGTCGAAAATTCTGCGGGAAGCGGAACAATCGGATATGCCACTGTCGCCGACCGCCGATAAAATTTTTCAATCCTCGCCGCCGTATAGTGACTGTTCGCCACCAATACATCGGGGCGTTGCGCCGCCTCCACATCCCATACACGTAATCGAGAAAATATCGCCCGCGCCGGCAATGAACGAGCAAGACGACCGACCCGTCGCTGTGCATAGCGCATATTCTCATCCCATACAAATCGCATCGGTGAATGAATATATGCCACATGTGCAGTATTAACACGGGTAACAATTCCCTTGCTCCACGCGCCGGATGATGAGACAACAATATCATAATCTCGTAAATCCCAAAGTTCCGGCATTGTTGGCAACATCGGTAGCAATGCGGGAAGTATCCGATGTGTCCATCGTGGTAATGCGGAAATAATGGTGCGAGAGCGAAGCGCAGCGGGAGCGGTCCGCGCATCATATGTCAATGTATAAATCGGTGCATGAGGAAACAGCGCCGCCAAATCACACAGCACCTTCTCCGCCCCACCCGACGTGTGTAGAAAATCGTGCACCAGCGCCACTCGCAGCGTGGAAAACTCTGTTAATTCCGATAACATCATGATCACTACATCAATAGTCCAATACCCGCGCAATCTCCTGCGCACAGGTCGCCCAGTCAAAGCGTGCACAGTTACGTACACCTCGGTCTATTATAGCACGACGAAGTGACGCATCCTGCGCAATGTGCGCCATTGCCTCAGCAATCTCTTCCACATCATAAGGATCTACCAGCAATGCGCTGGGTTCCGGATCCGACGGTGCCGTCACCACCTCGGGCAACGAGGAAACGGTGGATGTAATCACCGGCACATGCACGCTCTGCGCCTCCAATACCGGCAATCCAAAGCCCTCATACAGAGTCGGAAAAACAAATGCCTGCGCTCCGCGCAACAATGCCCACTTCTGCGCATCACTGATAAATCCGGGACGAATAATATCTTTCTGATGATTCGCCGCATCAATCGCCGCATCAATCGCCTCCGCTCCATATCCGCGCCCCCCGGCAAGCACCAATACATGCGATGTCTTGTGTATGTCCTTAAACCGATCAAATGCCTGTACAATGCGTACAATATTTTTTCGTTCCTCCAATCGCCCGACAAAAAAGAAGTACGGATTATCGGGGCACAGAGAGGTGTCGTCCGCCTCCGCATCCAGTGGTTTATTAACACCCTCATATACCGTCGTCATCCGATCTCGCGGCACTCCGTAAAGACGATGTACATCTCGCGCCGTATTATCACTAACCGTAATAATGTGCCGCGCCCACCGACACGATGCACGAATACTCCACCGCATGTACAACCGTGCATACCGACTGTATGCCTGTGGTGTCATCTCATACTCTAATCCATGCACAACCACCACCGTATTGCGCGGATGTTTCCATGGTACGGTATGAGCGGGAACAAATAATACATCCGGCGCGTCTCGCCACATATGGTATGCCAGCCCCCACTGTGTCCACAGTCGCCGCGGACGTACTACGCGAACCGACCATGAATCGGGCAAGGAAAAGAACTGTGTTTCAATCCATGTCCGCGGATGTTTTGCCGCCTCCCCGCCAAAACGAACATATAATACTACACGGCGCTCTCGCAACGGCTCCCGCAAGTGTTTAACCACTTCATAGGCATATTCCTCGATTCCCGTGCGCTCATGTACAAACGCCCGTGATGCGTCAATGGCGATAACCGCCGATGATGATATCGTCATGAGTGTTTACTGATAATAGTTTCAGTGTATCGCATTCCGTATCTCCCGTCCATAACCTCCCATCGCCGAAGTGAAAGAAATGTAGTATACTGTATAGCGACAACACTTCCGATATGACAACAGAAAATTCAACAGTCTTTCATCAACATATCACAACAATCTCTTCTGTTCGCTCTTCCGTACAACGAACGCTTGTAGATCCGTTTGCCATACAGCCACAGAATATTATTGAAAGACGCCACGGAATTTTAATCGGATTTTTCCGTGTTCATGACACATCCATGGACTATGTGGCAAACTTTCTTACCGCTGTTCTGAAAAAAGAATTTTATATCTCTACGGCAAGAAGCACGGAAGCGGCGTTGGAAGCGGCGTTGTCAAAAGTCAATATCGCACTGACGGAACTGGCACGCAACGGCACGGTTTTGGGACCCGACAAACTGGATGGTGCCGTCTGTGCGTTTACAGAACAATCCGTGTGTTTCAGTACGTGCGGACAGGGACGTATTTCACTGTTTCGCGATCATACACTGCAACATATCAGTGCCTCCACTCCATCCGATACCACTCTCGCAACGTTTCATGATATCGCTTGCGGGGAATGTCGTAATGGTGATACATTCCTCATCGTCTCCCGAGATGCGGCGGATATTCTCTCTCCGGATATCTGTGAGCAAGGATGTCGCCGATATCACGGTGATGCACGAACACAATTTTTCCGTACCGCATTGGTCAATCAAACAGATGGCAGTTGTATGCAACTGGTAGATATTGTTGCTCGGCGGGCGGAAATTTATCGCCGTGATCACGATCTTGATATTTCCGATGATACCGTTACTCTTCCCGATAATGTATTCAGTGCGCAAGCATTTGAACGCCCGGAGTCATCCGTACCAACGACACCATCGGATTCCTCTTCCTCTGAAGAATCTCCATCACCCGCTCCCGTCGGTCACCGAACACATATTTATGTTCATGGCGAAGCGGAAGATGTTGCGCGCACACCGCTTCATGAAGTACTTCATGAGCAGACATTTTCTCTTCGCCAACGGTATCGCGCCCTCCGTCATACGGTACACACCTCATTGCAATCACTTTATGCCACACTCCGTCATGCTACCGATATTACTCACCGCGCATTGAATAAAGCACAACACACGATACGTACCCGCTTTCACCAGACGGCGCATACTGTCTCCGCACACTCTAAAACTCATATTGCGCAGTGGAAGGATGCCGTGGCACAGTGGCAAGAGCGCCGGCGAGAATCCGCTGAATTGCGTCGGGTGGCTGCAAAAACTCAACAAGCAAATATTAAGCAAGATACTACTGCCGATGTATCACTTAAATCATCCATATCATCAGAACACCCGGAAGCATTGTCCACAACAATCACAGAAGCCCTTCCGGACGATGGATCGGAACGGGAGGAGAAAAAAGAACAGGAAGTATCCGATACCATTCCCCGTGCCACTGATGTTCCGCCGGAAGCCGTCCCTCAATCGCAACGGACCGCTGTGGAACAACGTGTTGTAGAAGATCACATTCGGCAACATAATCCATTGACTGCCGGCACCGCGTTGGAAAACTTCCTGGCACGTACCGCCCCGCATCATGATGAATCCGTTCCGCGTGTTCGGCGCACACAGCGGCGTCTTCGTGCCGTTCACGCCACTCGAGCACTTGTTCGGGCGGTACAATCACACGCACACCGTCACCGAAAACACCTTCGCACCGCCGTCAATGCCGTACGCCACCATGCGCGCACCTCATGGCGTCAGTTGCCCGTACGAACATGGTCATGGCACGATTGTCAAACTCGTGCAAGAGCAATCGGATGCCGTCTTCGTCATCTCGGAACACGATTGCTTCCTCATCCTCGACGACTTCTTGCACATGCCCGTGCACTATCTCCGTCCCAACGAGGAATTGCCGCTCTTGTTGTAGGCGCCATTATTGTGGTCCCCTTCCTTCTCCACCGTATGCAAGTGCAAGATGCTACACAAGATTTTGTACCGGAATCAACGTCGGAACATACCCCCGCCACCCCCTCAGAAGAGACACCGCGAGATCTCGGAAGTGCGGTAATCCACCGCACCTATGTGGTACATACCGATCCTTCCATTCATTCTCTTCTCTCCGTCCGCGGAAAAACATTTGTTGTCGCTCCACGCAGCATTACCGCCATCACCAATGCAACCACAAAAAAGACGTATACACTCCCTCACTCGTTTGACGACACTGTAGAAGCGGTGGCGATGGATGCGCTCAATATGATTATTTTGCGCACACAGAAAAATGCATTTGTTGCGTTTGCGCCGGCGGCACAGAAGAAATTTACCCCTCTACATGTTATATTGCCACCGGGCGTGGATATTGAACGTATAGCAACGTATCTGACATATCTATATATCTTTGACGCAACTAATAACGATATTTATCGTCATGCCCGCACACCGGACGGATTTGGCGCGCCGGTAGATTGGTTACGCGATGGAACAGACTTTGGCGCGCCACGAGATACAATCATTGACGGAACCATTTACATGGCAACCGATACCGGTGATATTGTTACATTCTTTAAAAATAAAAAACAGAGCACCCTCACCGCCAACCTTTCTCCACCGCTACATGCCGATGCCCTCTTTACCGCCAATGCGGACGCTCCATTGTTTATACTGGACCGCGCGGTGCGCCGGATCATCGCCCTAACCAAAGACACCGCCACCGTAACACTCAATATCACAAACGATGCCTTTAATACTGTTCGCTCATTTACCGTTGATGAACGCCTTTCCACCATCACCGCACTTCATGAAGACGGAACAGTGGCAACATATCGCTACTGATTATGTCGTGGACTATTGATGAATTGGTGGCAAACTCGCCATGCGCTCGTGAAGATACTCGCCGTATTATCGCACACTTTGCCGGTTGCGATTATGCAACGGTGGTGGCATTCGGGGAACGAACGGTGGATTCCGCCACAGCAAAAAAGATTCAAGATGCTTGTCAGCGTCGCCGCCACGGTGTAGCACTTTCTTATCTTACGGGCACCAAAGAATTTTACGGCCGCTCATTCCGTGTAACATCTGATACGCTGGTACCGCGAGCGGAAACGGAACACCTCGTGGACGCAGCACTCTCCCTCTGTTGCCGACACACGCGCAGCGTTATTGTTGATGTGGGTACCGGCAGCGGAAATATTATCGTCAGTATTGCCGCCGAATGTGCCGCCCGCGGCAATCACTCTCATGGATTTCTTGCAACAGATACGAGTGTTGGCGCATTACACTGTGCAGATGGCAATGCCCGTATGCACGGCGTGGCGGAACAGATTGCATTTCTTCATGCCGATGGAGTTACACCATTGTATCGTGCGCGCACACTCCGAACGTTTTTACATCATCATGCCCCGCATCTGATTATTTGCGCCAACCTTCCCTACGTTAATGCCACCCATCGCTTTCAATTACTGCAACGAGAAGAAAGTCGTGCGCTGCGATTTGAACCGCCGTCGGCATTGTTTGCCGCCCATGGAGGACTTGCCGCATATGAAAAGCTCTTTGCTCAACTCTCTCGTGTCCGCCGCGCACTGCCGTATAGCGGAGTGGATGTTCTTTGTGAAATTGACCCCTCACAAGATCGCGCACTGCGCCGCCTCGCTCGTCGCACCGGACTTCGCTATCATACGACAATACACGATCTCTCCCATGCTCCGCGAGTTGTCCATGTCTACGGTCCGCCGTTGCTTTAATGCCTTTCTTAATACATTCAGCACCGCTCCCGCTTAGCATCGCATGCGCTCCGACGAACGTAATGTTAACACTTCACAGCCCGTGTCCGTAACAAGAAGTGTATGCTCCCACTGGGCACTGAGAGAACCATCCACCGTTGTTACCGTCCAATGATCCGAACCTACCTGTGTATGATAGTCTCCCGCGTTAATCATGGGCTCAATGGTAAATATCATTCCCGGCTCCAATACCATTCCCGTTCCGCGCGTTCCATAGTGCAGTACCTGCGGCTCTTCATGGAACCCGCGTCCAATACCGTGTCCGCAATAATCCCGGACGACACTAAACCCCTGTGCTTCCACATAAGACTGAATGGCATATCCGATATCTCCCAACCGCGCACCGGGGCGAACACTGCAAATACCGCGCCATAACGCATCATAGGCCACGTCTACCAAACGACGTGCCGATTCCGATACGGTACCGATACATACCATTGCACTGGTATCTCCGTGAAATCCGTCCACCTTCGGTGTTACATCAATGTTTACAATATCACCGTCCTTCAATACTGTCGCATCGGGAATTCCATGACACACCACGGCATTGACAGATGTGCAAATATGCTTGGGAAATCCGTGATAATTCAATGGCGCACTCTGCGCATGCAACACGTCATTTGTATAGTCACGAGCAAGGATATCAATATCTTCCGTTGTCATCCCCGTACGAATCTGCGGGATCAGCCACGACAACAACTGCGCTGCCGCCCGCCCCGCTCGTCGCATTGCGACAATTTCTTCCGATGTTTTTATCAGTGCACTCATATGTCCCATCCTACACCGTGATGAAACCTATCGCAAGCTACCCGGGCAATGTCTCTATGTACTCTTGCAATGATTGCGAAGGAAGAATTTCATCATGTGCTGATGCGGTTGCAGAAAACCGAAAAACATCGGCGCGATGATTAGCCACATCGTATACAATACTCTGTTGATGCGCGATTGCCATCGGGTCATGTCGAAATCGGAACGTTGTACTCATAACCGTTATTCTATCTGCTACCGATTTCAACAGCCGATTTGCTGCACTTATTTTTTGAATATCCTCCTTATTAATTTCATGTTGGTCCGTCGGCGCCACCATTACGGAAACAGATGATGTGCACTGCTTTTTGTCACACTCTTCAGAAATAAGATCATGTATCAATAGTACATTGGTACGATAGGGCGTTGCGTCCCGTATTGTGCCATATATACTAAAAGTTTGCAGACATCCACCAATAATACCTGCCGTCACCGTATCCGGATGGACAGTACTCAAAAATTCTCTTATACGACGACGAAACGCATCAGAAAATTCCCGCTCTTGATCAGGATTATCCATCATCTCCGACGGATTATGATGGGTTAGAAATGCTGAACGTACACCATTCCGCTCCCCATAGACAAGCACAGAAATACAATCAAACAACCCATCTGTAAACAATATCGCGTTTTCCGATGAAGATACAATAGGTGTGATATTGTAAGAGTCTCCGCATTCATGCCCGCGGCGCCGCAACAGACGAGTCTCTTTGTTAGAACGAAAGTAGTCAGCGGAAGTAATCGTTGATGATTTTCGCTGAATACTCCGGGCAACAGGATCATATCGATATGGGAATAACGCTCCGCAAAAATTGTGGCGATTCACCAATTGCGTATGGAGACAAACAATGGGAAGACGCGGCTCCCGTTCGCAGCGGGCGGGAGCCATCTCGGGAGACATGACAGACTCCTTCATTTTTCTGCTTTTTTACACTGATATCGCTGCATCACCGCATCTACAGCGTCCAACAACTCCTGTAATGTACCGTCATTAACGATTGTCTCCTCCGCGCGCGAACCAATAGCCGGTACGTGACGCTCCGTTTCCGCTGTAGATTCAAACTGAGCAAACGCATCAAACGACTGCGCATCATCAGACTTTTCTCCACGACCAACCGTCCGCTCCCATCGCAATCGCTGTGGCGCCGTAATATAGAGGATCATGCTTCCTTCAATAGATCGTACGAAGTCCTCATCTGCGCGCATACGCAACCCATTGATTACCACCAACGGTGATGTTGTACGCTCAAGATGATGACGCAATGCTTGATGCAGAACGTCCTCACCAAAGCGCTCCTTAAATACACCATACAACCATGCCTGATCCGCCTTACTTGGCGCATCAAAGAATAACGCTAACGCCGACTTCAACGGATCGCTAAATCGCGTTAACTCTGCGCCATAGACATCACGCAAATAATCTGCCACCGTATCTTTTCCACTGCCGGTTTCTCCCACCAGCCCGATGACTCGTTGCCGCATGGTAATTATTTCATCAATGTTGTCACGGAGGGGCTCATCGTCGTGCAGACCGTAACCCGTGCAATCAGCGCACCTTTATAACCTTGTGGACGCGCCGCCTCAATTGCAGATAACAATGCGGTATAATTCTCTTCCAACTGCTCCGGTGTAAAGGACGCCTTTCCGATCACTTGGTGAATATTTCCCGTACGATCATTGCGGAAGTCTACTTGACCCGTGCGCACGTCTGCTACCGTCTTTGCAACATCTTGCGTTACCGTTCCCGCTTTCGGATTCGGCATCATGCCGCGCGGACCGAGAATTCGTGCCACCGACGCCAATTTTGGCATCATTTCCGGTGTTGCGATTATAATGTCCACATTACCGATAACCTCACCCTTCGCAATCTCCTCAATAATTTCTTCACCACCAACGACTGTTGCTCCCGCCTCTGTCGCTGCTTCCTGTTGTGTTGATGTGATTACCGCTACCCGAACATCTTTACCGGTTCCGTGCGGAAGCGTCACCGTAGACCGAACTTGCTGATCTCCCTTGCGTGCATCAATCGTTAAACGAACATGCACTTCTACCGACTCGTCAAATTTTGCCGATGCCAACTCTTTCAGAAGCGTGAATGCTTCTTTCGGCGCAACAACAGATTGTTGCATATTGACCTTTTCGCGCAATGCGGCGAAACGCTTTGAAACTTTTGCCATAAGTGTATACTATGTGGTTCCGCGCATGCGATACCCGCATGCTCCCACAACGAATTACATATTACTCTTGTACCTTGATACCCATGCTGCGCGCCGTTCCCTCCACAATCTTCATCGCACCTTCAACAGTCATCGCATTAAGATCTTCCATCTTGGTCTGTGCGATTTCCTCTACCTGTGCGCGTGTAACGGTACCGGCGGTATCTTTCAGCGGATTTCCCGCGCCCTTCTTGACACCGGCGGCCTTCTTCAACAACTCCGCAGCGGGCGGAGTCTTCATAATGAAGTCAAAGCTGCGATCCTCGTATACGGTAATCTCCACCGGGATCACATCCCCCATCTTATCCTTTGTCTTATCGTTAAACTGCGTGCAGAAATCTTGAATATTCAGTCCATGCTGACCCAATGCGGGACCTACCGGCGGCGCCGGATTTGCTTGCCCCGCCGCAATCTGCAGCTTGATAATTGATTTTACCTTCTTTGCCATATGCATTATATTATGTGGTTCATGCGCGATACTGTATCGGTACCGCTCCCACGGGAATTACATTGGTGATAATTGGGATTACTCCCCGATCATACCTTACATCTTGGAAACCTGCAAGAAGTCCAGCTCTACCGGCGTCTCGCGTCCAAACATATTAACCATCACCTTCACCTTTCCTCGGTCCTTATCCACTCCACGGACCTTTCCGTCAAACTCCTTAAACGGACCATCGGTAATTCGTACAATATCCCCGACGGCAAATGCCACCTCATGCTTGGGCGCATCCACACCCATACGTTGCTTGATCTGCGCAATTTCCGCCGGGTCCACAGGTGTCGGTGTTGTTCCCAATCCGATAAATCCGGTAACATTGGGAGTATTGCGAACCACATACCATGAAGCATCAGTCACGATCATATTCACCAATACATACCCGGGATAAATGCGCTCTTCTACCGTTACTCGCTTCCCGTTCTTGATTTTTACCTTTTTCTCCGTCGGCACCATTACATCAAAAATGTAGTCTTGCATGTCCATAGACTCAATGCGCTGTCGGAGATTGCGCGCTACATTATCCTCATAACCGGAGTACGTGTGAATCACATACCATGCACGCCCATGATGCTGTGTCTGCTTTGCCATTGCCCGAAAACGTTAACCGATAACTCCGCGGACGATTCCGCCAAATACATAATCCAATGCTCCAAGATAAATCGCCACCACCACACTGATGGCAACCACCAACAGCGTATAGCGCAGTGTCTGTGTCTTGGTCGGCCACTGCACTTTATGCAGCTCCCGACGAACATCGCCCAAAAATGCGATTACTTTCTTCATAATAACTCCTTTAGAAAAAGCCCTTTCAGGGCTTCTGTGCACACTCACAGTATACGAGAGGGATAGCGTTCTGTCAACTGCACTATTTTTCTGGTGTCGCTTAATATGTTAATGTCCATCGAATATACTCCTCTGCCGGAACATATTTGAAATCATCATGGCTGTCTCCGATAAAGTCAAATCGTACTGTAACGCTTCCATCTGCCGTAATGCGAGAAATTTCCTCTGCACTCAATGATGCCGTACTGGTGATTTCTTCACTTTTGAGGTTTCCCCAGTCTGCCGCGCCACCATAAGAGGAGAAGTTAAAACGATCATCACCCGGATTATGATTAAATACAAGACCCAAATCCACATCATCAACCATGATACGTACCCATTCAGCATCCTCCGATGGCGGCTCACTGTCATGATCTCCAAATACCGTTACCGTCAACGTTCCCGCACCGGTACCACGAGCAATATTGGTAAACGTACCGGAAACACCACTACGCGCACATGGCACATCCCATGGCTCCGGTGTCGGACCGCAATAGTTCCAATGTTCACCACTTAATGTAGAGGCTCCGCCGGCATCCGATGTGAAACCATCAGTTCCATCGCTGCGGGCGGACGCACCACTGCCATGCGTAATTGTCCCGGTGCCGGCTTGTTCTACACCGGATGATGTTGTATTCGTCGGAGCAACACTGGTTGGTGACTGAGGAGCGGAAGTTTGTGTTGATGTTGTTTGTGTTGATGTTGCTGATGCTCCGCGAGTACCGGAAGTGCCGGTAGCAACAGTACCGCCGGCGGAAGCGACACCTCCCCCTTGCCCATTCTTGGCAAGCCAATCACGAATTGCTTTTAACCGTTGCGTATCTTGCAGATCTTCTGTTGCAACTCCCCACGTAGGCTGGTTTACATTATATGCCATGTATAATGCAACGTGCTTGGAAAGAACGTTAAGATACTCATAGTATGCATTGTAATCATACGTTTTCTCTGTTCCTCCTTCATAAGTAATCAGCGTAACACCACTCGGCAACGCGTCCTCAAATGCTTGCAATGCCGTATCATAAGCTCCCAACTGTGCAGTCGTCCCGTCAAAGTAAGGAGCAATGGCATATGCGTCCGGCATTACGCCATTGGGATTGCATTTTGGATCATTCAACGCATCAAAATGTGTTTTCACAAGATATACATTGGGATCTCCCGGATCACCGAACTGACCGGCTAACACCGTCACCAACCGATTGCGATCCGCACCGGTGAAGACAGATTCAAACGCGCTCCATAGTTGTGCACCGGCGCATGCTGTATATTGAAATGCCATTCCATATACCCCACTATCCGCACCACTCAGCCCCAACTGTTTCCCGCGTGCCGCCGCATACTCTGCCGCATAAATTCCTCCGAGAAAATTCCAACTCTCATTCGCCCATTCAATATAGACACGGCGGGATGGATCCAGCTTCTCTTTAATCAGCGTGGCAAGATTTGGACCAAATGTCGGATCTTGGTCACTCTTTGCCGGAACGCTAAACCAACAATCTACCTGTGCCGCGTTGCATAATTCTATTTGCGCCTCATAGGAAATCAGCCCGGGATCACCCTGCGCATCGGGACGAATTTCTCCCGGCTTTACACGTCCCGCCCATGTACCGTCCGGCCCACCGGTGGGCATGTCCCCAAGTGCACCAACGTGAAACGGCACATTTCCACCATTTCCATTAAAGTTCATAAACCGAAATGCCGCATATGGCACACTGCGCAAGTGATTGATAAACGCCGGAGACCACCCGGACGTACTGTAAATTCCTCCATAAATCATCCATGCATCGTTAATACCGATCTGCATCGTTCCACTGCCAAAGGCCGTGTTATTACTTGGTGTCACCGATGATGTCCCAAGGGACGCCACTTCCGTTGATCCTCCGATCGTTGTTACGCCGGACCCGCGAACCGTTACCGTGGCGGTGGCACCGGCTCCTCCGGCACCACCGGATACGGACGCCGGGGGTGTAGGAGTGGATAGAGTGGTGTTTGTATGTGTTACAGCGGGTGGCGACGGAGAAGAAACGTTGAGACTGCTCTGGACATTTTGCACCGTTGTCTGTGTTTGTGTTAACGTTTGATTTGAAGCGCTATCCCCCACCAAATACGCGGATAACATCGTCATGAGCGCCATTACCACTTGCACTAATTGTTGTATCATTGATTCCATAGTCTTTTAAAATAATTGTCACGGCCCGTTCTTTGCAATCCAATCGCGAATCGCCTTTTGCCGCGGTGTATCACTGGTATCTTCATTGGCAACTCCCCAGCCGGGCTGGTTAAAGTTATATGCCATGTAGAGGTCAAAATACGGCGCCATCGCATCAAGGTAGGCCATGTACGCATCATAGTCATACCCACTCTCCGTACCACCCTCATAGGTCACAAGCGCTATATCATCCGGAACAATATTATTCCGCAAATTCGCAAAGGCCTCTTTCATTCCGTTCGCTCCCGCTACCGTCCCATCAAAATATGGTGCGACGGCAAACGCATCGGGACGCACACCATTGGGGTTACATGTTTTATCTTGCAAACGCTTGAGAATTTCCTCATTATACCAGGTTTGCATTCCGTCCCAATGACCTGAAAGTACCGTCACCAACCGATTGCGATCCGCACCGGTGAAGACAGATTCAAACGCGCTCCATAGTTGCGCACCGGCGCACGGAGTATACTGTGCCGCCATAACATATGTGGAATCTTCATCCGCCTTCATACCTAATGCCCGCGCACGGTCCGCTGCGTACTGCGCACTGTATCCACCATCATTCCAGCTTTCATTGGACCACTCAATATATACTTTCAGTGATGGATCCAGTGTGCTCTTGATTAACTGCGCAAGCTGTGTTCCAAATGTCGGGTCTTTATCCGTCTTTGCGGGGACACTGATCCAACAATCTACTTTTGCCGCATTACATAGCGCAATCTGTGCTTCGTAAGAAATGCGAACACCTTGACCCGGATAAATAATTTCCCCCGGCGGCACACGTGTCGCCCACGTTTCCTCCGGCCCGCCCCCGGGAATCTGTGCGCCGTTCCCGTTAAAGTTCATAAACCGAAAGGCACTGTACCCGACACTATTTAGTGTAGAAATCATTGCGCTGCTCCATGTCATTCCCCCACTGTAGATCCCGCCATAGATTTCCCATGTGTCATTGACACCAATTTTCATCGTTCCCGTCTGAAGTGTTGTATTATTGGTGGGAGCACCCAATCCCGATACAACACTTGAGCCACCGATTGTCGCTACCGTTGTTCCTTCGGATCCACCACCCGATGATGTACCGGTGTGTTCACCACCAACGGAAGAAGGTGATGTTACAGCAGATGTATTTGTTCCCGCACCGGAAGGAGCGGATGGCGCAACGGGCGCTGACGTTACCGTTGAGACAGCGGGTGGTGCGGACGGCTCGGGTGGTGTGGTGGATGCGGACTGTATTGGTGACGATGAGGACAACACGGAGGAAATACTCTGCGTTACCGATGACAGTGCGGGCGTATCCGACACAATTCCGCGAGATGCCATATATGCCGCAACAAGTGTAATCAATGCCAGCACCACTTGGATAAGTTTTTGTATAATTGTTTCCATTGTATTTGGTCTGCATGCGCTATTTCACAGTTTACCATAAACTCTGGTATACAACAATCATCATGGTATACTATATTCATATGCACGGACTAATGCATAAACATATGCTGCGCGCGGCGACAATCTTGCTGATCTATGTACTCGGGTTTGTTGCCGTGGCGTTTGGTATGGCGCTTACAACATTTCATGGCGGAATCGGGGCGATGTACCTTGCCGTCGGTATCGGAGCGCTTTTAACACGACGTGGGACACAGTGGATACGCGCCCTGCGCCCTCTGTGGCCATTCGCACTCGTTGCCACGGTGTTTGCAATTGTTGCACTGCACTACGCTACGCCCGATATATTTACGGGTCGTGATCAGGGCTCACTCAGTACCGCCGCCATTCTGCTTGCGGAGCACGGAACACTACGCGTACATACCCCTGAAAGCGATGCCTTTTTTTCATTCTACGGAACGGGAAAAGCGCTGAATTTTCCCGGCTTCTACTATACGGCGGATGGAGCACTCACTACACAGTTTCCACTGCCATATATCGCGGTACTGGCTGTATTTTATTGGATATTTGGTATCTATGGACTTCTTATTGCCAACGGTGTACTGTTCGTTTTATTTGCACTTTCTGTTGTTCTTGCGGCGATGCTGCTGGCACCAACATCGGTACGAATGCGTGTCGGAGCTGCCGCACTGTTTCTCGTCCTGACACAGTTCTCTTACACATATCTCTTGCGTCATACGCTGAGTGAGAATCTTGCACAGTTTCTTATCGCCGCCGTTTGTGCACTGTTTCTCATCGCTCTTCGTGTTCCATCACTCCGAACCATCGCTTACGCGGGAGCGGTGGCGGGTGGCGCTCTGCTAACATTTGCTCGTATTGAAGGAATTGCATTGTTTATTATGATGTTGGGATGCGCCATCGCGTTACCCGGCGGACTATCCCGGGTTGTATCCGCTCGCAGTGTTGTATATGTTGCCCTACCATTTCTTGCAGTCATCACACTATTTGGCGCGGTATTTGCACAAACAACGGATTTTTATCGCAGCGTTGCCGTTGCTCTTATCGGAACGGGAGGGTCCGGCGGTGGCGGATTACTTAATGACATGGTTGCGCGCTGGACGGCATACTATTCATACGGTATTGCTCCGGTGCTGATTGTTGCGGCGGTGATGGCATTTCTATGGTTTCGAAAAAAAGCATGGACTCGACTGTTTCCCATACTGATGATTCTTCCACTGGGTATCTATTTAATTGACCCGCATATCAGTAGTGATGCACCATGGATGTTGCGGCGTGTTACCTTTGGTCTGCTAACCGTTGGGTGTATTATCGCGGCACAAGCCGCAGCACGTCGTCAAACACTGGCAATCATTCTGATATTGGGAGCGCTTGCCCTGCCGGCGCATATTGCACTCTTTCCATTAAAAGAACAAGATGGTCTCCTCTCACAAACGCAACGGATTGCGGATATGCTCGCTCCGGGAGAATTGCTTTTGGTGGACCGAGAAAGCAGTGGAGATCCGTATGCCTTGCTGAGCGGAGCGCTGCGGACATATTTCCATCGGCATAGTGCCTATATATTTAATCCGGAAGATCTTCGCCGAGTGCCATTGGACCGATTTGATCGTGTTTATCTTCTCGCTCCACCGGAAGCAGCAGCGCGCTATGCTGCCGATGCGCAACTTACACCGCGCGCCCACCTTCGTATCACTACGACGGTAATACGGCCACCCGCTACCCCGCGACTCTATGATTTTGGAACCTTTCACCGTATCACCACCGATAACACCATCTATCGTGTAACACTGACGCCATGAGTACTTCACCCCGAACCGTACGATACGCACGAATTATACTGTATGCCGCCTATAGTATTGGTGTGCTGTACGTCATATCGGAGACCGTGTTTCCACGCGCCGTTTTTGTGTTTAATGCCGACACGCCACGAGCACAATCCAATACCCTGGTCATTCATCAAACCAATCCATTAACATTTTCCGCCGCCACAATCGGAACATTTGACACTGCCACCGTAACGTTAACCGTTCGTTCAAACGCACCAAAACCGGAACCTCCCACCGTTCGTCGCGGATATCGTGGTATTCTAACACTGCCAATTGCATCCATGGCAGCCCCTCCGTCCCCATCAAACACCTCTTCACTATCATCAGGATCACTATTTGCCTACCGGGATGGCGTATGGATAGTAGATGATACAATGGTACGCCCCATTGTCAGTGCGAGAACACTCCTCGCCAAAGGATGGTCATTTGAGGCGGTCCGTACCGATGTAGCGGCAGCGGACATTGCACAATTTGAGCGTGGCCCCCTGTTTACTCTCCGCGATCAACATCCGCACGGCACCTATGTTGCTGCCCATGACTCACCCGATACAATCGTTTATTACAAACTTGATAAAAAAGCGCTTGTCCCTCTTACCGATAAACCGCCCGTCCCCGCAGTAGAAATAACTTCGGCATCTCGCAATACACTTGCACCATGTACCGCCCGCCCCTCTTTTTCCGCAACAACCTATCGTTACCGATGTTCGCTACACTCTCTACGTTCCCTGATTGGCACAGATTATCTGTTTACATTCTCATTCCCTCATGATCAGTTCCACCATGCTCGCATTACACTTCACCGCGCAAAAACATTCTCTGCATTCCGAGAACGACTTTCTCGTTTTCGTACACAAATTACTGAACGATTACCCCACTAATATGTATACTCTTCTGACACATCTCCGATATGATTTCTTACGCCTGGCGATGGTATCGCTTGCTATAATCATCGTCAGTGAACTGATTCTTCCCGGCAGTCTTACCCGCACCATGCCGCTTTCGGCGGTATTTGGCGCACTGATTATCAGCATCACCCTCTTCCCGCCGGACCATCGTATCGTTCGTCCCCAACGACGAACACTCTTCTTTATCGCACTACTTGCCACCGGAGTAACAATATTATCATTACTTGGCTATTCATGGGCGGCGCTCAGCATTCTTGTGCCGCTGTGCGCAACACTTGCAGCGTTTGCTCTGTACATGTTTCCCACGAAAACTTCATAAGTCGTTGTCGTCCTCGTTCCACCAACCGGGCTCTTAGCTCCGAATCGGTTACAACTCGCTCCAAAGCGGCGGCCATATCGTCCACATCATACGGATCACATAACAAGGCGGCACAAGACGGTGTGTCGGCAGCCACCACATCAACAATTCCACCGCTGCGCGCCGCCAGTACCGGAACATCAGCGCTGAACGCCTCCAATATCGGCAAGCCAAATCCTTCATATAACGATGGAAACGCCACCGCATGCGCAGCGGCATATAGTGCGCGAACATGAGCAAATGGTAATGCGCCGGTACGGATAATTCGATGACGAGCGGCGCTGCGATGCACGGCATCATGAGTAGCTTGTGCCATCCAACCATCCGCACCCGCAAGAACCAACTGCACATCCGGTATTCGATGAGCAATACGCGTAAACGCATCCACCAATCGCGCAAGATTTTTCCGCGGTTGCATCGCTCCAACATATAAAATATACGGCGAAGTAGCGATAATACCGTACTGCGACAACACACGGTCACGCAACCGGGACGACACTTCCCGCATTGGTGTATATCCATGATGGATTACATGAACACGCTGAGGATCTACAAACGGATAGTATCGCAGAATATCCTCTCGCGTCGTCTCCGAAACAGCGATTACGTGTCGGGCGCGGCGAAGCGCCAACGACGTTAAAATATTAAGCGAAAATACATCCTGACGGGGAAACATTTGAGGAAATCGTCGGAACGCCACATCATGAATTGTCACCACAATCGGAATACGTGGCGGTGCCAAGTACGGCGCCGACTGAACCGGCATCCATACAACATCGGCAGATGCACGATACAATTCCGCTGCAAATCGTGTTTGTGTCCAAAGAAAAGGCGCGGACACCCTCCGCTCGCGATACCGTGGAAACTGCGTGGGAGCATGATGCGGCGCAAACACATGACGATGATACAGTGTTACATCCTCTTGTGGTGCACACGCACCGAGACGAGATAATACTTCCTTTATATACACCCGTGTCCCATCTGTGCGCGCATGATCCAAATCCGCTGCATGAACCGCAATATGCATGACTATCGGGACACCAATATCGTTAATTCCTTTGCCGCTCGTTGCGCCACCGTTCGGTGCACGGACGCGCAGGCCCGAGCGGATTTGCACAGCGCGATACCGACGGCAAGCGGCATGCCGGTGGAGGTCATAATGTCCATTACCGCACGATATACTTCCGGAACCTCCATCTCATACCGATCACGATCACTGCGCAACGCATGTGCCAAGATAACCACCCCGTCAAAATCTCGGGACTCCGCCAATGATTTAACGACAAGCGGTATATGGAATAACGACGGTGCATCAATGATGCTGATGTCTTCCTTTCGCGCACCGGCATGAACAAACACATCGGCGGCGGCGGAAACCATTGGTTGCGTTTGCGCATCTCGCACCACCACAACAGCAAGTGATGTCTGTGCACGAATTGTCGGAGACGTTGTCATATGGCATCCTTGTTAAAAAATTATTCCCATAGCGTTTGAGTGTATCGCTGTATCATCTCTGTTACATCATCGCTTTTATTGCCATAATATACCTGCGCCAACTGTGCAAGACTGTGTTGCAACGATGAGTGGCGGCGATACCCCCAAGTGCCGTAAACATCTGTTCTCTGTGCCATTGTAGCATATGATGGATCAAATGGATGCTCCCCACTCACAATTGAACGAATCCTGCTTCTGCGATTTTTTTTATGAAAAAGATTTGTATGTTCTAATTCCACCTTTTGGACACCAATCGCTTTTGCAAGCAATTCCAGTATCTGCGGCACTTTTTTTCTATGAACATGAACAGCGATCTGGCCGAACTCCGTAGAAAAAACTTCCATCGCGGGATTGTGGTCAGTATTGGAAGATGGAGCGTCTTCCTTTACCCAGGCAATAAAAGCGCCGCCACGAAACATTCCAGCAATGCATGCATACTTTATTAAATATAACTTCTCCCTGTCATTTTCCTTTGTTGCTTCCTTTGTCAGTAAATTAACCCACTCCAAAAGAAATGCTCCCTCTCGCAAGATTGGTGCCGTTGTTTCAGTGTCCAATCGCTGTCGGACAGCATCAACATGAATATTACTATAATCTGCACAAAGATCATAAACTGTACGAAAAAACATCGGCACCGCACGGGAGTCGCGATATGTAATAAGATCGGACACGGCCAATTCCATTAAGCGAATATGTTTCGTATCATCAAAAAACGTCGAGTATACCGCCTTGGATCGATGATGCAATTCTTGCAAAATTTGTTTGTTTAAATCTAATCCCGTACATTCTCCACACAACTCACACATTCGCGCATCCACAGAGGTGCAGGGATCCTGATGATGAGAGGAACACTCCTTACCGGGAGGAGTATTATTCTTATTGTCTGGTGTAAACGTCATAATTCCATGATACCACAAAGCGCCGCACCTTATCGGTACGGCGCTTGCAGCGGACAACGTTATTTCTTATCCGTGTCGGCTGTATCATCTTCCACTTCCGCCTCCTTTGGCTCCGTATTGGTGCCGCTCTCCTCCTTCTTTGCCGCATCGGCATCTTGTGCCGCCTTCATAAGTTTCTCACTGATTGCCTGTGCCGCCGTGGAAAATTCCTCCGTTGCCGTCTTAATCTCCTCCAGTGTTGCCGCATCGTTCTTCAACACTCCGCGCAACGCATTCATCTTCTCCACTACCGGCGCTTTCTCCTCTTCCGTAATCTTATCTCCGGCGTCTTTTAGCGCTTTCTCCGTGGAGAAAATGAGCGTATCCGCCATATTGCGTGCCTCCGCCAACTCTTTCTTCTTCTTGTCCTCTTCGGCATGCGCCTCGGCGTCTTTCTTCATGCGCTCAATCTCCTCTTCCGTCAAACCGCTGGACGCTTCAATCTTGATAGACTGCTCCTTGCCGGTTGCCTTATCCTTTGCGGATACATTGAGGATACCGTTGGCATCAATATCAAACGTCACCTCAATCTGCGGTACCCCGCGCGGTGCCGGCGCAATACCATCCAACACAAACCGTCCCAATGATTTGTTATCCGCCGCCATCTGACGTTCTCCCTGCACCACATGAATTTCCACACTCGGCTGATTATCCGCCGCCGTAGAGAAAATTTGTGATTTCTTTGCCGGGATTGTTGTGTTCTTTTCAATCAATGGCGTTGCCACACCCCCCATTGTTTCAATGGATAACGTTAGCGGTGTCACATCCAACAACAGCACATCCTTTACATCACCTTGCAGTACGCCACCTTGAATCGCAGCGCCCAATGCAACCACCTCATCCGGATTGACACTGACATTCGGTTTCTTGCCGAAGTACTTCTCTACCGCCGCAATAATCGCCGGGGTGCGAGTCATTCCTCCCACCATGACAACTTCGTTAATATCGCTCTTTGTCAATCCCGCTTCCGAAATTGCCGCCTCTACCGGCTCCAATGTCTTTTGAATAAGATCATGAACCAGCTCTTCGTATTTCGCTCGTGTGATTGTCATCACCAAGTGCTTCGGCCCGTTTTCATCCGCCGTGATAAACGGCTGATTAACCTCCGTTTCCTGTGCGGTAGACAGCTCAATCTTCGCTTTTTCCGCCGCTTCTTTAATGCGCTGCAATGCATCATTTTGCTTGGACAAATCAATGCCCTCGGACTTCTTGAACTCTTCAATAATGTAGTTGATGAGCACTTGATCAAAATCGTCTCCTCCCAAATGCGTATCACCGTGTGTGGATTTCACTTCCACCGTATCATCTCCCACTTCCAATACCGACACATCAAACGTTCCACCACCAAGGTCATAAACGACAATCTTCTCTTCCTTCTTCTTATCAAAGCCATATGCCAATGCGGCAGCCGTCGGCTCATTGATAATGCGCCGCACTTTCAGACCCGCAATTTCACCGGCCTCCTTTGTCGCCTTGCGCTGCGCGTCATCAAAATATGCCGGTACGGTAATCACCGCCTCGGAAATCGTCGTTCCCAACTTCTCTTCCGCATCCGCTTTCAGTTTGGAGAGAACCATTGCGCTGATTTCCTGCGGTGTATATTCCTTGTCTCCCATCACCACAAGAATTCCGCCATTGTCCGCTTTCTTTACATCAAACGGAAACAGTTTTAGGTCCTGCTGCACTTCCGGATCGTCAAACATTCGACCAATCAATCGCTTAACGCTGAACAGGGTGTTTTTCGGATTGGTTACCGCTTGACGTTTCGCCAACAACCCGACCAATCGCTCACCATTCTTATTGACCGCAACCATGGACGGTGTTGTGCGCTGCCCTTCCGCATTTTCCACAATCGTCGGCTTTCCGCCTTCCACCACCGCCATTGCGGAGTTTGTTGTTCCCAAGTCAATACCCAAAATCTTTGCCATAGGTTTTTCATTTATACTTGTTTAATTCGTATCGCTCCGATACGACTTCACTATACCAAAAAACTGGCACTCTCGTCAAGAGAGTGCTAATTTTTGGATCGTACAACCACACGAGCGGGGCGAATGACCGCACCATTCATGGTGTATCCACCGGCAACAACTTTGGCAATCGTCGGTGTTTCATTATCTTCCTTTGCCGCATCACTCGTCTCCTCCGCGTCATTTGTATTATCTGTCACCGCCTCATGTTTTGTTACATCAAACACATCACCCACCGAGACACTCATTTCTTCCAAACCTTGCTCCGCAAGAATATCACACAGTTGCTTATTGATGTAATTCAATCCCATTACCCATGGACTGTCTGCATGCTCTGCGGGGACATGTTCAAGAGAGGCGCGAAAATTATCCAGTACCGGCAATAACTGTGCAATCACATCCCGACGCACTTGATCTCCACGTTCCCGTGCACTTTCAGCGGTACGCTTCTTATAATTATCAAAGTCCGCCAAGCATCGCCGCCATCCGTCCAATGCTTCCGCAGATTCTTTCCATTGCACATACCGACGCAACATACTTGCTATATCTCCGGCAAGCATCTCTTCTTGCGCCAGCGCATCCTCTGCCGTCATCCACTGAATGTCTCCGGTAAACTCTCTGGGACAGGGAGTAATCGCCTCTTTGGGCCCCGTATACCGACATACCGCCTCTGCAAACACATAATGCCGATCTTTTGTGATCAACTCTCCCGGCGGTAACCATGCCACCACCTCTACATCAATTCCCATCTCCTCGGTGATTTCCCGACGCAACGCCGTCTCTAATGACTCCCCATACTCCACGTGTCCACCGGGAACAGTGTATTTATCCTTCCATTTTTGACTTTTCGCCAACAAGATACGACCCTCTTCATCCAAGATCGTCGCACCGGCACATACTTCAATCTGCTTATCGTATTGCACCGGGTGTTTATTTTCCGTCGTTTTCCGTCGTGTCGTATCTTCACTCGTGTTCTTTTGTGTCGCCATATGTTTACTGTTAATCATTACATCACCACCAACACGATAACCGCCGCTCCGCCCAAAAACTTTTTGACATAATCAATCAGTGATTTATTCTTGTCATACTTCATATTCTTCGGACCGATAAGCGCAATCAATCCCTCCTCACCGTTTTTTTCATACTTGCTTACCACCATGGAATAATTCTTCGCCCGCGAAATCGGATTTTCTTCCCCAATAAAAATCTGTGTCTCTCCATCAGGCAGTTCTCGCATAAGCGTATCGCACCGCTCATCAATGTAGTCCAATGTTTCAGCGATTTTACACAAATCATCAATATTGTCTTTATCTGCATTTGCCAAAAGGTTGCGCAATCCAAACTCACTAACCTCACCGGTTTTTGCATTAACCATCACCGCCGCACAATTACCCACAGTGGAAAGCAGCTTTGCCGTTGTCCGCATAAGCCGTGTATTTTGCGCCTTTAATTTGAGCAATTCCTTCTGTAACTGTTGCTGTTCACTACGTGACAACTCTCGCTCAGGCATGATATGCTCCACAAAATACCGAAATCCCTCATCTGTCGGGATACGACCGGCAGATGTATGGGGCTGATACAACACGCCCTCCGCCTCCAATTCCGCCATGTCCGCTCGCAGCGTTGCACTGGACACGCCAAACTCTTGAGATAGCGCCGCCGATGAAATTGGCAATCCGGTCTTTGTATATTCCCGCACCACCGCGGCAAGAATTTTTACCTGTCGCTCATTCATTGGTCTTCCGATTACTCTGTTTTCAGTATACGTCGCTCGCTGGCACTCGTCAATTTTGAGTGCCAATATATGAAGACCCTACTCTTTTGGAACCGGATCATCACCGGATGATCCCCACGGCGCACACCGTAGCACTCGCCGCACTCCCATCCATACACCACGCACCACACCGAATCGCTCTACCGCCTCAATCATGTACTGTGAACAACTCGGGTGATACCGACACACGCGAACATGAGGAAATATTCTCCCAAGAATACCATGATCAAATGATAACACTTTCTGATACCATTGCACCATTGTAACGATACCCCGTTGTGCCCACGTTTTCATATATCAATACGAACATAGGATGGAACGATGGGAGAGCGATAAAACAGGCTTCCCATACGCTGAAAATCATTGACAGAGTCTGTTGTAAAGAATCGCCTCTGTGCGGTACGTGGTGTTGTCGATGTTGTCGGACCTATTATCTGTTGTAAATGCTTTGCCATTACCGCACCGGTGCGAATGAAGTGTACGTTCGCCGGCATAGCGGCAGCAATGCTGTCAAATAGCAGTTCATAGTGCGTACACCCCAGAATCACCGTATCAACACGGGCCGCAATTAACGGCGCCACGTACCGTGCGGTATATATGTGCACAATCTCTGTCTGTGTCTCTCCATTCTCCACCAGAGGAACCCACATCGGGCAAGCATTTTGAACAACATGTATTGACGCTCGCTCCTTTGCAATATTCCGTGGAAATACACCGCTGCGAACGGTTGCCGTTGTTGCCAGTACCCCAACACGCTGCGCACCGGAACGTACTGCCGCCATTGCCAATGGAACCGATACTCCCTCAATCACAGTATCCGGAAAATGGTGACGCGCATCATCAAGAGCAATTGCCGATGCGGTATTACACGCAATAACAATCATCTCGCACTGTTGAGAGCGCAAAAATCGTATCGCCTGATATGTATAATGTTGTACCGCTTCGGTGGACCGATTCCCATATGGGGCACGCGCCGTATCTCCAAGATAAACAAAGTCATGAGATGGAAATTGTCGGACAAGATCCCTCAGTACCGCCAATCCTCCAAACCCGCTATCAAATACACCAATTCTCATGACTCCATTGCTCCTACGGCACTTACACGCTATACTTTCAGTATAAAGGAATGATCACTATGGCACAAATCAGCACCATCGCATACTATGACGGGCATATTGTTAATCATGCTGATGCTTCGCTTCCCATCACCAGCAGCGCGGTATTGTATGGGATGAGTGTATATACTGTTGCGTTACTTTCTCACACCCCAAACGGCCTCTATGGATTTCGCCTTGGTGATCACTTCCGACGCCTGCGAGAAAGTGCTGCCATGATTGGCATGCGAGACGCGGATTATTCCGATGAACATCTTTCCAATGCACTGCAACTGTTGGTTCGTGCCGTCGCTCCGACTCGTGACATGTTTGCGCGCATTACCATTCATGCCACCGCAGATATTCCCGGTGTTCGCACCGCCGGCATTACCCCAAAACTGAGCATCTTCTTGTATGATGCAACGGCAATCCTTCCGATGGATGGCGCATCGCTTAAAACCAGCACCTTTCGCCGAACACGTGATGATGCCATTCCCGCTCGCGCAAAGGTCAATGGCGCATATGTAAACTCCTGTTTGGCAAAACAAGACGCAATGGACAGTGGTTGCGACGATGCATTATTCCTTAATCATGATGGCTTTGTCAGTGAACTGACTGCGGCAAACATTTTCCTTGTTCGTGACAATACGCTGATTACACCGGATACAGCATCGGATATTTTGGAAGGCATTACACGACGAACAATCATTGATGCTGCTCTGCGAGATGGCATCACCGTCTGCGAACGACGAGTTGCACTTACCGAAGTGTATACCGCCGATGAAGTGTTTGCCTGCGGAACCAGTACGTTCGTTGCTCCGATTACATCTGTAGATCACCGGTGCATCGGAGACGGCACAATCGGCGTACAAACACGCTGGGCAAAAGAAATACTCACCACCGCCCAACGAACCGACAATGAGTACACAACACTTCTCTAACCGCCGTCCACTTCAACGACACAGCGCACCAACCGGTACGCTGTGTTTAAGATTAATACCTATAGCCTTAAAGACAATACTTACAATAAGCACGGCGCCGTCCATCAAGGACAGAATAGTCATATTGAACAGCATATGATAGTACTCCAACCGTCGCACCACGAAACCGAGTAGAGTGATCAATACCTACGATACGTGAGATGAGCCCGCATCGGAAATATCTCCCACCGTGTTTAAAAAACCGGAAACCGTTGGGTTGTATGTACGATATATCAACGTCCCCAATAACGCGAGCATTGCCAGTGCTATTATAACAATGATCGTTCGTAGTGTAATAAGAAACGGTGGCACTGATTATTTTTATTATTCATTTACACCGACACCGGGACCCGACGAGACTCGGAACAACTACTCGGAAATACTATCCAGGTTAATATCGTAAAGAATCGCTTCCTGTACATGTCGGTACGAAAGCACTTCGCTCTCGTCAAACCAGATGGCAATCTCTTTCTTTGCCTCCTCCGGATCTCCGGATGCATGAATTAGATTACGAATAGACCGGCCGTCACGATCTGCCAACCCATAACTGTCCAGCGTGAAATCACCGCGAATTGTTCCCACATCACTGCTGAGCGGCTCTGTTCCTCCGGTAATCTTCCGTACCAGCGGAATTGCCTGCGCTCCTTCCCAAATCATTGCCACTACCGGACCGGCAGACAGATACTTCGCATTTGCTTCCAAAATCGCCTCCCCGTTCTCACGATATGTTGCATACGGACTTTTCATTCCCTTCTTTTCATAGGCGGCCGCCGCTTTTCGTCCCACTTCTTCCAACCACTCTTCGCCACCAACCATATAGTGATCACGCGCCTGCTCCGGTGTCGGCCATACCATCTTCATTGCCACAAGCTTCAATCCCACACGCTCATATCGTGCGATAATCTCCCCGATAAGAGAACGTTGTATTCCATCGGGCTTGATAATTACCAGTGTTTGTTCCTTAGTCATAGAAAAATAATTACGTCATTATATCCCGCAGTATATCACAGCAACATACGAAATACAATATATTAATGAATATAGTTTTTCGAAGTTGGAGAGTGTGCAACATTGAAAATATTGATATTTATTACCGGTGTCACACCCTCATCAACAAGATTCCTTGCAAACATAAGAAGTTTGTTTAACTTCTCAAGATTTTCATAACGTGCAAAAAAAGAAATTCCCGGCTGTAAGATGGCACTGTAAATAGATTGTTCCTCTTGTGCAATTGTTATTACTCCCTGAACACTATGCCGGGAAATTGTTTTTGCCAACATCTTAATATCATCTTTGGGAATGTTCTCACCAAGATCCTCGGCAGTGTCTATAATCATCTCCACCGTATCATGAAGTAAATGCTCCTGATGTATATCATTCTGAGAGTCAATATCATCATTGCGAAGAACAGCAAAAAAATCATTGAGTGTACCGCCATTAGTTTGAAGAATTGCAATTATATCACGAGCAATAGTGGAAACGGGCAATTGCTCCTCATCAACTCCACTATTAAACCAATCAATAACATTGGAAAAGTCAGTTGATGTTATTGTATGACTATCTATATAGTCCCGGAGCTTACGATGTATTAACTCCTTATCGTAATTTTCTGATTGAGAATCTGTCGGCGGTTGATATTCTTCAGACATACGTGACTGTAGGTTAATAAAGTTCCGTTCTTAGCGACGACGGAAGAAACGGTCGCAATACCTCCGGCGTCCGAACCGTCCCTTTTGCCGTTTGATATTGCTCAATGATTGCAATCAGGGTTCGTCCGGCAAACGCCGTCGCATCATTGGTATGCAGATAGCGCACCGTTCCGTCCTTTTGACGATAGCGAGAGCGAATTCCCCGTGTTTGATAGTCCGTCATATAATCACTGGTATGCGTTTCCCGATATGCGTTTTGCCCGGGCATCCAGGTCTCAATATCAAATTGCTGATAGTCCGGTGCGCCGGTATCTCCGGTGCACACCTGAACAACACGATAATGTAAATTCAACTGTTGCACAAGATCCTCCTGTAATGCGACAATCAGGCGCTGCTCGTCCGCTCCGTCTTCGGCGGTGGTAAACGATTCCAATTCGGTTTTCTCAAATTGATGTCCACGAAAGAACCCTTTCATATCTTTGCCATATGTTCCCGCCTCGCGACGAAATGCACTGGAATATCCAATATATCGCTTGGGAAGCTCCGATTCATCAATAATCTCCTCCATGTGGTACGGCGCCATTGTGTGCTCTGCACTGGCAACAAGATTAAGATCCTCTCCTTCAACACGATAGGTTTGGTCACCAAACACCCGATGAATCGCCTGATGAACCTCTCGCCGAATCATCATTGGCGGAAGAATCGGCTCAAACGGTGCGGTGCTCACATGCCCGAGATTGGCATGCTGCGCCACCTGTGCAATATGATGTTCATCCGTTAGCATGCGCAGCGCGAATTGATGTAACGCCCATTGCAAATGTACCAGCGCCCCTTTCAAATACCAAAATCGTGAACCGCTTACCTGCGCCGCTTTCTGCGTGTCCAGCCATCCGCGCTCCGTGGCAATCTCATGGTGTTCCCGCGGGGTAAAATCAAATGACGGCTTTTCCCCCCATGTTCGCAAAACCACGTTATCCTTCTCATCCGCACCGACGGGCATGGCGGGATCGGTAACATTGGGGACCGCATAGAGTAACTCGTCCCGTTGTTGCGTTACCGTACGCAACTCCTCCTGCACCGCCGCCAATTCCGTCTTAACTTGCGTTACCGCCGCAATACTCTTCTCCCGTTCCGCCGCATCCGTACAGCGGGCAATCTTTGCGCTTGCGGCATTCTTCTCCGCTCGCAGTGTATCCACCCGTGTCTGTAGCGCCCGCCGTTTCGTATCCAACGACAACAGCGCCTCTATATCCACTTCTTTGCCCTTGGCGCGTACCGCCTCCTTTACGCGATCCGTATTCTCCCTGATAAACGCGATATCCAACATAAACCACTTTTTCACTATTATAACTATATCACACTGCGAGAACGACGGTCAAAGTAACGATTGGCAACAGTGACAACAGATTGTACAAGCATCGATGGTTCCACCCCTCGCACAGCGGCAATGTAACGAACCGTATCCATAACATACGCACTTTCATTACGACGACCACGATGCGGGACGGGTGCCAGGTACGGCGCATCCGTTTCCACCAGTAACCGATCTTCGGGGATCATACGTATCACCGCATCCAACGGT
>CAYXCH010000010.1:0-14416 GCA_964463705.1 uncultured Pseudobdellovibrionaceae bacterium | reverse complement strand
CAGTGATTTTAACATTTCCACTAACTTCTAATTTTTCACTCGGACTCGTCGTGCCGATTCCGACGTTGCCGCCGTCGGTGATGGTAAAAACTTCGGTGCCGCCGTCCAGAACATTAAGAATGTCGCCCGTACCGGATTGGTTGAGCGTCAAGAGTGTACTTGTACTTGATGCCGCCATGGTGTCAGCCTCATCGGAACGCAAGAACGATGCTGCCGCCACACCATCCAAATACTGTGCGGTAAACGCCATCGGAACGGCGGTAAGCATCTTGCGCGGCGTCATTTCACTGTCGGTTCCCACCGCAACGCCCAGGTAGTACGGCCCCGATGCAAAGTCCAGTGTCAGTGCGTTGTCCCCCGCATCAGTGTCGCCCAATCGGATAGAGAAAATGCCATCCGTAACGGTAACGCTGCGCGGTGTGGGGGCGGCGCAGGTGCCACGGGCACTGTAAAGACAGTTGCCACCTGTTGCAGCATCATAGATGCGAAGAGTCATGTCATAGCTACCATCGGGTACGGCGACATTGGAAGCGTCGGTAAGTTTTCCTTGGTAGTTGATTTCCTTGGTAATTGCGGCGGAAGCAAACACCGGCACGCACAACAAAAGCACGCTCAGCAGTACTATTTGCCGGCGTATACGATGGACGATACTGTGTTTTCTACCGCAATTCATGGAGCGCGCTTTGGATTTTGCAGTGTATATTTACTCTTACTTTTCACACAGTTTTACACCTGTAATTATACCATATATTTACGGCTTTTTGAAGCATATAATATCAAGTATTTTTTTGATAAAAACAGTGTACTTAAAACCGATTTACCGGTAATAACGCGCCGACTACAAAGACCGTATTAAACACATGTGTAACCGCACATTTTATTGACACTAAAACGCCCTTTGCAAGAGGAGTAATGTGTACGGGATAACACTATGTACGTTTCCTGGTATAGTAATATGCAACCCAACCACTGATGCCAAATATAAGGAGCAGCACACCCCACAACGCTTCCGTGCGCGCAACCACAATCCCCCACCATGTTGTGCGGATTGGCGCAAAATGTGTATCGGTAACCGTGGCAGTAAAAGTATACAATCCAAATGCCTGCGGATGCGGCACCATGAGAGTAAAGGTTCGTGTATGCTCCGGAAGAATACTGTGCTGGGGTGGCACTTCAGCACGAGCAACTTCTCGCCCCCACAACGTCCGCATGACAACAGTAATCTGCGGCATAAAAACGGCGCTTCCGGTATTTGTAATACTCACGGGAATTTGCGATACCGGTGAACGCTGTACCCATGCAGACGATTCTGCGTGCATTGTTGCAGCGTAACGCAATGCGCCACGATCCACCGTTACCATAAGCGGAATGCCCACCCGGGCGCGAAGACATGTTGCCGTAGTAACCGGTGCCGCTTCACAGTCAGATGTTATTACCAACGCACGGGGCACCGTACCATCCGGAACATCTTTCGGCACAACGATATCATACCGTACCGTTTGTGACGCACCGGGAGATAATGTAAAACGCTCCGGTGAAAGTCGCACCGTTACGGAAATTGGCTCTTCTGTTGTTTTCAGTACAGTGGCACCGGTCTCGTCCACATCAAACATGCGTGCGTGGAGGTGAAGCGTACGAGCAACATCGGCTGTATTTTTAACAACAATTGTGCCGGTTTTTGTTGTTTCGTCCGGTGCAACGGTCACATCTATTACCGATGGTGTAACGGCAATCCCCAACGGTGCGGCAACTGCCGGCGTAGCAATACATATCCCCAGCACACAATATGCCGCCCGGAACGCAAAGCGCTTCCAACGATGTATAAAAAGATTATTTATTGCCAACATGATCATAACGATGGCATTACGGTGTATGTTACGGTGTTTTGGTAGTGTCCGGAACGCTGTGTAGACGGCGCATCCACCGTATAGGACACCGTTGTGGTATCGGCCGGAGAGCGATATCCCGTCTTAGTGTGAAATACGGTATCAGTAGTAGGAATGGCGGCAAAGCGTGTTCCACTGCCCCATTTTGCCTCCACCTGAGAACCGCTTGTGACGGTAAAGCCCAGCCCCACCGTATGCGGCGCACTCCAAGGGAGCGGAGATGCGATGGTGCCATCATGAGCGGGAATTTCATCCGTGCCATTGGTGTGACGTAAATTGTGATCTTGCGCAATACTCAATGTGTATCCGTTCCACGCATCGGTAGTAACGGAAAGCACGCTCTGTCCGGTCCGCGGCGTTCCCGGTGTCAATGTGCCGAAGTCCACGAGTGCACTATCAATACTGAAATGCACATATGTATTCACCATCTGCCAAAACCCGTCTTTGAGAATGTAATTGGTGCCGGACCCCGTTCCGATTACACCGCTTTCTCCGACGGTGTCGGTAAGTGTGTAGTTGGTACTGCTCCCCAGCGCTCCGCCACCGGAAATTACATCGGCGTTGATTTGATAATTTGCACTCTCCATGCGAGCAAAAGCATTGTATCCCGTCATGACACCGAACAGGAACCATGCTATACTGAAAACAATAATTCGTTGTTGATTGTTCATGACAAAACGATTGACAATTCTATGGAGTATTATAGCACTCTGTGCACTTGGTGTCATCGGAGGGATTGCCGCGCAGAAGACACATTTGTTTTTGCGTGTCGCCGATATTATTGTATGCACAATTGATCATGGCGATGATGCTCCAACCGCTGCACCGCGAAGCCGATGCGCCACCAATACCGATACACCACTGTACATTATTCGCGAACAAACACGGGAAGGCGTCGTTGAAGATACCGTTATTACCATTCCGTAACCACCGGCTACCACGCAAAATTTTGCGTACCCCATGCCTCCTATTGTGAATCTCTACGTGTAATCGTATAGTGTGTGCGGATATATCGCACAACAAATAACAAAAGAATAAATAGTCCGCCGATCAGCGCAAACAGTGTCCACGGCAGTATCCATACGACAACGGATTGCTCCAAATCCACCAATCCGCTCAGTGATTCGTACTGTGCCGTTACCGTATAAGGTCCGGCATGCCATAAACGAAACTTCCAGGGCACGGTATAGGTTCGGACTTTCCCCGGATAATTGACATGTGATGCTAACGGTAACGTCGCTACCGTTGTTCCGGCGCGAGAAATAGTAACGTGTCCGGCGCCCCGAAAGTGTAGATTTCCGCTATTGATAATACGGACAAAAAACTGCGCCGGCGCGGAAAATTCCACTGTCCGACGTGGTGTAAGCTCCATCGCTCCCTCCACACGTGCCGGCTCTTTTCCATGAACGGCAAGAATAAGCAATGCCCCCATGCGTGTATTGATGGCAATACGCGACGTTTCTCCGTCAGATGGCGGCGCACTGATAGTGGCAAACAACGCCCCATAATATCCACCGGTAGGCGCTTCCAGTGGTACACGGACGGTAAACGGCACTTCTCGCGCCTCTCCGGGCTGCAACACCACTTGAGAAGAAGAAAACGTCACCCATTCGGAAACTTCCGGCACACTGCGGTGTGATGCACGATTTGATGGATAAAATGAAATATTTTCCGTATCTTCGGTAACAATAAAATTCTCTGCCTCCAATGTTACACGTTGTGGCTCAGTATCAAAATTTTTTAATCGCAACGTCCCACGATATTCTTCGCCACCGCGCAACTGCGCCTCAAATCGCAATGGTGAAATCTGTACTCCACCATGTGGCACACCATCATTTTCTAAAGGAACTTGTGCAAAAACGACCTGTGCGCACGCCAATAAAGCGACACCGATACCCCATAACACATTCTTCTGTATCGCATCAACCGTCATGACTCAACGTTACGGCTTACTTGTTGCCTGATATGTAATTGTACCGTCATATACCCCGCTACGCTGTGTACTCGGTACATCCACCTTGTAACAAACACTTGTTGTTGTAGACGACGCGCTGTAACTATCGTGATCCATAATCGTCACATAGGAAGAAGGAAAACCGGCATATTTATTATTGGAATCGTCACACGCAGAACCGCTTCCCCACCATGTCGTATTTTTTGTTGCCGTGGAACTGTAAACGCTGAATCCCAGTCCGGTCCCGCTCCACGTTGCGGAACTACTTGATCCATCCCATGCGGTTTTATCTGTAATGTTGAACGATGGAAGCGATGTATGATCCATTGTTGTATCTGCATCATCTCGCTTTACCTTTAAATCATAGCCACCATTAGCGTTGGTTGTTACCGTCACTGTCGTGGAGCCCGTTACCGGCGTTCCCGGTGTCAACGTACCAAAATTAACACTGGCACTATCCACACTCATTGCCAACACCTCCTCAACCGTTAATTGCAGCGTTACTTGTTCTGTTTTGGTTGCCGCTTGCACCACTGTAATCATTACGATGCCTCCAACAAATACGCCAAATACCAGCGTACTCCATCGCAATAATGTTTTGTTTTTCATACAGTAATGTTATTAATATCTTTCCATGTTTTCAGAGTACCACAACACTGTGTATTTATCAATACAAATATTTGCAAGTATTTCACACCATTGTTCCGGCGACGACCTACTCTCGCCCCGAAGGACTACCATCGGCGCTGAAGGGCTTAACTGCCGGGTTCGGGATGGAACCGGGTGTACCCCCTTCGCAAGAGTCACCGGAACAATACCGTGAAATATGTAGAATATGCGTTCTCCGCGCGCGACAGATGTCATATCTGTCTGCCACATGTGACACGCCGCCACGCGCGAGATGCGCGCGAAAACGTGTCACAGTGCGATCACAAAAGAAAGAGATTAGACACCACTTAGTACTTCTTGGCTAAACACATCACTGTGCGTACACCTGAAGCCTATCAACCTGGTCTTCTTCCAGGAGGTGTTACAGATCCGAAGATCTGCCGTTGCCTCATCTTGAGGTGGGCTTCCCGTTTAGATGCTTTCAACGGTTATCCACTCCGAACTTAGCTACTCGACAGTGCCGCTGGCGCGACAGCCGATACACCAGAGGTTCGTTCTTTCCGGTCCTCTCGTACTAGGAAAGACTCCTCTCAAGCAACCACGCCTACAGCAGGTAGGGACCAACCTGTCTCACGACGGTTTGAACCCAGCTCGCGTACCGCTTTAATTGGCGAACAGCCAAACCCTTGGGACCTTCTCCAGCCCCAGGATGCGATGAGCCGACATCGAGGTGCCAAACCACCCCGTCGATGTGAACTCTTGGGGGTGATAAGCCTGTTATCCCCGGGGTAACTTTTATCTGATGATCTTCCGCGCATCTATATGCCACGGTCGGTTCACTAACTCCCACTTTCGTGACTGATTGACTTATAGGTCTTTCAGTAAAGCTCCCTTGTGCGTTTGTACTATCGGACCGATTTCCATCCGGCCCTAGGGAACCTTTGTGAGCGCCTCCGTTGCCATTTAGGAGGCGACCGCCCCAGTCAAACTACCCACCAGGCACTGTCCCTGCACCGGATTCACGGTGCGAGGTGAGAGTCACCACGATTATAGGGTGGTATTCCACTGGCGACTCCACCATCCCCGGAAGGATGGTTTCAACGTCTCCCACCTATACTGGGCAATAATCGCACTAACTCAATACCAAGCTGTAGTAAAGCTCCACGGGGTCTTTCCGCCTAGCTGTAGGTAAACGGCATCTTTACCGTTATTGCGATTTCACCGGGCTCCTCGTTGAGACAGCTGCCAAGTCGTTACACCTTTCATGCGGGTCGGAACTTACCCGACAAGGAATTTCGCTACCTTAGGACCGTTATAGTTACGGCCGACGTTCACCGGCGCTTCGGGGATTGGCGTGAACCGCTCCCGTTAACGTTCCGGCACTGGTCAGGTGTCAGCCCCTATACTTCCGCTTACGCGTTTGCAGAGACCTGTGTTTTTGGTAAACAGTCGCTTGGCAATCTTTCGCTGCGCCCGACCCCTCGCGGGACCGGGAAGGCATATTGCGAACGTACGCCTAGATTGTTTGCCGAGTTCCTTAACGAGGAATCACCCGTTCACCTTGGTCTACTCGACCTGTCCACCTGTGTCGGTTTGCGGTACGGGCACGTATACATTAACCTTAGAAGCTTTTCCTGGCACTGTGCTCCCCACTCTTCACGCCACCGAAGTGGCGTACCGGCCGACACCTTGGTCTTGTGTGAGACGGATTTGCCTATCTCACAACCTCAGTGCCTGCACACGAATCCACTAACGTGCAGTGAGTACAACAATGCGTCACTCCATCGCATGTATACGCGGTACAGGAATATTAACCTGTTGTCCATCGACTACGCCGTTCGGCCTCGCCTTAGGCCCGACTAACCCTGGGTCGATTATCGTTGCCCAGGAACCCTTGGACTTTCGGTGTACCGGAATCTCACCGGTATTGCGGTTACTCATGCCAACATTCTCACTTCTCTGTACTCCACCGACGGTCACCCGTCCGGCTTCAGCGCGCAGAGAACGCTCTCCTACCACTGTACATACAAGATGTACAATCCGTAGCTTCGGTACCATACTTGAGCCCCGTTACATTTTCGGCGCATGATCTCTAAACTAGTGAGCTGTTACGCACTCTTTAAAGGGTGGCTGCTTCTAAGCCAACCTCCTAGCTGTCTGAGAAATCACACTTCCTTTCCCACTGAGTATGGATTTTGGGACCTTAGCTGACGATCTGGGCTGTTTCCCTTTTGTGCTACGAGCTTAGCCCCGTAGTACTGACTGCCGCGATAATTTCAAACGGGAATTCGGAGTTTGATTGGATGACCTACCTTGCGGCGATACACCCATCCAGTGCTCTACCTCCCGCGAATAGTTAACACGACGCTATCCCTAAAGATATTTCGGAGAGAACCAGCTATGGCCGAGTTCGATTGGAATTTCTCCCCTACGCACAAGTCATCCCCTCGTGTTGCACGGCGAGTGGGTGCGGGCCTCCTCCCGCTGTTACACGGGATTCACCCTGCTCATGCGTAGCTCACCCGGCTTCGGGTCTAATCCTTACAACTAAACGCCTTTTACAACTCGCTTTCGCTTCGCATCGGTGACAACAATCACTTATGCACGCTGCAAAGATTAACTCGTTGGCTCGTTCTGCAAAAAGCACGCCGTCACTCCGGCACAAAGTGCCTTAGAGCTCCGACTCCTTGTTAGTATGTGGTTTCAGAAACTATTTCATCCCCCTCCCGGGGTGCTTTTCACCTTTCCCTCACGGTACTTGTTCACTATCGGTCTGTAATGATATTTAGCCTTGGAAGATAGTGCTCCCAGATTCAGACGGCGTTTCACCGGCGCCGCCCTACTTGAGAATACATGCATAAATACGTTTTCGTTTTCGCGTACGGGACCATTACCCTCTTTGGTGGTGTGTTCCAACACCTTCCGCTAACAAAAACGTCTTTACCCCGCTCAAGCGAGTCCATGTACCTCGCAACCCCATATTGCACGCAATATGGTTTAGGCTCTTCCGCGTTCGCTCGCCACTACTGACGGAATCTCTGTTGATTTCTTTTCCTCCAGGTACTAAGATGTTTCAGTTCCCTGGGTGCGCTCCATACGCCCTATGAATTCAGGCGCAGGTCTCCACGTCATGCGTGGAGGGGTTTCCCCATTCGGATATCCCCGGATCACAGCCTGTTTGACGGCTCCCCGAGGCTTTTCGCAGCCTACCACGTCCTTCATCGCTCATTACAGCCTAGGCATCCCCCACATACGTTACGTAACCTCTTTTTCTTGGGTGATCGCGCGTGACAGACAGGTATCACACCTGACGCCCTGCGCGGTCGTTCATCATGGCATATGCCATGATGCGGAAATCGCATATTCTACGTGTTGCCATGCCACCGCATCCGCACGTACGCCGTACCTCGCCGTTCGTCTGCGTTATTGTGTCATGGGTTGATTGATTGTTAATCTCCTTGTACGGATGCCCGTATTTTCGTGACGGTATTCTATCGCCAACAAAAATACAGGCATCAACACAAGTTCTCTCATCGCATTCGCATTGTGTCTGGCCTGCACGTAAAACAGTGTCTGTGCGGCATGGGGACGGCCTCGCCGTGACTGCCAATACTTGTAACTGCTCTTGAGTGTAGCAGATATAAAAATCTTGTCAAGACCTTTTGATAACACCGTCTATGCATCACTGTTTTACGGAACAATTGAGCATATGCATACCGGACGGTGATGCAAAACAACTCATTCCGGTGCGTTAAAATCGTTTTCGCAAACAGTCAAACAATCATCGGTTGCTCCGGCGCATCCAATGCATCATTGGCGGCACGATCCGCGATACGATTCTTTGCACGCGGCACATGAGTAAATGTTACCGAATCAAAGTCCAGCATAAGGTTCCATATGGTCATAAAGTGTTGCTGCATTTGAGCATCTGTAATTTTGTATTCATGATTAAGTTGTCGCACGACAAGTTCGCTATCCAAAAAACACTGTACCCGCGTCCGCTTTGCTCGCGCATTTCCAATGAGTGATTTAATTTTCTTCAACCCAAAAATTAACGCCTGGTACTCTGCATCATTGTTTGTCGTTTCTCCAATGGTGACACCATATGTCTTTCCCAATGTTTCAATCCACACACCAATCGCCGCCGGTCCCGGATTGCCGCGAGAAGCACCATCAGTATATAGCGTGATTGTTTGTACTTTGTCCGTCATGATTTCAGTGTAGCATCATTTGCAATATCTTCCACTACCAGCTGTATGCTGCGCGTGTTATGGTAGATGTTTTCTCGCACCCGAGCAGAGAGTGTCACCGTATCTTCCGGACGCAAAGACGATATGGTATCCGCTAGTGAAAACCCGATTCCCGCCACCGTTTGACGCCCATCGCTAAACACACACCGTGCATGAGATTTCTTATTTCCCACCAAAGAAAACGATTGCAGTCGGATGTCGGGAACAATAAACACCGGCTCCGGATTTCCGATACCAAACGGTGCCATTTGCCGCAATGCCTTCACCAGCTCCGGTGTCACCGCCGAGAGCGCAATACACGCATCCGCCGAGATTACGGCATCATCTTCCGTTGGCTGATACTCCGCTGCCACTTGAGCAAACGTTTCCGCAAACTGCTCAAAATGTTCTGTCCGAATTGTCGCTCCCGCCGCCGCCGCATGTCCGCCATATTTGACAAATACCGCCTCATCCACTCGTCGCTGCACCTCACGTAATATATCTACAATATGTACTCCGTCTCGAGATCGGAACGACCCCAACGATGTTTCTCCCATATGATGAAACACCCCAACAGGACGACGAAACTCTTCCGCCAATCGTGCCGCCGCCAGCCCGACAACTCCATGAAAATATGTTGAACTTCCAACAACAATCCCTGCGGGAATTTCCTTCATGGCATGGACCGCCGAGCGAGCATCGGCCGTAATTGTTGCAGAAACGCTCCGACGCTGTGTATTTAATTCCTCTATCGCCGCCGCGTGCTTCGTTGCCGTTTCCGCCGTCCGACAAGAAAGTAATTCATACGCTTGCTGCGCATGATCCATACGTCCCGCCGCATTGATGCGTGGTGCAATCCGAAACGCAATCACCTCCGCATCAATCGCCGTATCATGAGAAATCCGCGCAACATCAAACAGCGCATGCAGCCCGGGGCGACGTGTCTTGCGCAATACCACCAAACCGTATTGAACCAACACGCGATTTTCCTCAATAAGCGGCATGCAATCCGCCACCGTTGCAATCGCCACAAGATCCAATAACCACTTTGTTTGCTCTACCCGCTCCGGCGCCAACCGAGTATACAATGCCTGCGCAACTTTAAATGCCGTTCCGGTACCGCATAACTGTGCAAACGGATACCCGCTATCGGGAAGTTGCGGATTGATAATCGCCACAGCATCAGGCAATACTTTCGGTACATGGTGATGATCAATAATAATCGTCTCCATGCCTCGGGATCGTGCCGCCGCCACCTCCGCACAATTGGTAATTCCGCAATCTACCGTAACAATCAATCCGACACCGCGCTGTGCGAACCGTTCCACCGCTCGCAATGACAATCCATGTCCATCGTGCTCCTTATGTGGAATATATACTTCGTGTGCAATTCCCAAATCACTCAACACCTCCGCCAACAGTGTGGCACCACATACACCATCCGCATCATAATCCCCGTAAATACCGATTGTCTCCCCGGTATCCCGCGCGCGCCGAATGCGCTCCACCGCCGCCTCCATCGCCGTAAACAAAAACGGATCGTGTGTGTCCCGCTCATAGTCCGGGGAAAGAAACTGCCGCTGTGCTGTCGCCGATGTTGCACCGCGTGATGACAATAGACGCGACACTACCGTCTCCGCATCGGTTAATACTCCCGGAATCGTACAAGAATATCGCATCACGTATGTTGTATCGTAATTTTCATATCCACCACCCGCGCATCTCCGTGAGAGCGATATAAAAACAATGGATTAATATCTATGGAAGACACCCACGGATGCTCTCGCATCAGTTGTTGAAGCGCCACCGCAATATGTGCCACCGCCGCTTCATTATGCGGAGGCATTCCGCGAAATGACCGGAACAAAAATGCCAATCGGGAATTGCGCAATCGCTCTCGCACATCATCCACCGTATAGGGTGGTACCATCAACACTGTTGTCCGCAACGGCTCGGCATAAATTCCCCCATATCCAATAACCACCGCCACTCCCAAATTCGGATCACGAAGGGCACCAAGAAACATCTCTGTTCCCGCCGGAATCATTTCTTGTACAATAATGCGCTCAGATGGAAATCGCTGTTGCAACTCCGCAATTGCCGATGATAATGCCTCCGCATCCCGAATGTTGGGGAGAACTCCACGCACATCCGTCTTGTGTAGAATTGTTGGCGCGTCCACTTTCACAACACAAGGAAATCGTACATGCGACGGAGAATCATAATCCATGCGCCAGGCGGGGACCAGCGGAATATCGTATGCCTGTGCCATATCATATACCTCCTTGTAGTACAATGCCGGTCGCCGTTCTTCTTGCGCACGACGCATCATCGCACTCAACCGCTCCGCCCGCACCGTATCTACCGGCGGCGGAGCGCCTGTCGGACGTTCTCGTACCGTTGCATGAATTGCCGCTAATACATCAACCGCGTCACGTGGTGAAGACACTACCGGCACCCCGTTGCGTACACACATATTCCGCGCCGCCCGAACATGTTCCCCACCGGAAAACACTGCAATCTGCGGAATGGTATCGGCATGAGATACGATAGTTTCCGCAATCTGTTCCATCGGAGTTTGCGCTTGCGGAGTGGCAATGGTGATTGCCTGATACGGTGATGATTGTTTCGCCAATGTACGCAGTACATGCGCATAGCGATCCGCTCCCGCATCACCCAATACGTCAATCGGATTCTCCGCACTGCCGGCAACGGGCAATGATGACATGACTTCTGCGCGCAACGATGATGAAAGTTCGGCGCTCGGTACATCGGCACGGTTCAATGCGTCCGCCGTTAGTACGCCCAGGCCTCCCGCATTGGTCACCGTCACCGTTTCCGCCGCCGTAACACCGTATCGTTGCACAAAGGCAATCGTATGAATAAATGTTTCCACCGATGTTGTTACCACTGCACCGCGTGCCCGACATACGGCAGCGGCGATGTCCGCTCGCTGTGCCAACGCCCCCGTATGAGAAGCACTGGCACGATGCCCCGCATCGGTAACACCTCCCTGTAAAATAACCACCGGGATGGGGCTCTGCTCAATCACCTCTCCCAGCGCCTCCCCATCACTGATATGCTCCACATACAGTGCCGCCACTTTCGTATGATCATCATGTGTTACATATCGCAACATCGCCACTTCATCCAACTGCATCATATTTCCCAGCGATGCCACCAAAGAAAACCCGAATGTATTTTGCTCCGCCGCCGTGTCCAATAACGCCACCGCCAATGCACCGGACTGTGACAATAATGCCACATCACCGCGCGGCATTACCGACGGTGCAAAGGAAAGATTTAGCCCGATATGCGGAGAAAGAAATCCTAAACAGTTCGGCCCCATGATTAACAACCGCTCGGATTGCGCCATGTGCAACAATTCCGCTTGACGAGCACGCCCATCCTCTCCACGCTCCCCATACCCGGCGGCGATAACCACGAAATTTTTACATTGCGCACTGTTGGCACGGATTGCTTCCACTACATGTTCCGCGCGCACAACAACAATCGCGCAATCCACCGAATCAACGCCACTGTCCGCCAATGATGGATAGCACGGCCTACCAAACACCGTTGAGCGGTTCGGATTAACACACACAACGTGCCCTTTGTACTCTCCGCGCACTACCGCTTGCGTTACCATCGTTCCCGTCTTTCCGTCCGTATCTGTCGCTCCGATAATCGCCACTCGCGCCGGGCGAAACATGCGCGCCAATCGTACAGGATTTGCCAGTTCTTGAATCATTATTATTATCGTTGATTAGAATCGCGCGTCCTCATCAATCACCAATCCCTTCTTGATGCTCCGCGCTCCGCGCCGTTGCAACGCTCGTCGCTTATCATGAGCATCACGAATCTGCTCTCGCAATTTCTCTTCCACCAAATCCGCCGCCGCTTCCACCGTCCGCGCCTCCGCATCCGCTCGGTACACATTCCCCGGCTCTATCATTGCAATCTCCACCCGATACCGACCGTGCGGCGTGTCGGAAATCTCTACTTCGGCACGCTCCGGACGAGATAGCAATTTCTCTACGGCACCAACCTTGCGTGCAATATACGCACGATCCACCGAAACCGTTTCCGGTACTCCTACCGTATATGCAATATTCATACATTTGTTTTTTACGGGATTACTTTTCAGTATACCATAGAACAAAGATGCGCCGACCCCGGGCTGCAACACCGGTAACGACAAGCGCACACGCTAAAATCCCACCATCTGCACTTCCTCACGCAACTGAACACCCAACCGATCACGAACACGCATCTTAATCATGCTGGCAAGTGTTATCACATCTTCCGCTGTCGCATCACCCGTGTTGATAATGTAATTGGGATGTTGCGGAGAGCTCTGCGCCCCACCGATACGATATCCTTTCATCTCCGCTTCTTCAATCAGCCACCCCGCCGGTACGCGCCCGCCGCGACTTCGCACTCCCTTATCTCGCTCAAACCGCTCCACAACCTCCGGAGGCGCCACCGGATTCATAAAAAACGATCCGGCGGCTCGCACATTCTGTAAATGACGCTTTTCCCGCTCTTCAATTGTTTGTGTAATGGTTGCGCGAATAGTCTCCGCATCCCCCGGTGTCAGCGCAAACGTTGCCGACAAAATAATCCATGGCGTGTCGCCTTTGAAGATACTCTGCCGATATGCAAATGCACAGTCTTCGGCGGAAAATGTTTGCACCGTATGTGTCTGTGTATTGAGCGCACGGACGGAATGAAGAACATCTTTTACTTCCGTTCCAAATGCGCCGGCATTTCCTCGTACTGCTCCTCCAACGGTACCGGGAATTCCCGCCATGTGTTCCCATCCTCCCAATGACTGCTCTGCTGCCGCCGTAATAACCTCCAATAATACCGCACCGGCATCGGCGTGTACATGCGGTCCGTCCATACGATAGCTATTCATTTGCATATGAATAACCAGTCCGTCAAATCCCCGATCGCTAAACAGTACGTTACTCCCTCCGGCAAGAATAAATGATGGGACAGAACGCTCCTGTGCCCATGCCAGCGCCGCCCGTAATTCCTTCTCACTCGCCGCTTTCGCAAAATATCGTGCCGCCCCGCCAATGCGGAAGGTCGTTAACGGCGCCAAGGGCACGTGCTCTTGAATTTCAATCATTATATATTTAATAATTGTGGACAAATACCCATTATCTGCACTTCAATACTGCGGATTTCATTATACTACCGAACCTATCAAGAATCAATAAAAACCCTCTACATTGTTGGGGGTACGTATAATTTTCACGAAACAAAATACCGACGTGTTATGAGGCTAAAAAGGCATTGGAAGTTTAATGATTAGAGCTTAACTATGCGCCTCATGATGTTGCTGTTCCAACCGCACAAAAAAGTCCCGTACAATCTCACCCATTACCTGTTCATAATTTGGTACCACCGTTTGCAAAAACGCATCAATCTCCTCCGGTGCCGCACCGCTTTCCAAACGTTCACCAAATAATTTTTGTTGATTGTCGGGAACGTATTCCGCAATCTGTGTTATGAGATGTTGGATAAGTGCCTCCACAATACTGTCATTCATAGATTGCTTATACGTATCGGGAATTGCAGATTCACCGATACTTTGAATACGATCCATGAATGCAGTAATATTGCCTTCCTGTTTTTTCGTTTGCATAAATTTATTCCGGTTAAAATACTAAGGTATTATACTCAGCCGGCATGACTAATATGCCTTCATAAGATATTACGTTAATCTG
>CAYXCH010000009.1:0-19237 GCA_964463705.1 uncultured Pseudobdellovibrionaceae bacterium | reverse complement strand
GTTACATTGCAGACGGTTCAACAGCAAATACTACCGGAGACTATAACATCTTCCTCGGAGCAAACACCAAAGCCCTCGCAGATAATGACCAAAATGAAATTGTTATCGGATACAACGCCACCGGAAACGGCTCAAACTCCGTGACTCTTGGAAATGATTCCATTACAAAGACAGTTTTGAAAGGAAATGTGGGGATTGGCACGACGAGTCCGAGTGAAAAATTGCAAATAGAGGGAAATATTCAATTTGCGAATACTCCATATTTTAAATCAGATGATGGTGGTTATGCATTTAAGCCAACAAGCGGAAATATAAATACTGGAATTTATATTTTGCCAAGTGGAACAGGAACAAATAGTACCTTATTTTTGTTCGGACAAGAAAATTCTGGTAATGGAACACGTGCTGATATTTTACAAAATGGTGCAAATACAATCATAAGAAATCAATCCCTAGGTTCTGGCCCTAATGGGAATATTTATTTTCAACATAATGGGACATCTGATCTTACAATTACAAACTCCGGCAACGTCGGTATCGGTACCACAAACCCAGGGGCGAAGTTGCACATAAGGACAGATTCCGCAAATAATCAATTACTTCTCACGTTGAGCGAAAACAATGATAATGAATTTGTGTTCAAGGGTGATTTTGCTGGAAGTGGTCCTACGGGAAATGTATTAAAACTTGATACATATTGGGGCAATACCGCAATGTCTTGGAGAGGAGACGGCAACGTCGGGATTGGCACGACGAGTCCAACAGAACTACTTGATGTGCGTGGAAATAGTGGTGCTGATCGTGGAATCATTGTTAAAAATGATGGTATTGGAAGGGCTGTATTAAAGCTTGATTCAGGAGGTACAAGTACTGCTGATTTGAGGTTTTTGCAAAACGGTGTATCAAAGTGGAACCTCACATCTGTTAATTCTGGTGCTGATTTGGGAATTTATGATAATACATCAAGTGCATATAGGTTATATATCAAAAACACCGGCAACGTCGGCATCGGCACTACTTCACCTGAAACAGGTTTACATATTGTAGATGGAATAAATGGAGGTATGCGTATTGATGCAGATTCACAAAATGGTGATCAACTTACAATTCGAGGTGGAACAGATACGGACAATCGTTTGTATATTGGATTTAATACTAGTGGAGACTATGCACGAATACAGTCAATTAAAGAAGGTGTAGGGTATCGATCTCTAGCTTTAAATCCTGGAGGTGGCAACGTCGGCATTGGGACGACGAGTCCGAGTGAAAAATTGACTGTGCAAGGAGACATCATTGGTACTGACGGGACTAATACCAAATATTATTTAATAGGTGGAGACAGTACAGCGACAAATGGACAATTGCATTTATTTAACACTAGTGGTTCACGAAAAGTCCAGTTACATTCCAATGGTATTAGTTATATAAACGGAGGCAATGTCGGCATCGGTACGACGAATCCAAGTGGCAAGTTGCATGTATATAATGGTTCTTCTAGTGCATCAGTAAATGTTCTTGCAGATGATTTTATTATTGAAGATGATAATTATGCAGGATTATCACTTCTAACACCGGACAGTACCGGAGTAGGCTCAATTTATTTTGGGCATAATAATGATTCTGATGCTGGTCGTATCATATATAACAATAGTGACGACAGTTTTAATATATTTAATTCTGGTACTCAAACGGTAAAAATAACAAGCTCCGGCAACGTCGGCATCGGAACGACGAGTCCGGCACAGAAGTTAAAAGTAAAGGGTGAAGGCACTAACTACATTGCTCATATTGAAAATACAAGAAGTGTTAATGGTCCAGGATTATTAGTTACAGGAAGTACTGGTAATATATTAAGACTTGAGCGAGGGAGTGGTGGTTCTGGGGGGTATTTGAACTTTGCATTTTCAGCGGGCAATACAGTTCTAGACACAAATGGTCCATATCTATTTCGGACAAATGGTACTGATAGAATGACTGTTAGTACATCCGGCAACGTCGGCATCGGGACGACGAGTCCGGGGGCGAAGTTGGAAGTATCGGGTGGCGATATTATGGGTTCTCTCAAAGAAAGCTCAAATAAGATACTCTACATTCACCCTGATGGAAGTGACGGAGTTATGGATATAGCAGCTGATGGGACAAATAAAAACCTTCAGTATGGAACAGTTGCATTCAATCTTTTCGGAAGCTATCCGCTTAGCTTGTGGTCAGCCACAGTGGCAAGAGGGATTAGTCCTTCTGGAACACAGACAGGACAATGGGACCCTGTGACGGGAAATCTATGGACAAACGGCAACGTCGGCATTGGCACCACAAATCCCCAAGCTAAATTACATGTAGTAAATTCTGGTGGCGCTGGTGTACGTACAGAAACAACCGGTACAGCTAATCAAGCCCGCTTCACCCTTAAACATCCTAACCAAGAAACTCGTCTTATTACGGGTGGGACCTATACTGACGCCGCTTTAGTTGTACTTGATAGATCGGGTGGAGATAAAGTGCTTGCCGTATTTAATAAGGCAAGCACTGGTGGCAACATTGGCATCGGCACTGCCTCACCCTCCCAGAAACTCCAAGTCGGTACCAGCGGTGACGGCTCCGTTGCGGTAGCAAACGCATGGACCACCTTCTCCGACCGTCGCCTCAAGGAGTCCATTCTTCCACTGGATACCGCTGACGCTCTCAGTAAGATCCTCACACTCAATCCGGTAACCTACACCTGGAAGAACGGTACGGATACAACTCCGCAACTGGGATTCATCGCGCAAGAACTGCAAACCGTTTTCCCGCACCTGGTCACGGAAGACAGTAACGGCTACCTCAGTGTTTCCTATGACAAACTGGTCGCACCTCTGGCTGCCGCCATTCAAGAACAACACACCCGCATCACTCAAAACACAGACGACATCGCCGCAATCCGAGGAATTGATAACACACTCCAATCTCTCGCCGATACCCTACACGACACCCAAGACCAAACGGCACAACTGGCGGTCAACTTTGCTTCCTTTGACGATGTAGAATCCGCTCTCACCACCCTTGCTCAACAACTCTCCGACACCACAACCACCGTCACCACCATAGATGGAACACTCACCACCATCCAAAACGACCTGGCACAGCTTCACACCACCCTCGCGCAAATTGAAAACACCAATACCACCATCCTGGATTTCTTCACCACTTTGAATCCGGACACCCTCCTCTACACCGATACAGACGGCAATCTCACGCTTACCGGTATCCTCACGGTAGAGAAGGTGGAAGCGGAAGAGGTGGAGACGCAGAAGCTGTGTGTGGATGATGTGTGTGTAACGAAGGACGAATTCCGTGCATTGTTGGAGCATGCGGGTGTTACGCCGGTGGAGAATAACGATCCGGAAGATTCAACGGGAGATAGCACATCCGACACCACACCGGGCGACGACACCACACCGAGCGATGATACACAGAATGACACCGGCGGCACATCGGATAATCCATCCACCGGCGATGATACGACAGACACCGGCGAGAGTACTTCGGATACCGGTGGCACATCAACAGACGATGCTACCGGCGATGGAACAAACCCTTCCGATGATACACCGACAGATACTACAGCCAACGATACGCCGACAGATACCGACACGACAACTAATGATCCTTCAAATGGCAACATTCCGACAGGTACCACCGAGTAAGGTAGATAAACTTGACTCAGGAATGAGTGGAGCATAGGACAACATCGTTGTATTTTGGTAGAGACGGCGATGCGTGTGGTATACTGTGGGCAGAATAATATTCAATACCATGAGACGAAAGCAAAAACGTGCGGTGATTATTGCGGTTTACGGTGTGATATTCTTTGGAATTTTGTGGGGACTGGTTTCCATGTTTCGCCCGGCACCGAGTTGTACGGATGGTGTACGGAACCAGAATGAAACCGGTGTAGATTGCGGTGGTGTATGTGGGGCATGTTCCGTACATATTGCCGCTAAAGACTTGGTGATTGAGGGTTCTTGGGTAATTGATGGTGTTGATGGGACAGTGGATGCAGTGGCACAAATTACGAACCCCAATAATTTGTATGGAGCTCAGCGTATTTCTTATGCATTTGTTCTTCATGGGGAAGGGGATACGATTGTTGCGGAGAAGAAAGGAACAACATTCGCGCTTCCGGCAGAGACAAAGTATATTGTGGAGCCGGGAATTGAGATTCCATCGGAGGCGCGGGTTGTTCGTGCGGAGTTTCGTATTGATTCTGCTGTGGATTGGGTGTTATTTGACGGATATCAAAAGCCACGCATTATCGTATTAAACAAACGGTATGAGCTATCATCATCCAGTACGGAATACAGTCGTGTCAGTGGATTGGTACGAAATGAAAGTCCGTTTGATTTTGCGCGGATTTGGATTAAGGTGGTGTTGCGAGATGCAACCGGCACTCCGCTGGCAATTCATCGGACACATATGGACGTAATGAATAGTGGCGATGAACGCGCGTTTTCGTTGCCGTGGCCGAGGAAATTTTCCGGAGAAGTGGCATCTGTTGATGTGGAGACGGAAGTAGATGTCTTTCAATCGGAAACATTTCGAGCACGATATATTGGCGGAGCACAATGATGCGCGCACAAGAGCGATGGCGAGTGGATGGAGTCCTATTGGGAGCGGTAACGATACTGTATGGTATTGGTCTGGTCATGTTGTACAGCCTTGATCATGTGCGTGGAGGATCATTCTTTTGGCGGCAAGTATTTTGGGGAAGTATCGGCATCGGCATCGGCTACATGGTATCCATGGTAGATCTTCGCAGTATTGTCGTGCAGCTGGCACGATGGGCGTACTTTTTCTCTGTGGCGGCATTGATAGCAGTACTCATATTTGGTGTAAATGTTCGCGGAACGGTGGGGTGGCTAAGTCTTGGCCCGGTGTCTATTCAGGTGGTGGAAATTGTTAAGGTGGCGATGATTGTTTTTTTGGCGGGGTTTTTATCCGCAAAACAAACAGTTTTTGGTCCCTACGGACGCTTAATGATTTCTTTGACACTGACGACGATTATTGTTGGTTTAATTTTATTGCAGCCGGATTTCGGAAGTGCGATGGTCGTACTGTCTATTTGGGCGGGAATGCTCTTTGCTTCCGGAATGCGCCGAACTCATGTGGTAGGTATCATTCTTGGTGCTGTGATTGCGGCAGCGATTGGGTGGACGGTTCTTGCGGAATATCAACGAGAGCGCGTACTGACGTTTGTGGATCCGTATCGGGATCCGCGCGGCAGTGGTTATAATGTTATTCAAGCAATGACGGCAATCGGAAGCGGTGGCGTGTTTGGAAAAGGATTGGGAAATGGAACACAGGTGCAGTTCGGGTTTGTGCCGGAGGCGCATACGGATTTTATTTTTGCGGCGATTGCCGAGGAAATTGGCATGGTGGGCGCGCTGGCGGTAGTGATACTGTATGCTATTGTGCTATGGCGTATCTGGCGTATTGCCCATACATCACATAGCAATATCGGATACCTGATAGGTAGTGGTGTTATGGTAATGATTTTTGTTCATAGCGTGATCAATATTGGGATGAATCTTGGCGTGATGCCGGTAACGGGAATTCCGCTCCCCTTTATCAGTTATGGAGGAAGTGCGTTAGTGGCAAACATGGTGGCAATTGCATTAATGCTCGCATTATACCGTCGTCAGACATAAAGTTGGCACTCTTGTATTGCGAGTGCTAATCATTTCTGGTATACTAAAGGAACGAAAGACATATTTTACTGATAACCTAACGACATATGAAATCAATTTATACACATCAGCGAGAGAATATCATGAAGACATGGTTCTTCATGGGGACATTCTTGGTGCTGTTTATTGCGTTTGGATATTTTCTGAGCGGGTATTTTGGCAATAGCATGATTCTTTACGGCATGGTGGCGTTCAGTGTGGGAATGGCACTGTGGTCGTACTGGCATTCTGATTCAATGGTGTTGAAAATGCAGAATGCGCGTCTGGTGACGAAAGAGGACGCGCCGGAGTTGTATACCATTGTGGAAAATCTTGCCATTACCGCCGGGTTGCCGATGCCGAAGTTGTACATTATGGAAGAGCAACAGATGAATGCATTTGCCACCGGGCGTGATCCGCAGCATGCGGCGATGGCGTTTACGCGCGGGTTGTTGGAAAAACTGGATCGCACGGAGTTGGAAGGTGTGGCGGCCCATGAAATGAGTCATATTGGTAACCGTGACATGTTGGTGATGACGATTGCGGTGATATTGGCGGGATTTATTTCCATTGCGGCGGACTGGTTGCGAAATGTTATGATGTTTGGAGGGAGCGATGAGCGACCACATCCGGCGATGGTAATCGGTGGTGTGTTGGCGACAATCCTCGCTCCGTTGGCGGCAATGCTGATTCAACTGGTGATCAGTCGTAAGCGGGAATTTCTCGCCGATGCGACAGGGGCATTATTGACGCGCTATCCGGAGGGGTTGGCGAGTGCGTTGGAGAAAATTGCGCAGGATAGTGCGCCGTTACGGCACACGCATGGGGCAACGGCACACTTGTTTATCGCCAATCCATTTAAGGGACGAGCGATAAAAACATTGTTTGCAACACATCCGCCGGTGGAAGAACGAATTCGCCGTTTGCGTGAAATGGATCTTGATGGCACAACCGCCTAAAATGTGACTCCGGCGGGTGGCAAGTATATGCGATTTACAGCCCCAAAAAATACGGCAACATACTACTGGACAAAGCATATCCAGATGAAGATGCGACAGTACGGTATTGGGGAAGGGCGAATCAAGCGCATTGTTCGTGCGCCACACCGGACGGAGTATGGCATTGCACCGGATACGGTAGCGGTAATGCAGCCGGTATCACGGCGTCGACGCTCTGACGGGACGCGTGTATGGACTCGGGAATATTGGGTATTGTACCAAGTAAAGGGATCTCGTATCCGGTTAATCAGCGTATGGTGTTATCCCGGAGTAACCCAAGAAGGAGAGGCGTTGCCGGAGGAGTTGCTGCAAGAGTTGCGGCGTGTGTTATGATGAAAATCAATGGATACTCAACGAACAAAAATTGTTGCAACAATCGGTCCGGCAAGTGCCTCGCCCACCGTAGTATCCGCCATGATTTCGGCGGGAATGGATGTGGCGAGAATTAATTTTTCGCATGGAACGTGGGAGAGTAATGGCGCGCTAATGACGCAGGTGCGAACCGCGGCGCGTGAAGCGGATGCTCCGGTGGCGGTACTGATGGATTTGCAGGGACCGCGTGTTCGGACAGTGACAGATGCGGAGGTGGCATTGACACCCGGAGCGGCAGTGGGAATTACGGCACCGGAGAATCAGCCATCGTTGGAAATTCCATCATTTGCACTGGACTCTGCGGATACTGTTGCAGCGCTATCGGTGGGGGATCGTATTTTGGTGGAGGATGGACGATATCGTTTAACGGTTCATGATGTCCGAGAAGATGGCGTGGTTATTGCCGTTGCGAATACTGCCGGGAGGATTGCATCGCGGAAGGGTGTCAATCTTCCCGATACGGATGTTCCATTACCGGCATTGACAAAAAAAGATAAAGAAGATTTGGATTTTGGAATTCGTGCCGGTGTGGAGTATGTTGCGCTGTCTTTTGTTCGCCGTGGAGAAGATATTGAATTATTGCGACAAGAAATTGACAGCCGACGAGAGCCGGGATCGCCGCCGGTGCGCATTATAGCAAAAATTGAGCGTCCCGAGGCATTGGAAGCGATTGATGAGATTGCCGCGCATGCCGACGGTATAATGGTGGCGCGCGGAGACCTTGCCACGGAAATCGGTGCCGCTTCGGTGGTGGTGGCGCAGAAGCGTATCATTTCCTCCGCTCGCGCTCATGCAATTCCCGTTATTGTGGCGACACAAATGTTGGAAAGTATGACGCATAATCCTCGTCCCACCCGGGCAGAAATCAGTGACGTAACGAATGCCGTTATTGATCATACGGATGCGGTGATGCTCAGCGGAGAGACGGCGACGGGAGACTATCCGGTGGAAGCGGTAACGATGATGCGAGACATTATTCATGCAACGGAACTATCGCCTTACGATGATATGGAATTGCTGCGGGATGCAGAGGGTGTGGAAGGAATAGATGCGGCATATACTATTTGCCAAACGGCGCGGGACCGGGGGGCGTCGGTGATTGCGATTGCCACTCGAGACGGGGTGCTTCCAACACTTGTGTCACACTTTCGACCATCGGCAAGAATTCTCGTTGTGACATCGGATGATGCGGTCCGTAATGCATTGGCACTTGTCTGGGGCGTGGAAGCGTATTATGATAAGAATGCTGAACATTATGACGCGGCAACGTTGCGTCGTGTAGTTCAGCACAAAACATCGGCACAGGAGATTGTTGTGATACCGATGGAGAGGTGACTGAGTGGTTGAAAGTGCTCGCCTGGAACGCGAGTGTCCGTTCACGCGGACCGCAGGTTCGAATCCTGTCCTCTCCGCAATGAATGCCTTGTTATAGGGAGGGTGTATAAATACAGGTCTTGGGCAAAAGATAATCCAATGCCTATTGGTTTTTTATTGACGAATAAAGTAAAGTCTGTGATACTGACGGGTGTGTATCATTCACAGTAATTTCATAAGTGAAGCACGTAGGGCGGTTGACACAGGCGTGGCGCATACCGGGATTGGTGGGCGGAACACCTGTGGAAAGCGCACTGCGGGCCGAGAACACTATGGCAGAACATACATGGACGATTTCCGTCGGCGGGCGGGATCTTGTTATTAGTACCGGTGCCTGGGCAAAGCAGGCGAACGGGAGCGCGACGGTGCGCTACGGAGAAACGCAAATCATGGGAACGGCCGTGATGAGTGACGGAATGGGCTTTACACGCAATTACTTTCCGTTGATGGTGGATTATGAAGAGCGTTATTATGCTGCGGGAAAGATTAAGGGCTCTCGGTTTATCAAGCGGGAGGGCCGTCCCAGTGATGAGGCCATATTAACCGGACGTGTGGTAGACCGCACAATTCGTCCGTTGTTTGACGCTCGTATGCGCAATGATGTGCAGGTGGTGGTGACGGCGCAATCCTATGACGGACAAAATGATCCGGATATTTTGGCGGTGATTGCGGCATCGGTTGCGTTGGCGATTAGTGATATTCCATGGAGCGGACCGGTGGCGGCGGTTCGTGTAGGTATGGTTGATGGAGAAATTGTGATCAATCCGACACGGGAGTTGTTGGAGAAGAGCACGATGAATCTTACCGTTGCCGGAACGGCGGAGAATATCAATATGATTGAGGCGGGGGCTCAAGAGGCGTCGGAAGAAGATATTCTTCGTGCATTTGCCGCCGGACAGAAGGAAGTGGCACGGATTGCGGAACAAATCGCGGCAATCCGTGATGAAGTGGGAAAGAGTAAGGCGGAGCCCTATGTATTGCGTCTGGAAGATGCGCAAGAAGAGGCGATGCGAGCGGCGATTCGTGAGGCGGGGCTGGAAGATGCACTGTATGGAACGAAGGCTGAAATTAAAAAGAAGACAACACAAGTTCGGGAGGCGGCATATGAAGCGGCGGTGGCGCCGTATGGGGACGATGTGCCGGAGCTGTTTAATGATGTCTTTGCATTGGTGTTTGACGAGGTGGCGGATGAAATCATTCACGAGAACATTTTGCGTCACAAGAAGCGTCCCGATGGACGAGCCGTGGATGAAATTCGCCCGATCAGTTGTCACGTAGGTGTGTTGCCGCGACCGCACGGATCGGCGGTATTTACACGCGGAGAAACGCAGGTGTTGACAGTAACAACATTGGGGGCACCGGGAGATAATCAAATTATTGACACAATGGAGGTGGATACGAAGAAGCGCTATATTCACCACTATAATTTTCCGGCGTATTGTGTCGGTGAAGTGCGTCCGATGCGTGGTCCCGGGCGACGGGAAATCGGACATGGCGCACTGGCGGAAAAGGCGTTGCTTCCCGTTATTCCATCTCGTGAAAAGTTCCCATACACAATGTTGTTGGTATCGGAAGTGATGGAATCCAACGGATCGTCTTCCATGGCGTCCACCTGTGGATCCACACTATCACTGATGCATGCGGGAGTGCCGATTACACGTCCGGTCAGCGGGATTGCCATGGGGCTGATTGTCGGTGCGGACGGGGAATTTGTCGTGCTGTCTGATATTCAGGGAGCGGAGGACCATTATGGAGATATGGACTTCAAAGTCGCCGGAACGGAGAAGGGAATTACGGCGTTGCAGATGGATGTTAAAGTGGATGGAGTAACATTGCCGATGTTGGAAGCGGCGTTGGCACAAGCTCGTACCGGTCGCGTGTTTATTTTGGAGCGAATGTTGCAAACAATCCCTCAGCCGAGAACGGAGCTTTCCGCTTATGCGCCGCGTGTTATTACAATGACAATTGATCCGGAAAAGATTCGCGATGTGATTGGTAAGGGCGGGGAGACAATCAATAAAATTATTGATGAAACCGGAGCGACAATTGATATTGAGCAGGATGGAACAATCTTTATTACCGCACCGGATGGAGAGAGCGGAGCGCTGGCACAAACACGCATTCATGATCTCACGCGAACGGTGGAAGTCGGAGAGGTCTTTACCGGAACCGTGGTACGGATTATGGATTTTGGTGCGTTTGTGGAAATTCTTCCCGGTCAGGACGGATTGGTGCATATTTCACAGATTGCTCATCGTCGGATTGAGAAGGTGGAAGATGAGCTTTCCGTGGGCGATACGGTAAAGGTGGTGGTAACAGAGATTGACAAAATGGGACGCATCAATCTCTCGATAAAGGCATTGAAAGATCCTCCGGAGCGAAAACCGCGTAAAGAGTAATAAGAAAACTCCTCAACACTTCTGTTGGGGAGTTTTTCGGTATGAGGGTAGGAGCGTATCTCACACAGATAGACAAAACCATGGTATACTGGTGTGTACAGACATGGAATTATGTACGATCTTATTATCAAAAACGGAACAGTAATTGACGGAACATTAGCACCACAACGACGGTCGGATGTGGCGATTACAGATGGAAAATTGGTGATATCGCCCGATCTTTCGCATGAGGCGGCGCATGAGATAGTGGATGCGAGTGGTTGGTGTATCGCGCCGGGGTTTATTGATGTCAATACTCACGCCGATGTCACGGGGACGCTGTTAAATAATCCGTCACAAGATTCATTGGTACGTCAAGGAGTGACAACAGTATTGTGTGGAACTAGCGGGGCATCATTGGCGCCACTCATTGCACCGGAGGCAATATACAGTGTGCAGAAGTGGGCTTCACAGGGCACATTGAATATCAACTGGCATACCGTTGGAGAATTTTTGCAGATAATACGGAGTCGCGGCGTTGTTCCACATGTTGGCATGTTTGTAGGACATACAACATTGCGTCGCGGTGTGGTGGGAGATGCGCAGCGAGCATTGACGGAATCGGAGCGGACGCGAGTGGCACAGGTATTGGAGCAAGCAATGGAGGAGGGCGCGCTCGGATTATCCACGGCATTACACTATTCTCATGCGCGGGATGCGGACGATGCGGAGTTGTCCGCATTGCTGGCGGTGGTGGCACGACATAACGGTACACATGTAGTCAGCGTGTCCGGATTGGATTCCACAGAACTTCTCTCTACGGTCACGACAGCGATTGAACGCAGTCGTGCTACGGGTGTTGCATTGCACATTACTCATATAAAAGCGGTGGGAGATGAGGGGATGCCAACGATGATGGAAGTATTGCGGTGTATTGCCGATGCGTCGCAGACAATCCGTATTAGCGCCGATGTATATCCCTACACAACAATGACAGCGGCATTGTACACATTGCTCCCGCCGGCAGTGACGGACGGAGGGCGTCGGATGATGTTGTCTCGTCTGCGTGATGCGTCTACCCGAGCGGAGGTGATTGCGCACATGAACGCCCGATCTTTTTGCCCGCTGCGGAGTGCGAGAGTAGCGTCATCAAAATTGCGCCATAGCATTCGGGGAAAGACATTTGAGGAGATGGCGCGAGAGCGTGGAGTTAGTGTTCCGGAAGTGGCCGTGGAGTTATTATTGGCATCTGATGGGCACGTGACGGTGTTTTTGGATAGTGTTAATGAGGAAGCGTTAGTGGCGGCATTGCAGTCTCCTCACGTGGTAGTGGCATCCAATGGTGCGGGGTATTCGGTACGTGACCGAGAGAGGGGGGATGCGGTTCATCCGCGCAGTTTCGGAGCGTTTGCGCGACTGTTGGGACACTACGTGCGGGAGCGTCGTATACTTTCACCGGAAGCGGCGATTCACAAAATTACCGCGCAGCCGGCGGAATTGTTCGGTTTACGGAATTTTGGTGTATTGCGTGACGGGGCGCCGGCAGATGTGGTATTATTTGATCCAAAGACAATTACGGATCGTGCAACGATACAGCAGCCGTTTCGTTATGCGCAAGGCATACATGGTGTAATTGTAGATGGTCGGTGGGTAATGCGAACAGAGCAAGTTGCGCGGACGACACACCGGATGACAGAAAATCAATGAAGATTCTTTCATGGAATGTAAACGGATTACGAGCGGTGGAACGAAAGGGGGCGCTGCAGGATATATTGGAGCGACGCGCTCCGGATATTTTGTTGTTGCAAGAGATTAAGGGGCGTGCGGAGCAATTTAGTACATTTTTAACGCAGCATGAGGATTATGTGCAGTTTTACCATAGTGCGGAGAAGCCGGGATATGCCGGGACGGGAATTTGGATTGCTCGAACATTGGTAAATCATATGGCAACCTGTGAATTTGATACTCATGTTCCCCGGTGTCCCGCCGGTGATGAGGGACGTGTCAGTCATGCGCGGTTTACAATACATGATGTGCCGTATAGTGTGTTGTCCATTTATTTTCCCAACGGCGGAAAGAGTCGGCAGGCATGGGAGGAAAAATTAGTATTTTATGATCGCGTGTTGGATTATATGAATACCTTGCATGAGCAAGGACGCCGGGTGATTGTCGGTGGAGATATGAATGTGGCACACCGAGAAATTGACCTCGCTCGCCCTAAGGAGAATGATGGGTCCATCGGTTTTCATCCTGATGAGCGTGCATGGATGGATAAAGTGCTTGCCGACGGTTGGGTGGATGCTTGGCGAGAACAACACCCAACGGACGTGGTATACTCATGGTGGAACCTCTATACGCGAGCACGGGAGCGTAATGTTGGGTGGAGAATTGATTATTTTTTTGTTCACCGCGAGCAGATGCCATGTGTGCGACGCACATGGATTGATACGGAAATTATGGGATCTGATCATTGTCCGGTCGGACTGGAATATGAATGTAATCAGTAAATTATATGTCACGAAAAAAATCATCACCGTCTATCAGTAGCGATGTTAAGCGCAGTATTGTTGCAATTATTTTGCTGTTATTTGCACTGATCAGTGTACTGGGCTTCATGGGAAACGGTGCCGTATTGGGTCGGCTCAGTGATGTGGTGCTGCGATCATTGTTTGGTGTTGGAAAATGGTTGATGCCGGGGTTATTGGTATTAACGGCGATTACATTGCTGCGTCGGAATCTTCGTACAGTATTTTATGTGACAAATATTGTCGGATTTGTATTGATTTTTTGCGCGGCACTGGGATTGTTGCATATTTTTACACCGGAGGATCAGATGCGTGCGTTGGCCCATGCCGGACATGGGGGCGGATTTGTCGGCTATGGAATTGCACTGGCGCTGAAAACATTGACGGGTATGATTGCGGGAGTGGCGATTTTAGTGGCGATGATTATTGCCAGTGTATTGGTAACGTTTAATGTATCGGTGACACCGATTATTGATCGTATGCATGAGCGCGCGGCGGCGGCAAAAGAACGCGCGGCGGCGGCGTTGTCCCGACGTCGGGAAGATGATCGTTCAGAAGAAGAGGATGATGAAAATTATGAGGAGGAATGGGAGGAAGAAACAAATGATGACGAAGATGATGAATGGGAGGATGATGAGGATGGAGAAGAGGAAGCGGACGAGAGTGATTCGGAATCCGCAAATATTCGTTCGGTGCGGTTTGGCGATGAAGAGGAGAATACTTCTATGTCCGTAGAGGTTGATGGTGACAGTGATGATGATTCACATAAGGAAGAAGATGTTGTGCCGATAGAGGAGACTATGACGACGGCAACTAAACGAAAATCCCGCCGATCATCTCGCCGAACATCATGGCGTGTCCCGCCATTGAATTTATTGGAAACGGGGGCGGATTCCGCTTCGACGGGAGATACGCGGGAGGCGCAGAAAATTATTCAAGATACCTATGCCAATTTTGGTATTACGCTGACACCGGATGAAGTGGTGGTTGGTCCGACGGTAACACAGTATGCGTTTCGTCCCCCCGCCGGGGTAAAATTGACACGTATTACCGCCCTGGCCAGTGATGTGGCATTGGCGTTGGCGGCACATCCGATTCGTATTGAAGCGCCGATTCCGGGGAAATCACTGATTGGAATTGAGGTGCCCAACGCAAAGGCGGCAAGTGTACGCATGCGTGATATTATGCGTTCGCGAGAGTTTCCGTATAAAACACCGGGACTGAAGATTGCATTGGGGAAAGATGTCAGTGGGCGTACGGTTATTGCAGACCTTGCCAAGATGCCGCACGTATTGGTGGCCGGTGCCACCGGTGCGGGAAAGTCCGTGACAGTCAATGCAATGATTGTGTCTTTGTTGTATCAAAACACACCGGAAGACTTACGCTTGATTTTGGTAGATCCCAAGCGAGTGGAGCTTTCGTTGTATAACGGGATTCCACACCTGTTATCCGATGTTATTGTGGAGAATGGTAAAGTGCTGAATGCATTGAAGTGGGCGGTGGGTGAAATGGAGCGCCGTTATGCATTGTTACAAGCGGCGGGGACGCGAGAGCTATCTTCATATAATGCAAAAGTTGCCGCCGGTGAGTTAGATCCCGAGGAGCATGCAAAGTTACCGGCGATTGTCATTATTATTGATGAGATGGCGGATTTAATGGCATCACACGGAAAAGAGGTGGAGGGTGTTATTGTACGTATCGCACAGATGGCGCGGGCGGTGGGGATCCACTTGATTCTCTCTACACAGCGTCCGAGTGTGGAAGTATTGACCGGATTGATTAAGGCGAATGTTCCGACACGGATTGCATTGCGTGTGGCGACACAGGTGGACTCGCGGACAATTTTGGACCGTCCGGGAGCGGAAGCATTGGTAGGGCGCGGTGATATGCTATACCTTTCTGCCGACACTCCGCAGCCGAAGCGTATTCAAAGTGTTTATCTTTCGGATGATGAAGTGAAGGGAGTGGTGGAATTTTTACGAGCACAAGAGTGGAGTGATGATGCAGAGGATGGATTGATAGAGGAGGTGGAAAGTGCGCAGACATCCGGAACGGCGCATATGCTGGATTTTGCCGTGGAAACGGAGAGTGAGGAGAGTGATGATCCGTTATATGCGGAGGCAAAAGCGTTAGTTATCTCTACACAGAAGGCATCAACGTCCTATTTGCAACGACGGTTTCGTATCGGATACTCTCGGGCGGCTCGTCTGATGGACGCGCTGGAGGATAACGGAGTAATTGCGTCGGCAGATGGAGCAAAGCCGCGACAGGTACTGGTTTCACCACCGGAGGAGGGATCACCGGTGGACCCGGAGAGTGTACCAATTGTAGAAAAATCAACAGAGTAATTCCATGGACACAACATCCGGATTTTCTCATAAAGCGATTCGGCAGCACACGCTTGGGGCGCGACTTCGGGCGTTGCGCACAGCACAGCAATTAACGCGGAATGAAGTGGCGGAGCGTAGTGGTGTTCCCGTACATCATCTTGCGGCACTGGAAGCGGAACGGTTTTCTCAACTGCCGCCTCCGGTGTATGTCCGTGCGTTTTTGCGAGCATTGGCACCGATACTGCGCGTTCATCGAAAAACATTGATTACATTGTATGAGCGAGATATGGCTGTTCGGGGGGCGCGCACAACATCTGTAACGGATGGTGCGCCACCACGACGTCGGGTGCGATTATATTCTGCGGCGGTGACTCCGAAACGAATACTGATGGTTGTGGGGGTCGGTATATTTCTCGGTGCTCTTGTATATTTGGGAGTGATGTTGCGATCATTTGTCGGCGCACCTCCGCTGGCGGTTACCGTCCCTCACGATAATATGAAAGTGGAAACGCAAACATTGACTGTTTCGGGGCTGACAGATCCGTCCGCACGGGTGACACTGAACGGAATGGAGGTGGTGGTTGGTCAAGATGGACGGTTTGAAACGGATGTTGCATTGGCGGAAGGGGAGAATACATTGGTATTGCAGGCCGTGAATCGGTTTGATAATGTGACGACAGTGGAACGCCATGTATTTGTGCATTTACCGCCTCCGCCGCCGGCCGTGGAACCAACACCGCCGTCGCTGACGGTGAGTGTGCGGCGGGCACGAACATGGCTTTCAATTACGGTGGATGAAGAGCGCGTTCTTCATGAAACGGTGCCGGCGGGATTTACCCAAACATTTCACGGAGAGGTGGTAACGATTACATCAGGGGACGGTGCGCGGACATATGTGGCGCGCGGCGATCAAGAGCCTCAGCCGCTTTCTCCAAATCCCGGGCTGATTTCGGATGTTGTCTTTTCATTACGAGATACACCAACCGCAACGGATGATAAAACACTTGATGTTCCGGTATCAACACCGTCCGAAGAGACTGTGGTAGAATAAAGATGTAAGCAGACAATATGTAATTTTATGGCAAAGACGAAAGACGAGCAGACGGAGAAATCTCAACACCTTGCCGCGGTGGTGGATGAAATCAAGAGCAAGTTTGGTGACGGTATGATCATGAAGCTTGGGGAGGTGCAGAACGTGGATGTAGATGCAATTCCCACAGGAGCGGTGTCACTGGATTTGGCGCTGGGAATCGGCGGCGTGCCGCGCGGACGTATTGTGGAAATGTATGGGCCGGAGTCTTCCGGAAAGACAACGCTGGCACTACACGTCATCGCTAACGCACAGGCGGCCGGCGGAACATGTGCATTTGTGGACGCCGAGCATGCGCTGGATCCGCAGTATGCAAAACGCATCGGAGTAAAAGTGAACGATTTGTTAATCTCTCAGCCGGACAGCGGGGAACAAGCATTGGATATTGTGGAAACGCTAACGAAATCCGGTGCGGTTGATGTCATTGTTGTGGATTCTGTTGCGGCACTGGTTCCGCAGGCGGAAATTGAAGGGGAAATGGGAGATCAGCATGTGGGACGTCAGGCGCGATTGATGAGTCAGGCGATGCGCAAGCTTACACCATTGGCGGCGCAGACGAACACAACGATTATTTTCATCAACCAGATTCGCATGAAAATCGGGGTTATGTTTGGTAACCCGGAAACGACAACCGGTGGACAAGCGTTAAAATTCTATGCATCGGTACGCATTGAAATTCGTCGCGCCGCACAGATTAAAAAGGGAGATGCAGTCGTGGGAAATCGTGTAAAAGTGAAGATTGTGAAGAATAAGGTTGCCGCGCCCTTCCGAACGGCGGAGTTTGACATTATGTACAATGAGGGAATTTCCATTGCCGGCGATGCGTTGGACATGGGTGTACAGTTCGGAGTCATTACCAAATCCGGTAACAGTTACAGTTTCGGGGAAGAAAAACTTGGTGTTGGTCGAGAGAAGGTACGAGCATACCTTCGAGAGAACAAGAAAACATTGACGGCGGTAAAACGAGCGGTTGCCCGTGCCGCCCGATCTGCACAAAACGAGTCATAAGTATTTACGCACCGTAACGGTGCGTTTTTTTATGCGACGACGAATAGCAGCCACAATCCTCGCCTCTTTATCTGTTGCGACAGCAATGACGGTTCCCGATCCGAATGCACAGCGAATTTCATCGGCATATTATGACGGAGCCGATGACGGAACAGTGCGGGTGACATTTGTCGCGCCATTATCCATAACATCGGAGGATCGTATTGTGGTGACGATTCCGCCGTCCGCGATTGTGGAGGATAGTGTGTACGCTGTTATTAATGATCACAGTGCGAAGAGAGAGCAGAACGAGCGTCGTGTGACACTGACACCACAGGAGCGTATACCCACCGAATCGGTGGTGACAATTACGCTGGATGAAGTGTTTTTGCCGACGGATTCCTCAGTGCTAATGCCGGTGCGTATTGTTCGGGACGGCATGTTGAAAGCCTATGGGGTGGCGGTGTCACGCGAGACGGCGCAGCACTCTTATGTTCATGCCGGAGTGGTGATGACGGCGGCGATGGGACTCAGTACCGATGTGGTGACGCTGGGTCCGTTATCGGTTCATGCAGTGCGCTCCGCTCGACAGACGTATCGTATTACCGCCAATGTACCCGCCGGTATGCATGTATATGTGGACGCGGACGGTCCGTTGCGTCGTGACGACGGCCTGCAAATTCCATGGGTACGGGATAGAGAGGTAACGGCGGGTGATGCCGAGTATGGTATTTCGGTGACGGATCCACGCAATATGGATATTGCCGAGACCTTTCATGATGGAGATGTGGCAATTCCCACAGAGCCGACATTAATCGCCAGTACAATGAATACCGCTCGGGAAGGATCGTTTGACATTATTTTCAAGGCGGCGATTGATGCAAGCATCACTCCCGGCGCCTATACCCATCGTATTGCATTTACGCTGGTTCCGAAGTTATGATATACTAAGCGTAGTAAATAATACGTAAAATAACAACTATGCAAGGATTTCTTACATTTATTCGCGAGCAGGGCGTAGTCGGTCTTGCGATTGGATTTATTCTTGGTGCAGAGGTCACCGCGTTGGTGAAGTCACTGGTGGAAGGGATCATTAATCCGCTAATTGGATTGTTGGGTGACGCAGATTCATTGGCAGAGGCGTCATTGATGATCGGTGATGCGGAAGTTGTTTGGGGTGCATTTGTGGCGCAATTGGTTAACTTTATTATCGTCGCCGCTGTTGTGTACTTTGTTTTCAAGAAACTCGGATTGGATTCAATAGATAAAAAGAACGCTGATGCATAGACACCGGTTGATGCAATATTATGATTGGATTTGGTGGAGGATTTGAGCGCTTTGGCGGAGGCTCAAGTTCTAAGAATCAACAAGAAGAGGCGAAACGACGAGAGCAACAGGAGCAACAAGAGCGCTTGTTGAGATATCGTGACATGTTTGATTCACGATATTCTGAAGCGGAGAAATCTTATGAAGCGTTGCGA
>CAYXCH010000008.1:0-8619 GCA_964463705.1 uncultured Pseudobdellovibrionaceae bacterium | reverse complement strand
ATTGGCCTAAAAGTTTTGTTGATTTACAAAACTTTTGGCGGTCAATTTAGGTATTTCAGAGAGTATAATAATCCAAATTGGATTGACCAAGAACAGAGGCCCTACAAAGCTGAGGAGGTTATTGAAAAATATCGTAAGATTTTGTCTGCAAAAAGGGTGGAGATTAAAGAAAGAGAAATTGTGGAAGTAAATAAGGAAGAAAACATTTTTCTTTTGAGTGATAAAGAGGGTGAAAAATATTATTCAAAAACTGTTATTTTGGCAACCGGAAGAATGCCGGATCCTTTTGAAATAAAATTTTCAGAAGATACGCCGGAAGAATTGAAAAAAGTTTTCTTGTTTACGGATTATCCTTATCAAGAAATAAAAGAAAATTCCAAAGTTTTGATTATTGGCGGTGGGCATGTTGGACTTGATATGGCGCAAGAGGTTTATGATAAAGCTTCGGAAGTTATTATTTTGGAAAAAGAAAAAGTCCAGAGTATCAACAAAACACGAGAAGATTTTGTTAAAAGCAGAAAAAATATTCAATGGTATTTTGGTGCTCTCTTTCAGGAGGTTGTTTATCGGAATGGAAAGACTGCGGCTAAGGTATTGGTTGATAATCAGGTGGTTGAAATTGAATATGACCATTTGTTTTTCGCCGCCGGAACCAAAGTTGTTTCTCCAAAGGGATGTTTTCAGAAAGATAATGGAGTAATATGCGTTAAAGACGAGCACAGCAAAGATATTCGTTTGGAAACAGATATTAGCGGTCTTTTTGCCTGCGGGGATTGTATAGAAACACCAAATTACGGTTTCGGCCCCTCTGCGGAAGGAAGTGGAATGATTGCCGCAAAATCCGCCTTTCTTTATCTGAAAAAGAAAAAAGATTTGGAATTTTTGCATCGGGTGTAGGGGCTCGCGTTTATGGCGGTGAGAGAAATGCGCTCATTCATGAGATTTTTTAATGTGATATCCGTTTGTACTGTTTTTGTCGGGGAGAGAGTGATTGAAGTTTTTGTGCAGTTAGTGTAGCATTGAGGGTATGAGTACAACGGAGAATCAACAGAGTATGACTGTATCGGTGGATGCGGCGGAGGGTATCCGAGCGGGGGCGGCGGCACGGGCGCGTGTCATACCGGCGCCGGTGGTGGAAGTGTTGCGCATGCTGCATGATGCGGGATACGAAGCATTTGTGGTGGGCGGCTGTGTTCGTGATGTGTTATTGCAGCGTACGCCCCAGGATTGGGATGTGACAACAAACGCTCATCCGGAAGAAGTGCAAGCGGTATTTCCGGATAGTTTTTACGAAAATGATTTCGGTACGGTGGGGGTGAAGGTTGCGCCGTTTTTGCCGCACGGCGATACTGCTCGCACGCATGACATTATAGAGGTGACAACATATCGTACGGAGAGCGCATACAGTGACCACCGCCGTCCCGATACGGTGCAATTCGTACAAACATTACACCAAGATCTTGCGCGTCGGGACTTCACCATGAATGCCATCGCAATGACGGAGGATGGGGTGTTGCGGGACCCGTTTAATGGACGACGAGCGATTACTCAGCGACAGATTGTGGCGGTAGGTGATGCGGCGACTCGATTTCGTGAAGATGCGTTGCGCATGATGCGAGCGGTACGATTTGCCGCCCAGTTACGGTTTGTGATTGATCCGGATACACGGACGGCAATTCGTGATCATGCAAAACTGTTGCGGAAAATCGCTATGGAGCGGATTCGTGATGAATTTAGCAAGATTGTATTAAGTGATCATTCAATGCAAGGAATTCAACTGTTACACGACACCGGATTGTTGGCGCAGTTTCTTCCGGAATTGGAGGAGGGGATCGGTGTGGAGCAGAATCATCACCACATCTATACCGTATGGGAGCATAACTTGAGAGCGTTGCAGACATGTCCGAGTTCAAAGTTGTCTGTTCGTTTGGGAACATTGTTGCATGATGTGGGGAAGCCACGCGCAAAGCGGGGTACCGGACGCAATTGTACGTTTTACAATCATGAGTATATCGGCGAGCGTATGACGCGAAAAATACTCACACGGCTGCGGTATCCGAAACAGGTGGTACGACATGCCGCACTGCTGGTACGGAATCACATGTTTTATTACAGTGTCGGGGAAGTAACGGAAACAGCGGTGCGCCGTGTTATTGCAAAGGTGGGACGAGAGAATATCAAGGATTTGCTGGATTTGCGTATTGGGGATCGCCTTGGTAGCGGAAGCGCCAAGGCAATGCCGTACAAGCTGCGTCATTTTCAATACATGGTGGACAAAGTATCCAATGATGCGGTGAGTGTCAAAATGCTCAAGATTAACGGTAATACATTGATTACTGAGTTGGGACTTACACCGGGACCGAAGGTGGGAGCGGTGTTGGATGCATTGTTGGCGGAAGTGATTGACGATGCGGCAAAAAATACGCGAGCGTATCTGCTAACACGTGCTGCGGAGTTGGCGGCGCAAGATATTGAGGAGTTGCGCCGAGCGGCGCGGGAGCGAATTCGTCGGCAACGCGCCGAAGATGATGCCGCATTACGTCGGAAGTATCGCGTACGGTAAATGTGTGGTATACTGAAGGTGATATAATTATAGTAATATCCTATGATAGAGAAACTAGCAGCACTCATACAAAAGCTGATGACGGCGTTATTTGTTGCTACCGGAGTGGCAACAACGTTGACTGTGGGTGCAGCACTGACACAGGAAGACGCTACACCGGCACCGCCACAAAAAGATGTTGTCGGTACGGCGGCACCAAAAATTGAGTCACCGCATCGCCCTATTCCACCAAATGGAATGGCGGCGGAACAAGATACATCGTCAAATACAACGACGGTTAGTGGAACAGGCATCGTACAGAAGTAGCGATGCAATCGCCGAGGTGGTGAAATGGTAGACACGCCTGCCTTAGGAGCAGGTGCCTTCGGGCGTGGAGGTTCGAGTCCTCTCCTCGGCACCAGTTAGGGATGTTGTGCAGTAGTCCTCAGTTCACCGTCCATGCTTTGCGTTTTTGTCTAATGCGCTGTACAATGGAATGTGAAGCGAGATCTCATGCACATCACACATCACAAACGCTTTCTTGATCCCGAAGCGGTATTACGTCAGGCGGGAATAGCGCCCAAAAATATTGTAGCGGATTTTGGGTGTGCGGCGGGATACTTCACCTTCGCCGCCGCTCGTATGGTTGGAGAGGAGGGACATGTTTATGCATTTGATATCCTTCCTTCGGCGGTAGAGGCGGTAGAGAGCACCATTCGTATAGATGGAATTGACAATGTTACCGTTCGCCAGGCGGATATATTGCGTGGTACGGGGTTGGGAGATGGTAGTGTTGATGTCGTGATCATAAAAAATGTGCTATTTATGGTACCGGATCGTGAGGCATTCTTAAAAGAAGCACATCGCGTTTTGCATACCAAAGGGACACTTGTTGTTGTGGAGTGGTCTACCGATTCACCGCCAACCATTGGTCCATCAATGCAGCATCGGATTCCTAAGGAATCATTACGCGATCAGATTACATCACAAAAATTTGACGTTCTTGCAATTCGAGAAGCGGGACGGTATCATTACAGTATAGTCGCAAAGAAGTCATAAATACTTTATACTATGACGATGGAAACGAATACGCAAACACGAACAATTCCACGGTGGGTCACGGTGATTGCGATTGTGGTAATCGGAGTGACATTGTCCGGGTGCAGTTTATTCAAGAAGTCATCGCCGAAGTATTCGGTGTCATTGGAAATTTGGGGAGCATTTGATGATTCGGAGGACTATACGGAAATTTTCTCCACCTATGCAAATATTAATCCATTGGTGGAGTCGGTAACGTTTCGGAAATTTTCCACACAAGAGTATGAGGCGGCGCTGTTGGATGCACTTGCCGCCGGTACGGGACCGGATATTTTCATGATTCGGAATTCACAGATACCGGAATTTCTCAATAAAATTGTTCCGGCTCCAAGCGGAATGATTTCCGAGCGGCGATTCAATTCGGCTTTCGTTGATGTTGTTGCTGATGATGTGGTGGTAAACGGGGAAATCTATGGCTTGCCGTTATCGGTAGACTCCCTTGCTCTTTACTACAATAAGGACTTCTTCAATGCCGCCGGCATTGCCGCTCCTCCGCAAACGTGGCAGGAATTCGCTTCCGTTGTTGAGCGATTGTCACAAATTGATCAGTATGGAAATATTCAGCGTGCCGGCGCCGCATTTGGAACAGGGAAGAATATTAACAGAAGCGCTGATGTAATTGCCGCGCTCTTTATGCAAAATGGCGTACCGATTACCAGTAACAATGGTAATGTTGTATTATCAAGCTATGTAGAGTCAACGGATGGTGTGGCAAGTGATGCGGCGATAGAAACTCTGCGTTTCTATACAAACTTCGCATCACCATCTCGTAGCGTATATACATGGAACCCCAGGCAGCACTATTCTATTGATGCATTTACAGAAGGTCGTGTAGGAATGATGATTAATTACTCCTGGCATTACAATACAATCAAACATAAAAATGAGAAATTGCGCTTTGCCGTTGCACCGCTTCCGCAAATTAATCGAGATGCGCCAAAAAATATTGCCAACTACCAAGTCTTTGTTGTCGCAAAGAATAAGACAATGGAGGCAAAGCCGGGAAAGAAGCCGCTTCCTCAGCGTCTTCGTATTCATGAAGCATGGGAATTTCTCTCCTATCTCACATTACCTCACAATGGGCGATTTCGTATCGTGCATGGAATTACCGGTCAGGAAAAAGTGGCGGAACTTTCAATTGATCCGGCAGAAAATTATCTTCTGCGGACGGGAAAGCCGGCAGCGCGTCGGGATCTTGTAGAGGCTCAAAAGGACGATGCGATACTGGGACCATTTGCATATGGAAATTTGATTGCGCAGACATACCGACGGTTCTCTCCGGATGCAGTGGATGCAATATTTGTAGAAATGATTGATAGTGTTGTTGTGGGACAGCGGACGGTTTCCCAAGCATTGGCAAATGCCAAGACACAGATGGTAGAAATTTTTCAGCGGGCAATAAAATAGCAGATTTATGATAAAGATTTTTCAAATCATTGTTATTGTTGCAGCACTTTTCGCGCTTACGGTGCCATCTGTTTCGTTGGCAACACTGTATGATGTTCAAAAAATTATCGGTGAGTATGAATATAAATCGGCTGTTTGTGAAAAACCGCAAAAGTTCTCACTGGTTCCATGTTCGCGTCATTGTGATAACCCGGCAACACCGGGTGATGAGACAGATCCGTGCAGCGTCTGCCATCTTATTGTATTGGGGAATAATATTATGCGATACATTGTCTACACAATGGTATTTGTCGCAATCGCGGTAATTGTATTTGCCGGCGTTATGTATATTGTATCTGCCGGAGATGAGGGAATCATTTCAATAGCCAAGGGAGCATTCAAGGCAGCATTATTCGGGGTGGCATTTATTTTGATTGCATGGGTCGTTGTCAATACGCTGTTGACACGGATTATTCCATTAAGAGACGGGGTATTGAAGGGAACATGGTCGGCATATTATTGTGATGTTTCCAATAGCGGCAAAACGGGTACCGGTGGCGGAGGCGGTACCGGTGGTGGCAGTGGTACCGGTGGCGGAGGCGGTACCGGTGGTGGCAGTGGAGCCGGCGGTGGAGGCGGCGCCGGTGGCGGAGGTGGTACCGGTGGTACAAATCCAAACCAGAATCAGAATAATGTTGATCCGATCTCCGGAAGGATTACCGATATTGATCAATATACCGGTACTATGTATTGCAATACTGTTCCGGCAACAGGAGATGGAACGGTATGGCAAATTGTACGAGATGAATGTTATGCGGACGGCTTTAAGAACGAGTGTACGAAGCGTCATGGAACCGCAATGGGAACGCGTTGCCATGAGATTAAAGAAGGAGGCGCACAATATGGAAATTATCCGTATTACCGTATTGCCGATGCTAATGGAAATATTATCAAGTCTATCAAGTTTAAGGCGAATAACGGAGATATTGTATCCGTACAAGGAATTGATAGGCGGTACGATGCGACAGATGGTGCGAATCCGATGGAAACATGTATGTCAAACTTGCCGGACAAAGATATTTTGAATGTCGTCGCCACATCCGAAGATGCACGAAAAGTAAAAGAGGCTCGGTGTATGGGCGTGTTTGAATAGTAATATCTATAATTATGCATATGAAAAGATCTATTCGTTTTGGAGCAGTGGCGCTTACTATTGGTGCGGTATTAATGATAGGGGGGATGGTATTTCCCGATGGTGTAATGGCAGCGCCGGGCGGTGTTGGAGCCGCATATGATAACCCGCTGGGCTATAATACGGTAGATGCTGTCCTTACAAGTATTTTGCGCGCACTTCAGACAACGATTGTATTGCTCGCGATCGTATTTATTGTTATCGGTGGCATTCTCTATATTACATCCGCCGGCGATCAGGCGCGGATGGGAACGGCAAAAGGCGCATTTACTGCGGCATTGATAGGGTTGGCAATTGCGGTTGCCGCACCAACATTTCTCAAAGAGATTTACAAGATTTTGGGCGCGACGGATAAATCCGGCACAACAAATAATGCGTTGAGTCTTGCGCAAATATTAAACAATACACTGCAGTTCCTTTTGGGTGTTGCCGGAACAATTGCGTTGATTGCAATGGTTATCGGGGGAATTATGTATTTGACAGCCGGTGCGGATGAGAGTCGTATTGACACCGGAAAGAAAATCTTTAAGGCGGCAATAATTGGAACGGTAATTATTATGGCGGCGCTGGTTATTGTTCGTACAGTTGCGAAGTTCTTTATTTAATAACTATGATTCCTCTTGCACATGCCGGCGCAATATCAGATGCTGTTTCTTTGTCAACGGCACTGAATGCTGCCGCAAATACGGTGTTGGGTGTTGCCGGAACCATTGCATTGATTTCATTGGTAATAAGCGGATTACTGTATATTGCAGGTGCATTTGGCGGTAATAATGGTGCGGTTCGTGCGGCAAAGAAAAGTATGACAATGGCGGTAATCGGTATTGTCATACTGCTGGCAGCAGTTGTTGTTTTACGAACGATCGCCTCATTGCTGTCAACATAGTGTGTATTGACATCACTCTCTTCACAGTGTATTATTCATATGTTGGACATACTGCATAATGTCCGGTGTGTTTTTACTCTTTATTTTTATATAGGCACAAAAGTATGAAAAATATTTTCTCATTGGCAGTGGTAACGTTGACGCCGTTTGCTGCGCAGGCGCAATTGGCGGATCTTGATCGTCTGAAAGAAGAAACAGGGTTGCCGGTAAATGATTTTATCACCATTTTGACCGGTATAATGAAGTGGGCATTGGCGATTGTGTCCGTATTGGCGGTCATTGGCTTTGTTATCGCTGGTATTCTGTATCTTGTGGCGGCGGGAGATGAAGATGGTATTGCCCGCGCTCGGCGTGCATTTGTCGGTTCTATTTTCGGAGTGATTGTCGCACTGTTGGGATTGATTGTCTTACAGGCGGCACAGACGGTACTTTCCGGTGAGGGTGCAGTCTTTTAAAGTGTTTGAAATTATGCTACAATAGTGGTGTGTAATAAGATAAAAACACATTTATGTCTATGATACAAGAAAGGGGGTGGACGCATATGACACGTATGATACGGAATGTCGTTGCAACTGGAGCAATGGCTCTTTCAGTGCCCGCAGTTGTTGGCGCACAATTTAAGAAACCGGAAAATACAAACCTTCCCGGTGATAGTGGGGCTGCTGCAAAGGGATTTGTTGATATCCTTACCGGAATCATGCAATGGTTGTTGGCCATTGTCGGTATTCTTGCGGTGATCGCTTTTGTTATTGCCGGTATCCTCTACTTGACATCAGCCGGTGATGAAGAACAAATCGGTCGCGCAAAGAAGGCGATGATTTACGCAATTGTCGGTGTGATTGTCGCGCTGTTGGGTATGATTGTCCTAAATGTTGTGGAGAATATGCTCAGAGGGGAAGGGGAATTCACCGAGTAGATTGTTTACCTTTCCAAAAGCGGTGGGGCATATGCCCTGCCGTTTTTTGTTCCTTGTTGGATTTACGGTATCATGCTATTATTAGTTATATGAAGTATTTGCGAAAATATTTTTCAATTGGAGGGGTTATTGCCGTAATTGCCGCTGTTCCCGTTCGAGCATTTGCAGGACTGGATTCGTTTTTGGGAGCAATGGATTTTGATTTTGCCAAGGGAATCGTTCAGCCGGGAACAAAAGTATATGGAATTCCCGTTTCTCCGATTTCAATTGTATTGGCAATCATGCATGGCTTACTGGGAATTATCGGTGCCGGTGCAATTATCATGTTTGCGGTGGCGGGAATCATGTATATGACATCAGCTGGTGATGAGGATCAGGCAACACGCGCAAAGAAAACGGCAACCTATGCGTTAATCGGTTTATTTGTGGCACTGGGCGGAATGGTGATTATTCAGGCAGTAACAACAATTTTAAAGGGTGATTCAAATTTCTAGCGGTTATTCACTATGTTATACCGAATACTTCTTGCAATAATGACACTGATGCCGTTGGCGACATCCGCATATCCTTGTCCCGCCGGATCGGAAAGTGTTGGCGGT
>CAYXCH010000007.1:0-54925 GCA_964463705.1 uncultured Pseudobdellovibrionaceae bacterium | reverse complement strand
ATCGGCGTGATGATGGCGTGGATGTGGGCGACGCATGAAAAATATGACGGCTATGTGTTTGGTACGGGAGATACGGCGGTAGCGGAGCAAGCGATTTGGAATACGATTTTTACGGGACGACTCTTTCATCAAAGCTTCCTCATCGGCAATGAGTTTAATCTGCGAGAACATCTCAACATTGTACAGTTTTTGTATGTGCCGTTTTATGCTGTTGTTCCGCATACATTGACACTGTTTGCGGTCATTCAGGTGTTCTTTGCATTTGCAGCGTGGACGATATGGCGGTATGTCTATGCGCGTATCGGTGTCGTTGCGGCGTGGATTGCCTTGCTGCTATGGTTATTGCATCCGTTGGTTCTTAAACAGGTGATTGGTCCGATGCATGTGGTGGCGATTGGCGGTCCGTTGTTTTTATGGCTATTGATGGCGTATCGGGAACGGTGGTACGGGCGGTTTGTTGTACTGTGTTGTGCGCTTGCGCTTGTCAGTGAGTTTGTTGCGCCGACACTTTTCCTTGTCGGTGTGTTGGCATTATGGCACCGGCGTTCTTGGCGGTGGATACTTCCGCCAATGGTGGCCGGGGCGTTGTTGCAATTGGTGGCAAAGGTGTTCATTACGGTTGGTTTTGGTTCTGCGGAGTATCTGCGAGAACGCTTTCACGATGCATTGGCTCTGGACGTGCCGAAATTTACCAAGCGCGTAAAGCGTGTCTATGAATGGTTGCTACCGTTAGGCGTGGTGTTGCCGTTGTTGTCACGGTATGCTCTGCTGCTTGCGCCATCGCTGGCAATTGTGTTGTTTATCATCATCTATGGACGAATTAGTGGAGGATCTCATGTTTTTGTATTGATTCCACCGATTCTGATCATGATTTTTGTGGAGCTGGTGGATCGGTTTCGGAGCGATACGGGACGCGCACTGGATGCGCGGTGGGCGCGCCGTTTACGTTTGCCGCAGTGGGTACAAGCATCTGTGCGAGAATGGGGGATTCGGTCGCCATTTCTTCTGGGCGTAGTAAGTGCGTGGATTGTTATAATCGGAATTCCGCATTTTATAGATCGCATGGATTTTAAAACAAGTATTCATCGTACGGCATTGGATGCGGCGATTGTTTGGATTAAGGATGGCGGGAGTGTTACAGCGGATGCATCAATCGGTCCCCACGTTAATCGACGCGCAGAATTTTTTCTTCCGGATAATCGTCAATTTACAGACTATGTTTTACTCAAACGTAGTAAATATGCAGAGAAGAGGAAAGAAAAACGTCCGGCATTGGAGACGCGGAAATTATCGTATCGTGATTCTGTGGAGGAGAGCGGACGGTATCGTGTCATCTTTACAAAAGATCGTGTAACGCTATGGGTTGCGGTGGAGAAAATTGCACAGCTTTTAAATATTTCGCCGGATGATGTGCGCGCAATGGACGATGCTGAGTTGCGAAATCGGTATGAACAACTTCCGACGCCTCGTGCTCGTAATATCTTTGGTATGGAAATACCATTATAGTCTATGCAAGCGGTACGTCATTTTATACAGCGTCATCGAGTTGTTCTTGGTATGCTCCTTATCGTACAGTGCATTGCCATCTTTTTGCTTATGACGGAATCCGGGCATCGGCGGGATGAGAAAGTACACAGTCGTATCATTAAGAAGGTGTTTGCACAGCAATTGCAGACAAGAGCGGATCTTGAAAATCTCACGAATATTCCCGGTTATCATATTGCATTGGGAACCATTGCTCGTGGAGCGCTATGGTTTAATGATGAATTTCGTTTAAAGCACCGATATAATCGTTATCTTAGCGCAACGATTTTTGGATCACTTTTTGTCATAGTTCTCTCCGGTGTTGTGCATCTGCTTGCCCACCGGCGGGAGGTGTTTATCGTTCTTGCAAGTATGCCGGTGATTTTTTTATTCACTTTTCTTGTTTACACGGACATTCCCGCGTTGGCATTCTTTTTGCTTGGCTATGGATTGCTTCTTCGTAAACGTCATGGATATGCCGCAATAGCGTTTCTTTTATCTCTTTTGATACGACAGGATATGATTTTGTACATTGCGGCGGTGGTGGCAATTGATGGTATTCGCGCGACGTATGGAACACGATTGCGGATGCCGATATGGAGGGATGTGCGGCGTGTCGTGAAGTACGTTCTTTCGGTGCGCTATATACCGTATTATCTCCTTGCCGGGGCGTTTATTGCCTTTGTTGTCATCAATGGCGGTGTCGCCGTGTCTGATCGGCATGCACACCCGTCAGGTTCATTGCACTGGGGGAATATCTATTTTGCTCTAATTGTCTTTGTTGTTACGATGTTGCCCATTGTGGGATATCATCTCCTACGTTTAGTGCGCACAATGTCATGCTCATGGACGCGCTGCATACTTATAGTGGGTGCACTTTGTGGCGGTTATGTTTTCTATAGTCACACATTCGTTATTGACCATGCGTATAATTGGGTGGTAAATGATCGCTTTCTACATAACGACATCCTCATTGCGATTGCAACGCACCAGTGGGCGAAGATCATATCTTACGGTGTGATTGTTGTCGGAATTGCCGCTCTTATCGGTGCGCGATGGCGTCGTCCGGTAGATGCGCTGGTTTTTCTGCCATTTGCGCTTTTGGCACTGTCATTGCACTGGTTGATTGAACCGCGATACGCAATTGTGCCGATTGTTTTGTATTTACTGTGGATGCGCATCCCGCGTCGGGTGCTGTGGATGCAGATTGCGTATGCATTGGCTCTCTGTATGCTGACCTATACCGTATTTATTGCAAAAGATGATTATTTTCTTTAAATAAATAGTCATGATGCATGATGGTGGTACCGGAGCGATTAATAAATAACCGAGTATAGTTACGATAGTGGAATAATTTCTCGGTGTGATTAATTCAGCACAGTGTAGAGGAGGGAGTTTATCGTTGGCGCTGTTGGAAGTTCCAGGCATCACGGAGAGCATCGGCAATCGTGTATTGAGCGCGCCATTGGAGAATGCGATGAGCCTTGGTGACATCGGCGTAGCAAGTGGCGACATCACCGGGGCGGCGCGGTCCAACGGTGTGGGGAACAGAGACGCCGGTGACATTATGGAAAGTGGTGATGAGTTCGTTAACACTGGTTCCGCGTCCGGTGCCGATATTGAAGACATCATACTGCGGTGCGGTCGTCCGCTCGGCATGGCGGAGGGCGGCGACGTGGGCCGTTGCCAGGTCCATGACGTGAATGTAATCACGGATGCCGGTGCCGTCCGGAGTGTCGTAATCGTTACCATGGATGGTAAGTGTGGAACGAAGCCCGGCGGCGGCTTGCGTGAGGTAGGGGACGAGATTTGCCGGTGTACCGGTGGGGCGTTCGCCGATATGACCGGAGGGATGAGCACCGATGGGGTTGAAGTAGCGAAGTGCAATCGCACAGAGAGGCGCATCAGCAGTGACAGTGTCGCGCAAAATATCTTCCGCAATCGCTTTGGTATTTCCATAGGGGTTGGTGGCGGGTCGGCGCGGCGTATCCTCGGTAACGGGCATGGTGTCCGCATCGCCATAGACGGTGGCACTGGAGGAAAAAATGACGGGCAGGGTGGTATTGTGTGCTGTGGCATGTGCGGTAGCAACACGCAAGAGCGCAAGGAGCGACATTAAATTGTTCTCATAGTAGTCTAGTGGGCGATGAACAGATTCACCCACGGCTTTTAACGCCGCAAAGTGAATGACGCCGCCAATCCGCTCATGAGCAAAGAGATGTTCCAGAAGTTTTGTATCGCGACAATCTCCTTCAATACAGCGGACGGGTGTTCCGGTAATGGCGCGAATTCCATCCGGAACATCACGGTGCGTATTGCTGAAATTATCCAAGATGAGGGGAGTGTAGCCGTGTTCTTGCAGTGCAACCGCGGTATGAGATCCGATGTAGCCGGCACCGCCGGTGATGAGAATAGTTGTTTGCATAGAAAAAATATTTGTGTACAGTATACCACGTGACAGATTAGATAAACATGATAGAATGAGGAGTAAATAGTTTAGATATAACTCATGAAAGAACCATTTTCACCATCGGATGCCGGTGGCCATGGCAATAATCCTGAAAATCCTCCATCGGCGAAGAGTGCCGCAATTACCGCTATACTTGCGGCGTTAAGTACCGATATTGATGCCACACCATCGCCACCGACAATTACATCATTTCCGGATCGGACGGTGGAGGCATCAAGTGCGACGATAGAGCAACGTTCGCCCACTGTCCATGTTACATGGGAAACGGACAGTGAGGGAAAATCTCGTCCATCAGCGCATGTTCCAATTGATTATTCTATGGACCCCGCCGCACAGATACTTTCCGATAGGATGTCTACAGCATTGCAGTCAATGATAGAAGAGTCCAAAAAGTATTTAGAAAAGCATGGAAGGACACCGAGTGAAGAGTACGGACTGTATACTTATCGTGCACGAAGAGTTTTAGATATATCGGTGTCAAAGATTAAACATGCACAAGAACAACTCTCTACTATCATTTCTCATGCTGAGGAGACGGGAGATTTTTCCAAAGTGTCCGAGGCAATGAAAGACGTGGTGTATACCATTGTAGATGTATGGGCGGTAGATAAAAAACTAAAAGGAGATGAAAATCCGTTTATTCAGCGAGAGCGTCTTCGGGATGAGATTGCGGCAATGCAAGCGGCGACACGTCAGCTGGAAGACGCGTTGCGTGAAATTATCACGTACAAAGAAACGTGTGCGTACTTGATTAATATTATTACGTCGGTTGCACGGAAGGAGGGGGTATCTGTTGAAGAGTATATTGAAGCCTTCCGGCAACGGATGAAGGAGACCTGTCAATAATATGGAAGCGTTAATTAAAAAACGTCGGGAGGAGTTCGCGGACATTGAACGGAAATTGCAAGATCCGGAGTGCGCGCGTGACATTAAAGTGATGGCGCAATTGCAGCGAAGACACGCAGAGCTCTCATCACTATTGGAAAACGTTGCACGATTGGATGAAATACAAGCGCAGTTACGTGATAATGCGGCGCTGTTAAGTGGCGATGATGCGGAATTGGCGCAACTTGCCGCCGAGGAAAACATTGCACTGTCTCGTGAGGAGGAGGCGTTGGCGCGAGCGATTGAGCAAGCACTGGTTCCAAAAGATCCGGACGATGATAAGGATGCGATTGTAGAGATTCGCGCCGGTGCCGGTGGTGATGAAGCGGCATTGTTTGCGGCGGATATGTTTCGCATGTATACGCGCTACGCCGCGACACAGCAGTGGGATGTAACGGTTTTGAACAGTCACGCCACGGATGGTGGGGGATACAAGGAAATCATTTTTCAACTAACGGCGCGCGGTGGGGCGGCGCATAGTGTGTACGGTTCAATGAAATATGAGTCCGGTGTGCATCGGGTGCAACGAATTCCCGAAACGGAAAAACAGGGGCGAGTCCATACATCCACCGTGACAGTTGCGGTATTGCCGGAGGCGGAGGAGGTGGACGTACAGATTGATCCGAAGGATTTGCGTATTGATACATTTGCTTCGTCCGGTCCCGGTGGACAGAGTGTCAATACAACAATGAGTGCCGTGCGTATTACTCACCTTCCGACGGGGATTGTCGTATCTTGTCAGGACGAGAAATCACAACACAAAAATAAGGACCGTGCGATGAGTGTATTGCGGGCGCGGATTAAACAGGCGGAAGAGGAGAAGCGGGCCAAAGAAGTGGGAGATGCGCGTCGGGCGCAAATCGGCAGCGGTGATCGCAGTGAAAAAATTCGTACATATAACTATCCGCAGGATCGTATTACGGATCACCGAGTGAAGAAAAATTGGAGTAACTTGCCGGCAATTTTGGATGGAGCATTGGATGATATCGTGCAAACATTGCGTGCGGCGGATGCGCAAGCGCGAACGGCGGCGGCAATGGATGCGGCGCGGAACGATGCATAGAACAAATACAAAACACCGTCTCCAATAAGAGGCGGTGTTTGTATGTTAGCGGCGACGTGTAGTGCGTCGTGCGGTGGTTTTCTTTGCCGTCGTTCGCTTCCGCGTTGTTTTCTTTGCAGCAGACGTTCGCGTCGTCTTTTTTGTCGTCGCTCGCGTTCGCGTCGTCTTCTTCACTGCGGTCTTTTTGCGCGCGGTGGTTTTCTTTGCCGCCGTTCGCTTCCGCGTTGTTTTTTTCTTTGTCGGCATGGAGATCACCTCCTTTCCGGTAAGGGTTATACAATCCCGTGGACTGTTATTTGTATTATACGCCGACGTGCACGGGTATGCAATAGTGAAGCGATATGTGGTATGATAAGATAAGTTAAGAATAATACTGAGTGTATGACACAGACGGTTTCCATGGAGACATTGACGGCGTTTGCCAAGCGGCGCGGGTTTGTATTTCCCAGTAGCGAAATTTACGGAGGATTTGCCGCGGTATATGACTACGGTCCGTATGGCACATTGTTGGCGCGTAATATTCGGGAGGCATGGTGGCGAGAAATGGTACAAAAGCATGCCAATATTGTTGGATTGGACAGTAGTATTTTCATGTCTCCAAAGGTATGGGAGGCATCGGGACATGTACGGAATTTCAGTGATCCGCTGGCAGAGTGCAAGCAATGTCATGCACGCGTACGAGTGGATCATTTATTGGAAGATGCCGGCGTATTTGCCGATGAAAAAATGAGCGAGGAGGAAATCAATGAATTATTACGCAATAACGCCGAGCGCTTACGGTGTCCGGCATGTGGACAAAAGGAGTTTACCGATGCAAAGCAATTCAACCTGCTTGTGCAATCCAATCTGGGAAATTTTACCGGAAACTGGGAGGCATCGCCGACGTATTTGCGAGGAGAGACTTGTCAGGGAATTTATGTAAATGTCAAGAATGTGATGAATACGGCGCGAGTTAAAGTGCCGTTTGGTATCGCGCAAATCGGGAAGGCGTTTCGCAATGAAATTACCGCCCGGCAGTTCATCTTCCGTAAACGGGAATTTGAGCAAATGGAGATGCAATACTTTGTTCACCCGGATGCCGCCGCCGATGCATATGAGGAGTGGCGGGAGAAACGTTTTGCGTATTATACAAATGTCCTGGGTCTGCGGGCGGAGAATATCCGTTGGCATGAGCATGAGAATTTGGTGTTCTATGCGCGGGCGGCGCATGATATTGAATATCGGTATCCATTCGGATTTAAGGAGTTGGAGGGAGTACATGCGCGCGGAGACTATGACTTGACGCAGCATATGCAAGCGTCCGGCGTGGATTTGACGTATCGTGATCCGAAAACGGGAACTTCTTATGTGCCGCATATTGTGGAGACATCGGTCGGAGTGGATCGGACAGTGTTGGCGGTATTATGTGATGCGTATACGGAGGAAGATCTTGGGGAGGGGAATACACGAACTGTGTTGCGTGTGGCGCGACACCTTGCCCCCATTACGGCGGCAATCTTCCCCTTATTGCGAAACAAGCCGGAACTTGTTACACGAGCGCAGGCGATATATGAACATCTCAGCATGCACTATATGTGTGAATTTGACGACCATGGCAATGTTGGAAAGCGGTATCGGCGTCAAGATGAAATCGGAACCCCGTTTTGTATTACGGTGGATTTTCAAACACTGGAAGATGATACGGTAACGGTGCGTGATCGGGATACGATGCAACAGGAGCGAGTATCAATTGCGCAAGTGGTGGCATACCTTCGTGATCATGTAAATTCTGATAAAAGTCATAGCGTATGATTCGTATTACCGTTTCTTCCTCCGTTCCGCGCACCGCTGTTCTTGTTCGGGCAACGCCAACGCATCAGGGAGCGGCGCGGTTTGTACGTCGCGGAACAACGGAAACATTGCATATACGCTCTCCGCGAACAAAGTCTCGTGTTCAATGGATTCGTGATCTCCGATCATTGGTGCGGACGGCACGCACGCATCATATAACATCTCTTGCCATCTCTTGGAATGATATAGTCGGTAAGCGGGAGACGGAGACGGAGCGGAGTGCGCAACAATGTGCGGAGGCAATAATTATGGCGGCATACGAGTTTACCGCATACCGATCACCATCTGATGAGGAGGCGCCGCCGGTACGAACCGTTACCATTCTTTGTGATTCCGCCGCTGTTCGTCGTGCCATTCGTTCCGGTATCCGACACGGAACAATTGTTGCAACATGGACAAATCACGCCCGCGATCTTGCCAATACACCGGGAGGCGATTTAACGCCGGCATCCTTTGCGCGCACCGTACGTTCTCTTGCACGAACCGTTTCCGGTGTACGCGTGCGCGTATTGACCCCCAAGCAAATTCGGGCGAAAAAAATGAACGGTATTCTGGCGGTTGGACAGGGGAGCAATGCAACTCCTCGTGTAATTATTGTGGAGTATGCCGGAGCAAACACTGCGCCAACCGTTATTGTCGGAAAAGGAGTGACGTTTGACAGTGGCGGGTTGGACGTTAAGCCATATCCGCATGCAACAGAGATGATGATGGATATGAGTGGCGGAGCGGTGGCGATTTGCAGTGTATTGGCATTGGCGCAGTTGCGAGCACGTGTTCATGCGGTGGCGGTGGTTCCGGCAGTGGAAAATATGCCGTCCGGCAGCAGTATGCGACCGGGTGATATTCTTCGCATGATGAGCGGAACAACAGTGGAAATTCGCAACACTGATGCAGAGGGGCGATTGATTTTGGCGGATGCGCTGACGTATGCACAGCGGACATATGCGCCGGCGCAACTACTGGATATTGCGACATTGACCGGTGCGTCATTGGTGGCATTGGGAGAGGAGGCACATGCGGTAATGACGCGAGAAGAGCACAATATACTTCGTTCGGCGATTTGTGCCGCCGGTGAGGAGAGCGGGGATCGGGTATGGCCGCTTCCATTATGGGATGAGTATGATGCATATCTCAAAAGTACGCGAGCGGACCTTGCCAATGTTAGTAGCGGATCGCGAGATCGGTACGCCGGAACAATTACGGCGGGAGCATTTTTGAAGCGATTTGTGGATTCATCGGTTCCGTGGGCGCATATTGATATGGCACCACGGATGACTGCCGGCAGTGATGAGCAGTTATCACCGGGAAGTAGCGGTGATGGCGTCCGGTTGTTGACAACGGTTTTACTGTCACGTCGACGTCATTAGCGCGCGGTACCGACGGTAGATGAAAAACGGAGTTATTGTAGATGGTTATGAACTATCAGACTCATACATTGCGTAACGGAGTGCGCGTGATATTTGTGCCAATGGCGGATGTTGAAACGGTAACGGTGATGATTGCCGTTACGACCGGTTCTCGTCATGAAGATGCGCGGGAGAATGGATTGGCGCACTTCCTGGAACATATGTTTTTTAAAGGGACGCCTCGTCGCCCAACACCGCGTCATATCAGCGCGGAGCTTGATGGGATTGGTGGTGCATACAATGCCGCTACCGGTAAAGATTATACGGTATACCATGCTAAAGTACGGTCCACTCATGCGATAACGGCGTTGGATGTACTAAGTGATATGTTCCTAAATTCCCGATTATTATCACGAGATATTGAGCGAGAACGCGGGGCGATTTTGCAAGAAATTCGCATGTATCGAGATGCGCCATCTCGAGAAATTCACCACATATTTGATGCGGCGGTATTTGGCACGCGCCATCCGTTGGGGCGGACCATTTTGGGTCCGGAAAAAAACATTAAAACATTTACGCGTCGAGATATATTGGCGTATCGTCGGCAGTGCTATACGGCAAACAATACAATCGTCTGTGTAGCAGGTAAATTTCCTCTCCGAGCCGTTCACGCAAAGATTCGTAAAGAATTTGGAGCAATGTCGTCCGCGCCGCCACGCTCCGCCGTTCCGTTTGTTCCGCGCCGTCAGTCATCGCCCCGCGTAACCATTCGGCATAAACGTACAGATCAGACACAGTGCATGTTTGGTGTTCCGGCATATGGAGTTCATCACCCCGATCGGTATGCATTACGAGTACTGACAGCAATTCTCGGCGGGGGAATGAGTAGTCGTTTGTTTGTTCGCGTGCGTGAAAATCGCGGACTGGCGTACAGTATTCATGCATCAATAGATTCGTATGCCGAAACCGGTGCATTTTATGTTTCCGCGGGTATTGATCATGCACATCTTGATGATGTACTACGGATTATTTTGCGAGAGTGTGCGTTATTGACGCGGCGAACTCCGTCGGAAAAAGAAATTAAGACGGCAAAGGAATACCTTAGCGGACGATTGGTATTGGGATTGGAAACGTCCGATGATATAGCATACTTTATTACCGGACAAGAAATTTATCATCGGCGCATTATGTCCGCACAAGAGATAATCCGTCGCATCAATGCAGTTACCGCCGATGATATCCGACGAGTGGCAAACGATCTTTTTATTCCCTCACGGTATACACTTGCAATCATTGGTCCACACGGAGCGGCAACGCGCAATCGCTTGCAATCTCTCTTAAACATGTCATACTGAACACATGGTTCACGGTGAGCACAACATAACAATTTCCACACAAACAATTCTCCGAATTGTTGTTGTTGTGTGTACGCTGTGGTTTCTGTATTTGGTGCGGGATATTTTGGCATTGTTGATGATTGCGGTGATTATTGCGGCGGCATTGGGACCGATTATCACGGTGTTTCAGCGATGGCATATACCGCGCGCGCTGACGGTTACGCTGGTCTACGTGGCATTTTTTGCAATACTGAGTTTATTGGTATCATTTATTGTTCCATCATTAACGGCACAGCTTAATGCGTTTGCGGAGAGATTGACGCAACAGACGGTATTTGCACCGGACAGCGCATTGGGTATGATATTCGGCACCAATCTCGGAAGTGCAAATGTTCTTTCCCAAATCCATACGATATTTTCCGGCTCTTTTGGTGACGTATTTTCTCGGACGGCATCGGTATTTTCCGTATTGGTGGCGGTACTGGCGACACTGTCCATGGCATTTTACATGTCGTTGCAGAAGGATGGTATAAAGCACTTTTTGGTATCATTGACGCCGCAACAACATCAGGCGTATGTTATTTCTTTGGCACAGCGTATTCAAGAAAATTTCGGGCGATGGATGGCGGGACAAGTGGTTACGATGGTGTTTGTCGGTGTGTTTTACTATATTATTTTGGCACTGTTGGGAGTGCCGTATGCATTGGTGTTGGCGGTATTGGGGGGATTGTTGGAAATTGTGCCGTATCTGGGTCCGGTATTGAGTGTCATTCCCGCGGCAATGTTGGGATTTTCCGTATCGCCGATGGTGGGATTCGGTGTGCTCGCGGGATATATGTTGGTGAATTTGGTGGAGAATCACATTCTGATTCCGCAAATTATGAATAAGGCGGTCGGGTTAAATCCCGTGGCGGTAATTCTGGCACTGCTTGTCGGTGCGAAAATTGCGGGATTAATCGGAGTGATTATCGCTGTTCCACTTGCGGGCGCGGTCAGTTTGTTTGTTAAAGATGTATTGGAGCGTAAAATCGGGTAACTATGCTGTATGTTGTGGCAACGCCAATTGGAAATTTGGAGGACATAACGTATCGCGCCGTTCGTGTGTTGAAACAAGCGGAAACGATATTGTGTGAGGACACACGGGTGACTCGTACGTTGTTGGCGCACTATGATATCACGACACCGATGGTGGCGGTACATCATCACACCGCTTCGGGACGTCTTGCACAGATTGTTGAGCGGTTACGACGCGGAGAGGTGATGGCGTTGGTGACGGATGCCGGCACACCGGGTGTGAGTGATCCGGGAAATCGTCTTGTCGCAGCGGCGGTATGTGCGGGGGTTGATGTATGTCCCGTGCCGGGACCGACGGCGGTGGGTGCATTGATGAGTGTGGCGGGAGTAGATACGCAGCGGTGTATATTTTTGGCGTATCCGCCACATAAGAAGGGGAGGGTAACATTTTTTACACGTCTTGCAGAGTGGGTGGAGCGGGAGCAAATGGCGGTGGTATATTATGATAGTGTCCATCGTGTGGAGAAAAATCTCGCACTGTTGGAGGACGTTTTACCGACGGCACAGTTGGTTGTCGGACGAGAAATGACAAAAGTACATGAGGAGTTTGTGCGGGGAGATATCGCCACTGTTCGCCATCACTTTGCAGAGCATCCCGAAACGGTTCGCGGAGAGTTCTCCCTTCTTGTAACGACCGGTGTATCACCGTGTAATCCTTCTTAATACAACCGTTATGAATTCAACACAACGAGAGGCATTCTATATTACAACAACGTTACCCTACGTTAATGCGGCGCCGCATATCGGTTTTGCATGGGAGATTGTTTTGGCGGATGTGCGGGCGCGAATGGAGCGAGCGGAAGGACGTGATGTTGTCTTTAATACCGGAACGGATGAGCATGGGGCAAAAATTTATGAGAAAGCACAGGAGGCAAAGGTGCCCCCGCAGGATTATGTGGATCAGTACGCAAAGACGTTCCGGGAGTTGGAGACGTTGTTAAATGTATCACCGACACAGTTTATTCGTACCACGGATGCATATCATAAGGCGGCGGCGCAAGAGTTGTGGCGGCGAGTAGATGCCAATGGATATATCTATAAAAAGACCTATTATACAAAGTATTGTATTGGATGTGAGTTGGAAAAGACGGACAGTGAGTTGGATCATGGGCGGTGCCCGTTTCATCCGGACCGGCCGCTGCAAGAAGGGGAGGAAGAAAATTACTTCTTTCGGTTCAGTGCATTTCAAGAGCCGCTGTTGGAACTTTACAATCGTTATACGGATTTTGTTGTTCCGCAGAAGCGATTGAATGAGGTGCGATCGTTTGTGGAGCGCGGATTGCAGGATTTTTCCATTTCACGATTACGACGGAAGGTTCCGTGGGGCGTTCCCGTTCCCGGTGATGATGAACATGTGATGTATGTGTGGTTTGACGCATTGACTAATTATATTTCCACATTGCACTGGCCGGATGATGAGGATCGGTTTGTGCGATTTTGGGGAACGCCGACAGAGCCGCGCGCCATACAAATCGCCGGGAAAGACAATCTGCGACAACAGAGTGCGATGTGGCAAGCGATGTTACTGGCGGCGGGGCTTCCGCCAAGCCGGCAGGTGTTTATTAACGGATTTATCAGCGTGGATGGTCAGAAAATGAGTAAGTCGTTGGGAAATGTTATTTCTCCATCCGAAATGGTAGAGCGTTACGGTGTGGACGGAACACGGTATGTATTATTGACGCTGTCGGCGTTTGGAGACGATAGTGATTTATCGTGGGATCGAATGGATGCAACGTACACGGCGGATCTTGTCAATGGGTTGGGAAATCTTGTTCGTCGCATTGCCGCTCTTACGCCAGAAGGAATGACACCATCGGATGGATCTGCGCGAATTGCGGAAATGAAGGCACGAATTATTCCACTGGTGCGCCGAATGGAAATGCGAGAGGCATTGGCTGTTATTTGGGAGATGGTAAATGAAATGAATACCCGAATGGAGCAACAGGCGCCGTGGACACTTCGGAAGACGGATCCTGAGGCGTACCAAACAGTGATGCAGTCCTTTGTTGATGATGTGGCGGTATTGGGGACAGTGATACGCCCGTTCTTGCCACAGACAGCGGAGGCAATTATACAGCGACAGAACACGCTATTATTTGAGCGATGCTCATGATGTATGTAACAGCATTTTTAACGGCGTGGGGCATAGCGGTGATTGGATGCGCCGCACTGGTCGGTGTGGCGCGATATTTGCCTTCTCGCCGAGTGGAGGCACGTCGTCCGGTATCTCATCCGGTGCGACTGGGCGGTGTGGCGATGGTGGCGGCATTTGTTATTGCTCTTTTGGTGCATCCGAATTTTGTTCCGGACACTCGGTGGGTGATATTGTTGATTGCATTGGGCGGAGTCGTGCTTGTCGGATTGTGGGATGATTATCGTGTCGTAACCTGGCGGACGCAGTTAGCTGCACATGTATGGATTGCAATGTTATTGTTTATCGGTGAGATTCGGATTACGGCGGTATCTCATCCATTTCGCGATGCAATGATTGTATTTTCACCCGATACCGTGTTTTCATTGACAAGTTTTGTTCTTACGATTCTGTGGGTTGTCGGGATTATGAATGTGATGAATTGGTTGGATGGTGTGGACGGACTGGGCGGAATGGTGGCGCTGGTAGCGGGAGGAACAATCTTTGCCACCGCACTGTTGCCTCATGTTCATCAGCCGCCGGTGGCGATTGCCGCCGCGGCACTCATGGGTGCAACCGGCGGATTTCTTGTATGGAACTGGGCGCCATCTCGCATCATTGCGGGGACAACGGGAGCATTTTTCTGGGGAGTGGTGGTGGCGTCATTGGCGATTATCGCCGGTGCGAAAATCGCGACAACGCTATTGGTAATGATTGTTCCGTTAGTGGATGCGGTATGGGTAATCTTTTCCCGTCTTCGTGCCGGTGTCTCACCGTTTGCGCCGGATCGACGACATTTACATTATCGTTTAGCGGATCGCGGATGGTCTTCACGACATATTGCGTTACTGTATGCGGGACTGATTGGGGCAGTGGCGTTTGGCTCGGTTCATGCAACAGTTACCGTTAAAGCAACAGTGGTTGTCACTGTTGCAATCATCATGATCGGTTTACTTTTATGGGTGGAACATACACAACCTACGGTAAAATCTTCTTCACGGTAGTACTCTGTATCGGTCTGTTAAGTCCGCTGCCGGGGGCGATAGATGATATAGATGGTATTGAGGAGTATGCCGATGGCGATACGGTGCGTATAAGTATTAACGATGCCGTTGTTGTAGCGACAGTGGCGGCAAGAGAGGAAACCCGTCGTCGCGGACTACAACATCATTCACAACTATGTAAACAATGCGGAATGTTATTCGTATTTCCGTCCAGCGCCCGTCATGCGTTTTGGATGAATAAAACATCTATTCCATTGGATATCGTATGGATTAACGCACGGTGGGAAATTGTAGATATTCGCAGTGGAGTTCCGTTTGATTCCACAATCTTGCGACCACGGTTGCCGGCACGGTATGTTCTTGAATTGCCGCACGGCGCAATACGCTCGTACGGTGCAACACTCGGTACACGCATTAGTGTTGTTCCCGCCAATCGTCCATAAATAAAAAACACCGCACGCTGGCGGTGTTTTTTGTAAAGGACATGAAGCTGTTGCGTTTTCCCTGTAAGTGTTCGTCACAGACGTCTAGGAGAGAGAAGCGGCGGCCGCATACTTCTGCAAGTTGCGCAGCTGCATGTCATTGAGGCGTTGCGCTCGCTCAATGGCTTGTTTAATCAAGTCCGTTGAGAAGCGTACCTCTTGTCCAATCCGTAGCATCGTCGGTCCTCCAACTGCCTTTTGCAGGTAGTCTTCAATGTAGACCTTATGTGCTGCGGTCAATCCGTCTACCGGGTGTTGTGCCAGATATCCGGATAGTGCGCGTCGCGCCAGATGTGTTTTACCATCCCCGGCTCGCGCCACCAAGGTGTATGCATCACCCGTTAAGGTGTCGCGTGCAGCCGTTGTGTTGCGTGCGTCATCTTGTGCCATAACTTGCGGTGCATCATCCTTCTTCATGCTGTTCTTCGCAGTTTCTACAGCACCTGTTGCCGCATCTTTAGCCGCACCGGCGGCAGCAGCAGCGGTATCCGCCGCTTTCTTTGCTCCACCCGTTACGGCATCACCAATTTGCGCCATCACGCCACCATCATCTTGTGCAGATGTTTCCGTAGCGGTGTTTGCGCCGGAGGTGTCGGCAACCATGCGCGCCTCCTGCGAACGCTTGGAGTAGGAGTAGATGCCCAGCGCCAGCAGCAACACAATAATCACGCTGATAATCACGCGCAAATTGTCTTGCAGCCACTCGCCGAAGGTACGATCATCATCCTCTTCCATCTCCTCAATATCGTCGCGATATTCTTCGGTCATAGCTTCATGACTCATGATGTACATGGAAATCCACATACATCGATGAGGTCTTTATCTCTTTTACTGTGAACGAACGGGCCCATTCATAGATGGTGCCGAAGCACCAACGGGATGGCACTTTTCACAAAGCGCCATAGTGTATTGTACCGCTAAAGCACAACGTGCGTCAATACGAAAAATGTGTTGTAATAAAGGTTTTTACCGTCGTGCCGGTGTTTGTTCAATCACTTCTACATAGCGAGCGGCGATGGCGTCCCATGTAAAGTGTTTTGTAATATATTCGTGTGCCGCACGTCCCATCGCCGTCCGTTTATCGTCATCACTCAGAAGTGTTATAACGGTTTCCTTCCACGCATCAGCATCTTCCGGAGGAACAAGAATTCCGTTTTTACCATCATGAATCGCATCCTTCAATCCTTCCAATCGTGAAGCTACGACAACAATGCCGCTGCTACCGGCTTCCAGCACCACCAACCCGAATCCTTCCATATCACCCTCTACCGGAATATTTGGCTGAATAAAGAGGTCGCAACTGTGGAGGAGTGTCCGGCGATCGTCATCACTGACATATCCTAATAGCACAACACGGTCTTGCATACCATTTTCCCGAATCGCCGCCTCAATATTTGTGCGATCGGGGCCGTCTCCGGCAACAGCATAAATAATATTGTCCGGTAGAGTGGGTAGAATGGTCCGGATAAACCATGCCACACCCTTGCGTTTTACCAACCGTCCGCCGGTAAAAAGAACACGAGTATCATCGCTAAGATCTTTTTTCAGTAGTACAGACAGTGCTTTGCGATCCGGTGTTCCGAGGGCAAATTTTTTCACATCAACACCATTGGGAACAAAAACAAATTTTTCTTCCGGAATTCCGCGAGTCACACCTTCTTTAATTGTTTGATTACCGACGGCAATAAGGCGATCGGCATCGGGAATAAATTGTTTGACCCAGAAATTTTGATAGATATTGTTGTTGAATGTCAAATCAAGTCCGTGAACAATACATAAGACTTTCTTGCGGTTGCCGTAGAAGATTTTTACAAACCCGCCGATAATTCCCAATACGCCATCGCCCAGCAATAACACATCATGCGTACGCATGTTCCACAGAGTTACGATTAACGCATAGGGAAGAAAGAGAGGGAGCGCGCGTTTTCCATGCTTGTTTGCGATAACCGTGCATGGAACACGCCGGGCGAGAGCGCGGGAGATTTCATAATTTTGATTCTCAATACCACCGGTAACCGGCGGGTAGGCGCGAGAGAGAAAGAGAATGCGCGGAGTATCAGATGTAGGCATAGGGTTAGTGTTTGTGATTTTCACGCCATTCGTTACGGCGCAGGCGATAGAGAACTTCCTCATTTTGCATTCGTGTTCCTCGCATCATATCGGCGATCAATCCGAATGTTAAGAACTGCATACCAACGAGAAAGAAAGCCACCGTTGTCAGTGGATAGGCGCCACGAAGAATGAAAAATCCCACAGCGGATGCGATCATAAACAAAATACCCGGAATGGCAAAAAACTTCATTGGTTGGATATCGCGAAACGCACGAATGATAATTCGCGCACTGTTATTGACATAATTCCAAATTGTCTTGACAACACGGCTCTTGCGTTGAGCATGATAGTGTACAACAACCGGAACCCATTGAAGTTTGAGATTTTTACCGATCGCGTCAATGATTGTTTCTTGTGTATAGGTAAATCCCGCCGGATCACTCAATCGCAACATCGCCTCTCGGCTATGTGCTCGAAATCCACAGGTAAGATCTACAACCGGAACACCGGTGGCTTTGGCGACAAGCCATGCACCCAGACGATTCAGCTTATCTTTGAGGAAGGGGATATTCTTTGCCGTACTCTTGGAGAAGCGGTCCGCAATGACAATATCTGCCGTTTTCTCTAAAATTGGACGGATAAGTTTTTTAATATCCTGTGGATCAAACTGTCCGTCCGCATCAATATTTACCATAATGTCCGCTCCGTGTTCCAATGCGCTTTGTCGCATCGTGCGAAACATTACACCGAGTCCACGATTACCATCATGAGAAATAATAATATCCGCACCGCCTGCTCGTGCTTCTTCTACGGTGCGGTCTACCGACCCATCGTCAATTACCTGTACCAATACTTCATCAATTCCATCAATCGTTCGCGGTACACGCCGAATTGTCTCTGCGATGTGCTTCTCCTCATTGTATCCCGGCATGTTTACAATCAGCTTCATAAAGAATCATCCAAAAGAATTATAGTTCTATTTTAAATGGAAAAACGGAATTAGGCAAAAAAAGACTGCACAGTATGAGCAGTCTTTTTAATGATGGTTTTTCTACCGACCAATTCCGCGATAAATGATGCCCATGGCCTCAATGGCGTCTTTATCCATACAATTCTTTCCATCCAATACAATCTTGATATCGTGCTTTTTTAGTAATGAGAGATCCATATCCACAAATTCATCGTGGTTTGTGGCGATGAAGACGTGATCAACATCGTTCAGTACATCTTCCAGTGTCTGTCTGTCCGATTTGTGAAGAATGTGTGGGTCATAGGTGATGACATTTGCTCCGTGCTTGCGTAGGTGTTTAATGATTTTGAACGAAGGAGATTCACGCATATCATCAACATTGGCTTTATATGCCAGTCCCAGGAGTCCGATTGTCTCACCGTTCATCGGGCGTTTAATGTCATTGAGAGCATCCTGCATGCGTTCTACGGAATACTCCGGCATAAAGTTATTGACCTTGCGCGCTTGTCGCATAAACTGGTGATCAAACCCGCTGCGTTGTGCGCTTTCAATCAAGTAATACGGATCAACGGGAATGCAGTGACCGCCAACGCCGCAACTGGGGTAGTGTGCCATAAATGCATACGGCTTTGTTTTTGCGCCCTCAATAACATCCAATACGTCAATCCCGAGATGGTCAAAGCTCTGTGCAATTTCATTGATAAATGCAATATTGATATCTCGGAATGAGTTTTCCAAAATTTTCACCGCCTCCGCCTCGCGAATGGACTTCATTTCCCGAATTTCCGCATCAATGATAGATCGATAAAATTCCGCCGCTCGCGTTGTTCCGTCCGGAGTAAACGCACCGACCACCCGTGCCGTATTTCCAATATGATACCCGGCGCTAAATGATGACTTTCCGGGATCAATTCGTTCCGGACAGTGGGCGATGTCCACGTCTGTTCCGATGGTAAATCCGGCACGCTCAAAAATCGGACGAACGATGGTTTCACAGGTACCGGGATTGACGGTGGATTCCAGGACAACAAGTGCTCCCGCTTTCATGTTTTCCGCAACGGTTGTTGATGCATCGACGACATAGTCATAAACGGGGTTTTGATTCTCATCAACCGGTGTTGGTACGGCAATCAAGATGATATCTCCTTTGGCGATTTCCGCAGGATCTATCGTTGCGGGGAAGCGGAAGCGCTCAAATTTGTCTGTAACCTTCTCATCATCATTGATAGGACAGGTTCCTTGGTTGATCATATCCACCCATTCTTTTCGCACATCAAGCCCGATAACATCATAGCCGGCTTCTCGTGCCAGCAACGCCAATGGCAGCCCGACATATCCCAGTCCAACGACTACGATTGTTTTATCCTTTGTGATGTGACGTGTCTCCTGTGTCATACCAAAACATTTATAGGATTTTTATTATTGCACTTTTATGCATTATACATGATACATAAAAAAAGCGAAATAAACGTTGATAATAGTATAAAAAATGATCCCGCAAAAGTGTCTGTTATTGTCGCGGAAAAAGTAATCGGTGCGTCAGAAAAACCTTCACATCAAAAGTATGCACAACTTCTTAGGCGGGATGATCTTGTGCGGAACGCTCGTGTCAATGAACGGAGCGGAATATATGCTTTACTTGATGGAGAAGATGAGGTTCGGTAGTGTCGGCGGTTTCACACTACGTAGGTATGGTAGGATGAAAGAAGGGTAACAAGAAGGAGTGTTTTATGAAGATTGGTATTAATGTATCGTTTCTGCGGAAGCGAGGGAGTGGTATCGGGGAAGTGACGTATCATTTTGTGCGCACACTCTTGGAGGACATGCAGCGGGGGAAGTATGGTGATATACAGATTGTATTTTATGCGGAGGAAGAGTCTATCCGTGCCATGGTGCAATCGCTGCCGTCATCGGTGCGGGAACGCTGTACGGTGCGAGCGTTCCTTCCTCCGTTGTATACGCGAGATGACTTGGTACGGAAAATTTTATGGGAGCGTGTATTATTGCCGCGTCGGGTGCGAGCGGACGGCTGTGATGTGTTCTTATCGTTGTACCAGTGTCCGACCATCATACAGGGCGTGCACCATGTTATGGTTGTGCATGATCTTGTGCCGCATATATTTCCACAGTATCTCAATAATGTACGCAAGCGATTCTACCAGTATTTGACGGAGCGTGCCATTGTTCGTGCAGATGCACTGATCGCCATTTCCAATCATACGCGGGATGATGTCGTGCGTCTGTTGGGTGTACCGTCTACACGGATTACCGTACAGCATATTGATTGTGATCCAATGTTTAAATCCTCGCCACCATCATCGGAGGAGCGTCATCGTATTTTGGATTTGTACGGTGTGCAAGACGGCGATTATCTGTATTTTGGTGGAGGATTGGATGTGCGCAAAAATGTGACAACGCTGTTGCGTGCGTATGCACGGTTACGGACAGAGAAACCGTGCGTGGTGCCGCCACTGGTTATTTCCGGTGCATTGATGCCGCATCTTGCTCCATTGATTACCGACGTGGAGCGATTGGTGCAAGAAATGGATTTATCGGATCATGTGCGAGTGGTAGGATTTGTACCGCAAGAACATCTTCCGGCGTTATATGCCGGAGCAATGGTGTTTGTATATCCATCACTATATGAAGGATTTGGCTTACCGGTGCTGGAAGCGCTCAGTGTTGGGACACCGGTGGTGGCGGGAACCGTTTCCTCCATTCCCGAAGTTGGTGGAGACGCGGTGGAGTATTGTGATCCGTCCGATGTGACGTCTCTTTATCAGGCGCTGCGTCGTGTCGTTTGCGATAAAGCGGTGCGGGAGGCGTTGCGTTCACGGGCAATTGCGCAGAGTAAACGATTTGCATGGAAACATACGGTACATTCTGTGATGGAGACGTGCAGTGTTGATGCAGATCATAGAGCATCATCATAATTGCATATGAGTCGGTGTTTCGGAAAATTATCATCGGTATTTTATCAGCCGGATTTGTGCTCACCGGATGTGGCGAGATGTCGTATTGATGAGGCAATGCGAGAAACAGGAGAATTTTTGCGTATTGCGACGGTCAATCCGGAATTTTTGCTTTTGGCGCGGAGTAATGAGAAATTTCGTGCCGTACTAAAACAAGCGGATATGTGTATTGCCGACGGGGTGGGGGTAGCGTTAATGGCACGGCTAATGCATCGTCCCGTGCAACGCTATGCCGGCGCGGATCTTTTCTTTGATATATTGGACGCAGCGGAGAAAGAAGGATGGTCGGTACACTTTTTTTGTCGTGCGGACGGATTGTCACAATGGCATACGGTTCAACGGGTAGTGCGAGAGCGGTACCCGCAATTGCAGGTAACGGGTGAAGATGTTCGGTGTGAAGGAATAGAGGCATACTCTTCATCCTCCATTCACAAGGCACCGGCGATATATATTGCAAATTTCGGCGCACCGCAACAGGAGTATTTTTTGGAGGCGTTGCGAGCACAGGGCGCAACCGGTGTTGCGGTGGGCGTTGGCGGTGCCGTGGATTTTCTTACCGGTGCCGTTCCTCGTGCTCCGCGGTGGATGCGTCGGTGGGGCGTGGAGTGGATATACCGCACCATCCACCAGCCTCACCGCCTGGGCAAAATGCTACGGAGTGTGGTAGTATTTCCGGTAATTATAATTTACAATAGAGTGTTACAAAGCATTTATCGCCTATTATGGCGACAATAGTTACCAAGGTTGTGAAATATTATCATAAATTAGTGTAAAAATTTGACGCATTGTTTGTGCCGTGTGGACATCGTCAATAATAGTGGCGGTCTTTTTTTCATGGGAAATAATCCGAACGAACGCGGTACCGATAATTTCAATCGCACTTTCAATAAAGTAGTATTTTGGATCAATGTAGCGAGAATTTTCATATTTTTCCGGAACAATTTCTGTGAATTTTACAATATCGCGAGTCTTTGGAAGGATGATTGTAAATATCGCCCCATCCGTAATAGCTTTGCGATCCCATGTCGTATAGAGAGAAAGCAGCTTGGGATCATTGCTTGGAATACTTGAATAAAGGCAGGCGGTAGATGTGCGGCAAGTAGTATCATAGCGATAATTCAGCGCCTCTGCAATTCCATCATATCCACTAAAGATAAGTGTATCCGATATGGGATTATTCTGCGCTTCACGTTGAAGTAGCGGAATGATATCCTCAAATTCATTTACTTTAGCGCGGAAATCAGAGAGGAGTTCCTGTGGCTTTCTTGCAGAGAATGTTATTTTTTTTGTTCCCGGTGTTTTTAAGACAAATCCATCCGCATGAAGTTTTTCCAAAATAACATATGTGGAAGAAACACGCATACCGGCAATTTTTCCGACTTTATATGCTGTTGCTTGTCCCAGTTTTAAAAGAGAGAGATAAATAATCGCTTCACGTTCGGTCATGCCGAGATGCTGAAGTTTTAGGAGAAGATGTTGGGTATTCATAATGGAAAGATTCATTTATATATTTCAGTATAAACCAAGAAGTGCCTGGTGTACAACATTTATGAATAAGAGAGGGATAGTTCTATTTTTGGCTTAACAGAAGGAAATATTTGTAGTTGACATATATAAATATTTGTTATGTTTTTACAAAAATGGTTCGCTGAATGTATAGGAGGTTTGTGATAATTAATAAGCGTTAATATGATGAACGATAAAAATATTCCTACACCATATGCTTCACATGCACCTGTGACGGCGACGACAGGCGACAATGGTGAATCCGGCCATTGTGATGAAGTGGCAGATACACACCAACAGTGGGTTTTGGCTCAGGCGGATATTTCCGAAGAGATTCTGGATGAGAATCGTGACCGTGGAAGGCATTCTGTTCCACTTCACGGCACAGAGAAAACAATTGATGTGCTTCCCGATGTATTTTCACCGGAAATTTTTCATGGACATGAATTGTTTACGCCGACACTCTTTGAGGAATTGGATGACTATAAGAAGCGTCATAACGGAGTGACTCCGTCATTATTGGAGATTGGTGCGGGTTCCGGAATTACAGGTCTGTCCTTATATAAAACCGGACGCGTTGCCCCTGTCACACTTACAGATATATCTGATGCTGCTGTACGGAACTGTCGTCATAACATTGAGTTATTGCAATGTGGTTCCCAGTGTATGGCATTAGAGAGTGATGTTTATGATGCGCTTTCTCCCGGAACAAAATATGACGTAATCTATTGGAATCACCCGTGGATTGAAAAGCCGGAGGATTTTCGGCACAAGGACTTATTGCAATATGGATTGTATGATCCCGGATATAGTGCCCTTCGTCGGTTTATTGTCGGTCTTTCACAACATCTCTCTGATGATGGTGTCGGGTATCTCGGATTTGGCAACTTTGGTGATGAGAAGGAGCTGCGAGAGATTTGTGCTGATGCTAATGTGGAACTGAGCGAAGTGAAGCGTAGTGTGGGCGATGAGGGCGGTGAGGTAGAGTTTGTATTGTATAAACTTACTCCGTGTCGGGATGTATAGAGCGCAAGATGCTTCTATTAATCAACTATATGACAATGGTAATGAATACTGAAAATGTGTTGCGATATGACGCACAGTATGCGGCATTATTACGTCGTTGCTTAGAGCGGGGTATTTTCAAACCGTCACGCAGCGGACGACAACACTCGCTTTTCGGAGTACAAATGTCGATTGATCTCTCTCGTGAGTTTCCTCTTACCACCTTACGCAAAATTTCTTTTCGTATTGCGGCACACGAGATGCTATGGATTTTGCGTGGAGACGACACGATTGACTATCTGCTGAAGAACAATATCCATATTTGGGATAACTTTGCTGATGACGATGGATATGTTGGACATATGTATCAATGGCGACATTGGGAGAGCGGTGATCGTGTTTATGATCAATTGCAAACAATTGTGGATGAAATTCGTGAACATCCGTACTCAAAACGGTTAGTGGTCAGTTCGTGGAATGTGGGGGCATTGGACACAATGTCATTGCCCCCTTGTCCGCATATCTTTCAGTTTATGGTTGCCGATAGAACGCTTTACTGTCATCTAACTCAGCGGGCGGCGGACCTCGTCTTTGGTGCTCCCTATGACATTGTTGTTTATGCACTTCTGACTCATATTGTCGCACATATTACGGGGTTGCAAGTGGGAACACTCTTCTATAATATTGCCGATGCTCATATTTACGATGAGAATCGTAAATTAGCAAGGAAGATGTTACGTCTGTATAATCCAAAGACGCCATTGCCGCAATTGCATTTGACGGAGGATGCTCCGATGACCTTGGATGATTTTCGTTATGAGCATTTTCGCATATCGAAATACGAACCAACATTTTCGCAGTCCGGCGTGGTTGGTGTTGGTCCGTTGTTCCAAGCGTTCTTTAACAGTAATTATGGAAAGAAATCCTAAGTCACCATAAGTAGAATTTATCTCTATGTCACAGCAATTATGTTTTTCCACGTATCGTGACGGTTTACGAGCGCTGCGGAAGATGAAGACTCCGCTTGTAACAGTGTATGGTTCACATCGGTTCACGCCACAGTCCACATCATATCGTGATGCCTATGCGTTAGCGGAGGCATTGGGAAAGCGAGGATATGGAATTGTAACCGGTGGTGGTCCCGGTGTGATGTCGGCGGCAAATGCCGGTGCTATGGCGGCCGGTACATCATCTATTGGAGTTCGCGTTCCCGCACTTTCAGATCTGGAGACGTCGGATGATGGTATTTTGACGCATATTATCACGGTGCGTGATTTGGCATTGCGACGAATTATAATGGCACAATATAGTCAAGCGCTGGTATTCTACCCCGGAGCATTTGGAACAATGGATGAAATTTTTGAAGTGCTGGCACTGTTTTCCGCGGATCTTGCTTCGGCAGTTCCGGTCATTTGTATCAAACATGACTATTGGGACGGTCTTTTTGATTGGATGCGGACGGCAACAGCGCATTATAATACGGTAGCGGACTGGGATTATTATATTCGGCATGTAACGATATGTGATAATCATCACGATGCCCTTCGTATCATCACTAATTGATAGATTGTATAATTCCATGTAGTATACAAAGGTAATCAGTGATTACTTTGGTATGACGGTACGGACACGGTTTGCGCCTTCGCCGACGGGGTATTTGCACATCGGAGGATTACGAACGGCACTGTATAATTATTTGTTTGCCAAAGCGCGGGGTGGGACGTTTGTATTGCGAGTGGAGGATACGGATCAATCGCGCAGTGTGGATGGCGCGGTGGACAATATGTTGCGCTCACTGGAATGGGCGGGAATTGTTCCGGATGAGGGGGTATTGATGCAAGACGGTGTGCAGAGCGAGGTGGGAGCGTATGGGCCGTACACACAATCTCAGCGATTGGAGCGTTATCGTGTGCAAGTGAGACGACTGATTGAATCCGGTGATGCCTATTATTGCTTTTGCGATGCGGAACGGTTACAGGCGGTGCGAGCGGCACAGCAAGCGGCCAAGCAACCTCCGATGTATGATGGACATTGTCGCGGAATTGCTTCTGAAGAGGCGGAGAAACGAGTTCGGGAGGGTGCATCATATGTTGTACGACTGGCGGTTCCGCGCGGGGAGACGATTGTTATTGATGATGAAGTACGCGGACGGATTACCGTGGAAACGGATACGATTGATGATCAAGTACTTCTTAAATCCGATGGGTTTCCGACGTATCATTTGGCGAGCGTGGTGGATGATCATGAAATGCGCATCACCCATGTAATTCGCGGTGAAGAGTGGTTACCCAGCACTCCAAAGCATATATTGTTATATCGTGCATTCGGGTGGGACGCTCCGCGGTTTGCCCATGTTCCTCTGCTACTCAATCCGGACCGGAGCAAGCTTTCCAAGCGGCAGGGTGATGTGGCGGTGGAAGACTACAAGGAGAAGGGATTTCTACCGCAGGCATTGGTGAATTTTGTGGCGTTGTTGGGATGGAATCCCGGAAAAGGAGAAACGCAGGAGATTTTTACCATGGAGGAATTGCAAGAGCGATTTTCATTGCATGATGTGAATGCGTCGGGGGCGGTCTGTGATCTCTCTCGCCTGCGTTGGTTTAATATGCAACATATTAAACGCATGAATCCACAACAGTTGGTGGAGGCGGCACTGCCATTCTTGCAAACCCAAGAGTTCTTTCGTGTCGCCGATGAGCGGTATACGCATTCTGAATATTTGTACCGTGTGGCGGCGGTTGTACGAGAGCGATTGGAGACACTGGCGGAGTTTGGTGTTGAACAAGCGGCATATTTCTTTGCTCGTCCGGAGATTTCCGATGTAAATATGTTGCGATGGAAGAAGAATACGGACGAAGAGACACGAGCGGCACTGAGTCACGCGTTAACGGTATTGCGTGCGATTCCGGAGGATGAGTGGACACGGGAAGCGATAGAGCGCGAGTTGATGGAGGCGGCGGGAGAGAAGCGCGGAGATCTTTTATGGCCCGTGCGTGTTGCGCTTACCGGCGCAAAACGAAGTCCGAGTCCGTTTGAGTGTGCATGGGTTTTGGGAAAAGAGGAAACATTGGAGCGCATAGTTCAAGCAATTGATACAATAGCATAATGGATCGTAGAGATTTTCTTAAAGCGGCGGCAGCAGGGGCGGCGGCAATGGCGGCGTCGCCGGATACCGTGTTTGGTTCGTCGGTAGTGACGGAGCGGTATGCTGCGCCCCTATCACGTATCAGACACTCCATGAGTGATATTGCACAGTTGGATAATACGGACGATCAACACGCGGCACTTGCCCGTCTTGTGGAGAGTTCTGAGGTGGAAGAGGTTGCAGATGCATTGCATAAAGATGCACATTTACAAGAGCTTTATGATGCCGCGGAAGAAGAGTTACATACTTCTCTCCATGACATTACAGAGATGGAGAGGGAAGACGTAGCCCCGCAGAGCGGATTTATCGCCCCACCGTCATTTCTCTATAAAGAGGATGCAGTAGTGGCTGCGGTAGTGTTCGGCATGAGCGGAATCGGTGCAAAACTATTAAATAAAGCTCCCAATCAAAAGTTGGATAGGGAGAGAAATATGATGCTCATATGCCTAAGAGAGGAAGAGTCAAATGTCATACCACAATATAATGAAGGGAGTTTTGTAAATCAGTTTCATGACATTGATCATGCACAACTACATAATATTGGCATAGCACATGATTGGAAACATTTCTATAATAATCGTGATTACATTTTACTTTCTCAAGCAATTCGTACAGCCGATGTTGCACTTTTGGAATATGGAAGAGGATATTTTGATGCGCTTGCAGATTATGCACAAGAGAAGGGGAAGAAGGCATTTTATGTTGATATTGCGCATAGTGTAGATGCGTATAAAGCGCTTGAAATTACAGCTTTTACTATGTCAACATTTCTTGCATTATATGCACAGAAACATGAAGATCGTCTTGCGCGTATAGCATTGGCAATTCCAATATCATTATACAGCAAGTATGGCGCTATTGCAGATGTTTCATTAAATTATAAATTTAATATACCAGAACGCTTTTTTCTGTCACATGTTGCTGACGGGCGCACAGTGTTAATGTTAAAAAATAGTTTAGATGTAATGGATGCAATGCAGCGTGGTAATCATGGTGAAAAAGTATCTCTTATTACCGGGAATGTGCATGCACGTGGTATAGAGGATTATCTGGCGCACCCCAAGACTTTTGCATTAAAGAAGTATTTATGGAATATTTTTGGTGGTAATGCGCTTATTAAACCGACGCCGGCGTATTGACGTTGTTCACGGTGTGCCATACAATGAAAGTACGTGTGCACATGTGCGCATGGGTAAGAAGGTTTTTAAGAAACGAGTATGACACAGCGTGTGACGGACCAAGAGTTCGTGGAGTTTGTGGTAAAGCAAATTGTAGATAAGCCGGAGGCGGTACAGGTGGATCGCACGGTGGATGAAATGGGCGTATTGATTACGCTGACAGTGGATCCGCAAGACATGGGGATGGTTATTGGGCGCGAAGGTGCAACGGCAAAGGCGATTCGGACATTGTTGCGTACCGTGGGAGCGCGAGACAATGCGCGCGTCAATCTCAAGATCAACGAGCCGGAAGGATCGGAGCGACGACGACATGAGCGGTCTGAGCAACGGGAATCACAGCAAGAAGAGGCGACACCGAGCCGAAAAACACTGGATGAAGTTGTTGGGGAACTGGATCTCTAGTAGATACGTTCATATTCATGCCGCGAAAACGGTGTTTCTTGGTGTTTTGGCACCTGCCATAGTGTTTATGCATAATATTGTGGGGGCGGCGTTGTGTGTAATATGAAATTATATGAAGAAAGCGACGCTGTATACGTTGATTGCGCTATGTGTTGTTGGTGCGGTATGGGGAGTGCTTTTCGTATCTCATAAACGGACGCAAAATATTGTCAGTGCGGAAACACCGACAATACGTCCGACGTATGCCGCGGTGCAACGAACTGTTACCGCTGATGCGACATTGCGGGCGCAACGTGCTGCCGTGGTGGAGAGTGAGGTACCGTTACGCATTACATCCGTATCGGTGGCAACGGGAGATTATGTCACTGCCGGGCAAATCATATTGCGTACCGATATTCGGGAAGCGGCGGAACGAGTGGCGCAGTATGAGGAAGCGGTACGGCAGGCGGAAGCGGCGGAGCAACGAGCGCGCCGTCATTGGGAACGATTAAAGCCGGAGGATCGTACACGTCTTGTATCGGCAAGTGAGCAGGCGCGATCAGCGGCGCGAGCGGCGAAGATTGCGGCGAGCAAGTCCGTACTACGTGCTCCGATGGATGGACTTGTTGTTGGTGATGTTCCGGACATTGGTGCACTGGCCCGGGGGGTGCTGGTGCGTATCATTGATCCGTCCTCCCTTATGCTGGAAGCATTGGTTCCGGAAGTGGACAGCGGTGAAATTTCACGCGGACAACAAGTACGAATAGTTTTTGATGCACTGGGAAATCAAGAATTTTTTGGCACAATTGAATCCGTGGAGCCCTCGGTGATTCAGCGACAAAACAGTTCATATGTTATTGCTCGCATCGTGGCAAATGGCATTCCTCATGAAGTGTTGCGAGAAGGATTATCCGCCGATGTGTGGATTGTTGTGGAGCGTCGGGAGCGAAGTTTACGAATTCCGCGAGAAAGTGCTCAGCGTCGCGATGATGGGTGGTATGTTCGCGTGCGTACAGAGGACGGATTGTTTCAGCCCCAACGTATTGAAGTGGAAATGGTTGGAGATGATGGAATTGTCGTGCGCAGCGGATTGGATGAGGACACGGTGATCGCACAGCGATGGTAAGTGAATTGAAAAAAGGAATCCGAACAGTTGTTGTTGCGGTATTTCTTGCGTTTCGCGCTCTTCGTCGCGCAGATCGCGGATCGTTGATAATGACGGTGGTGATTTTGGCGGCGGTGTTTTTAAATCTGTTATTTATTGATTCCGTGTTTACCGGTGTTTCCGCAACAATGGACCAAACAAAAATTGAATATCAGTTTGGAGAAATGATTGTGGAGGCGGCGGATGATGAGAAGATTATTGCCGATGCACCGCATGTTGTGGATATATTGAGAAATCTTCCCGGGGTTCGTGCCATTTCCATTCATCTATTTTCCAATTCCACCGTCACATTTGATCCGGTTGGTGACGGGCGGGAAGTAAACAGTATGGGTGCGTCTATCATGGGAGTGGATCCGGAAGCGGAGGCGGCAGCAATTGATATTCCGGGGTCATTGTTGGATGGTCGGTATATTCATGCCAATGAGCGCGGGGTGGCGTTGGTTGGTGCGGAGATTGCCGGAGGATATGGAAGTTCAGTATTTCAAAATGACCTTGGCGGTGTTCAGGTGGGAGATACAATTACCATTGCATATACGAATGGAGTGACGCGTGATTATGATGTTGTCGGCATTTTTAAGACGAAAAATTTTGAGACCGATGCGCGGATTATCGTTCCGCGTGGAGATTTGGACAGCGTGTTGGGAACACATGTGGAAGCGACGGAAATTATTGTGCGGTTAGATCGTAAAGAGCGGGCGGCGCAGACGGTGGCATTGGCGCGATCGTTGTTGGGAGATTCCGTAAAAATCAGTGATTGGTATGCAAAATTGGCGTTTGGGCGCAGTATCAATCAAGCGTTTGATATGATTGGTACCATGCTGCGCGTTATCGGGGCATTTGTTGCGGGATTGGTGATTTTTATTATCGTATTTATTGATATTGTTAATCGTCGGAAACAAATTGGTATTCTTAAAGCAATCGGAGTGCGACGAAGCAGTATTGTTTTGTCATACGTAATTCGCGGAATGGTGTATACAATCGTCGGTATGGTATTGGGATATATGACCATGCGATACGGAGTAACAACATACTTTTCCGCGCATCCGATTGATTTTCCGATGGGACCATTGGTATTATTTACCGATTCGCAATCGCTTCGGGCGGCGGCGATTCTATTCCTCATTGCCGGTTTTATCGGATCACTGATACCGGCATTGCGAGAAACACGAAAAGAAATCTTATGGCTCATGCGATAACAGACACCTCTCGTCCCGTGGCCGTAGAGGCACGCGGCGTCTCCCGAACATATCATGCACAAAGTACGCAGCCGATTCATGCGTTACGAGATGTATCCTGTGCATTTTATGTCGGAGAGTTTACAGCATTGATGGGGAGAAGCGGGAGTGGAAAGAGTACGTTCCTTCATCAATTGGCATTGTTGGATAGGCCGACACAGGGTACGGTGTTTCTCAATGGTACTGATACACGGACACTGTCGCCGGCACAACGATCACAGCTTCGTTTGACGACGATTGGGTATGTATTTCAAGACTATGCGTTGGTGCCGGAATTGACATTATATGAAAATGTCCTGTTGCCACTGTTGGCATCTCGTGTTGTTCGTTCTGAGGATCATAAGCATGTTCGTGATATTATTTCCCGTGTGGGACTGTCTCATCGCATATCAAATGTTCCGGCAGAGTTGTCCGGTGGAGAACAGCAGCGGGTGAGTATTGCGCGAGCATTGGTGAATCGTCCGGCGGTATTGTTTGCCGATGAGCCTACGGCAAATCTTGATTCAGAGTCGGCGGAAACGGTGCTATCGCTGATGCGTGATTTGGCAACCGGTGGACAAACTATCGTGATGGTAACGCATGAAGAAGATGATCGGAAGTATGTTGATCGGGTGGTGTCGTTGCGAGACGGACGCATTGTTGGAGATGAGCGCGTTCAGTAAGAAAGGGGAATAATACAAAAAAACAGCGTTTCCACGCTGTTTTTTGTTTGGTTCTACTGTGCGCGAATCACATTGATAAACCGTCGCTTAACCAGTTTTCCTGTAAATGCGCGAACCTTTTTAACGGCAAACTGTACCGTCCCGTCCGTCAATGCGATAAGCGTATCATCACCGGTACGCTTAACATTTTCTCCCGGGTGAAACTTTGTTCCTCGTTGTCGGACCAGAATTTCTCCGGTTTTAACACGCTGAGAGCCGAATCGTTTCACGCCCAAGCGCTTGGAAATTGAGTCGCGTCCGAGTCGTGTAGAGCCGCCCGCTTTACGATGAGCCATAACCGTCTTCTTAGACAAAAAACATGTGCTACAATGAAAGCACACCGTCGTTTGTTATAATATCAGCGTGCATGAAATCTGTCAACATGACACGAGATATCCTGCGTCGCATAGGAGGAGTGGCGCTGTTTTTAAGCGGTATCGGAGGAGGGTTTGCATTTGGCGCACTCTATTATGCGCAACGAGCAAATGTTCCACCAATGGTGGTACATGCCGCAGTAGATGTTCCCGATTGTCGGGTGACAAACCCGATTGGCGATGGGCGGCAACTACATCACTCTCTACCCGATTCACGCACCTGTGCATTCGTCGGAAGCAAAAATTCCACCAAGTATTATCCGCCGACGTGTCGGTTTGCTCGTCGAATTAAGCCGGAAAATCTTCGGTGTTTTGTTACGGAACAATCGGCAAGAGATGCCGGTTATGTTCCGGCAACGGGATGTTAAATAGTTTGCCACATAAGGCAGAAACTAATGGATAAATTTTATGAGTAAATCTTCATCTCCCATTGTTGTGTCATTGGGTGGATCATTGGTAGCGCCGAAAACGGCGGATGGCGTGGATACGGAATTTGTGTCAGCGTTTCGTGATGTTGTGATGGAGTATGTAGATCGCTCTCAGCGATTTGTTATTATCGTCGGTGGTGGACGAACGGCGCGAACATATGTGGAAAGTGCAGAGGCGATTGATCAAACCATGACCAATGAAGATAAAGACTGGATTGGAATTCATGCTACACGATTAAACGCTCATCTGTTACGGACGATTTTTCGTACGGTGGCACATCCGCGAGTAAACGATAATCCACATGATTATGCGGAGTTTTTACATTGTAAAGAGCCGGTGGTTATCGGGTCCGGGTGGCGTCCGGGATTTTCTACGGATTTTGATGCGGTGGTATTGGGACATAATTTGGGGGCGGATACCGTTATCAATCTTTCCAATATAGACAGTGTTTATGATCATGATCCGCGTACACACGCTGACGCACGGCGGTATACTCAGTTGCGCTGGGATGATTATCGCGCACTGATTGGTCCGGAGTGGTCACCGGGGATGCACGCGCCGTTTGATCCGATCGCCGCGCAGTTCGCACAAGAACATGCAATGCGTGTATGTATGGTGGACGGAACCGATCTCTCACAATTCCGTGCGTATTTGGATGGGGCGGACTGGCGCGGAACCCTTATTGGAGCGACAGATACGCGCTATGCAACAGATGATGAATAAACAGGCGGCAGCAGAGAGAATTCGGGTGTTGCGTGCAGAGATTGATGCACATAATCATGCATATTATGTATTAGACGCTCCCACCATCAGTGATGCGGCATATGATGCGCTCATGGAAGAGTTGGCGGAATTGGAGCAACGGTATCCGGATCTTATAACACCAACATCTCCGACGCAGCGAGTTGGCGGAACTCCGCGATCGGAATTTACAAAGGTTCGCCATGCCGTGCGTCAGTGGTCGTTTGATGATGTGTTTGATGCGGAGCAGTTGCGCGCATGGCAGACACGGCTGATGCGTTATCTGGGTACTGAAACACCACCGTCATATGTGTGTGAGCTAAAAATTGACGGTGTGAAGGTTGTTGTGACATATCGTCGCGGAAAATTGGTGAAAGCGGCAACTCGTGGAGATGGCACCATAGGAGAAGATATCACCGCCAATGTGCGAACGATTCGCAGCGTGCCGTTGCGATTGTCCGCTCCGGTGGATGTGGTGGCAGTGGGAGAAATTTGGATGCCGCGTCCGGTATTTACCGCGCTAAATACTCAACGAGAGCGTGCGGGAGAGCCACCGTTTGCCAATCCACGCAATGCCGCCGCCGGCAGTGTGCGTCAATTGGATTCTCGTATAACGGCACAGCGTACATTGGATGCGTTCTTTTATGATATTGATCTGTTTGATCCGCGGGGTACGGACTATCGTCTACCGCGTACCCAGTGGGAAGAATTACACCTGTTGGCGCAATTGCATTTCAAAACAAATCCTCATGCACGGCAGTGTGCCACATTGGAAGACGTGGAGCAATACTATCAGACATGGTCTCAGCGACGAACATCGGAGCCGTATGATATTGATGGCGTTGTTATTAAAGTGGATGATATTGAACTTCAGCGACGTAGCGGGTATACCGCAAAAAGTCCGCGATACGGTGTAGCGTATAAGTTTCCGGCGGAACAAGCGACGACGGTTGTGGAGGATATCGCAATCCAAATCGGGCGAACGGGAGTATTGACGCCGGTAGCACATTTGCGACCGGTTCGGGTAGCGGGGTCGGTGGTTCGCCGGGCAACATTACACAATGCCGATGAAATTGCTCGATTGGATGTTCGGGTGGGAGATACGGTGGTAATTCAAAAAGCCGGAGATATTATTCCCGATATTGTATCGGTATTGACGACATTGCGTCCTTCAGATTCCGTGCCATTTGATTTTCTTTCCGCCGCCCGAGCGGTTTGTGGCGGAGATGTAACGCGTCGTTCCATCGGAGGCGGAGCGTCGGCACAGAGTGCGGCCTACTATTGTACGAAACGAAACAGCTTTGCACAGCGTGTTCGGATGTTGGCGCATAGTATTGGCAAAGAAGGGTTTGATATTGAGGGATTGGGTCCGCGGACGGTGGAACAGTTGGTGGAACGCAATCGTGTGGACGATTTGGCGGACATTTTCTTTTTGACAAAAGACGATCTTCACGGGTTGGACGGATTCCGAGAGACATCAATTACAAAATTGTTACGGGCGATTGATGCGCGGCGAATCGTTTCATTGGCACGGTATCTTTCAGCAATGGGAATTCCTCATGTGGGCGCACAGACGGCACGAGTGCTGGCGCAGACAGTAGCGCGTACCGATAAGGTGCTGTGGACTCCATGTGATGTTGCAGAATGGGCGTCAAAAGCATCGCTATCTTCCATAGAGGGGATTGGGGAACACACGGCATCCGCCATTATGGAGTTTTTCACCGCAACGAAACATCGCCAACTGGCACGGCGTCTTACGGAGGCCGGAGTTCGTGTTCAATTGCCGCAGACTGAAGAATCTATTTCCACCGTCTCTCCATTTGCCGGCGCATCGGTGGTTTTAACCGGGACGCTGCACCATTTAACGCGAGCGCAGGCGCGGGAACGGTTGGAGGCTCTTGGCGCCCGTGTGCGCAGCAGTGTAAGTTCCGCCACCGATTATCTGATTGTCGGTGAGCATCCCGGCAGTAAATATGCAGCAGCAAAGAAATACAATATCCCGATTCTTACAGAAGAAGAGTTTCTGAAACAATTGAATTATTTGAAAGAAATTCACAGGGAGTCTGAGAATAGTTCTAACGGTTGACAAGAATGCGCAGGTGCTTTATGATGGGGGAAGTTGCATGTGCAGCGTTTCTTTGTTTATAGAGAGTTTGAGAGATTCTTATGCTGAAAATTCGCTTCAATCGGATTGGTCGCCGCAATAAAGTTTACTATCGTATTGTGGTTCAGGAACATACGGCAGCGCCGGGAGGTCGCCATGTTGCTGTTGTCGGTAGTCACGACCCGCATACAAAAACGACAGTATTGAAAACGGAGGCAATTCAGCACTGGCTCAGTGTTGGTGCACAGCCGTCGGATACGGTGCATAATCTATTGGTAAAAAATGGTATTATCCGCGGGAAGAAACGCCCGAAAGGAAAGGCTGTTGAAGCGCCGAACACAGAAGAGACGAAGGATACTGCGGAGACGACATCGGATAGTGTAGCAGAGGAGAATACGGAAGCGAGTGAAGAATCGGAAGTGGCGGCAGCGGAAACGGCGGAAGCGTCGGAAGGATCAGAAAAAGAAGCAAAGGAGGAAACACCGGCGGAAGAAGAAACGAAGGAGAAAGCGGAAGGCTAGACATTGACAATCAATCAATATTATTGTGTGTCCGAAGACATGGGGCGAGTTGTAAGACCTCACGAGGATACCGAGTACAGGCGGCATGCCCCCTGTCCGACGACACACATTATGTGTGTCGTTTTTTTGTGGGAAAACGGCATGTGCGCAGGTGGCTAACCACGCGCGCACATCTGTAATTTCTCACATGACATCCTGACGTATGTTGACGCGACAGCAAAAAGAACACATTGTTCGCGATGTCGCAACTGCGATTACGGATGGCAAAAGTGTGACGCTGATTGACTACAAGGGACTGGATGCCAACGCTATGGTGGCGTTGAAGAAGTCCCTGTATGCTGTCAATGCTCCGCTTCGCATCATCAAGAAGAGTCTGTTGGCTTTGGCGATGAAAGAGGCGGGAATTGACGGATATGAGCGTCGCATGTTTGAGGGGCAGATCGCCATTGCGATCTCCGCGGATGATGAAGTTTCCGGTCCGAAAGCGATCGCGGACTTTGCCAAGGAGAATTCCAATGTGACGATTGTCGGCGGTGCGCTGGGAACAACGCTCTTGTCACAACAAGAGATGGAGGCGCTCGCGAAACTGCCATCGCAAGAACAGTTGCGTGCTCAACTTGTGGGCACCATCAATGCGCCGCTGTCCGGCTTTGTTAACGTCCTGGCCGGCAACGTGCGTGGTCTGGTCACCGTCTTGAAGGCGGTTGCGGATCAAAAAGCATAAGTAATACATGATCATAATCCTATGACGGAGGAGAACACAACAGTAGAGATCCCGGAGAAGTTCAAGGGGATCGTGGAAGAGATTGAGAAGATGAGCGTTCTTGATCTCTCCGAGCTCGTAAAAGTTCTGGAGGACAAGTTTGGTGTATCCGCTGCGGCACCGATGGCGGTAGCGGCAATGCCGGGTGCGGCCGGTGCGGCGGACGGTGGTGCTGCCGAGGAGAAGAGCGAGTTTGACATTGAGTTGACAAGCGCCGGCGACAAGAAGATCGCGGTGATTAAGGTGGTTCGTGAAGTTACCGGACTGGGTCTGAAAGAGGCCAAGGATATGGTAGACGGAGCGCCGAAGGTGATCAAGGAAGGCGTGAAGAAGGAGGAGGCCGAAGAGATCAAGACAAAGATTGAAGAGGCCGGAGGAAAAGTGGAGTTGAAGTAATCCGCTTCCAACTTCCAAAAACCGCAGGGCATGTCCCTGCGGTTTTTTTTGTGTCTCGTATTTATTGGCATTTGACAGCGGTGCGTGGAATAGAAATGGTACGGACAGTATGACGCGTCGTGTCATAAATAAGATAAGAGATTGTTCCCGTTCGGCCACCGTAGAGTTCACCGGGATTGCAGAGAAGAGTGTTACCGATGGCATCAATGGCATGATGGTGGGTATGGCCGTAGAATACGGCATCATAGCGTCCGGTAGAGGCGGCATGGCGCGCCGGTTCGGGGTAGTGGCTAATAAATATCGTTCTGTTGTCAATTGTTTCCGTTCCCGTTCCACCGTCATCAGAGAATGTCAGTATCCCGTTGCTTTCCGCCGCCACCTGGCGCAAGTACTTATGATCACCATCGTTATTTCCAAATACGGCAATTATTGGAAAGGGTGATTGCGCAAGAAGTTGCGCGGAAAATCCGGCAACAATATCTCCACAGTGAATACCATATGTACAACCCTCTTGTCTTGCATGGTGGAGTACCCACGTGATCGCATCGGTGTTGTCGTGAGAATCGGAAAATACAGCAATATTCATAGATATTTATTTAGGATGAATGACGGAGACGAAGCAAAGAGAGTGGAACCGCGCGGGTAATCATGCAACCTAATCCATACACTGCAGTTGCGATGATAAGTGCGACCAGTGGTGGCACGCCCATTGTATCCAGGGCGTGAGATGTCGCTACTGTTGCAAGCGCGGCGGGAATACAACGGACCAGAGTGGAATATGGCAGTTGAGCGGAGAACAATACACGAACCGCCAACAGTGCGCATACTCCCAAAAATATTCCGCTTCCGCTGAACGCGATTGCCGCCACAATGGTTCCTCCGTCTTTCAAAAACAAACTATTGGCAGTGACAATAATGGCAATACCCAACAGAGTGAGTGTGGAGGTTACTCGCATAGCATCGGCGGCATTCAGTGCCGCAGACAGTACGTAGAACAGCGTTCCAAATATCATTCCCGGAAGCAGTGCCACCAGTAGCGGCGCACCATCGGAAAATGATGATCCGAACAATAGTGTTAGTAGCGGTGTGGCATATAGTGCCATAAGTAATGCACTTCCCGGTAATATCACTGCGAGGAGTTGCAACACATGTGTAAGTACATTTCCGCGTCGTTTGGCGTCGGCGGTGGCAATGGTGGGAAACAGCATCAATGCCACCGCCGTACTGAGGTAGTACGGGATCATCGCCACGGTCATGGCGGCACTGTATAGTCCCACGGCACTGTCTTGTCCGATCATAGCTTTGATTAGGTAAATATCTGTTCGCAGATAAAGTTCATACACTGCCGTAAATACGGCAAAGGAGGCAGCGTATCGTAATAGTGTGCGAGCGGGGAATGACTCCGTTCCGCTATTTGCAAGCGGAGTGGTAACGCGGTCAATAATTTGTGCGATGACGGCGACACTGAGCGGAGCAATGATTGCACCGGAGATTGCTCCGACAACGCCAAACAGTGCTCCCAATGTAATAATCCATATACCGCGAAATATTCCACGACTGATTTTCAGTATTGCTTGTGCGCCAAAATGTTTTAATCCGTTAAAATAAGAAACATGAAATGATGACAGGGCAAAGGCCGGAATAATAAGCGCACTCGTATGCAGTAAGGGACGGAGGGAGTCGTCACCAAGTCCGCGCGCAATCAGTGGGGCGCTGAAATAAAACGCCGTCGTTAAAAAAAGAATAAAACCGCCTTGCAGTATTGCTGCCATGCGCACAATACTGCGACGAGCGGCAACGGAACGCCCCAGATAACGTGCCATTGCCGTGGGAATGGCACGTCCCGCCAAGACAGTTACCAATGTTGTTAAACTGATAACCAATGCATAGCGTCCATAATCCGCCACGCCCAGTATACGGCCCAATGCCGCACTGACAATGTATCCGGAGAGAGTAAACACTCCTTCGGCAATTACCAATAATACTGTGGCGCGAGCGGTTTTCATAGTGAACAGCGGTGGGTGAGTGTATGAATAATGGTATTGCGGACAGTGTCTATGGGTTGCGTGCCATCAATGAGAATCATATTCCACCGGTCACGTCGCTGTGCAAACAATGCGGATTTTTTTCGGGCGTATTCCTCGCCTTGCTCGGGAACACGTTCTCGGTGGCGGAGTGTTTCGGCGTCCACTTCCAAATATAATGCACAGTCAACGGGCGGAACCCATCGCTCCAAGTAGCCACATCGCGTTGTGCGTTGTAAGTACCGAATGTTTACCACCGTATCAAAGAAAAATCGGTCACTCAGTATTACGGTATATCCGTGCCGTCGCAGTCGGCGTCGCAAAAATGCAAAGCGAATATAGTCAATATGCAAAGCGACGATCCGTAAGAAGATTCGCAGAGTGCCGGCACGGGTAACGCTACGTGAGGATCGATTCGGCGCTGTTTGACGTAACAGGCGGTTGGCAATGGAAAATTCAACGGCGTGGAACATCCATACGCGCTCTCCGCGGGCGGTCAACCATTCCCGCACGGCATGGGCCTGCGTGCTTTTTCCGCTTCCATCCGTTCCGGAGAGTGTGATAATAATCATATGCGCATATTATGCGGACTTTTTGAAAGTGATTTTGTATTGAGGTTCGTAGCGGTTATGGTCATCATCAGTCAATTCAATCGTTTCTCCTCGCATTAGTTGCGTCATGGCAATGTCGCTCAGCATTTCTTCCAGCGCGCGTCGTTGATCGGATAGTTCTTGAAGTTTTTCATAGGCACCGCCCATGCTTGCTTGAATGGCGAGTTCGGTGTTTTTCTTCTCTCGGCGCGCCGCGTCATAAGCATCTTTAATGCGTGCATAGTCGCCATCATTGGCGAGCATATCACGATAATCCTTACGAATACGTCGGATGTCATCAATAATCCGTTGCCGTTTATTGAATACTTCTTGTAAATCACGCATGGTGGATCATATTATGGGAATACGGTGTCACTGTATCATAGTTTTTGGGGTGTGTCATGGTTGCCGCATGTGGTATACTGAAAAACAAAGACGATGCAATGGAACTATTTGAAACATTATTGGTATCTGTACAACCATCGCTGTATTTGTCGGCGGTGATTTTTGTGGCAATTTACGGCGGATTTATTATCTTGCGGATGATTGTATTGCGCGTATTGTCTGAACGGATTGCGAAGAGTGCGCAAGTATGGGACGACGCCATTCATGCGGCAGTGTCATCGGTGTCTTATCGTGCGTTTGCAATCATCGCTCTTGCATTGAGCGTGTTGTTTTCGCCGTTTCCGGTGATGGTACATCGGGTATCGGTAGTGGTGGCGGCAATATTGATTACCATTGTTGTGACGCGAGCATTGCGTCGGGCGGTGGATGTATTGGTTGGCACTCTGCGTAATGATGAACAATCACACGGAATGCGGGGGGCGCTGACAGTGCTGGGAAGTGTGGCGTCATTGATGATTTGGGTGGTGGCGGCATTGACAGTTGTGGCATACTTCGGGGTGAATGTTACCTCGTTGCTTGCCGGATTGGGGATTGGCGGAATTGCCGTCGCCTTGGCAATTCAGGGAATTTTGAAGGACCTATTTGCATCATTCTCCATCTTTTTTGATCAACCCTTTACCATTGGAGATTATGTGAAGGTGGGAGATGGAGCGATTAGCGGGACGGTACAACGAATTGGAATTAAGACAACGCGCTTACGGGCGTTTTCCGGTGAAGAGGTTGTCGTTCCCAATCAAGATATTACGGCGGCGACACTGCGGAATTTTAAGCGAATGGAGTCACGACGAGTGACGCAGCGTATCGGAGTGGTATATGAGACAGATGCCGAGATATTGGAGCGAATTCCCGAGATTGTTGCGTCGGTAATCAATTCCGTACCGTCGGCGGAGCATCAACGGACACATTTCCGTTCTTTTGACGATTGGGCATTGGTGTTTGAAACGGTGTATACGGTACCGACGCGAGACTATACGACGTATTTAAATGTTCAACATGCGGTTAATATCGGTCTCGTGCGCGCGTTTGCAAATCATGGTATCATGATGGCGTATCCAACGCAGACGGTGTATCATGCGCCGATAACGCAATCATCGTAAATAATTAACCATCAATTTATGAAATGGATTATTCTAATCGTACTGGCTGTGCTGGTATATTGGCTGTACACAAAAGGATTGGTCAGCATTGAGGGCTCCATGGAATATATTCGTGAAACGTTCCATGAGTTTTTTGCCATGATGGCGGGGTTGTTTGGAGACAAAGCCGTAACAAAGTAGTGTGTATGTCCACGGTTCAACGACAGAGTGCACTTCCGGTGCGCATGGAGCGGTTCGCGCCGAAGGATGAAGTAAGCAAGAATGCGCAGCTTCTCTTGCGTGCCGGATTTATTGCCAAAGAGATGGCGGGCGTGTATACATTTCTTCCATTGGGATGGCGCGTAATGAATAATATCATGGGGATTATTCGGGAAGAAATGGAGTCTCTCGGAGCGCAAGAAATATTTTTGACGGCATTGCAAGATCCGTCCATTTGGGAGACGACGAATCGGTGGAGTGATGACGTGGTGGATGTATGGTTTAAGACGCAGTTGAAAAGCGGTGCACCGTTGGGACTGGGATTTACACATGAGGAGCCGGTTACTCGGCTGTTTACGCGCATGGTATCGTCGCATAAAGATTTGCCATTTTCCGTGTTTCAGATTCAGACAAAGTTTCGTAACGAGACACGAGCAAAGAGCGGTATTATGCGCTGCCGAGAGTTTTTAATGAAGGATTTATATTCGTTTTCTCGAACATCGGAAGAGCATGAGGAATTTTATAACCGGGCACAAAATGCGTATGAGAGGATTTTTGCTCGTGTGGGAATTGGTGATTCAACATATTTGACATTTGCCAGTGGGGGGACATTCAGTAAGTATTCTCATGAGTTTCAAACACTGTGTGATGCCGGAGAAGATGTTATTTATGTAGATGAGAAACGAAAGATTGCCATCAATGAGGAGGTGATGTCTGATGACGTATTGAACGATCTTGGCATTCGTCGTGAAGATCTTGTCCAACATACGGCGGCGGAGGTGGGAAATATTTTTTCTTTGAAAACAAAATTTTCCGATGCGTTCCAGTTACTTTATCGCGATGAAGAGGGAGAGCAGAGACCGGTGGTTATGGGATCTTACGGGATCGGTCCCGGTCGTGTTATGGGGGTGGCGGCGGAGTTGTTCGGAACCGAGTCCGCAATGGTATGGCCCGTCAGTATTGCACCATATGCGGTGCATGTATTGAGTCTGGGACGCAATGATGATGCACTGGCATGTGCGAAAGCGTGTGCGGATCGCGGAGTGGATGTATTGCTGGATGATCGTAATCGTCGGGCGGGGGAGCAGTTTGCCGAGGCGGATATGATTGGATGTCCGATTCGGGTTATTTTGTCAGAGAAGACGGCGCGAGACGGTGTGGTGGAAGTTACGGATAGAGTATCGGATACAACACAGCGTATTCCCGTAGCGGAAGCGCCGGCGCGCATTGCGGAGATGGTACAAGAGAATACACAGGCATTATGTCGGTAATATCACGAATGCGTCAGCGTGTATTGCAGCGCTTTACACAGGATATCGGAATTGATTTGGGAACCGCCAATACATTGGTGTATGTTGCGTCACGCGGTATTGTAATCAATGAGCCGTCCGTTGTGGCAATCAATAAAAAAACCAATCAAATTCTTGCAATCGGGCATGCGGCGAAAAACATGGTGGGAAAGACGCCGGGACATATTGTGGCAACGCGCCCGTTGGTGGACGGTGTAATTAGTGATTATGATGTGACGGAGCAAATGCTGCGTCACTTTATCGGTGCGGTAAGTTCATCGGGGATTCTTTCCGGTGTTCTGCGCCCTCGTGTGCTTATCGGTATTCCATCCGGTGTAACGGCGGTGGAAAAGCGAGCGGTAATTGAGGCGGCGCATGGTGCCGGTGCGCGAGAAGCGTTTTTGATTGATGAGCCGATGGCGGTGGCAATCGGTGCGCAGTTGCCGGTAACCGATGCCGGGGGAAATATGGTGGTAGACATTGGTGGTGGAACGTCGGAAATCGCCGTTATTTCATTGGGTGGTGTGGTGACGGCACGTTCTTTGCGAACAGCGGGAGACGAGATGAATGAAGATATTATTCGTTATGTGCGAGATCATCATAACTTGCTTATCGGGGAACGAACCGCCGAAGCGATAAAAATTGCCGTCGGATCCGCTGTTCCGCAGGAGAAGGAATTGACAACGGTTGTTCGCGGGCGTGATCTTGTGACGGGACTGCCGAAGGAGGTGACCATTACATCGGAAGATGCTCGGTCGGCACTTTCTCACGCGATTCGTATTATTGTAAATACGATCAAGACGATTGTGGAAGAAACGCCACCGGAATTGATTGCCGATATCATGCAGCGAGGTATTGTGTTGTCCGGCGGAGGAAGTTTGATTCGCGGATTGGATTTATTGATTGCCGATCAGACGGAAATGCCGGTGCGGCGTGTGGAAGAGCCGTTGACGGCGGTGGCGCGCGGAACGGGAGCGGTTTTGAATGATTTGGAGACATTGCGCACCGTGCTGATTGAAACGGATGACGGTGATCTTCTTGTACAACAGCGCTATTGATTATGACGGTGCGTATCAGAACAATCGCACTGATTGGAATAGTGTTGGTGGCGATTGGCATCAGTCTTATTCGTCGGACCGACACGACAATCGGAGCATTTGCCGCCTATGTTACTCAACCGATAACAACGGGGGTTCATATGGTGTCCCGTTCATGGCAGCGAGTGCGTGCATCGTTTTCTTCCGCACAAACATTGGCACAACGAATTGAGGAATTAGAACGAGAGAACCATGCGTTACGCGCAGATCATGCCGCATTGTCTGCCTGTCGTACCGAGGTGTCGCAGTTGAAATCGGAGTGTGAGATTCCGGTAGAAACACCAGTACCACCGTATACATATGCCGGAATTATTGCGTATGACTCTCATCGTATCCCGCAGTGGTTTGTTGTTAATCGTGGTTCACGGGACGGTGTTCATGTCGGAGATGCGGTAAGTGATGGATCGGGAGTGTTGTTGGGAACGGTGGTGTCTGTGAAGTCTGTTGTTTCTCGGGTGGCAACGGTGGCGAAAGCACAGAGTGTCGTACGGGCGCGTGGTGCAATACATGGAACGGCATTGGTTGTTCATGGAACGGCACACGGTGCGGTTGTGGCGACGCTGGCAGACCGGACACAGCCGTTAAGTGAGGGAGAGGAGTTGGTGACGGTCCGGGATGGTGCCATTCCCGAAGGGTTGTTAATTGGGACGGTACGAACGGTGCATGAAACGCCGGATAAGTTGTTTCAGGAGGCGATGGTTCAGGTGCCAACACTGCCGATGATGGTACGGCGCGTGGCATTGATTCGTGCCGGTAATGATAATCACACGCCATGAGACGACGACGGACCGCAATGCGACCGGATAATAGTGCGGAAATCAGCGATACGGTATTAACCGCATCTCGTCGCGAGGTGGCACAGATGGAATTTGAATTGAATAAGCGAGCACTACGCGGTGTGTTTGCCGTGATGGTGGTGGCATTGGGAGCGTTGGCATTGCGAACGGTATACATGATGACATATGATAGTGAGCGTTACGTATTGCGCGCCGCCTCCAATAGTGTTCGAGATAATATTATCGTTGCGCCGCGCGGAATGATTACGGATCGGTTTGGCGAGCCGTTAGTGGAAAATGTTCCACAGACCGATGTTGTGGCACTGACTACACAGTTGCCAAGTGAAGAAACGAAACGGGCGGCGGTGCTCGCGAAGGTGGCGGAGATTACGGGAGAACATCGGGAGGATATGATGGAGCGGGTGGAAACGGCAATCCGAGAGCGGCACAATATTGTCGTCATTGCACAGAATTTGTCTCAAGAACAACGCTTTGCATTTACAGAGGCGGCACCGACGCTTCCGGGCGTGCGCCTTGTTCATACACCGAGACGGCACTACATAGACAGTACGATTTTTGCACATATTATCGGATACACGGGAATTGTTCAGCGTGAAGATATTCAGCGTGATCCGACATTATTGCCGACGGATCATGTGGGGCGGAACGGTGTGGAGAAATATTATGAACATCTCTTGCGCGGGCGTCATGGAGCGACCGGTGTAGAGGTGGACGCCCGATTACGTCCGCAACGCATTACCCGTGATCGTACGGTTGTTCCGGGAAATGACCTCTCTCTTACAATTGACGCGGCATTTCAAAAAGCGGCAACAGAGGCATTGGAAGCATCACTGACACGCTTTGGGCTTTCTCGTGGTGCGGTAGTTGCGCTGGATCCGCGTGATGGCAGTATTCGTGCGTTGGTTAGTCTTCCATCCTATGACAACAATCTTTTTATTGGCGGAATCGATCCAAAGGACTATTCGGCATTGATTAATGATGAAAATAGACCATTGTTCCATCGTGCCATTGCCGGCGCCTATCCACCCGGTTCTACGGTAAAGCCAATGCTTGCCGCCGCTGCGCTTGCCGAGGGAGTAATTGATGAAACAACGACAGTCAACAGTACCGGAGCAATTCGTGTACAGGGGTATACGTTTCGTGATTGGCGCGCTAATGGAGTAGCGGATGTTCGGCGCGCAATTGCCGTCAGTCATGACATCTTTTTCTATGCCATTGGAGGAGGTTATGGGGGGATTCGCGGTATGGGAATGGATACGATGAAACGATATTATACGCTGTTTGGATTTGGACAAAAAACCGGTATTGACCTTCCCGGAGAAGTGACGGGATTAATTCCCGATCCGGCATGGAAACAAGAGCGGTTTGGAGAGCGGTGGACAATCGGGAACAGTTATCATGCCGCTATCGGTCAAGGATACGTGACCGCTACTCCATTACAGGTGGCGGTGATGACGGCGGCAATTGCAAATGGAGGAACGGTGTGGCGACCTCATATTTTGGCATATCATCGTACATCAGAGGGATCTATCATATCATATAAACCAAGGGCGGTTCGGACACATATAATGGCGAAACCGTTTTTGCGAGTGGCGCAGGAGGGAATGCGGGCGGCGGTGACAGAGGGGACGGCGCGAGCACTGTCATCAATATCACTACCGATTGCGGCAAAGACGGGAACGGCGCAGTTTGGTGCGGCGGATCGTACACATTCATGGATGGCAACATATGCGCCGTATGACAAGCCAACAATTGTGATTGTTGTGCTGGTAGAGGCACAACGCAATACAACATCCGGGAGCATTGTTGTGGCACGGCAGCTCTATGAATGGTATGCAGAGCATAGGACCACAGAATCCGTCGTTGCGCAAGATTGACACCCGGAATGATTTTAGTAGAATGATACCAACCGAACGCATTGTACGGAGTAATTATTGTGAAATACACCCATGAGTTACGTTGTTACACAAGAAGGATTGGAGAAGTTGAAAGATGAATATACGCATCGTACCACTACTGTACGGCAACGCATTGCTACCGCTATTAAGGAAGCGAAAGAGCAGGGAGATTTGAGTGAGAATGCCGAATATGCGGAGGCAAAGCGAGAACAAGCGGAGAATGAAGCGCGTGTGGCTCAGTTGGAAGCATTAATCAAAGATGCGGAAGTTGTTAAGCATGATGGACGCAAGCGCGGAGTTCAAATCGGTTCTACCGTGGTAGTGGAGTGTGATGGTAAGGAGTTACAGTTTGAGATTGTTGGTGCCAATGAGGCGGATCCATCTCGCGGTAAAATATCTACAGAGTCTCCATTTGGTGCGGCATTAATGGGGCATGATGCGGGAGATACGGTGGAGGTAAATACGCCAACCGGGACAACACAGTGTACGGTAAAAAGCGTTTCATAATCGAAATATACAAAATAAACAAGAACGTCGCCCTCGGGCGGCGTTTTTGTATGTGGAGTTTTGTGGTTATTGTAGTTCTTGCACAATCCCACAAGGTGGTGTAGAATGGGGATGTAAGACATTGAAGTGGTGAAAAGTGGGGAATTGCCCGGGGGAGCAGTTACCTACACGCCGCCCGCGCGTCATGTTCATCGGTGAATACGAGCACACGATTGATGCAAAAAATCGTCTGGCGATGCCGTCACGGTTTCGTCGGGCTCTGGGGGCGACCGTTGTCGTGACGCGCGGATTGGATAACTGTTTATTTGTTTATCCAATGAAAGAGTGGCGCACCCTTGCCGAAAAACTCGGCTCGTTGTCTATCGGTGACGCGGCAACGCGATCGTTTGTGCGACTGATGTTGTCCGGTGCCAGTGATAGTACGCCGGATAAACAGGGGCGCATCGTGATTCCGGCATACCTGCGTGAGTACGCAACGCTGGACAAGCAGGTGACGATTGCGGGATTGTACAATCGGTTGGAAATCTGGGACACGGCGGCATGGCGGCGGTACAAGGAGAATGCGGAGCGTCATACCGATACGGTTGCTCAACGGCTGGGTGACATGGGAGTGTACTAGTGAGCGGTTCCACTACTCTTGCCAAAGGGGGTGACAGGAGTAGAGAGTTGTTCACTGCACGCATCAGAGGGGGTGACGTGTGCAACAGATCTATGACAACACACCATATCCCGGTTCTGCGTGACGCCGTGATGGATGCGGTATCGCTTCGTTCCGGAATGATTGCGGTAGACGCGACATTCGGTGGGGGCGGATACACGCAATCACTATGTGACGGTGTCGCGCCCAATGGGATGGTCATTGCACTGGACCGTGATGCAACAGCGATTGCACATGGTGCCGAATTGGGACTGTGCGCAGACCTTGTCCATGCCAACTTTACACAGATTGCATCGGTATGCGCCGAGCGCTCCGTTCATCCCGATGTCATTGTGGCGGACTTGGGGCTATCATCGGACCAGTTAGATGATCCATCTCGCGGACTGAGTTTTCTGCATGATGCGCCACTGGATATGCGTATGGACCGGCACGGTGGTGCCGATGGCATTCGCTCAACGGCGGCAGAGCTCCTGGCAACAATGGAAGAATCGGAGATTGAGCGTCTTCTGCGTGAGTACGGTGATGAACCGTATGCTCGGCGTATTGCACGGGCAATTGTGTCGGAGCGAGCGCGAACGCCCATTGTGCGAACACGGCAGTTGGCGGATATCGTGGAGGCGGCCGTACCACGTCGCATCCGTCGCAATCACCATGTTGCCACACGCACATTTCAAGCATTGCGCATTGCCGTAAACGATGAGTTGGCGCAACTGCGGACATTTTTATCGGAGGCGATGTCAGTTCTGGCCGTGGGGGGACGGCTGGCGGTAGTAACATTTCATTCCGGTGAAGATCGCATTGTTAAGCAAGTGTTTCGCACTGCCTGTGCATCCTGTATCTGTCCGCCGGAAAGTCCTGTTTGCCGTTGCACTCATCCACAAGCGCGTTCCATTGCGACCATTCGCCCGACCGAAGAGGAAATCCGTCGCAATCCACGTGCACGTAGCGCGCGCTTGCGAGTGATTGAAAAAATCAAAAATACAATACACAATGACACGACATCAACAACAACGTGAACACACTTATCGTCGCGCCGCCCTTGCGATCGGAGCGGGATTTTTCCTGATGGGCGCGGCATTTATTGCCATAACAAATACCACCGCCGTTAAAGCGACAGAATTGCGATCGGTGGAGCGAACTATTGCGCAACAAAAAGATGATATTGCACAACTTCGTATTGCTGAGGCTCGTGCTCGCTCTCTTGCGCAGATTGCACAGGAAACCGATGAATTGGTGGCTATTGATCATAAAACAGACGTTCGCGTTGTGGCTGCCCGTGCCCGTGCAGTGGCACTGATGACACAGTGAATGGTAACATCTTATGGTACGACGCTCTCGGACAACTCGCCGACGCCGACGACCGGTGCGCCGTCCCGCCCGTCGTTCCGTTCATGGAGTGGGGCGTATACGAGTGGTATTTGCCGGAATATTACTGGTGATTGCCATAATTATTGTACGGCTGTATTCATTGCAAGTTGTTCATGGGGAAGAATATCGGAAGCAGGCGGCGGCACAGTATACACTTCGTGCGCAACTTGATCCTTCACGGGGAGCAATTATCGCTCGCGAGAAAGATACGCTGTATCCATTGGCGATTAATAAAGCATTTGCATTGGTTTATGTTGTACCACGAGACATCGCACCGGAAAATCGAGAAGCTGTTGTTTCATTTCTTACCGATGTATTGGGCGATCGCGTGGATAAAGCGGTTGTTCGTGCCAAAGTATCAAAGCAAGATGATCCTTATGAAGTTATCGCTCGTCGTGTAGATGATGAGTTGGCGGAACGTATTCGTGCGGATGCGCCGTCGGGTGTTTCTGTACAAGAGGAGATATTTCGTTACTATCCGGCGGGAGAAACGGCGGCACAGACGGTTGGATTTGTCGGATCAGATGGAGAGACCTATCGCGGACGGTATGGAATAGAAGCATCTTTTGATAATTTTCTTCGCGGGACGGCAGGGTATGTAGAACAATCTCGTGACGCGGCGGGACGATGGATGACGTTGACTCGTCGGATTAAGCAGGCGGCACGAGATGGATATGATGTGATATTGACCATAGACTATGGAGTACAGTATGCCGTAGAGAATATTTTACGTGCGGCTCGGGAGCGCACGGGAGCGCGTCGGGCGATGGCGGTGGTGTTACGCCCGAGTGACGGAGCGATCCTTGCGATGGCGTCCACTCCCGGATTTGATCCGAATGCGTATAATACGGTGGACGATATCGGAGTGTTTCGCAACCCTATTGTCAGTGATGCGTATGAAGCGGGATCGGTTGTTAAGCCGATTACCATGGCAATCGGCTTGGATGCGGGGGTGATTACACCGGAAACAACGTATAAGGATACCGGTGCCGTTGTATCCGGTGGATATACAATTCGGAATGCACAGGAGAAGGTCTATGGAGTGCAGACGATGACGCAGGTGTTGGAAAAATCCATTAACACCGGAGTAATTTATGTAGAACGTCGGGTGGGACATCAACGGTTTGCTGATATGTTTGCACGTTTCGGATTTGGAGAGCATACCGATATTCGTTTACCGGCGGAGGCATCGGGAACAATTCGTAACCTGCGACCACCGTATCGGGACGTACAGTTTTATACGGCATCATTTGGACAGGGTGTGACAATGACACTGTTACAAATGGCTCAGGCATATGCTGTTATCGCCAATGATGGCATGATGATGCGCCCGCGCGTTGTTTCAGAGTTGCGAGACGGAGAACGAACTGTACAATCGTTTCCTCCGGAGGAGCGGCGACGTGTTATCAGTGTGGAAAGTGCGCGGGCAGTACGAGAGATGCTTGGCAGCGTGGTAGAGAATCAGTATTTTCGTCGTGTGAAAATTCCCGGGTACACTATCGGGGGAAAGACGGGAACGGCACAGGTAGCCCGTCGTGGCGCAACGGGATATCGGGAGAAAGAAACCATTCATTCATTTATGGGAATTGCACCGTTAAATACACCGCAATTTGTGGTGGCGGTACGACTGGACGCTCCAACATCCGCTCCGTGGTCATTTTATACGGCGGCGCCCACATTTCGTGAAATTGTGCAATTTCTCTTCTCGTACTACAATATAGAGCCCACCGAGCCGGTGGAGTTTTACCAGCCTTCCGATGATCATTCCGATGATGTACAGCAGTAACATACGCGCGAGTGCGCGAGCGGTTCTTCGTACGGTGTTATTTGCATTGACGCGAGCGGTATTGCGTCGTCATGCGCCAACGGTTATTGCGGTTACCGGTTCCGTTGGGAAGAGTACCACTGTTCGGGCAATTGCTACAATATTACGTTCGCAAACAACGGTGTGCGCTCCGCACGGAAATTTTAATACGGTATATGGCGTTCCATTGACGATTGCCGGTGTTCATACCGCTCCGGGGGCGTCAGTGTGGCGTTGGTGTGACGTGTTTTGGCGGCTGGGTACGGCGATTGTTCGGCGAGAATTTGCCCGTGTTGTGGTCGTGGAATTGGGAATTGATCGTCGCGGTGAAATGGCGCAATTGGTGCGGTTGGCGCGTCCTCACATTGGTGTTGTAACGATGGTGGATGCGGTTCATGCACAATACATTGGTGACAAAGATGCGATTGCAAAGGAAAAAGCGGTACTGATTCAGTCATTGCCGCCGGAAGGAGTGGCGGTACTCAATGCTGATGATCCTCGTGTCGCCGCTATGGCGGCAGACGCTCCTCATGTACGGTGGGTAAGCGCGGAACAAGGAGATTTTGTATACAGTAATGCGCGAAATACTCGGGATGGCGTATCATTTGATCTTACGTGTGACAACAAACGCTATCCTGTTCACCTGCCAAACATCTGTGGAACGCAGCTGGTGCCGTCATTTGCATTGGCGGCGGCGGCGGCGCGTGCATACGGACTATCCTGTGATAGGATATGTTCCGCTCTATCGGCAGTTACCATGCTTCCGCATCGTATGCAAGTGCAACACTGTCATGGAGTAACAATAATCGATGATACATATAATGCGGCACCGCCAAGTATGGCGGGAGCATTGCAAACGCTGAGGACGTTGCCGGCATCACGGCGGGTTGTTTGTGTGGGAGATATGCGAGAACTGGGGGATTACGAGCGGCGCGCTCATCGGGAGCTGGCGCAGCACATTCTTCACAGTGGTGCCACGGTAGTGGTTACCGTGGGAACAGCAACGGAAGAAACATATCGGCAATTACGTCACAACGGGACAATTACGGAATTACATCATTGCTCCACCGCTGCCGATGCCGCAGCAGTATTGCGTCGTATTATCCGGGACGGCGACACGGTACTTATCAAAGGATCAAACGGTGTGGGACTATCCTCAGTGGTAGATGCGTTATGTAGTTGAACAATAGGGCATCTTTATACCGAAAGCGGCAGATGATGACAGAGGGCATGTAGCGGTTGCATCCAGTGTGTGGATGGTTGTCTGTAAATGTTGTCGTTCCATGTCACTTAGGAGTGTATAGCGCGTTGCGGCGGCAGCGGCAATCATGGCAGCATTGTCTACGCAGAATTTATGGGGAGGAATTCGGCATTCTATATTTGCTTCCGTACAGGCGGTGCGTAGTGCTGTGCGTAATTGTGAATTGGCACTGACACCACCGGCCAGAATAACGGTACGGGCGTTGTGTTGTTGAGCGGCGCGGAGTGTTTTTTTAACCAATACATCCGTAACGGCATTTTGAAATTCAGCACTCATGGCAGTGACAACTGTGTCGGGCAGCGGTGTATCCGGAGTAATGCCATGGCGCTCTCGCCACTCGTTAAGACGGTACAACACGGCGGTTTTTAATCCGGAGAAAGAAAAATTATTATCACCACTATGCAGCATCGGGCGAGGGAGAGAAAAGAGATTGTCTTCGGTGTGACGCTCCGCGGCGGCACTGATTGCCGGGCCACCGGGGTATGGTAATCCCAACATGCGTGCTACTTTGTCAAACGCCTCTCCCGCCGCATCATCAACCGTTTGTCCAATGATTGTATAATCATGTTCTGCACGCATGAGAACCAATTGTGTATGTCCACCGGATACAATCAGTGTCATGACGGGAAATGTAAATGGCGCGTTACCATCCAATCGCGCCGCATAAATATGTCCCGCCAGATGGTGAACGCCCATGAGTGGACGACGATGAACCCAGGCAAATGCCTTGGCGGCACTGACACCGACAATCAGCGCCGGAATCAATCCGGGTGCATGAGTAACGGCGACAAGATCAACAGCATCCGGTGATAGGTGCGCGTCCTCCAACGCGGTGTCCATAACGGACATAATAGCGGATTCGTGTTCGCGAGCGGCAAGATTGGGTACAACGCCACCATACTGAGCATGAAGCGCAATTTGCGATGCTACGATAGAACTTCGCACATGCAGCATCCCGTCATCGGTTTGACAAACGACAGCCGCCGCTGTTTCATCACAACTTGTTTCAATAGCAAAAATATTCATTGTTTTCAGTATGCGGTGTTGAGCGTTACTCGTCAATGGTGGATATTCCGCAGATAGTATCTGTATGGTACACTTTAAAGTATGATAAATATTTTCGTATATGACGATATCCGATTCAGAGCAACAGATGCGAAATTTCTGTATTATTGCACACATTGATCACGGCAAAAGTACACTGGCGGACCGGTTTTTGGATGTGACGCAAACCGTGGAAAAGCGCAAAATGAAGGATCAGTTGTTGGACCAGATGGACTTGGAGCGAGAGCGAGGCATTACAATTAAGCTTCAACCCGTTCGCATGCGATATACGCACAAGGGGCGGGACTATATATTAAATCTTATTGATACGCCGGGACATGTGGATTTTCAATATGAAGTGAGTCGTTCATTGGCGGCGGTGGAGGGTGCAATTCTTCTGGTGGACGCATCTCAAGGTGTACAGGCGCAAACACTGTCCAATCTTTATGCCGCACTGGAACAGGACTTGGAAATTATTCCCGTGATGAATAAAATCGACTTGCCTAATGCGGATCCGGAGCGAGTAGCAAAGGAAATTATTCATGTGCTGGGGTGTGATCGTGACGATATTATGGCCGTCAGCGGAAAAACCGGAGAGGGAGTGGATGCATTGTTGGGGGCGGTGGTGGAGCGTGTGCCGGCGCCGAAAGGAGATGCTGATGGAGCGGCGCGTGCATTGGTATTTGATAGCGTATATGATCCGTACAAAGGTGTGGTGGCGTATGTTCGCGTAGTGGATGGTGTATTGCGAAGCGGAGCGCAATTACGCATGATGGCCAGCGGAGAGGAGAGTACGATTGTGGAATTGGGAACGTTATCTCCGCACTATGAACGAGCGAAATCTTTGCGTGTCGGGGAAATCGGATATGTGGCGACGGGGTTTAAGACGGTGGCGGAGTGTCGTGTCGGTGATACGATGACAGACGCCAAGCGGCCGGCGGAGACTGCGTTGGGTGGATATCGCACGGTACGTCCGATGGTATACGCATCATTCTATCCGGTGGATGGTGACGCATACAATGTTATGCGTGACGCATTGGAAAAACTCTCCCTGAACGATGCGGCGTTTGTTTTTGAGCCGGAGCATAATACGGCATTGGGACGAGGATTTCGTTGCGGATTTTTGGGACTTCTGCATTTGGAAATTATTCAAGAGCGATTAAAACGAGAGTTTGATATCACGCCGACAATTACCGCTCCCAGTGTTGTGTATCGTGTAACAAAAACATCGGGAGAGACGGTGATGGTCTACGCACCGTCGGATTTGCCGGATCCATCGGTGATTGCGGAAATTGCCGAGCCGTTTGTGACACTGGAAATTATTGTTCCAACATCGTATCTCGGCAATGTTATGGAATTGATGGGACGAACCCGTGCCACCTATACATCAACAGAGTATATTGATCAGACGCGGGTACAGCTTACATTTGACGCTCCATTGGCGGATGTTATTGTTGATTTGCATGATCAGTTAAAGAGTGTCAGTAGCGGGTATGCATCAATGAATTATGAGGTGCGAGAGTACCGTGGAAGTGATTTGGTAAAAATGGATGTATTGGTAGCGGGAGAGCGAGTGGAGGCGTTTGCACGTATCGTGCCGCGAGAGCGAGCGCAACGAGAAGGAAAACATATTGTTAAGACATTAAAAACCGTCTTACCACGACAGAACTTTGCCATTGCATTGCAGGCGGCGATTGGGGGTACGATTATTGCGCGCGAGACCATCAGCGCATTTCGAAAGGATGTGACGGCAAAGCTTTACGGCGGTGATGTTACACGAAAGCGTAAATTATTGGAGAAACAGAAAAAGGGAAAAAAGCGTATGCAAAGTGTCGGACGGGTGGAGATCCCCTCATCGGCATTCCTCGCCGTAATGAAGAGATCATCGTGATATGGTAATCAGGTATAGGATAATTGTTCAGTCAGATAAAATTAACGTTTTTATATGAGTGCATTAATCATTTACTTTGACCCGTCCGCGCCCGTGCCGGACCCATACTATGGCGGACCGGAAGGATTTGAGAAAATGTTTGAGCAACTCCGCAAAGCGGCGGTGCGCTTGGTGCGGTAAGTTTGCGTATTGTCTTTATGATATCATGCAGAT
>CAYXCH010000006.1:0-114861 GCA_964463705.1 uncultured Pseudobdellovibrionaceae bacterium | reverse complement strand
CTTCCGAAGCTTTATCATAAACCTCTTGCGCCATATCAAGTCCAACATGCCCACCGCCGATAATCAAAACTTTGGAATTTTCTTTTATTTCTTGATAAGGATAATCTGTAAACAAGAAAACTTTTTTCAATTCTTCCGGCGTGTTTTCTGAAAATTTGATTTCAAAGGGATCGGGCATTCTTCCGGTTGCCAAAATAACGGTTTTTGAATAATATTTTTCACCTTCTTTATCACTCAAAAGAAAAATATTTTCCTCCTTGTTTACTTCCACAATTCCTCTTTCTTTAATCTCCACCGTTTTTGCAGACAAAATCTTGCGATATTTTTCAATGACCTCCTCAGCTTTGTAGGGCCTCTGTTCTTGGTCAATCCAATTTGGATTATTATACTCTCTGAAATACCTAAATTGACCGCCAAAAGTTTTGTAAATCAACAAAACTTTTAGGCCAATCCGTTCTCCGTAAGAAGCGGCCGCCACACCGGCGGGTCCGGCGCCAACAACAATTAAGTCATAAACTTTTTTACTCTCCATAAATCTATATTAACTTCTTTCCTGATAAATTCTTGGATATTTGGCAAATAAATCATGTTTGTGCTTTACTGCCCCTATCCTTTTTAAGATTTTATTAACCTTTTTTGTGTCAAAATTTTCTTTCAAAATTCTTTTGTAATCCGCTCTGGTTTCGTAAATATAGAGAATTTCGTCCAACTCCTCATAGCTAATGTCATCAAAATTTGCCAATCGCCCACAACCGGAACAAATTTTATCAGCCGATTCCGAAACTGTTTCAATCAAATTTTCCAGACCGCACTCCTTAGCCAAGAGCTTTTCATGAGTTTTTAACAATCCTCCGAGAGGGCAGAAATCTCCCACCAAACTGGCTTTGGGATACCATCCGGTCAATCGTTCTGTTCCATTGATTGTTCCCAGATAAACTTTATTTTTAATCATGGCGTAATTCCTAATGATGAAGTCAGTCATTCGGGCATCAATAGAAGATGATTTTTCTACAGGTAATTTGTAATCAAAAATTTGTAAAATATCTTTGGTTAGACCCGTAGAATCAATAACTTTCAATTTTATACCGGTTTTTTTGGCATATTCTTCTACTTTTTTTAAATCCTCTGAAGAATAACGGTTATTTTTGATAATAATTCCGGTTACTCTTTCGGCTCCCAAAGCATCAATAGCCAATTGACAGGTTAGAGTTGAATCAATTCCACCGGAAAGCCCGATAACCACTCCCCGACTTTTCGGCACGGACACTTTAATAAATGTTGTTATTGTATCCCTTACTTTTCTTATATTCATCATATACATTGCAATTATTAAGATTAGTGCTCCTATTGTATTGCAAGAGACAATATTTTGTCATAATTTTTACACAAAAGTAACAGTGAAAATCAATAAACAACCAAAACCCCTTATTTTACTTGACTTTTTGAGGGTATTTTAATAAAATTAATACTGTCAATTTTATCAACATTATTTTTAATAATATGAAAAGTTTAAAAGTTTTAGAAGAATTGGGCTTGGAAAAGAAAGAGGCTAAAGTTTATTTAACTCTTTTGGAGTTAGGGCAAACAAATGTTTATCGTATTGCTCAAAAATCAAAAATTAACCGCTCAACCGTATATTACCTTTTGGATAATTTAAAAAAGGCCGGACTAGTTGAAAAAATTCTTTCCGGCGGAAAGACATATTATAGTGCAGAGGATCCGAGAGTTTTGGAAGATATTCTTGAACGAAAGAAAAAAATTTTAATTGATGGTCTGCCGGAACTATTATCCAAAGCCAAAGCGTTTGATAAAGCGCCAAAAATTACTTTTTTTGAAGGAATTGGAGGGCTAAGAACGGCATATTTAAAAACATTGGAATTGAAAAATGATGAGTTGCTATTTTGGTTTGATAAGGATTATGGGTTTATTATGAGTGAAGATTTTATGAAGGAATATACGGAAAAACGCCAAAAACAAAACTCTATCGTAAAGTCAATTACACCGAAGAGCGAAAAAATGATTGAGTATGTAAATAGGGAAAAAGCCTTTGGGAGAATTGTGAGGTTTATTGATGAAAAACATGCCCACTTTTTTGGTAATTCCACTATTATCCTTTTTGCTAAAAGAAAGGTAGCCATTTTTTCCAATAAAGAAGAAATCGCCACCATTATTGAATCGGAGGAAATTTATAAAACCTTAAAAGGAATTTTTAGTTTTATTTGGGAGATTTTGGAAGAGAAGAATTAAGTTGAATAAGGGGAAAAACCGCCAAATCGCCCTGCTTTAAATTTTCAATTGAGCGATTTGGCGGTTTTTTCTAATAATCATATTCTTCTTGCAACTTTTTTAAAATATCTCTAGACTGAAATCTTTTTTCTGCCGGTAAGTGTTTGTTTTTAGCATTTGATTCAATTCTTTCTTTAATTTCTTCCAGAACATCATCTTGACTTTCTTTCATTTTTTCATTTTTCAAAAGTTCTGCATTAAGACTTAAAAGTTTTTTGATAGATGAAAATGTAATTTCTTCTTCTGAAATGGTATCAATGATTTGAAAATACATCATTCTAACAATTTCTCGTCTTCGACTATTTAAATTTTTCCATCTCCCACCATCAGCCACAATTGATTGAACAGCTCTCAAGGATTGAATAAGCGAGTCAGCTTTGTATTCTTTCATTTTTGGATATTCTTTTTTCATCAAATCATAAAGAGGTTTGACAAGATCAATTTCTCTAATATCTTTAAAGCCGTTTAGGGCCATTAAGATTCTTTCTACTCCAATAGCAGAAGCGGTTACTATATGGTTATATGGTTTTAGATTAATAATTTTCATCTCTTCATCAAAGACAGGTTCCCATCTTAAAAATTCAATAGTAGAAATATCCAACAATTTTCCGTTGTGTTCATAAAGCACCTCATTTCTATATCCCCAAGGAGATGGTCTGTAATAATTCCTTAAAGCTAAAAAGGTGTCCCTACTTTTATCAGGAATCATATTTTCTTTGAGGATTCCATTATCAATCCAATATTGATAATAAGGATCTTGGGGAACTTCAAAATCAAAATTATATTTACCCTCGGTAAGCTCTTTTACCGTTCCACCGCTTAAATAAACCGGGTGAACTTTTTTTAAATCAAGACCAATTTCTTTGTAAAAATCCAGAAGAGATTTAATGGCAAATTTTTCAGCTTTTTCTTTATTCTTTATTCCTTCCTCAGCAATAAAACCGCTGACATCGGCCATATGGAAATATGATAAATAACGATATTTATTAGGTTTATTGGAAATAATACTTTCTAAATCTTGATGGCGAATACAGGGTTGGTATTTGGAGAAGGTATTATTTCCTGTAAAGTCAATATATTGAACCTCTTGATTTTCTTCATTAATCCATTCGTTCCAAGCAAAACTCATATTGAATGCAGAAGGGAAGCCACCATGAATCATCGGTCCGGGAGCTTTGTATTTGGTTCCCGGGAACTTAGGGAAGTTTTTTGCTTTTTCAATAAGATCCCAAAATTTTACCGCTTTTCCCATACGTTCCTAGTTAATTTGTTGGGACAGTTGGATTTGAACCAACATCACCCAATTTTCACATGGGTGCTTTACCTCAAACCTGCGAAACAGGTTATTTTTAAGCTATGCCCCAATAATTTTGTAAGCATATTATATTAAATCCCGTCAAGTATTTAATATTTTTCAACTGTTTCTAGGCCAAACACTATAAAAAGATTGATTTTTCAAGCTTTTTTGTTATAATTAAAAACGGCGAAATCGCCGTCTAATTTGAATCAATTAATAAAAATGTATCTAAAAACAACATTAAAGAGCCTGGGATTTAGTGAAAATGAATCCTTAACCTATTTGGCTCTAATGGATTTGGGGGAAGGTACCGCTTTTTCCATCTCAAAAAAAGCCAAACTTCCAAAATCAACAGTGGCCGACATTTTAAAAAATTTAAATCAAAAAAAGATCGTTTCGATCATTACAAAAAATAATCGTAAAACCTATTTTATCAATTCCCCCGAAATTATTTTGGAAAGCTTGAAAGAAAAAGAACGAATTGCTCAAAAAATTATGCCGGAGTTGAGAAGTCGCTATATGTCTAAAAAACAAGAAGTTAATGTTCGGTATTTTGAGGGAGATGATTCTATTGAAACGGTTTTAACAGAAATTTTAAGCGAAGAAACTATTCTCAGAATTATTGGAAACGTGGATATGGCGGTAAAAGCTTTTCCCGAATATTTTCCACGCTTTACCAAAGAAAGAGTTCAAAGAAAAATCCCTTTGCAAGTAATTTTAACCAAAAATGATCCTTGGGCAGAAAAGACTTTAAGAACCGATCAAAAAAGCTTGAGAAAAACAAAAGTTATTCCGGAAAAAAGAACATTAAAATCCATTATTTTTATTTGGAACAACAAAACGGCTTTTGTGTCGGTAGATGGACAAAAAAGAGTGGTTTTAATTGATGATGTTGATGTCTATGAAACCCAAAAAGAAATTTTTGATTTTTTGTGGGAGAGTGTAGAGTAGAGAATTTAAAAATTTTTTGGGTTAGTTTTGATAATTAATAAAATTAAGTTAGACCGCTTTTCTTTGTCTTTTTGAAAAGTATAAAATAGTCTGATACCTTTTTGGGGGTAACGAGAATGTCTGTTGATGTTTTCCAATCATTGTCTCCCCCATTGTTTGCTCAATACCTCTTCTTTCACATCTCGGTAATTATTTCATCCCGGTATACCAACAGTTTTTTCTTGACAGTGTTGGAAGATTTTGGTACAATCCCAAACGTATTTGAGTGAGTGAAACATTCATGTCTACGAAGCGAACATATCAGCCGAAAGTCCGCAAACGAAAACGTACTCACGGGTTTCTTTCTCGGATGAAGACGGCGGCGGGACGGTTGGTAATCAAGCGTCGGCGCCGAAAGGGACGCAAGCAACTGGCGGTATAGTCCTATGCTCCCGAAGCGTCAGCGATTGACGGTGCGAGAGTTTTCCGACACATGGAAGCGCGGCACGACAACGTGTGGCGCTTTTGTCTGTGTGCGCCGCATCACTGCGCCCACACCTCGCTACGGATGTACCGCCCCAAAAAAATTCGTACGAACCGTGGTTGCGCGCAATCGGATGCGACGACAACTCTATGCCGCACTTCGTCACGCCCTGACAGAACTTCCCGCCGCTTCCGAGTATGTTATCCTTCTGCCACGCCATACGATACAACGAGCAACACACACCGCTCTCTATCGTGATATTGCAAACACTTTGCGCCGCGCGCGCAAAATTGAAAAATAGTGTATACTTTACAGTAACGGTTTATTTCTAACACTCTTCTTATGAGCATTTTTCATTCATTGATTATTCAGCCGCTGTATAACATTCTTGTTGCCGCCTATGATGTCATTCCGCCACATGATTTTGGAATTGCAATTATTGTAACAACGATAATTATCAAACTTTTACTGCTTCGCCTCTCTCATGTGCAGATTAAGAACCAGCGCATTATGCAGGAGCTGCAACCTCAACTGAAAGATATTCGCGAGCGATATAAAGACGATAAGCAGCGGCAAGCGCAAGAAATGATGGCGCTGTATAAAAAACACAATACCACTCCCGTTTCCGGCTGTCTCCCGCTGATTGTTCAAATTGTGGTATTCATTGCGTTTTACCGAATTCTGCTAACTATGACCGGATCGGAAATTCCCGTAAATAGTGCGGATCTTTATTCATTTGTTCCCAATCCGGGCACAATTACGGCAACATTTTTTGGCATTGATTTGAGTGTACCCAGCTATGGACTGGCGGTTCTTGCCGCTATTGCGCAGTATTACCAAATGAAGATGATCATGGCAAAATTGCCACCCTCATCACCCAAACCGGATAGCGACGCTCCCGATGTTCATGATTTTGCGGAATCCATGAGTCGCCAAATGGTATATATCGCTCCGGTGATGACACTGTTTATCGGATTGACATTCCCCGGCGGATTGGCGCTGTACTGGCTGACATCTACTCTCTTCATGATTGCACAACAGTTGGTAATCATGAAATCGCGGAACGCGTAACCTATGGCACTGGGACGAAAACTGGCGTACAACGTCTCGGTTAACGTTGTTGTAAAGGTCGCCACTACCGCTCTTTCTCTTGTCGGAATCGGGATTATGACCCGATATTTGGGAACGGCGGGCTTTGGTGACTATGCAACGGTTTTAGCGTTTTTTGCATTGTTTGTGGCATTGTCGGATTTTGGGCTCTATCAAATTACCGCGCGAGAAATCGGAAAACAAAACGCACAGGAGGAAGAGCGGACTATCAACCGCGTATTTGCGTTACGGTTATGTATCTCCGGTATTACTGCATTGATTGCCATTGCTATTACGCCATTTCTTCCATATAACACAATGGTACGCGGCGGAATTGCCATCGTTGCCGTCGCGTTTTTCTTCGGCTCTTCCTATGGTATTTTAAACAGTGTCTTCCAAAAACACCTCCGCATGGACCTCATCGTTATTGCGGAATTTTGCGGAAAAGCACTGCAAATCGGCTGGATCGCCATAGCGGCACATCAAGATGCGGGATTTCTGTGGGTTGTCGGTGGTATGGCGGCAGGATTGGGATTTAATTTTCTTTCAGCGCTGTGGCTGGTTCGGCGATTTATTCGTCTTACACCAATATGGGATAGCGCTCATGCGGCGGCATTTGTACGCATGGCACTTCCGTTGGGCGCAGCGGCGATTGTCACATTTTTCTACTTTAAGATAGATACGCTGTTACTCTCCGTTCTTCAAGACGCTCATAGTGTGGGAATCTATGGAGCAGCTTATAAAATTTTGGAAAACCTCATCTTCTTTCCCGCCATGGTTATGGGATTAATGCTTCCCATCCTCTCTCGGACACACGGAACCCCGGCATTTTCAGAGTATGCAAATAAAACACTCAAAGTATTTGTAGTAATTATTCTCCCTCTCTTGGTTGGAATTTTTCTGCGAGCGGAGGATATCATGCGTATTGTGGGAGGCGCAGATTTTGCGTATATGGAAAGTGCGGCGGTGCTTCGGATTCTATCCCTGGCACTCGCCGCCATTTTCTTTGGTCAATTTTTTACCACGCTATTGGTGGTTGGAGCACTACAAACGCGATTGCTTATAGCACTCAGCATTGCAGCGGTCATCAATGTTACGGGAAACATGATTCTTATCCCCCGCGCCGCGCATATGGGAGCGGCGATTATGAGCGCCATAACGGAATGGGCCGTTGTTATACTGTGTGGAGCAATAGTGGTATACTATATGAAGTACAGTCCGCGAATTCCACAATTTTTACGTATTGTTTCCGCAACAGCGATTTTAACAGCCGTACTGTTTGCAACGCGAGATCTGTCCATTTTCAGTGCAATGGCAATTGGTGGCGTGGTGTATATGGGCGCACTTTCACTCACCCGCGCCATTAGTGTCGCAGAAATTCGCAGCATTATAGAGCGTAAATAACCTCTCATGCATACCCTTGCCGTTATCGTATTGAACTACAACGGCGCTGACTGCTTGCAAGCATGTCTACGCAGCATCGTGGCGCAGCGTCTTCCGGAAGACATCCGTCTTCGTATTATCGTTGTGGACAACGCATCTACAGATGGAAGCATTGCCATTGCGCGAACGGATGTTCCCGCCGCGGACATTATCATCAATAAGCGGAATGTGGGATTTGCCGCCGGAAACAATATCGGTATACGCTATGCTTTGGAACGAGGTGTTGATGCCGTCTGTCTCGTAAATAACGATGCTATCCTTTCACCGACAACACTGACAACGCTGTTCCGTGTTGCAGAGGAGCGTCGCGGAATTGTCTGTCCCGTTATCACCACCCCTCAACGTACCATTTGGTATGCCGGTGCGCGTCGCCATCCCTACCGTATGCGTATCACCCACCGGACACGTCGCATTCATCCGACACGCCCCTACAAGACGGACAGCGCAACGGGATGTGTAATGTGTATCCATAAAGATGTATTTGCAACGATTGGTCTTCTTAATGAATCCTTCTTTCTTTACTATGAGGATGCTGATTTCAGCGCATGCGCTCATTCACATAATATTTTCGTCGGTGTCGCACCAATGGCACGCGCTCAACACGGAGAGCGCAGCACTCGCGCAGAGCATCGGGACACAAAAACATACTGGCTAACACTTTCCGGAGCACTCTACTTCTTGCATCACGCACGATGGTATCATAAACTGTGGTATAAGGTATTTTTGCCACTCCGTCGTTTCCGCGCCCGACGTCGGCGTAATCACGCTGTATTACGAGCGCTGCGAGACGTACGGACGGCCCGTACGCACTATGTCTCTCACTGCTGACACACGTATCACCGCAAGCATTGTTTCCTATAACAGTGCCGACGCCACTCGGAAGGCGATCGATACATTGTGTCGTTCGGATATTCCCTGTGAACACATTGTCGTTGTGGATTATGACCGATTGTTGCAGGCTCCCAACACGATGACCGACGTAATTCCGGCAGATAACCGAGGATTTGGTGCGGGACACAATATTGCCATCCGTTCCATACAAAAACGATACGGCTCCATTACCTCCACGCACTATCACCTGTTTCTCAACCCCGATGTTCAAATACCGCGCCATGCCATCCGACTACTAAAGCCATTTGCTGATCGTCGCGTTTCCGCCGTCGGAGGACAACTGGTAAATCGTCATGGGCATCCCGATCCGTATTGTGCCGGCGCCATGCCGTCCGTATACTCTATGATACGTTCAAAATTTCTCACTCCACGATTGCCACGTCGCCCCGCCGTTGTGGAGCGGCTCAGTGGAGCGGCTCTATGCGTTCGCTTAGCTGATGTTCTGCGTGTCGGAGGATTTAATGAACGTTACTTTCTTTATTTTGAAGATACGGATCTTTGCCAACGGCTGCGTGATAGTGGCGGGCGTCTCATCTTTGATCCGCACGTACGCATTATTCATGAAGGCGGCGCGAGTTTCCGCAGCAGACACGAGCAAAAATCATACTATGACAAGTCACAGGAGCGGTACATGCGCACCTATGCCTCTCCGTCCGAAGAATTGGTGGCGCGAACGCTGCGCCGTCTTTGGCGAACAGTCTCTTTATGATGCTCCTTCTGCACATATTCTTCGCCGTATTGCCGTTTCAACTATCCCTTGGAGGAATTTCTACGGCACGAATACTGGCGCTGGGAATCGCCGTTATTCTTGCGGTGGATATTTTCCGTACTCGACGAGTCACCATTATTCCTCTTCCCGCACTGCTGATCGGTTTACTGCTCAGTATATTGATACTGAGCGGCCTTGTGGCACAAGATCATCACTGGTGGGTGCGGAAAATTATTTTTCTGGGAAACATATTCGTTCTTGCGGCGGCACTGATGACACGAACGGGGGCGGAACACCGAGCATTGATTCAAACAGCGGTATATAGCGGAATGGGAGCGGCGGCACTCTTACTTCTGCTTTGGGGGGCGCAATTTATTGTCGGCACAAATACCATTGATGCAGTGTGGCGGACAGTGATGGCTCCGATATTGTTTGGGGCAGATGTTTCTTCCGCATTAACAATTTATTCCAGCGCATATGTTCATATTGGCGGACAAGACTACCTCCGCGGTGTCGGGCTGTTTCCGGATCCCCATGTGGCGGCGGCCTATATGGTGCTGTTAATTCCTCCGGCGATTGCACTGTATCGACACGCTGCTCATCCGATACGTTTCGGACTTGGTATCGCGTTGCTATTTGGAGCGCTCTTCAGCACGTTTACACGCGGCGCGTATGTTGCACTGGTCGGTTGCGGTATGGTGGCATTGGCAATCGGTATACGGCATGCTATCCGAAATGGAGTTATCCATCTTCACCTTCGCGATGCGGTCTTGGTCGGTATGGGAATGATTGCAATAATCGTTGCCATAATCGCCACACCGTTAGGCAATCGTATTGGGGATATTTTTACCGCCGATACATCCGTCCGCGAACGTCTTTCCATTTATCGTGATAGCGCCGCCATTGCACTGGACCATCCGATACTTGGTGTGGGACTGGGAAATTACCCCCTTATGATTAACCCGCATGCAGACTATCGTGACCCCTACTATGCACACAATCTCTTTTTGGATCTTGCCGTAGATGGCGGATTTGCCGCGGCACTCTGTATTGCGGCGCTACTGATTGCCGCCATCTATCGTGCGCGATGTGTCCGAATGGGTGCGGCATTGGGAGCCTCGGTAGCGGGATACACAACTCACAATCTTTTTGATACGATTTTATTTAGCACCCATGTACTTCCGTTATTGCTATTACTCCTTATGGCAATCTTTGCACAGCGGTGTATACTGAAATCATGACGATTGCACATGGAGCGCGTGCCGCTATTTTAATAACCATTATCGCCGCCCCCGCCTATGGTATACGGGGAACGATTGTTGGTATTCCCGTAACGGTAACGGAGTTATGTGTTGCGCTGTCCGCCGTATTAACCGTATATGCCGTTCTCCGCACAACAACACCCGCAAGTCCTCGGCGATACATTGCGGGTTATCAAGGGGTTGGTATTGGCGGTTTGTTTCTCTTAGCCGGTGTGATACTGGGAACAATCATCGGTGGAGATCTTCGGATGGGACTGGGTATTCTCAAGGGGTGGATTCTCACACCGATGGTATTCTTTATTACCCTAAGTGTCGCCTATCACTATGCGATTATTAACGGACGAGATGTGCTGCGCGCACTGGTTGTATCCGGTGCATTACTTAGCATCATCTCACTGCTCCCCTCTCCGGATGCCATTACGTATGACCATCGGTTACGGGGAATATTTTCTTCACCAAACTACCTCGGACTATTCCTTGCTCCCCTACTTCCGTTGGCACTATACTCCGCTCGGTACTGTACATCTCACCATCAAAAACGATGGGTGGTGCGATGGTTTCCATTGCTTAGTGCGGGAGTGATTGCACTGGTTCTGCTATGGACAAAATCTATCAGTGCCATTCTTGTCTCCGCTATCGGCGCGGCACTAATATATACACACCGAATGACAATCCCCGCGCTGGTACGTATCGCCGGTATTGTTGGATCGGTTATCGTATGCTGCATGATATTGTGGTGGAATACTCCTCGAATACAAGATTTTTTAACACATCCGGAGCGCTCTTCTCTCGCCTCTCGCCAAATGATTTATATCAGTGCTCTCTCTATGGTGCGTGATCATCCGCTAATCGGTATTGGTCCCGGACGATTTCAAGATGTATATTTGGAATACCAAACACGTTTTCCACCCTACCTTGAATGGGCTGTCCCCCAACCGCATAATATCCTCCTTGCCTTTCATCTCAACAGTGGAGTACTCGGAGTACTCGGACTGCTTATTGTTATTGTAACCGTCCTTACGCAGCGCACACCGACACCATTGCATCGCGCGGCAAATATTGCATTATTAGTCATTCTTCTCCATGGCATTTCAGATACGCCGTATTGGAAAAATGATCTTTCACTCATTACATGGACACTTTTGTTTCTCTCGCTTCACCGACAGGAAACCGTCACTACTTGTGCATCAACAACGACCGGCGGTACACGTCCAGGTTCTCCAAAATAGATTGTGTTCCTTTCACCACACATCGCTTTGCGTCATCCGCGATATAGCACGGAACACCGATTGTCTTCGCAATCAACCGATCCAGATTACGCAACAGCGCCCCACCACCGGACAAAATCATCCCTTTGTCCATAATATCCGCCGCCAACTCCGGGGGTGTTGTCTGCAACACTTTCCGAATTGCGTTAATGACTTCACGCAGATCATCCTGCAACGCTTCCGTAATTTCCGTAGATGTAATTGTCACCGTCCGCGGCAATCCTCCGGTCAAATCCCGTCCGCGCACATCCATTGTCTCCTCTTTTGCCAATAATACGGCGGAACCGATTTTTTTCTTGATATCTTCGGCGGTTCGCTCACCAATCGCAAAGCTGTGCTCTCGCTTAATATGATCGATAATTGCTTGATCAAAGCGATCACCACCAACACGAGCGCTGTGTGCCGACACAAGACCGCCAAGAGAAAGAATGGCAATTTCCGTTGTGCCACCGCCAATATCCACAATCATATTCCCGCGAGAATCATGAATGGGGACACCGGCGCCTAGTGCGGCAAGAATCGGCTCTTTTGCGACGTATGCCCGACGCGCACCCGCCTTAAGCGCCGCATCAATCACCGCTCGCCGCTCCGTGGATGTTACACCGGTGGGAACGGAAATCAATACAGACGGGCGAACAATCTGAAATCGTCGCACCGCTTTGGCAATGAAATATCTCAACATTGCCTCCGTAATACGGTAGTCAGCAATCGCTCCATCTCTCAATGGACGACTCGCCACAATCTGGTCCGGCGTTCGCCCGAGCATCTCCTTTGCTTCATTTCCCACCGCAATAACGTTATTTTCCGTAACGGAAATTGCCACAACACTGGGCTCATTGGCAACAACCCCCCGCGACGGAACATACACCAACGTATTGGCGGTTCCCAAATCAATCCCAATTTTTGTCGTAAAGAGTGTCATGCGCGTGTGTTTAGCCGTATTATACCACACCTATTACGCATGACATGTCTCATGAATCAAATCAATATCCGCCCCAATGCTTTGCAGACGCGGAACAAGATTTTCATACCCACGATTAATCTGATACACGTTTCGTAACACACTCCGCCCGCGCGCTCCCAACATTGTGACCAATAAAATCGCCGCCGGTCGTAGTGCGGGAGGAGACATAACTTCCGCATTTCGTAGACGAGACGGCCCCTCAATCGCTACACGATGCGGATCCAACAGCGTGACGGACACCCCGCATCTCGCCAATTCCGTTAGGTAAATGGCGCGATTTTCATATACCCAATCATGGATCAGCGTTCGCCCACGTGTCACCGCGGCAATAGGTGCAAAAAATGGAAGGTTGTCAATGTTAATTCCCGGGAACGGACGCCCGTAAATTTTCTCCTGCAATGCGGTTAGACGAGAAGGAAATACGGTAATATCAACCAATACGGTCTTTCTATTCCGTGATACATAGGGCTCTCCACATGTGTATGTTAGTCCCATGCGACGCAACTTTTCCAATTCCAATTCCAAAAATGCAATCGGACAGCGGCGAACTGTTACTTTTGATCGCGTTACAATTGCCGCGGAAAGAAAAAACATTGCTTCAATCGGATCTTCACTAATATGATATTCCACATCCTCGTGAATCTCGGAGCGTCCCTCTACCACCAATGTCGTTGTTCCGATTCCGCGAATCTTTACACCGAGTTTTTGCAAGAAAAAACACACATCCTGTACCATGTAATTGGCACTTGCCATATGAATTTCTGTTCGTCCCGGTGTCAGTGCCGCCGCGAACAATGCATTTTCCGTTACCGTATCTCCGGATTCATACAATACAACCGGAGATGAGGGAGTTGTTCGGCGAACATGTACGCGAAAATGATCTCGGCGCGCCTCTACGGAAATACCGAACGCCTCCAATGCATATGCATGAGGGGCGACAGTCCGCGCACCAAGACGACAACCGCCGGACTGCGGAATCGCATACCGCGTCCGATGCGCGGCAAGGACAGACAATAAAAAAATGATACTTCGTGTGCGACGAGCGGCGGCACGATCAATCTTCTCCAATGCCAGCCGACGTGGTGGAGTAATAGTAAGATCACGTCCCTCTTGAGTAATACGCACACCAATGCTCTCCAAAACTTCACACAAGCGATTGATCTCTTCAATCTGCGGCACATTGCGCAATCGTGTTGTTCCACGATTAATCAGTGCACCCATCAGCAATGCCACTGCGGCATTTTTTGATGTATTCACCGTAATTTCCCCATGCAATTTTTTCCCGCCGTTAACAACAAAATAGTCCATAACTCCTTACTCATCGGATAACATGCCTATTCTACACGCTCGTCATTGGATGCGCAACCCTGTGTAGAGTCCATACCCTATAATGTCGGCTGATAATCATTGCAACAAGAACGGATTCTACCGCTACCGTCAATACCGCAATAATACGTAACCAGTATCGCCATAAATGTTCCTCTCGTTCGTTTGCCGGTATGGCAAGTGATGAATCTCGCGCAAAAGAACGCGTGGGCGCGATAGATGACGATGCGTGACGTACCGGTGCAACTCCCGCCACCGCCCCCTGCGGTCGCGCAAAAAACTGAACGACCAATTGTTCTCGAACACCGCGAATTGTTGCATACACAACCGCAATTCCCGTCTGCGTATACTCCGCATTAAGGATATTTCGTCGGTGAGTTTCACTATCCATCCATGCCGCATGCTGCATTGCGGGACGCACAAATCCAATCGCCAAGTTTTCTCCTGCATAGGAATAGTCATATCCCACGGCATCTAACCACTCCCACGGCGCCCTCCCCGCCGGATCATAGTGAGCGAAATACCCTGACGCAATCATATCCAACGCCTTATTATACGCCGCCTTTTGCAGTGCCTCACTCTTATCCAATAGTGGAATACCCCGCATTTTCCGCACGTTATTGATGTACATAAGAATTTCTTCATCATCCATCAATATATCCGCCGTACTTCCATTATCACTACCCCTTTCTTTTATTACCGGCGGTGATAAAGACATATCTTCCGCGCCATATACTACTTGCGGTAAACATATAACAGTCCAGACCAAAACACTACCCACTATAGGTGCGAAAAGGAAGCGAATACATCCAATTGTACTGTTACTTCTAGCATTTCGCCACCCGATATAACGACGAAAAACGCTGTACCATAAGGAAATACACTGCCTCCAACAATACCTAAGCCGGAAATGCAAATATGTCCCAATACAACACCCCTTACCAATAACGGACACGACAACGTCAGGCACCACCCGTACCCCAAATACTCTTGCTTTACACATCAATACTGTACGGAAACCTATCATATATGTCTCATAATATTTTTGTTTTTGTGTTGTTCATAAAAAAACGGGCCTGCGCCACATGGCACATACCCGATTACACAGTAATCTTAGCATAAAATGTCATTTCTGTCAATATTGTTATACAATACCACATTTTACATACAATGCCAACATTCTGCTTCTCCTATTGTTCCACGTGGAACAATAGCGCAGTGATCCAGATGTTCCACGTGGAACAATTTATATTCAAATATAATTATAAAACGTCCTTGTGAATAATTTTAAAGATTATGAACTTTACATAATTGTTCCACGTGGAACATTTTGTGCACACAATACCTGCGGAAAACTTGTTCCACGTGGAACATTCCAAGTTTGTAAGTAAAAATACAATTTTATTTTATGGAAGATTATCTTTCCAAATTGTTCCACGTGGAACATTTTAGAAATATAATGAATAAATATATATAAATGTTCCACGTGGAACAATAAAAAACAATGAAGTGATATATAGCGAGCAAATTATGCAATTCATTTATTGTTAAGATAATACTCTACATATAATTACTCCTAGGGGCAGTACTATAGAGCCTCAATTGTTCCACGTGGAACAATTGAGGTTAGGGAATAACAACAAAAACCCATATAAAGATATTTGAAACAATGTAGAAATAACACTGTTCCACGTGGAACAGTGTTATTTGTAATATTATATGATAAGAAATCACTATAAATATCACCAAAAGATGCAAATTGTTCCACGTGGAACAATAGCGCAGTGATCCAGATGTTCCACGTGGAACAATTTTGTAAAACCCAAACAACACTTTTAGTTGGGCAATAAAATATTATCGCCATTTTGCACAAAATGTTCCACGTGGAACAATTTATGCACACAATACCTGTGGAAAACTTGTTCCACGTGGAACATTCCAAGTTTATAAGTAAAAATACGATTTTATGGAAGATTATCTTTCCAAATTGTTCCACGTGGAACATTTATATTCAATAGTTTTCCACATGTGGAAAACTATTATACTTGCAAAAACATTATTTGACAGTAAAATGTGCTATTTGTCAAATACACTATTACACTGTACAATAGATACTGTATGTCCCTGTAGTTCAACGGATAGAACGAGAACCTCCTAAGTTCTAGATGGCTGTTCGATTCAGCCCGGGGACACATTGCATAAAATGGCAACATGCCGTATAATCAAGCATTACCTATATACATATGTCCGATCGTATCCGAAAGGTTAATGCGCTTATCACAAAGGAGATTGCAACAATTATTACCCGCAATATTTCCTTTAAGCCCGATGTTCTTGTTACCGTTGCGAAAACGGAGACGGTGCGGGATTTAAGTTATGCCACCGTCTTTATTAGTGTTCTTCCGGAATCGGAAATACACTATGTTATGAAGACATTGGAACATGAACATCATGTGATCCAAAAAGCACTTCACAAGAAACTTGTCATGCGTACTCCGCCCAAAATCGTCTTTGCATTAGATGATACGGCGCGGAAAACCGATGAAATGGACCGCCTACTAACCGATCTCTCATGAAAATGAAGACGATGGCGCACAAGTTTGCGGCGCTGCACTACAGTATTACACACGCTCATCGTATCTTACTATTAGCGCACACACGACCGGATCCGGACACTATTGGCGCAACAACGGCATTGTATAGTTTTCTTTGCGGCATTGGAAAATCCGTTACTCTTGCATGCGCTGACACCTTTCCCAACACATTTGATCCATTTCTTCCGCCGTATACACAAACCGACCTTTCAACGGTTACCCTTTCTGAATTTGACTTGGTTATCGGTGCAGACAATATTGATCGCGGATTTGGCTCTATTCTGAAAAAACTGCCCCGAGATCATTGTGTCACCGTAGGAATTGATCATCACCCACACACAGCCATTCGTCCGGATATTCTTATCACCAACCCACAATCATCCAGCACCTGTGAAATAATTTATCAATTTTTTACTCATATACACCACACTCCTTCTTCTCATGAAGCGGCAGCATTATTAATAGGAATACTGGGGGATACACGAATTTTTCAAAATAACAGCACCGATGCTGCAACACTCAGCACCGTTGCGTCGCTTGCGGAGCGCGGAATTTCCCCTAAAGATATTATCAGTTCTTTTATGGAGCGACCGATTGCCACGTTATCATTGTGGGGTACCGCATTACGCAATGCGGTTCGTGTCAATCCCTCCGGTGCCATTATCACCGCCCTGGATCATACAACAATTACACGCTCCAATATCCCCACCGATTCTATTATAGAAGAATTGAAAGAAGTTGCATCACTATTGGCAAATACTCCGGACACACCGTTTGCCATGATGCTTATTCAAGTAACACCTACCACAATCAAAGGAAGTATTCGCGCAGAACGTGATCGCAATACCGATACAGCACAAATTGCCTCACTGTTTGGTGGTGGGGGACATACATTGGCCAGCGGATTTGAGGTTCGTGGGCGAGTGATAAAAAAGGACTCTATATGGCACATCACCGCATCATAATGTCTTGCCGTGAAAAAGAGCGGAAACTGGCGGAATTGAATACCACCATGGCAGAACTTTGTCCCTGCTCCCTTCGTGATAGCGCTACCACTGTTGTTCCGGGAGAGGGGAACGCGTGCGCAAAACTCCTGTTCATTGGGGAAGCACCGGGAAAAAAAGAAGATGAAACAGGACGTCCGTTTGTTGGTGCGGCGGGAAAATTTTTGGATGAATTACTCGCGTCCATTTCCATTCGACGAGAAGATGTGTATATCACCAATGTTGTTAAATACCGCCCACCAAACAACCGTGACCCCTTGCCGCAAGAAGTTGAGGACTGCTGGCCGTGGCTCCAACAACAAATTGCCATTATTGATCCCGTGTTAATTCTTCCACTGGGGCGCCACGCATTGGAACGATTCGTTCCCAATGCACGTATTAGTCGCGACCACGGCACCGCCTTTCGTCGGACATTGGATGGGTGCGGGACACGTGTCTTCTACGCACTATATCACCCGGCGGCAGCACTGTATAATGGAGCACTAAGAAAAACACTTTTTGATGACATCCGCAAAGTCCCCAAACTCCTGCAAACACTTTCCAACCATCATTGACCAAAAGGGGAAAGACTGCTAGTCTATAACCGTGTCCGGTCCGTTGGCCGAGTGGTTAGGCAAGGGTCTGCAAAACCCTGTACGCCGGTTCAATTCCGGCACGGACCTCATCTTGCGCCACTGCGCACGTATTGATACAATAAGAGCATGCCGCGGTGGTGGAATTGGTAGACACGGAGGACTTAAAATCCTCTGGCGCCCACGCGCTGTGCGGGTTCAAGTCCCGCCCGCGGCACCAGAATTTGACTTGTCGGTATTTTGCCGACTTTTCTTTTGGCGATGCGGACGCCGGACCGAGGCACTCTCCCAAATTTTCTCCTTTCAGTCGAAAATTTCTCACAATCCTGATGTTATACTATACACACGCAATGTTAAAACGATCCTCCTAAAAAATAGGAGGATAGAATTTCTTAAATTAACTTTACATAAACCAATTTATCATATCTTATGAACGAATTAAATGTAATTTTGATACACGGCAAAGACACAAACCCATCACAAAAATGGTATCCTTGGCTTATTAGTGAAATGAAAAACAGAGGGATAAAATGTCTTGCACCCGAATTACCAAAACCTAGTGATCCCGTATTGAGTGAATGGATTAATGAAATTGATAAACTTAATCCAGATAAAGATAGTATTCTTATCGGTCATTCCAGAGGAGGAGTTGCTATTTTACGTTGGCTACAAAAACAACCACAAGACAAAAAAGTAAAAAGGTAATTCTCATTGCTGCAAATAATCCATCTGTTTCTGAAAAAAACAGGAAAGCCAATACGAATGGTTTTTATGAAGAAGGACCATATGATTTTCAGAAAATTAAAAATCATTGTGATAAATTTGTCGTTCTACATTCCAAAGATGATAATTGGGTTCCGTTTGCATCTGGTGAAGAAAATGCAAAAGGATTAAATGCTAAATTCTTAATATTTGAAGATAGAGGTCACTTTGGAAGTCAATTGCCTAAGCAAGAAATTCCTGAATTGTTAGACGAAATCCTGTCCTAAATAGACATGAAAGATTGTTTTAAAACTGCCCCTTCGGTCAGTTGACTTGCAGTCTCCCCACATAATGTTTCAGTATGGGCGATGTTCTTCGTAGTTTTAGTGAAGAAGAATATAGGAAAGTGAAGTGCAACGAGTGAACCGCATATGCTTGTTAGGCGAGCCGAACAGAGCGATAGCGGAGTGAGAGTGCAATGTGCCTTTAGCGTTTTATTTAGGAAAATTTATTAGACTTTTTCGAGTAATGCTTCTATTTCACCACGCATAAACCCGTCAATTTTGATTGTAGCTGAGTAAAAAGTGCGACGTAATTTCTTTTCTTCTACATTTACTATTTGAAATATCAATTCAGTAGACTCATTTGCTTTTAACATTTTACGAAAGGAAAAATTCTCACGATAGTAGATTATATCTTGTCGCCTATCCATGAACTCTTGGTAATCGAGATTTGTCTTAATAGATTGATTTTTTAGTACTTGTCCAATAGCACATAGGGCACCATCCAAAACCGCCTCGTGCATTTGAGACATTGAAACGTGATCTAATGGTTCAATAGTGCGATCGTAGGGAGGAAACTCAAAAGTAATTTTAAATTCACCTTCACTGACTTGCTCAACTTTTTTAGCGAGAATTTTTTCTGGCTTGTATAAATCACCCAAGATTTCTTGAATTATAGGATCTTGTTGTGGTTCTTGTTCAAATGAACCTGATGAATTTTCTACTGACATAATTTGAATTGATTAATTTTGCCCGAGTAATATGGCATATAACTAGTTTCTATCCGAACTTTATACTGTAGTTATAACAAAAATTTGTATGTTATACAAACTCTTAATACCATTTTAATACGGATAAAATTTTAAAGAAAACCAACCGACTGTTGCGACTTTGCAACTATTCTCCAAAAACTCGCAAAGCATATTTACTTTACATAAAAGAGTATATCAGATTTTCTAAAAAGCTGGAATCAAAAATAAACAAAAAGCAATTGAAGATTTTTTGCTTGATAAACACAGACGAAAGCAGTCTTCCCAAACAATTAATCTTGCATTAAATGCGATTAAATTTTTGCTTCCAATCATGGAGGAAATCTCACAACAACATCACTCCAAAAAATGTTTCGGAAAAGTTTAGCAAAAGCGAAGGTGATCAAACCTGCAACTTTTCACTCTTTGAGACATTCATTTGCTACTCATTTATTAGAAAATGGAACAGGTGTGCGATATGTACAAGAATTGCTGGGACACAGCAATATATGGACAACACAAATCTATACACAAGTGACAAATCCGAAGTTGAAGAATATTAAAAGTCCGTTGTAATTTTTGTGGCTCGCCGGAGCGATAGTGGAGGCGATGGGTGTGGCTGAGTTGTTTCGCGCATACCGTTAGGACGCGCGAGATAAAAGCGCGGGCTTTACCCGCACCGCTACTTAATTGTTTTGAAATCAAGTCCGAGCTTGGTAAAATAAACGCACCAGAATAGAGTACTAAAACAACCCAACATACCCTTTTGACTCCGATACTGTCTCAGTGAATTTTTGTGATGTTTGATTGATATTAAGTCAGGAACAGGTAAGTTTAGGTAAAATATAGACAAGTTATAGATAGTGTGGTACCGTAATGCTGTACGGGCCGTAGTATAACGGTAGTACGCACGCTTCGGGTGCGTGTGGCCCGAGTTCAATTCTCGGCGGCCCGACAAAAAACTCCCCAATAGGGGAGTTTTATTATGGAATAACACGCACTGCAAGATACCGGCGACCAAATGCAAATGCCTCTGCTTTTGTTTTGACATAGATATCAAAACGATTTCCCTTAATGGCACCTCCACGATCTTCACAGACAAATGTTCCGACACCTTCAATCTCAATCTGTGCGCCGAAGGGATACTCCGGGGGACAGGCGAGCGTACGCCGCTCCATCACCGTTACACCACTGGCGGTAATTCCATCACTTTTTCCACACTCATCCGCCGCCGCCGTATACGCAGAAACATTTGCGACAAATGATTTGGAACGCAATGCATGCCATTTATCACGTTGGCGTGACTTCCATCGCGCCAATATGCGATCCCGAGCAGTGTCGCGCAACACATCATCCTGTGTGCGCACCTCCGCCGATACGGGCTGCCGCACCGCTTCCGGTGAGGGCGATGCCGTATCGGAAACACTCCATATACCCAGGAGCGCTGTGATAATACTCATAAAATATTGTCAATGATTACCACGAAAGTGCTGTGGAAACACTGTGGATAACTGCTCCAGAGACACTTACCGCGGTCACTTTTTCACAACATCCATATCCACAAAGTGACATAGTATAATACAATATAATCATTGATTTGTCAATAATATACTGCGGATCGTGTCCTCATCGGCACATCCATATCGCTTATCCGCACTATAGTAACGTTTTTTATTTCCATAACACCCGGGGTGTTCTTGGGGAAGTGCCGCAAATACCGGCAATAAAAATCCGACTCCCCGCTCGGTAAAAAATGAATGCAGATATCGCAAGGTTTGTGATCTCTTGTCGGGTGACATTTGAACAAATGTTGCCATATCATCATCACGAATTCCGCTCCAGTCCAAATGCACGAATACCGCCGGCGCTTTTCGTGCATAGCGCTCATGCCATACCAACGCCCAACACCAATTTTGTGCCAAATATCGGGAAAAACACGGTCCATCCTCAATACTTCCATCGGGATGAAGTCCCACGCCACCCTCAATAAAATCAAACAGGCGAAGATAATCTTTATCCGTAATATCATTAGTTTGAGCCCCGATCATAATCTCCACACCGCGCGCATCGGCATACTTGCGAACCGCAGTCAATACCGACTCAATATCGGAACGCTCTACACGACGAGCATCTTGCACCGCTACCTGTCCGATTAAAAATACTTGAATTCCATGATCAATGGCTTCACGCATAATTTGTGTTACATACGCCCGATATTCCGATCGGTCAAAATCCGGAACGCAGGTTCGCTTTCCCCAACGATTCCGCGTCCCCGGTTTACACATACGCTTAAAAGAAAACCTCTTTCCGGTTAATGTATTTTTATACCGAGATGTTGTATCAATCGCTTCTGCAATAAACATTCCGTATACCATATTGGGGCGTGTAATCTTTGCCATTAACAATTCCACCATCTCCCAATCCGGAACACGTAACCATGTCTCCACCGCTCTGTGCAAATAATAACACCCCAAACGGTTAATTAACGCAATATTCCGCTCTTCATTTCCATATCCGGAAAGTAAGCCATCTGCTACACATCCTTGTGTTTTCATGCGCTCCCGATCCAGCGCGGCAACATGAATTGCGCGTAGCACGGGTGGTGACTCATCGCGAACATCACGGTAGCGAGATTGCTGTATATGAGCAAGTTGTGAAAGTTGCCGCCGGAACATCTCCTCCTCAAAATCCGCAACAGTATCATTAAATTGATTCATAGATAAGCGGATGAAGACAATGGCGATGATTGACACACTCATAACACATGCTAAAAATACCATGGTATGATTGCGTTGCCATCGTGTTATCCTCATCCGTTTCATATCCTTATCCTAACATAAAAAAACACCGACAATACGGTGCTTCTCTGAGCGAGTGAGCGGAATCGAACCGCCATCCCCACCTTGGCAAGGTGATATAATAACCATTATACGACACTCGCGATTGTGGGACCGGCAGGATTTGAACCCGCGACCAAGCGGTTATGAGCCGCCTGCTCTCACCCCTGAGCTACGGTCCCCGCTTGCAACGAGTAGGTGCCGGGAGGCAGAATCGAACTGCCGACACAAGGATTTTCAGTCCTTTGCTCTACCACTGAGCTACCCCGGCATCTCCATGCCTACCCAGTGGGCGATAGTGGACTCGAACCACTGACCCCTTCTTTGTAAGAGAAGTGCTCTAACCAACTGAGCTAATCGCCCCGACATCTATGTACAATCACAAGTATACCAAACTTGCACATTTTGACAAGAGGGCGGAACCGTTACCGCCATACATACTCCTTCCCGCACATCCATAAACACTTTCATACTTACTCCCATACCGGATATCCATAGTGTACTGTGACGATAGTCTGTACAGCATAGTGTTGTTAATGCGGATAATGTTAGCGATCTCGCTTTTATTACCGCCTCGCGCGCGCACCAAAGACGGAAAAACGCTTCCCATGACCGTCCGCCGACACGATTATATTCCTCTAAAGAAAACAGTAATTGCAATGATGGGTCGCGAGGAGTAATGACTTCCACATCAACACCGACCGGTGCAAGTGATGAAATTGCCGCCGCTACGGCAGCATCGGTTTTACGACATACATGAGATGTGCTCCACCATAAATTGCCGCAACGATACTCCCGAGATGTACAATTAATAACTGTGCCGCATCGCTTCGCCACACGACGACAACACTGTCGTGCTCGTACTCGTTGTTGCATCATATTCCACCGACACGATCCGCGAGCATACATCACTTCTACGGCAATCATACATTTTTTTGCAGAGTGCGATAATCCACTTTTCCACTCCCTAATAGTGGAATACGTTCCACATACCGGATCGCCGCCACGCGTGCAACACGCGGAGCACCGTGCCGCACTAATGCATCATTGATATGCTCCCGCGTAATATCACGACAAACGGTTACACATAGTATGTGATCCGAGGCATCGGATACCACTGCATACTGTGGACCATCTTCGTTGTCGGGAAATATGTCTGAAATCATCTCCTCAATCATCGGTAAGCTAACCATTTCTCCTCCCACCTTAACAAACCGCTTAAGACGACCGCGCAGGAAAAGATTTCCTTCCTTATCTAACACTCCAAGATCTCCCGTTTTATAGTATCGCCGATGATCAAACATCCGAAAGGTATCCGTATTCTTCACGCACTCATAACCGTTAAATACGTTGGGGCCATGGACCCAAATCATTCCCAACTGTGACGGTGGACATTCTTCATGAGTTTGAATATCTCGCACGCTGACGTGCACTCCCGGTAACGGCGCACCGACACCGGTATGTGGAGTAGTGGCAAGAGTTACTACCGGCGAACACTCCGTTACTCCATATCCTTCATAAATTTGCGCTCCGGGAGCAACTCGCTGACAAGCATGGCGCAGTGCCGTATCACAAGCTTCCGCACCGGTCAAAATAATTCTCAACGATGATAACGCACCGTCCGCCGATGCAGATACCACGGAACGCAAAAACGTCGGGGCAGTGGGGAACAGCGTGGCATTCGTATGTGCGATTGCTCGCACAATACTCCGCGCATCCGTCGGATCCGGAACATAGACGACACGCACCGCAGCCACTAGCGGCAAAATCGTCGTTACCGTAAATCCAAAGCTGTGAAACGGGGGAAGGATTCCCAATAAAATATCATCACTGCGTACGTCCACTACACGTAACGCCGCCTGAATATTATGTAAAATATTTTGATGTGTCAGGGGAACGGCCTTGGGAAGAGATTCACTCCCACTGGTAAATAATACAACCGCCGTTTCTGGAATATTGCGACGATGAAGTATCGTCGGCATCATACTCATCACTACTCCTCGCAATATTCGCCACCGGGACAAACGAGACGCCTCCACATCCAAATAAACATAACGCGACACCAATGATTTCGGCATGTCTTGCTCTATGCGTGAAAAAAATGATCGCGCCGTAATAATCGTATCAATCATTCCGCAACGAACCATATGGCGCAACGCTCGATGCCCGGCCGTCCAGTTTATCATCACCGGAATCTTCCCACACAAATAGCATGCCAAAATAGCGATCGCCGCCCCTTGTGATGCCGGTAATAAAATCCCTACTCGCTCTCGCGATGTTGCCCGACGAATAATGTCTGATACAATCATTGCTCGCATTAACACATTTCGCGCGCTTGCGCCGCCGCGAATGATGTCAAAGACCCATGGTGATGCGGGAGAGGATTGAATGGCGGAAAAAAATGCATCCAGAATCGTTGCGCTCCGTGATATCTTCCGACGTGACGACTCTCCCGTATGTATTGCATCGTATGGTGGCAGTGGTGATTCTTCTTCGTGTTCTCGTGCCAGCGCATAAAGATCTTCCACCACTTGAATACGAGAAATATCTGACACAACCGGTCGCTCGAAGCGCTGACATACCATCGTTACCACTTCGGCACGCTGTAATGAATCCAAATCACACTCCTTATCCAATCGCCAGGATGCGTTCGGAGACTGAATTGCTCCGTCCGTCACCGTTGCAATCGCCTCATCCACTATTGCACGAACCTCATCGGAAACTTGTGCCGATGTAAACAGCCGCCGATTTCTCGCTCCTTCAATGTGTTGCGGAAGCGAACGGGACGTTTTGCGAAACAACCAATGATGTGGAATAAATCGTGCTGTCTCTTCTCCATTTATATTGTAAAAATGTTCCAATGCGGCATTGAATTCCGCACGTGTTGTACAGGACCTCAATGTTTCCGTAAGATCCTCATATTCTATACAAACCGTTCGTCGCGGTGTAAATATAATACCGTTCAATATCATCATCAGAACGGAGTAGGGGAGTACGCGTTCCAATTTTGGTACACGACCGGTATATGCCCGACTCCACACACTCCCCCATAATCCGGAAATTCGTACACCGATTAGCCGAGTATTCGGCAATGCGCTTGCCACCTCATACGCCGTTCGCTTTGCTCCAATGATTTCATATCCTTGGGACTGCGTTTGCCCGGATGGGTACACCACTACATGACCACCATTTCGTATATGAGATATGATTGCCGCATGTGTTTCCGAAACACTTTGTTCCCCGTCTTCCATTCCAATGGGGAGTGCGGATATCCATCGCAACAGTGTATGCAAACCGGGAATTTCATAAATATACCGTGCCACTACCGGCGCCGGCATGACACCACGCGATGCAAGATCACACAGTAATAATTGCGGATCTACCATTGCCTGGTGATTGGGAAGAATTAGCGATGCGGTATCGGGACGTATCACATCAGCACCGCGTACCGTCACCGTATATCGGCGATGCAAGAAAAATCCGTAAATTCTCGCAATTAGGCGTAAGAGTTTCTGTGTCATACTTCATGATAACATAAAACGTCCTTCTGAATGTGCCGTATTTATTGATCCGAATTCAATTTAATACAACCGACCGTAAGTACGCGATATGACATATGCTCTCATATCCTTCTTAAAACTTCTCACTCTTATTGCTCCGATAATTAATCACACTAAAAAACACCTCGCAATAGAGGTGTTTTTGTGCCGTGGGCGGGACTTGAACCCGCACGCCCGCAATGGACACCAGGCCCTCAACCTGGCCTGTCTACCAATTCCAGCACCACGGCATACATCTGCAATCATACAGGAAGTATAATAAAAAGACAAGCGAGTTCGCTTGTCTTTTTATATCACGTATAAATGTCGTACTACGCTTCTTTTCCGCCAACCAACTCCTCTTGCCATGCGGAGAGCTCTTCCCACTTTCCGTCTCGGGCAAGGGCGGCTTGCTTGCTCCATGTTGCGGGAGAGTGAGAGCCGCGAACAGAAGAGATGATTTGTTCAATTGTGTCCGTGTCTGCATCCGCCAATGCGGCAAAGGTGGTGATTCCGGCATCGGCAAGTGTTTGGGCGATTTTGGGACCGATTCCTTCAATCTTTGTCAAATCATCGGTGGGAGTGTCTGTTGATGCGGAGGTGGTGGTATCAGCCGCAGCGGCATCATCCGTATTATCATTCGCTGTTCGCGCACGATATGCCGCCTCTTTCTCTTCCACCGTCTTTGCGTCGGTAAAGGAAAATCGCAATTTTTTCACCGGCTTGGTGCGGATAAAGCGAATATTTGCTCGACGAACCTTTGCACGCTTTACACGCTCAATCTTTACAATATTTGGAGAATATATCGGAACAACAATTTCCACTCCGACACCATTGGAAACCTTTCGCACCGTCATCATCGGTGACGAACTCTGTCCACCGCGCATAACAATCACCATACCCTCAAAAACCTGTATACGCTCCTTGTTTCCCTCAACGATTTTCCGATGAACACGGACAACATCTCCGGCACGAAATGTTGTAGCATCCGCATCCCGCTGAGTACGATTAAATTCTATCAGTGTTGTGTGCATAACAGTATCTGCATCAAACAATAACAAAAACGCGTTACCAACGCCAAACTTGCTTTATCTTACCGCAAAATATTGAAATCGTCAACGGGTGCATTAGGAAGAGCGTCGTGTCCGATTTCGCTCATGCTCCACAACACGCTCCACCGTCCGCAACGCTCGTTGCGTAATCGCACTGTTTGACAGTGGCGATGTTACGGTGATTCGCTCAATATCATCCCGAGACACTCCCGCACCCTCACACAGTGAATCAATCACCCCGAACAACTGTGCCGACACATCCCGTACCGGCACAACATCACCAACCGCAATAACGCGCGCGCCGTCACATAACGCCACTACCGCGTCATTCTCTTGTACCGCCACTGTAATATTCATGTTGCAATTCTTTGAGCGAGCGACCGGAATCGAACCGGCGTCATCAGCTTGGAAGGCTGAGGTAATAGCCATTATACGACGCTCGCATACCGCTATGGTAACAGAAAACCTTAAACTATGCAACTCTTTTACGCACCGCCAAAATTATCGCAAATAATGCGATCTTTGGCAATACCCAGCTGCGCCACCACTCCTTCCATTGCACGAACAAACCCGCCGGCGCCGACAATGTATATATGCCGCCTTGCAATATCGGGAACATGGCGGCGGACACATTCCACATCGATCATGGAACGCTCTCCATTCCATTGATTATCGTCTGTCATCGTAAATACCGTTCGGCACACCCCCTCCGAATTATAACGGGAAAATTCGTCAAAAAATGCAGTTGATGCACGAGACCGATTGGAGTATAGTAAAACAAAATCCGTTTTCACCCCGGTGTATCGGGCATCACGCACGATGCTACGTACCGGTGTAATTCCAATACCCGCCACCAAAAATACCACCGGTAACCCCTCCGGAATCGTTGCGTGTCCGGCGGGAGCAATCATTGTGAGCGTTTCTCCCGGTGCCATTTCGGCGGCGGCACGTTTCCACACACTGTCACTGTGTCGCCATACAAACAATAGCTCCGTATCTGATGGGGCGGACGCAAAAGAAAACACTCGTGTTGCCTCTTGCGGGCTTAATGAGGGATTACGCAATGTGGCAAACTGTCCGGGACGAAACACAACTTCTTGATCAGCAACAAAGGATGCGGCAATCGTCTGTTCCGCAATTTCTCGCTTCTCCCGAAGTGTAATCGTATACGAACGCGGGGTCATCCGTGTGCTGTTAATTCCATGATTTTAGTATACCGAACATTTACAATATCGCAAAGAAGTGATAGCGTAAAGACATGATACCGCTTTCACCACATGAACTCATTTGGGCTGTGGTCGCACTTGCCTGTGCGCTGTGTATTGTTATTGGCGCACTGGTATTCCTTTGGTTTCGTTATCGACAACTGACACAAACGGTGGCGCATTTGACACGAGGAAAGCGTGGCGCCACTCTGGAAGACACAATTCACGCCCATAACAAAGAATTGGATGCGCTCCGTGCGGAGATTTCCGCTTTACGAGAGGAGCATGACGCTACACGCGCCATTGCCCATCGCAGTATTCATCATGTTCATGTTGTGCGGTATAATCCGTTCAAAGATTTGGGTGGAGATCAAAGTTTCGCTCTTGCACTCCTTAATGCTCACGGGGACGGTGTTATCGTTTCTTCTCTGCATACAAGAGATGGAACGCGAATTTATGCGAAACCATTAACCAATCATACTTCTCCCTACACTCTTTCCGATGAAGAGCGGGAGGCGCTAACACGCGCCACTACTGAACAGAATTAAACTGACACCTATGACAACATCTTCTTCACTTCGCGAAATCGCCATTCCCGATCGCGTAACCGTTAAACGATTGGCGGAAATTATGGAATTGCCGGTTACCACCGTTATCGGTGAGTTGATGAAAAACGGCATCATGGCAACCATCAATGAAGATATTGATTATGAAACGGCGGTGATTATCGCGGAAGATTTGGGATTTTCTCCACATCCTGATGTTACCGTTGGCGATGATGATACACTGACGCTGGAAGATGTCTTGACAATTTGCGAAAAAGAGCGAGAAAGTGGAAAAAATCTCCGCAGCCGTCCGCCGGTTGTCACAATTCTCGGACATGTTGATCATGGAAAAACAACACTATTGGACACAATTCGCGCCGCCAGTGTTGCAGCAAGTGAAGCGGGGGGCATTACGCAACATATCAGTGCGTATCAAGTCAAAAAACGAGGGAAATTCATTACTTTTATTGATACTCCGGGACACGCGGCATTTGCCGCCATGCGTGAGCGCGGAGCGTCACTTGCCGATATTGCAATTCTTATCGTCGCCGCCGATGATGGTATTCGTCCGCAAACAGAGGAAGTGATTGCATATATTAAAGAGCGCAATATCAAAACAATTGTTGCCATCAATAAAATTGATAAACCCACCGCCAATGTTGCAAAAGTAAAACAAGAGCTTGCGGAGCATGGATTGATGATTGAAGAGTGGGGCGGTGATATCATTTGCAATGAAATCAGTGCGAAAAACAATATCGGAATCGGTGATTTATTGGAAAATATTCTATTGCTGGCGGAAGTGGAAGATTACCGTGCCGATGAGGAACGTGATGGGTTGGCGGTGGTATTGGAATCCCACAGAGATCCAAAAAAGGGAGCGACCGCAACTGTTGTTGTAAAAACGGGAACACTAAAAGTGGGACATGATGTTACTGTTGGATCCACTCATGGGCGCATTCGTCGCATGGAAGATCATACGGGACGCAGTGTTTCCAGTGCACCACCCAGTAGCGCTGTTACAATTTACGGACTCAACGATGCTCCGGATGTCAATGATGTTGTACAAGTCGTGAGTGGAAAACAAATCGCCCGTGCCAAAGCGCGCCGCGCAGAGGGAGAAGTCACTACAAAGAAAACCGAGGATGATATTCCACATCTTCCCATTCTCATTAAAGCGGATGTTCAAGGATCTATTGAAGCAATCATACAAATTTTGGACACTATTCCGAAGAAAAAAATCGCATTGGATATTGTATCCACCGGAGTGGGAAATATTACGGAGTCCGATGTTAAACTTGCACAAAGTGCCGGAGCACGCATTTACGGGTTTAATATTCACGCCACCTCTGTTGCGCGACGAATGGCAGAGGATCGTGGTGTTACGATTGAAACATATTCCATTATCTATGAAGTGGTGGACGCCATTACAGCAACATTGTTGGACAACCTTCCCGATGAAGTTATCCGCACCGATATTGGGACCGTTGATGTGCTGGCAATTTTCCACAAAGAACAACAGCGCATGATTATCGGGGGTATTGTGGATACGGGAGAATTGCGGCCCAACACCTTTGCTCGTATCATGCGAGACGGAACAGAGTTGGCAGTGGGAGAAATTACGGGAATTAAAGAGGGTGCAATGGATACGGATGTGATTACGAGCGGAAAAGAGTGTGGAATACAAATCACAACACCGGTGCGAATTAAAAAAGGTGATGTTTTACATGTTTATACACAAGAAACTGTGGAAAAATCACTTTCATAATGGGAAATTATATTAATTCTCCTACAGTTTTTTCATCTTAATTATTATCAAACTGTGGAAAACTTTTGTACTATATGTACAGAAGTTTTCTTTTATTTCCAACGTTTTTTTATAACACTGTGAAAAAGTATCATGTTTTCCACTATTTTTTCCACAGTTTTCCACAACAACTATTGTCATGTGGTAAACTAAAACCAAACGCAATACATTTTTCCTATGGATCTACAAAAATTGTACACAGCGGCGCTGGGGGAAATTGAGTTATCCATTTCTCGCGCAAATTTTATTACATGGTTCAAAAATACCGCCCTGGAGTCCATTGAAGGAGATTGTGCGGTCATCCGTACACCAAACGGGTTTGCTAAAAGTTGGATTGAAACCAAGTGTGCCGATATTGTAGTTCGCGCACTAAAAAAACATGCACCGAATGTTACACGAATCCGGTGCAATCTTGTTGCCGCACCTCCACGAAGTGTAGATGCCGTCCGTGTTGGAGCACCATCCACCCTACCCTCAAAACCAAAGCGCCCAACACTTCGTCCAACATCATCCACACCAACCACACCTCCGATTACCACTCCTCGCACGAAACCGACACCGCAAACAAATACCTATCTCAACACACGATATACTTTTGACAATTTTATCGTCGGCTCTCATAACGAATTGGCACATGCTGCGGGACGAACAGTTGCCGCCACTCCGGGAAGCGCCTACAACCCTTTATTTATTTATGGCGATGTCGGACTGGGAAAAACGCACCTCCTGCAAGCGATTGGAAATGCTATTGTCAAAAATGATCCCACTAAACGCGTACTTTACACCTCTTCGGAGCGATTTACCAGTGAATTGATTGATGCCATTCACAATAACACCATCTCCGATTTTAAGCGCCTCTATAGAGAAATTGATCTACTGATTATTGATGATGTACAATTTTTGGCGGGAAAAGAGAAAACACAAGATGAATTTTTCCATATCTTTAACCATCTGTACCAACAAAACAAGCAAATTATCATTTCCTCCGATCGTCCACCTCACGAAATCGCCACACTGGAAGATCGCCTGCGCTCTCGCTTTGAAGGTGGTATGATTGCGGACATTAGCCCACCGGACTTTGAAACTCGGGTAGCGATTCTGCAAAAAAAAGCGGATGAAAAAGATCTTATTCTCCCGGAAGATGCCGCACAGTTTATCGCCAAACATGTGGCGCAAAATGTCCGTGAGTTAGAGGGAGCATTAAATAAAATCGCCGCTCTGTGTACATTCCATAATCGTATTCCGTCTCGTGCCGTTGTAGAGGAAATCCTTGCTCCGCACGTGACGCGAAACACACCGGCAAATACCGCCTCCTCGGTACTTGAACTTGTAGCGGAGCACTTTGGTGTATCCCCGGACGATTTACGCGGCACATCACGAAAAAAAGCAATTGCCGGAGCGCGTCATGCCGCCATGTACCTGCTAAGAGAAGAGCTCAATCTCTCGTTTCCGGAAATTGGATCGCAATTGGGCGGACGAGATCATTCCACCGTTATGCATGGGTATCGTAAGGTAAGAAAAAACAGTACTCAAGATGCGACATTGCGTTCGGATCTTGACACATTGAGAAAGAAGTTGCGTAACCTGTAGAAACTACTGTGAACACCTCCCGAGACACTGTGTATAACCGTTGTGGATGTGGATGGGACAACCCTCTGGAAAACTCCACATAACAGAATCATCCACACTGTTTGTACAATTCCGCACAAGATTATCCTCTGAACATATGCTATTCTTCTGCGGATTTCCCGTCTTTTCCACACTTTCCACATCGCTAATAATAATAAGATTTATATTCTTATGAAGATTACCATTACAAAACAACATTTGGATCGCGCGCTTCGGTTGAGCGCAAAGGCGGTGGCACGAGATGGTACATTGCCCATTGTGCGAAATGTTTTATTATCCGTCGGTGATGGTATTGCATCTTGTGTAGCGACAAATTTGGATGTCGGTGTGCGGGTGCAGTTGTCGGCGAAAGCGGAACGCGATGGGCAGGTGGTATGTGCGCCGCATTTATTAGGGAGCTTTATCGCGCCACTGCAAGATGATGATGTGGTAACAATTGAAACACAAGATCGCTCGGTATTGATTCGTGCAAAGAGGAGTCAGGCGACGCTTCCAATGTTGGATGCGGCGGATTTCCCCCCATTGCCATCTGCGGAGTCGGCGGAGACGGCGGTTGTAGTGCCGGTGGCGTCATTTCGTGATGCACTGTCTCGCGTGATTCCCTGTGTTGCAAAGACGGAAGCGCGTCCGGAATTGGGTGGGGTATTTATTGCATCGGACGGAGAAGATATTGTTCTTGCCGCAACGGATGGATTTCGTTTGGCGGAGGTGCGGTGTACTCGTACCGAAGGAGGGTTTACCGATAGTGTTATCGTTCCGGCATCCGCTGTTGCGGAACTTCTTTCCGTGTTGACGGATGTACCGGATGATGGGGTGCGGATGATGGTAGGTGATGGGCAGATGTTTGTTCGTTGCGGTGATGTTACGATTGTGTCACGATTGATTGCGGCGACATATCCGGATTATGCGCAAATCATTCCTTCTCGTGGTGAAACAGTGGCGGTAGTATCTCGTGGAGATATGGAGAAGGCCTTACGAGTGGCGCAAACATTCGCTCATCGCATTAACAGTGATATGGAAATGGCGGTGGAAAAAGATACACTAACGCTGTCCGCGGCGTCACAGGAAAGCGGTACACACACAACAACGCTTTCGGCAACGGTGGAAGGAGGATCGCAAACATTGCGTCTTAATCCTCGGTATGTGTTGGATGGTGTATCGCGATGTGGCAGTGATTCGGTGGAAATCCATATTACGCAGCCCGCCGCTCCGGTGCTGATTGTGCCACATGATGGCGCAACGGCGTATCGTTATGTCGTGATGCCGATTCGCACATGAAAAAGCTAACGATTTCTTCCGATCGCTTTGCGTCACGGCGCTCCACTGCGTCGGAGTCCGGTAGCGTACCGGATGAAAAGACGGTTATATATATTGCGCAACGGTATATTGAGCGAGAGTATGGTCGTCGCGGTGCGGCGGCGATGCGAGTAACAGCGTTGCGAACGGGTGTATTGATTGTATCGGTATCGGATGCGCTATGGGCGCAAGAATTATGGATGGCGCGGGCGGCGTTGTGTGAGCATGTCAATACGACATGTCACGCAACCGTTGTGCGCCGCGTTGTCGCGCAAACTGGTGTATAATAAAAAGCGATGAGAATTCTGCAGATGAATGTGTCGCGTTACCGAACACGGGGTCACTGAGTCGAGGTATGGCGCAGCACAACACGATTGTGTTGCCCACCCCACCCGATCTGGACAGTCAAGTGACCGCGACGTTGACTGAAAAGATAGGGCAGTCAACGCCTCTGCAGAATTCCCATCGCTTCCAACCTCAAGGTACAACGTAGTAAAATAACACATCAATGATTTTTTGTCAAGTTTATGGCCATTGATATCGGACATCAAACATCACATAATACAGGAACGAGAGCGGTGGATGCGACAAAGCGCGATGATATTGATCGCGCACTGCGCCCGCAGTACTTGCGAGATTATATCGGGCAGCAATCCATTAAGCGCAATATTAAGATTGTTATTGACGCCGCAAAGTCCCGTGGAGATGTTATTGATCATATGTTGTTTTACGGAAGTGCCGGGCTGGGAAAAACAACACTGTCGCATATTATCGCTCGGGAGATGAATGTGGGAATTACGGTAACAAGTGGTCCGGCGATTGAGCGTGTGGGAGATTTGGGAGCATTATTAACCAATCTCTCCGATGGTGATGTGTTGTTTATTGATGAAATTCACCGTCTTCGTAAGACAGTGGAGGAGGTGTTGTATCCGGCAATGGAGGATGGAGTGATTGATTTGATTGTCGGTAAGGGTCCGGGAGCGCGCAGTGTGCAGTTGGAGTTGCCACGGTTTACGTTAATTGGTGCGACAACACAGATGGGCGCATTATCCAATCCGTTACGCAATCGGTTCGGGAGTGTGTACCGGCTGGCATTTTATGAGGAGGAGGAAATGGAACAGATTATTGCCAGAAGTGCGCGATTATTGGAAGTGAAGATGGAGGCGGCGGCGATACGGGCGCTATCACAGCGTGTTCGTCGGACGCCACGTGTTGCTAATCGGCTAATGCGGCGAGTGCGGGATTTTGCGCAAGCGCACAATGCAACATCGGTAACAGAGGATGTGGTGGATGCTGCATTGGAGTTAATGGAAATTGATCACAGTGGTTTGGAAGCGATGGATCGGGCGTTATTGTCAAAAATCATTGATGATTTTGGTGGGGGGCCGGTGGGAGTAAAAACATTGGCGGCGGCATTGGGAGAGGAAGTGTACACGTTGGAGGAAGTATATGAACCGTATCTGATCCAATGTGGATTTTTAATGCGAACACCGCGCGGGCGCGTTGTATTGGAACGAGCATTTTCACATTTGGACAAATCGATTCCTCCACGGTATCATGAAATGCGAACACGATTACGTCTATGATGATATTTTTGGCATTTCCATTTCTTCTTGTTGTGTATGGGGTGATTGTATGGGTAATTATTTACCACTTGAAAACATACACAATCAATAAAGACTTGGCACGGACAGCGATTCGTTTTTTTTCGATGATAACGGTAGTGTTGGTGGTGATTCAAATTGTATTGTTTGTATTTGCGATATCATCGGCACGAGAGGGTGTGCAAATGTTGCGAGAAGAGTATAATCGCGCGCCCGGTGTATTTGATACGAAATTTTAAATCCTATGACACATAAATTTCGCGGTATTGTAACACATGACTTTGAGGACTTTTCTCATTATCATTTTTCGGGTCAGCGAGATGATGAGAAGATTCTTTGGGTGATTCATCGGCACTGGTTTGATATTACGATGCACTATGCGCTGATTGCGGTGGTTGTGATATTGCAATTAATCAGCATTATAATGGCGGAAGAAATCATTCGCGTATTTGAGTTAAATGGACTGTCATTGTGGACAGTATTGTTTGTTAACAGTGTCATACTGATATGGCTATGGTTTTATGGATTTATTATCTGGATTGATTACTGGCTGGACGTATGGGTGGTAACGGATCAGCGAGTGATTAATATTGAACAAAAAGGATTATTTTCTCGTCATGTCAGTGAATTGCATTTTCATACGGTACAGGATGTAACAACAAAAGTACGCGGATTTATTCCGACATTATTGAATTTTGGAGATGTGGAAGTACAAACGGCAGCGGAACACTCCCGATTTTTATTTCGTCGTGTTCCCGATCCGTACGCAATTAAGGCAATGCTTGTACAGCGCCAGCGAGAGGCGTATCAGGAATCAATCGGCAAAGAGGTGGGACAAAAGAGTGATGAAACGACGCGACAGTGAGAGAGGGTATGGGCGATTGTTATGGCTTGGTGTGTTATATGGGGTGGTAATATTTGGCGGTAGTACCCTGTATGTAAAAGCGCAGGAGTTGTCCGAAGATACTCCTGTTCCATCAGAGTTATCTTCCGACGGTGAGGTATCACCTTCTGATGATGTTGCATCGGAGGAAATACCCACTAATCAATCCATACAATCATCATCTACGGAAAAGGAACTTGATATATCACCGGATAATCCTTCCTCATATCACGAAACGAATATTTCCAATACATCCGGCACCACTTCTTCCACCACGGAGCACTCCGACGATCGAGCGGCAATATCTGCACCTCTTGAACAATCACCATCCTCCTCATCCGACACCTCATCTAATGCGGTAAGTTCGGAAACGGTATCCGATACTGCTGTTGTTTCTGATGTAGAAAATAATTTAGCGGAAGATAACACTGTGTCTACACAATCTTCTGCCACGTCATCCACTGATGATGCATCACTCAGTAATGATGTGTCACCACCTGATACCGCACCATCAAATCAGCCAAAACAGAATACACCATCAGACTCATCACCAATGAATACTGTGGAGTCATCATCCACAACGTCTGATGAAATAAATACCAATACAAAGGATAATAATTTACCCAATAATGTAGGGGATAATAGTTCACCTGATAACGTGAAGAGTGAGGAATCATCTTGTGATGATCACGCTGTTCGCATTGTCGCAGTGACAATCGGAGATGCGGATAGCACAAAAAATGATTCGGTAATAATAAGAAATATTACGGAGTGTGATGTGTCATTACATGGCTGGTATTTGCGTAAGCGTACCCGATCGCAACACGGTGAAGTAACTCGTTTGAGCACCAGTACGAAAGTGTATACATTCGGAGATACGGTGTTACATTCCGGGGAACAATTTATCTATGCTCCCGCTGACAGCCGCTATGCTTCCCGTGCCGACGGTGTTAATACAAGTGTGTCCGCTCGACTTTCTCCCAACAACAGTATTGCACTACTGGATGATAAACGAGTGGTAGTGGATGCAGTGGCATGGGGCGATGCATTGCGTGATCCGTTTGGTGCGACACCGGTGCGAAACCCCGGGAACGAGGAATACGTTGCGCATGAAAACGGTACTACAACAATAGCTCGGCGATGTACACATCCAATCTTACGAACAGTGCAATGCCCACCATCTTATGATGGAGCGCGCGTTGTTATCAATGAATTGTATCCCAATCCGTCCGGTGATGAGCAGGCGGAAGAATATATTGAGTTGTACAATATGGAGAACCGTGCCGTATCGTTGCATGCCTGGGTATTGAGTGATGTGTCCGGCGCACGTTATGTGTTTGATGATCACACAACGCTTATGCCACAGTCATTGATGGTTGTTTCACGCCGTACATTCGGCTTTGCGTTAAATAACTCTGCAGAGCGTGTGACACTATCCGCTCCAACGGAAGACGGCGGGGAAACGATAGTGGATACGGTGGAGTTTTCCCGCAGTGCCCCCGAAGGTGCATCGCTTAACCGTACAACAGAGGGAGCGTATCGGTGGAGCAAGAAGCGCACACCGGGTGCGGCAAACATGTTTAATGCGCGCCCGCAGATCGTGTCGGTGAATATTCCGGACACGATCTATCGCAATGTTCGTGCATCATTTTCCGTTCGGGCGACAGATGATGATGGAGATGCATTGCGATATCGCTGGGACTTTGGAGATGGTCATCGTAGCTATCGCGCAAAAACGTCTCATCTCTATAAACGCACCGGTACGTATACGGTACATCTTCGCATTCAAGACGGTAGTGAGGAGACGGTACAAACGGAGGTGGTGCGTGTACGTACCTATCCGCGTCATGCTGTAAAGATTCGCGCTGTAGCGCCAAATCCACCGGGTGCCGATACGGGAACGGAATATATTGTCATTAAAAATACTTCTGATGCGCGTGTGGATTTACGCGGATGGAGTATCGCAACCGGCACAACAATGAAACAATTGACACGCCACCCGTTTCGTCGCCGTATCGTTCTTCATGATGGGGAAGAGAAGCACATCGTTTCGCGTCACAGTGCATTTACACTTCCCAATGCCGGTGGAATTGTTCAATTGCGTCGTCCGGATGACAGTGTGGCGTATACGGTGCGGTACATGCCGCCCGCTAATACCACAACAATTCCGTCGGGAGCGGTGTATCGCCGGCGAGCTCATGACAGCGGGTGGTATTGGGATATTTCTGCAGTAAACACCGTACAATCATCTGCATCTCGGAAATTCGCACGTGCCATAGCCACCCCCGATGTATCAGCGATAATTGCCCGTGCATGGGATAATGAGTTTGGTGTTCCCAACGCGCCGCGTGTGGCGGGAGCGAAGGTGGTAACAGTGCATGATGCGGGTGTTGTTGTTCCCACGGTATGGGAGAACATACGAGTGATAATGACGCGAATTGTACCCACCCTATCACCCCGCCCGATATCATACCCAACAACAGAGCTAATTCCGCGAACGGGGAGAGCGGCGGTACTTCCCGCACAAATGCCGGACCCCGCAGCACTTTATGCGGCAGCGATATTAAGAAATCATGGTATGATGAATACACAGAATCAACGTAAGAAAGAATTGTATGGCGGGACACAGTAAATGGGCGAATATTAAGCATCGTAAAGGAGCGCAAGACGCAAAGCGCGCGAAGTTGTTTACTGTTGCAGCAAAAGCGATTACGCTGGCGGCTCAACATGGCGGCGGAGATCCGGAAATGAACGCATCATTGAAAATGGCGATTGAGAAGGCGCGAGCAATTAATATGCCCAAGGATAATATTGCGCGGGCGATTGCGCGCGGAACCGGTGAGGGTGGTGATGGTGCGCGGATTGAGGAGGTTGTGTATGAGGCAATGGGACCGGGAGGAAGTGCGTTTGTTATCGTCTGTGCCACGGATAATACAAATCGTACGCTGACGGATGTAAAAACGGCATTGAAGAAAAATGGTGGAAAATTTGTGTCCGGTGGCGGTGTATTGTTTCAATTTTCTCATGTTGGACAGTTGGCGGTAACGGCGGATGATACGGAACGTATAGAATTGGCGGCGATTGAAAGTGGGGCACAGGATATTGAGATGGAAGGAGAGACGATGATTGTTACAACGGCGGTGTCAGATTTGCATCGGGTGCGAGAGGCGTTGGAAGCGGAGGGAGCAACGGTGGTGGACGCACGCATTGCGTATGTTCCGACACAAGAGACTGTGTTAAATGATGCTGATGCGGCGGCGTATGAAAAATTGCGCGCGGCAATAGAAGATTGTGATGATGTGCAAGAGGTGTTTACGACAGTATCATGACAAGAATTTTAGGTATTGATCCCGGGACGGCGATTGTCGGCTGGGGAGTGATTGATGCGGATGGTTCCCGTATTCATCATGTTGCGCATGGTTGTATTACCACGGACAGCGTATTATCCGACGCGCAGCGGTTGGCGGAAATCGCCCGAGATATTGCTCAGATTATTACACGGTACACTCCGCAGGAAGCGGCGGTGGAACGGTTGTTTTTTGCGAAAAATCATACAACGGTAATTCCCGTTGCACAGGCGCGCGGGGTGTTACTGGCGGCGTGTGCCAATGCTAATCTTTCCATTGACGCATACACTCCTTCGCAGGTAAAGCAGTCGGTGACGGGACATGGGCGGGCGCAAAAACACCAAGTGCAACTGATGGTGCAAAAAATTTGCACCCTTTCCGATTTACCGACTCCGGACGATGCGGCGGATGCATTGGCGGTAGCTATTTGCCATGCAGCCATGCGTAACAGTGTGCAAATGTAGTTTCTTTGGTATACTGCAATTATGCATCCGATGATCAATAATATCATTGTTTATTTGGGAATTCCGGACCAAACGGTGCTGCTTTTGTTATTGTTTCCGCTGGTGGCGACACTGGTGGCTGTTCTGCGTCAGGTGATTGGAATTAAGGCATTTGGAATTTACACCCCTTCCATTATTGCTCTGGTGTTTTATATGATCAGTGACGCACGCTATGACGGGTTTGCGTTGGGAGACATGTTATATGATTTGCGGTACGGGATTACCATTTATATTGCGGTGATTGTTGTGGGCATTGCCTCCCGTGCCGTTCTGCGCCATGTGCGAATTTTGTACCTTCCGCGCGTAGCGATTACCATGACGTTATTGTCATTTACAACCTTGGCGGTGTTGGTAATCGGAGCATACTTTCAGCGAACCGGGTTTGCCACCATTTACGTGTTTCCGTTGATTGTGTTGGTGATGATTGCGGAGAAGTTTGTGGCGGTACAAATTGAAAAAGGAACAAAGACGGCGATATTATTGGCGGTGGAGACGTTGGTGGTGGCACTGTTGGGACATGCATTGCTGTCATCTCGCGCTATCCAAATGTTTGTATTTGCGCACCCGTACAGTGTATTATTGGTAATTCCGCTGAATATTATCGTAGGTAAATGGACGGGATTGCGATTTTCCGAGTACATTCGCTTCCGCGATGTACTGATGCGCATGAAGTAAGTGTATGAACATATTACGGATGGTGCGAAACGCGCACCGGATCCTGGGAATGAATGCGCGCAACTTAACGTATGTGCGACCGTTGAATTTATCCGCCGCACGCAGTATTGCCGATGATAAAATTCTCAGCAAGGACGTATTATCGCGCGCCGGTGTGCCGACGCCGACACGCATCGCCACGCTGCGCACTTATGACGATGTCCGTACATTTGATTACTCCAGTCTTCCGGAATCATTTGTTATCAAGCCAAATCGCGGGTTTGGCGGTGGCGGTATTGTGGTGGTATTCGGGCGAAAGAAGGGAATGCATGACGCTTGGGTGAAGGCGGATGGGAGTATTGTTACCGCACAAGATATTGCCGCACACTGCTACAATATTGTGGAAGGAGCGTTTGCGTTATCCGGAGTATCCGACACGGTATTGATTGAAGAGCGGTTAACGCTGTTGAAATTGTTCCGTCCCTATGCATATCGGGGAATTCCGGATCTGCGCATTATCGTGTACAATCGTGTTCCGGTAATGGCAATGTTGCGGCTTCCTACACGTGAGAGTGGAGGGAAGGCGAATTTACAGCTTGGAGGTGTTGGTGTCGGAATTGATATGGCAACGGGAGTAACAACTACGGCAATTCAAGGAAAGGGGCGGATTGTGGAATATGCGCCGGGGACACGTATGTTACTTTCCGGTATTAAAATTCCGCAATGGGATGAGATTTTGACATTGGCGGTGAAGGCGCAGGAGGCGAGCGGGTTGGGATTTTTGGGAGCGGATGTGGTAATTGATCGTGAGCGCGGACCGGTATTTTTGGAGTTAAATGCACGACCCGGGTTGTCTATTCAGATTGCCAATATGGCACCGTTAAAAGAGCGATTGGAACGAGTAAGCGGTGTAACAATCAAGAGTGTTGCGCACGGTGTTCGTGTCGGTAAAGACCTCTTTGGCGGAGAAGTTGAGGAATCGGTGGAGCAGACAACCGGAAAGCGTGTAATCGGATCCATAGAAACGGTAACATTGATTGGACGAAACGGTACCGAACGCACCGTTAGTGCAAAAATTGACACCGGTGCATACTCCACCTCCATTGATCGTGCGCTGGCACGGGAGTTGGGATTTGGTGAAACACTGGATGCATTTGATCGTATTGATTACGGCGATAGTGTGTTATCGCCGGAACGAGAGGGTGAAATTAAGTCGCGTATTATGCAGCGATACGGGCAGTGTATTCCGGAGTTGGAAGATGTTGCCGTTGTGTTTTCTTCCAGTGGCGCAACGATTCGCCCGGTTGTAAAACTGGCGTTCATTATGGATGGAGTACGCATTGTGGCAAAAGTTAATATTGTAGACCGCAGTAAGCTCAAATATCCGATGATTATCGGAAAACGCAACCTTTACAAGTTTTTGGTTGATGTGAGTAAGTAAAAATATTTTATGAAATTCGCAATTATCGGTCCGGACACATTTAACACAAAATCGTTGGTGCGAGAAATATCACGCCGAGGGTTTGCGGTTGTGGTATATAATATATCGGATATCGCATTTTCCGTTGATACGATGGACGAGGAGGAATTTTTTCAACACGATATCTATATATTCAGGGGATTTAATCAATCTGTTGTTTTTGCACAGTTACTTGCTTATAATTTACATATAAAGAATAAATTGGTTATTGATACGGTGCTTGCCAGTTCGTATATTCCTACGAAGGTTTATGAAGCATTACAGTTTAAGTTAAATAATATTCCGCATCCGAAAACTGTTTATGCCAGAAGCTGGAAACAGTGGAAGCGAGTTTTGTCTAAGTTAGATACACCAATTATTTTGAAGCCAGAACAAGCACAGAAAGGACAGGGTGTTAACAAATACGAAACGAAAGAACAGGCCTTAGAGTTTTTGCGAGAACATCCGATAGGGTATTTGGCTCAGGAATATGTTCCGCTTCGCTACGATATCCGTGTGTTTGTGGTTGGTGATATGGTACTCGGGGCGATTAAGCGGTATGCTAATGAAGGAGATTTTCGCACCAATGCGTCCCTCGGCGGAAAGGTTGAGGAGTATGACTTATCACAAGAGGAAAAGGCGCTGGCATTACGAGCACATAAGTTGTTTGGATATGATATTTCGGGTGTTGACTTAATCAAACGTGGTAGTGATTCATTGGTATTGGAAGTAAATATTCCCCCGCAATGGGAAGCATTTCAGTCGGCGACCGGAATTAATGTTGCAAACCATATTATTAATCATATACTCAAACGATATGAAAAAGCGTATAGGATTTCATAAATCAGTTCAGGGAATTTTTACCCCCGAATATATTGAGCACATAAAGCGTGATATTGTTGCCGCTACGAATTGTGATTTGGTGGAGGCAGACTTTCGCAACGGAGTCATTATCAACAATAAAGTGTATGTTGGTGATGTGTGTTTAAATGATTTGGATGTTTATTTTTGGCATGATACGGTACGACCGTCTGATTGGAGAGCGGATAATTACTTTTGTCATATGTTGGATGTGATGGGTGCTGATGTAGCGGTAATCAATACAGGAGAGAGTGTGCGTATAACAAATGATAAGTTTCTCGCACATACGAGGCTCAAAAAGGCAGGTCTACCGGTAGGTGATTTTGCATTGATTCGCAGTGGTGACATTGACGGATTGCACAAAGTTTTTGATACGTTTGGCGGTGATGTGTTGCTTAAGCCACGTTTCGGTGGATGGGGAATTGGTATTATGCGTTTTGATAAATTTGATGAATTACAAAGTTGCATAGAATATGTACAGGGATTCAGTGGTGCTAAACAGCAGTTTTTGGTAGAAAAGTACTATCAAAATGATTTGTCACGATGGATTTCGGTGGTGGTGTGTAACGGACGGGCATTATTCGGGTATCGCAAACCGTTATTATCAGATGAAGTAGATTGGAAAATTTATGATCCGCTTAAACAGGACGGTCGCGGGCAAAAGACGGTACCGGCACCTGTTAGTGAAGAGTTGGCACATATTGCTGTAAAAGCACAACAAGCGATCGGAAAAGATATTATAGGGTTTGATTTTATCGCTACCGATGAAGGATATAAGATTATTGATGAAAATGGACGTCCGGGATTGTACAAACATTGCCTTGACGCTGTTGGAGTTGATATGAGTGATGAAATTGTAGAGCTTATCAAGAGCAAGTTGAAATAATCTGTTGAAATATTTATGCTAGAGAACTTATTACTGTATCCGCAAAGACAGCCAGATATGGTGAAGGAGTCGGTAGAACAATTAAAAAATCAGGACGTTTGCGAACTTTCAGAATCTGCACGCGCGGAGCGAGATCGATTGATGCGCCTGGCGGTTAATCGTACATTGCGACTGTTTCGTGGAGCTCGTTCACTATCCGGTGGAGAACTTACAAGTTCCAAGTACTGTAAAATGGTGAGTATAGGTAGGTGTTCGGTTAGATTTGAGGATTAAGTAAAATATATGAAAGTTATATATTTTGGTTTTAATGAAAAATTTCACTCAGTAAAAACCATAAAAGAAGAGGCGTTGAGGTTGAATTGGGAGTTTGTTTTTATAAATGTTGATAACCTGTTTTTTTATGAAAATAAACTGATTTATCGTCAGCGGTTACTGGATATTTCACAATTTAACGGCGCTATTGTGCGTTGTCATGACAAGGTGGTTGATAATACACTTATCAAAAAAAGAATTTCAACATATCGTTTGATATTATTTTTACGAGAAAATTCTGTTCCGGTGGTAAATGGTGATTTTTTTGCAAAAAATCCATTTTTTGATAAATTTTCACAATATGAACTTTTTTTGAAATATAATATACCGACAATTGACACCTTGCATCCTGTAAGCCAAAATTCAAAATACTTGTTGAAGGTTATTCCTTGGTCGTTTCCAATTATTTTAAAGGATGTTGAGGGAAGCTTCGGTCTTAGCGTACATAAAATGAGTACCGAGCAAGATTTAGTTGACTATGTTGCCAAAAATCCAGATAAGAGCATTATTTTACAAGAGTTTATACCAACTACTTGTGATTACCGTGTCATAGTGTGTGCCGGAAAGACCATTGGGGCCATTAAAAGGTCGGGCACAACCAGTGATTGGAAGCATAACTTCTCGCAAGGCGCTTCAATTGAATCATATTATGACGTGAAAATGTTTAAATTTGCCGAAAACGTTGCGCAAAAATTGTTGTGTGATTATGTGGGGGTTGATATTATCGTTGACAGCAATAAGCGGTTCAGGGTGATAGAAATTAACCTATCAGCCAATTTCAAGGGATTTCAAATTGCACATAGCAATAAAAACATAGTTCAAGAAATTCTTGCCGGTTTTCATAAAAGCTTCTCCAGTTGATAACTAAAGTTGTATGTACGAAAAAGAATCACTCTACCCGCGGCGTCCACCGGAAACAATTGCTGGGTCGGTTCAAAAATTGGAAAATCAAGAGGTGTATCGGTTATCTGAGTCTGAGCGCGTAGAGTTTATAGCGTATGAAAACAGACTTGGCGATGAGTTGTATGAAATATACAAAGTCCCGGTAGTAACGACGGATTTTTATACCGGGTACTTTTTAACTGATCACGGACGGAAGGATTTCACGGAGGTAACCGGAGTGAAGTTGTTGGGCAATTCTCCGCAATCAGTGACGGAAGAAATCACGCGCAGCATTGGGAAGATGTCAACGACTGATATCACGGAAATAAAGGAGTTGGGAAATCGTTCCATGCAATACTTTTGTAATGATAGTGTAGAGCGGTTTCAGCAGCAGTTGCAACGTGGAGAGACGTTTTCTCTGGATGCCGGTGTAACAGAGCGGGTGCACTATGTGCTTAATCCGGATGAAACCGAGAAAAAATTGCGGGACTTGCGGGCGTTTAAGCAGCGTATAAAAAACGAATTGACACAATTGCCCGGAGAGAACGATTCAATTAAGAAGGATTTTTTAATACTGTATCTACAGCGTGTCAATGAATTGATTGCACGGACGCAAATGGCAATAGCTGCAGATAAGCGCTTTACTCAATCACCACCCAAGCAATCAGATCGCAATACCGCACGATACGATCGGTTTGTGTTCGGGGCGAGTGATTCTCCGGATGTGTCAGGCATATATTCGGCTTTAACCAAAGAACTTCTTGATTTTGCCGATTATATTGATGCCGAACGGTATCAAAACGATAGCATGCGAGAAGAGCGTATCCGTCAGCGAGGTATTGATCCGGAAAAATTATTTGCGGAAACTGTTGATAGTGAGGAGGTGGTGCGTATGGTGGAATTTGTGTTGGAACAGTACGGTGTCAAGAGCATGGAGGATTCCAAGTATTATACCGTAAATCGTCCGGGGCCGGCATCGGATAACAAGTGGCAAGTGGTGGTAACCGATGGTGGAGGAATGTTTGTAGATGGTGTGCAAAAAGTTATTAAAATTCCGTGCAGAAAAATTTCCATTGCCAAGGCGGTTTCCGTGGCGTGTGCGCATGAAGTGGAGGGGCATGTATTGCAAAGTGAAAATAGAAAGCATTTACCTCTTAAGTTATTTGGCGATATTCGCGGGGATAGATCGGAGCTGTATGCCGAAGCGGGCGCAATGTACAACCAGGATAAAATTTCTCGGGAGTTGTTTGGTTATCGTCAATTGCCGGCGTCAAATTATGTGCGAGCGCTTGCCGTGCGCAGTACCGGTGGAGATTTTGCGCAGTGCGTGGAGACATTCTATAAAAATGCTGTTCAGTCAATAGATAAACAGGAGTCCACCAATGCGGTTTCGGCAACGTCTGCACGCGCAGAGCGAGATCGATTGATGCGCCTGGCGGTTAATCGTACATTGCGACTGTTCCGTGGAGCTCGTTCACTATCCGGTGGAGAACCTACGAGTTCCAAGGATTTGGTGTATTTGGAGCAATTGCGTGTGATGAAGGAATTGGAAAAATTTGGGGCAGATAAGTATGCTTATGTATCAGGAGTCAATATTGATTCCGCGCGGATTTTGAAAAAATGGGGATTGTTGGATGAGGATAAAATTATGCGACCAGAATTTTACTCACGGGAAGTGTGGGAGCAAGTAAAATCTCGCTTCATACTGTAGACACAATGGCGCGTTACTGCAAGTGTGGCAAAATATGAGTGCGGCGACAGGAGCACTTAAATAGTTTTTAATGTTGGTTTTAGATTAAATGCCAAGGCTTTCGTAAATGTTTAAAATGGCAGTATATGAAGATCATAGAATAAAGATTTTAGGTGATTTAAGTTATGTAAAATTTTTTAAACGTTGCACAGTAAAGCTCTCTAAAAGAGCATGCCGTATACAATGTAAATCGTATTTTTTACAAAAAATAAAAAATATGTTTACCTCAAACACACCAACTGAATACTTTAATAGTATGGTATAATGGATTGCGTGAAAGACGATATATGACTTGTGTTATTTTGTTAGCCAAAATATTGAATAACTAAAATAGTATTGTGGGTATGGGTGTAAACAATATTATACGACAAGAATTTCTGTCGGGACGTCCTTGGCAGGCGTTGGTGATAGCATGTGTGGGTCTGGTTGTTTTTATGCAGGTGGTACCGTCAATACTCAAGTTTTATAACGGGTGTACAGACTTTGGTTGCCTCATAGCACTTTTACTGTATATTCCGTTTTCAGCTGTTTGGTTGTATTTGGACACTTATGCCATATACGGCATTCTTTATGGACAAAGGCTGGCATTAATCTTAATGGTAGTGCTTAATTTTTTAATGATACCGTTCTTTTTTGTGATTAAGGAGGAATACTCACTTAATGGTGGGCAAGATATTTTCATGGCGGTACTTATATTGGAACAGCTTGCTATGATAATAAGTACAATTCTCTCTATTTATTTGCTATATCATCCATTCTACAACAACCCGGTAAGGCAATTGCCGTCAATACGGTATTCTCTAAGAGAATTTCTTATTGTTCTACTTTCCAAAGATAAAACCATTAAGGGACTTATCGGCGAAGAGGGTGTCACTTTTTTGATTCTCATGTCATTGTTTCCAATTGTTTGTATTGGCATAGGCTTGATATTTTTATTTGGAACTCCTGATGAATATATAGGCATATATGCAATTATTGTTGCCATTGTGTCCGGACTAATAAACACATTATTATTTTTCCTTGAAAGGAAGTGGCTTACATGGTTTTATATAGTCTCAATGCTCGCCATAGGTATTACAATATCATATTTTACCTACGCAATCATTTCTTCTTAACTTCAAACATCCATGACTACGAACAATAAAGGCGACATTGTTGGAATTATAGTACTCATCATATTATCTATGGTTATTGTCGGAGTATTAAATCTTATTCCTGTAGCAATAGAATGGATAGAAGAGCAAACAGAGAAAAGTGCGCAGCCTAAGCGACAATATAACGTTTCCGCAAGTCATGAAGTAGAAAATGAAGGCACGTTTTTTATTCGTGCCGGCAGCAAGTATACAAACTCCGAAACAGTTTACTTTAGAACAAGTAAATCTTTTCCGAGCGGTAGTGATTTTATCGTGTACATTATTGATGATAATGGAAATAAAATACCGATTAGTGGTCGCTTGATACAAAAAAATGAAAGCAACTATATAAAAATACACGCCAGTAAATTCCCGAAAAAATCATCACCGCACAAAGTATTCATTACCGCCAGAAATGCACAAACTGGAGAGATTGAGACCTCTAATGTTATAGAAATTGAGATTGTTGATGTAAGGTAATATAGTGCAACAAATAAAGTACTCGTTCAGATTTCGAAATGCGTACGGGGTTGTAATGCTTAATATAATATGTTTTTAATGATGCGCTAAGATGGCAACAGAGTGAAGCAAAAGTGTAGTGGAATTCTGTACAACTTGTTTTTATCCAAAGTGTATTTTGTGATAGAAGCGACACATCAAAAATACAAATAGTTGACAAGCTCTAAATAAGTATTTTACTTTGTAAAGCAGTCATCGCTTTGTGATTGAGTTTGCTATGAAAACTTATTTCGTAAACGGATGTGCTCTTGCACTCAAATTCAAATGCCAATCCCTTATTGTAAGCGGGGGAATAAACAGCTTTTAAGATAGTATTGACTTAACCATTAAAATGAAAAATTCTGTAACAGAATAGGCAGAGAGATTTCTAAAACAGTTGTAGATAACTTTATTAATTATGTTTTCACCAAGGGATAATATTGATTTTTCGGAAAAGGGCCGAAAAGAAATTGAATTAAAGGTATTTAAAGGACAAGAAGAATTTACCTGGGGAACAATTGACACCATTGATATTGTTCCCGACGAAATGAAAACGGATATTCCGGTGTTTTTTGCTCCCGGCTGGTCAATAACAATCGATTCTATAGAAAAACCGTTAAAAGAATTGGCTAAACAAAAACGTCGAGTGGTATCGTTGAGTCATGCTAGAATTGATGGAAGCAAGGAAGAAACAGAGGAACTCCGTAAGGCGGTTTCTTTACTTTCAATATTGGAGAGAAAACAGATTGAGAAGACGGATGCAATCGGTTATTCGGAAGGGGCTATAAATTTGTTGCTGGTAGCCAGACAATATCCGGAAAAATTTAATAATATAGTTTTATTAAATCCGGCCGGCTTAACCGGATGGGAAAATAAATTTAAATTATTCGGTTTATTTGTGATGGATTTATTAAAATTTATTGTTAATTATCCAGCTGACGGCTATAGAATGATAAAAGAATCGGCTAAATATATTCAAAAAAATCCACGCCGATCATATGATGAAGTAAGCGAATTGGCCGAATTTGACATTATGGAAATTATGAAAGAACTTAAAGAAAAAGGAATTAAAATTTCAGTCATTGCCGGCGCAGATGATCTTACTTTTTTTATGGATAAAATTCAAAAGAAATTAGGGAAAGCGTATGAAGATGGATATTTGGATGGATTTTGTTCAGTAAAAGGCGGACATTTTGATTTTATTGGTCAGCCGGAAAAGTATATGCAGGCCATTGACAGTGTTTTGAAATAACGATGGATTTTTGTTTGTCGTGGCACATTGCCAATAAATAGAATGCGTTTTATTTTCCGAACTCTGCTCTTTGCAAATAACAATTTTTCGGAAAGAGAATAATTGGCGCAATTACTTTAAGTGCGGTAAAATACGGGTGTAAGTTAACGAGGTGTTTTTATGGGTGCACGATATCATATGCGAAAGCGACGGCGGGCATCGCGGCGGACAATGTGGCGAACGATAGGGCGAATTGCGACATACGGTATATTGACACTCGGCGTGATTGCGCTTGTGGGAGCGGCGGGAGTGTTTTGGTATTACGCAAAAGACTTGCCGCCCGCTGATGAGATTACCGCATTGAAGGTGGTGGAGTCTACGAAAATTTATGATCGGACGGGGACGGTACTATTGTATGATATTCACGGAGAGGAGAAGCGAACAATTATTCCATTTGAAGAAATTCCAACAGTTGTGCGCTATGCGACACTTGCATTGGAGGATCAAGATTTTTACAAACATCACGGTGTTAAGATTACCGCAATTCTTCGTGCGGCAATTTCCCAAGTGTTTCCGCAGTTGGTTGGTGGTCGCAGCAGTGGAGGGTCAACGATTACACAGCAGTTGATTAAGAATACGTTATTGACCAGTGAGCGTACATATGAGCGCAAACTGAAGGAGGTTATTCTTTCAATGGAGTTGGAGCGTAAGTTTACCAAAGATGAAATTTTGGCAATGTACCTTAACGAAATTCCGTATGGGTCCAACGCATATGGAATTGAAGCGGCGGCGCAGACATTTTTCGGTAAACATGCACGAGAGCTGACGCTGGATGAGGCGGCATTGCTGGCGGCGCTTCCGCAACAACCGTCCCGCTATTCTCCGTATAACACATCTCCGGCTCGTTTGGAGCGTCTTGTACGACGTCAGCACTATGCGCTGGATCAGATGGCGGAGTTGGGATACATTACTCGTCAACGTGCCGATGAGGCAAAGGCGATTGATACGTTAGAAAAGATAACACCGCAACGAACACAGATTCGGGCGCCACATTTTGTGATGGCGATCCGTGAGTATTTGGAGAAGCGCTACGGAAAACAAGAGTTGGAGGAGGCGGGGATGCGAGTGATTACGACGATTGATATGGAGGCACAGCGCCGGGCCGAGACGGTCGTTCGTGAAGGGGTAGAGCGTAATGCTCGGTATAATGCCGAAAATGCCGCATTGGTAGCGATTGATCCTCGGACGGCACAGGTATTGGCGATGGTGGGAAGTGTAGACTATTTTAGTCGCGAGATTGATGGAAATGTTAATGTTGCCATGCGCTTTCGACAGCCGGGAAGCTCGTTTAAACCCTATGTATATTTGGGGTTGTTTCGTAAGGGGTACTCACCGGATACAATTCTGTATGATGTGCGAACACGATTTGATGACGGGGAAGATCCGTATGAGCCGCGAAACTATGATGGGACATTTCGCGGTCCGGTAAAGGTAAAGCGCGCGTTGGCGATGTCCTTGAATATCCCGGCGGTAAAGGCGTTGTATTTGGTTGGTGTGTCGGAGGCGGCACGTCTTGCGCGAGAGCTGGGGGTGACGGGATTGGAGCATCCGCGGCGATACGGGTTGTCACTGGTGTTGGGTGGTGGAGAAGTAACACTGTTAAATCATACTCATGCCTATGCAACCCTTGCAAACGGCGGAGTGCGTAAGCCGCTGACAATGATTTTGCGTATTGAGGATAAAGAGGGAGAAGTGGTGGAACAGTGGCATGATACGGAGGGGGTGCGTGTAGTGGAGGAGGAATATGTTGCAATGCTTGATGAGGCACTATCCACCAACAAGTACCGCGTTCCGGCGTTTTCCGCAAATAATCCGTTGCGGTTTGATGATCGTCCTGTTGCAGCAAAGACGGGAACGACAAACAGTTTTCGTGATGCGTGGACAATGGGATATACACCCTCATTGGCGGTTGGTGTATGGGTGGGGAATAATGATAACCGGCCAATGCGAGATGGTGCGTCGGGAAGCGTCGTAGCGGCACCGATTTGGCGAGCGTTTTTGGAACAATCGTTGGACGGGACGCGCATTGAGCATTTTCCGGATTATGGTGATGATGAGGCGGAAGGGTCTGATGCGAAGACGACAGATGATGATACGGAGCGTCGCCCGCTGCGGGATGGATTTGTACCGGAAATGGTGGAGGAAAAAGTATGTCGCATTTCTAAGAAAAAGAATACTTGGTGCCTTAAATCCGATGCGTGCGAGGATGCGGATCGGGATGTCAAGCGGCGTAAGTTTATTAACGCGCACAGCATTTTGCACTATGTTGATAGAGAAAATCCGCTCGGTCCGCCGCCAAAACATCCGGAAAGAGATCCGCAGTATACGGCGTGGGAGCGTGGTGTTCGAAAATATTACGAGGAAATGGACCGTAAGATTATTGTTGCGCCGGTGCCGGATCGTAAGTGCAAATCATCAGATTTTGATTAAAGATATGGAACGCAACAGTTCCCAATACTTGTCTACTTGCGGAGCAATTTTTGCGGTGGTATGATGAGAGAGGATTAAGTTGATAATAATATACATATGTCTAAATACGGAGAAGTTAATGCATGTTTTGAGTGCGGTGAACACAGCAATCGCCGAGTTGTTATCGGTGAGGAAGTGGAAGATATGACGTTTTCCGTTTATCATGAGGGTAACATTACCGATGGTGTTAAGCTCTCTGATTTTCGCGGAAAATGGACCGTTGTGTTTTTCTATCCGGCAGATTTTACATTTGTTTGTCCGACGGAATTGGAGGAATTGGCCAAGAATTACGAAAAGTTTACGGAGCGGAATGTGGAGATTATCAGTGTCAGCACCGATACGGCGTTTACGCACAAGGCGTGGCATGATGCATCGCCATCAATTCAGAAAATTACCTATCCGATGGCGGCGGATCCGACAGGGCGTATGGCAAAGTATTTCGGTGTTTATATTGAGGAAGAGGGATTGGCGTTGCGCGGAACATTTATCATTGATCCGGATGGAGTGTTGGCGGCTTATGAGGTAAATAACAATGATATTGGGCGCAGTGCGGCGGAATTGTTGCGAAAGATTGAAGCGGCGCAGTTTGTTCGTGAGCATCCCGGGCAAGTATGTCCGGCAAGCTGGACTCCGGGATCGGAAACATTAACACCCGGTGTGGATTTGGTTGGAAAGATTTAAAGTATTTCATAATGCGCTACGAAACAAAAACATTTTCCCACCTCCGCGATATTCCGGGCTTTGATGATGCGTTGTTGGATATGCATTTGACGTTGTATGCGGGATATGTTTCAGCGGTGAATACACTGATTGAACAGTTGCGCAATGCTCGCCACGGTACGCCGGAATATGCGGAAATGAAGCGACGATTGGGATGGGAGTTTGGAGGGATGCGGCTTCATGAGTTGTACTTTGAGAATATGACCGCGGATACAACGACCGGTGAGCAGGATGCGCCGAATGTTGTTGAGTTGATCACGGAATCCTATGGAAGCATGGAGAATTGGGAGAAGGATTTTCGTGCCACCGGTACGATACGCGGCATCGGATGGGTGGTTCTCGCCTATGATCCGATGGCAAATACCGTGTACAACACATGGATCAATGAGCATGACCTCGGACATCTTTCGCAGTGCACACCATTGTTGGTAATGGATGTGTTTGAGCATGCATATATTACGGCATACGGATTGGATCGCGCCGCCTATATTGAGCGATTTATGGCGGCGATAGATTGGCGAGTGGTTGCTGCTCGTCATGCCGGGGGAACACACTAATGGGGGACGGTAATTTTCTGCACAAAAGGGGTGATACGGTGACGAATAACGGCGCCGACACCCTTTTCTGTTGCTCTTAAATCAACACCTATGACACTCTCGCAAATCAAAAAACGAAATGGGGATATTGTGGCATTTAATCGGGCGCGAATTGAACATGCGATTCGCAAGGCATGTTCCGCTACCGGTGTTCAGTGTGATTTTGCATCACAACTTACCGATGACATTATTGCGGATCTTGCGGAGTCATTTGATACGCAGCCGGTGGCAGACCACCATCATATTCCGACGGTGGAACAGATTCAAGATTGTGTGGAGCGTCATCTGGTGCGCATCAATCAATATGATGTGGCAAAAGCGTACATTCTTTATCGTCGTGAACGACAGCAAGAACGAAAGGAGCGTCATGAAGAGTTGGTTCAACAGTTTGAAAATAAAGAATTGACGGTGCAAAAATCCGATGGAAAGCGAGAGGTTTTTGACATTCGGAAAATTAAGCGCGTATTTGATCGCAGTGCGGACGAGTATAAAGAGGAGTGTACATTTAAGGAATTTATTGCCGCATTTAAGAAAAATCTTGTTGAGGGAATCAAAACCGAAGATATTAACAAATTGATGGTCAAGACGTGCATTGATCTTGTCAGTGTCAATAATACGGCATGGCAACATGTCGCGGCACGGATTGCGTTGGGGGATATTTACAAGAAAGCGCGGCGAGCTCGCGGATTATCTATGCGAGAGATTTATACCCCGCGCAGCTTCGTTGCGTTGTTTGATGAGTATATTGAAAAAGGCCTGTATTATAAAGACTTTTATAAGTACTACACAAAAGAGCAGATTATGACGGCGGCGCGGCATCTTTCTCGCGCAACGGATCATTCTTACGAGTATACGACCATTTTGTCACTAACCAAGCGGTACTTGTTGAAGGATGGAGAGGAATTCAAGGAGTTGCCGCAGGAAATGTATATGGCAGTGGCATTATTTTTGGCGATTCCGGAGCCGGAAGAGACGCGGTTGGATTTTGCCTTGAAGATTTATGAGCACTGCTCTCAGCAACACATCTCATTGCCAACACCGACGTTGTTAAATGCTCGGACCAATTATCATCAGTTGTCCAGCTGCTTTAAAATGAGTATTGATGATGATTTGCGCGCGATCTATCACGGTGTGGAGAATATGGCGCAAATTTCAAAGTTTGGCGGCGGTGTTGGGGTGTATTTGGGTCATATTCGCGCCCGTGGTGCGGCGATTCGCGGTGTCAGCGGTGCATCCGGCGGCGTAAATCCATGGATTAAAGTTATCAACGATACGGCGATTGCTGTTAATCAGCTTGGTGCACGCATGGGAGCGATCAGTGTAACTCTGGATATTTGGCACTACGATATTCATGACTTTTTGGACTTGCAGACGGAGACGGGAGATATTCGCTCCAAGGCGTTTGATGTCTTTCCGGCGGTAACAATACCGGATCTCTTTATGCAACGATTAAAAAATGATGAACAATGGACATTGTTTGATCCACATGAAGTATACACGGTATACGGTAAGCGATTGGAGGATCACTTCGGTGAGGAATTTACGGCGTTTTATGAGAAGTTGGAGCGCAGTCGTTCACTGAAGATGCGAAAGACCGTTGCTGCCAAGGAATTATTTAAGAAGTTTCTGCGTACAACAGTGGAGACCGGAATGCCATATGTCTTTTTCCGTGATACGGTCAATCGTCTTAATCCCAATGCCCATGCCGGTGCGATTTACTCTACACAATTATGTACGGAGATTTGTCAGAATACTTCTCCCACAACGTTTGTGCGAGAGACACTGGAGGATGGAGAGATTGTTATTCGCTACGCGCCGGGAGATCTGGTAGTGTGCAATCTCGCATCGATCAATGTGGCAAAAGTCTGCAATGAAAAGACAATTGCGGCAGTCTTTCCGGTGGTGATGCGTGTTCTGGACAATGTGATTACGTTAAATTACTATCCGATTGAGGAGGCGCATCGCACCGCCATGCGATACCGTAGTGTCGGATTGGGTTATCTGGGACTGGCGGAGTATTTGGCGACACGTAAGCTTTCTTATGAAAGCGAAGAAGCGCGGGCAAAAGTGGATGCATTATTTGAGCGATATACATACCACACATATCGTGCCAGTGTGGATTTGGCAAAGGAGCGAGGAGCATATCAGCTATGCGAAGGCAGTGATTATAAGAAGGGAATTCTTTTAGGAAAAGATGTTTCATGGTTTACGGAGAAAAATCCCCGCCGCGCAAAGGCATGGGAGAAGCTTTTTGATGATATGCGTTTGTACGGTACGCGATTTGCTTATCATACCGCACCGGCACCAAATACATCCACTTCGGGGGTTGTTGGTACGACAGCGGCACTACTGCCCATTTATAAGCGCTACTTTGTAGAGACAAATCTTTCCTCGCCGACTGTCCGAGTGGCACCAAAGCTTGGCAAGGATAATTTCTGGTACTACAAAGAGTATATCAGCATGGATATGAAGGATGTGATTGATATGATTGCAACAATTTATCCATGGGTGGATCAGTCTATCAGCTTTGAGTGGATGATTGATCCCGCGCGCACATCGCCATCTCAGTTGTATGGATATTATCTGTATGCATGGGAGAAGGGGATTAAAACAGTCTACTACGTACGCTCGCTGTCCGGTGAAGTGGATCAAAATGTCTGCACCAGTTGCAGCGGGTAGGATGATCAATAAAATATCATTAACGATACACCTATGACAGCAATGCATGCAAACAAGATTTTCAACCCAAAGGGAAATGACGACACCTCGGTACGAACAATTATCAAGGGAAATACGACGGGTTTGTTTAACCTTAATGCCGTAAAGTACCCTTGGGCAAAATCCATGTATCAGGTGATGATTGGAAATTTTTGGGTACCGGAGAAAGTGTCCGGTCTCAAAGATGATGCGCGCATGTTTCATTCCGATTTATCATCGGCGGAACAGCGCGCATATAAAGGAATCATCTCGTTTTTGACATTTTTGGATTCCATTCAAACGGTCAATCTTCCACATTTTAATGATTATATTACCAGTCCGGAGGTTAATCTTATTCTTTCCATTCAGGCATATCAGGAAGCAATTCATTCACAGTCATACGCTACAATTTTGGAGGCGGTAGTGGATGCGCGGGAACGAGAAGAAATTTATTATTTTTGGCGAACCGATAAAATCTTATTAGAGCGGAATACGTATATTGGGCAAATTTATCAGGATTTTTTGGATTCACCGACAGATAAAAACTTTTTCCGTGGAGTTGTAGCGAATTTCTTGTTGGAATCGCTATACTTCTATAACGGATTTGCGTTTTTTGATACGCTGGCGGATCGTGGAAAAATGCCGGCAACCGGGCGCATGATCGCATACATTCGTCGGGATGAGTTAACGCATGTAACGATTTTCGCCAATATTATTCGCGAGATTCAGAAAGAGTTTCCCGATGTTTACAGTGAGCGTATGATTCGGGAGATGATGCGGACGGCGGTAAAGCAGGAAATTGAGTGGAGTGTACATATTTTGGGTGATCGTATTCCGGGCATCAACGGAGAAACAACAACAGCGTATACACAATGGTTGGCAAATCAGCGATTGGAGATGTTGGGATTGTCACCGCTATACCCGGATGCCATTGAGAATCCGTATAAGCACTTGGAGCGATTACAAGATGTAAACAGTGACAAAGGAAACTTCTTTGAAACAACGGTGATCAATTATACACAGTCCTCCAGTATGAATGGAAGCTGGGACTTCTAGTGATATGGAATGTGAGCATAGTGTACCGGAAAATGTTCCATCGCAACGACTGGACGCATACATTGCCGCGAATGTCTACAAGGGCGCAATATCTCGTCATCGCATAACACAAGCATTACGCTCGGGGGCGTTGCGTGTAGATGGTCAGCAAGTCGCTCCGCATCGGCATGTTCGCCCGCACTCTCGGATTACGGGAACCGTGCCGCCCGATGAGGAGGCGATTATAGAGGTGCAAGACAATCCAAGTGTCCGTATTCTTTTTACTCATCAGGATTTCTACTTTGTGTATAAGCCGGCCGGTGTGGTAACTCACGGTGCGCCGTCTGTAGATTCTCGGGAGACACTGGTCTCTGCATTGTTGGCGCGAGACCCCGACCTTGCCGTTGTCGGAGAGGGCCCGCGGCGTGGTGGAATTGTTCACCGACTGGATCGAGAAACCGCCGGAGTAATGGTGGTGGCGCGCTCTGCGTCGGCGTTGGTGCGTCTACAGGAGGCATTTCAGTGCCGACGCGTTCATAAAACATACCATGCGTTGTTGCATGGAAGAGTGCCATGGACAACACGGACGGTGACATGGCCGATTGCGCGCAGTACACGAGGTGGACGGATGGTGGCGATTCGCTCTACGCGAACACCGTATCGGGGGACGGCGCGAGAGGCGATGACAACATTTGTTGTTCATCGCCGATATCCAAATGTTACGCAGGTTGTAGTGTATCCGCAGACGGGACGAACACATCAAATTCGTGTTCATGCCGCCGCACTGGGGCATGCGATTGTGGGAGATACGGTATATCGTCGGCGTACACCTACGAACGCGGGATTGGCATTGCGTGCCGTTGCACTACGAATGATGTATGAGGGACATGTGTATACCGCCGCCATTCCTGACGATGTGGCAAATTTGTGTTATACTGACATATAAAAACATTTCAATCACACACCAATGTTTGCAAAAAAAACAAAAAACACCCAATCAAAAGCAGAGGTTCGCGTGCACACCATGGCAGATGATATACACGCCGCACAATCTCCCGCGGTTGAAACAACAGCAACCGCTGCTTCGTCACCGTCTTCAACAACAGATTCCGGCCCGTTTTTATCTTCAAATACATCTGTCGGAGGGGAGGGAAATATATCTGTCCCTCAAGCATCTACCACATCACCAGCACCAGCACCAGCACCAACACCAACACCACAACAAGGAACGGTTTCTGTTACAGAACCGAACGGTCGCATTCATACATCACGCTCTGCTTCACGTTCACGATTGTGGGTGGGAGTCATTATCGGAGCAATGATTGCCTTACTGGCTCTGTTGTTTTTATTGGTGTTTGGAGGGCGGATTTTGCGCACGCTGGTACCCATAGGTGAACAGCCGGTGATTCAAGAGGTTGCTCCTACCATAAAAGAGCCCGTTGAGTCATCTGATTCTCCCGTTACATTTAGTAACACTCCATATACGTACACACAAGAACAGTTTCTTCAGTTCGAGCCTTCTCACGGCTCACTGATGATTTCGCAGCAGGCAACGACAATTGATGTCGTGAACACGTTGCGTTCTATTGTGGATACATCCGAATCGGAAATGGTTGTTGATGTTATTGCAGATGGAGAACCGATGCCATTCTCTGTCTTTGCGCACCGATTTTTAACAGTTATCCCCGATGATATTGTAGATGCAATGAATCAGCCATTTCAGTTATATATCTTGCCGAGTGACTATGGAGTTCGTTTCGGTATCCATACATACACAGAGATGTCGGAGGCATTGCGTAATAACTTACGCACGATGGAAACAACCCTTATCAAAGGATTTGCTCCATTATATAACTTTGATATTCCACCGGTTGTCAATGCGGAGTTTGAAGATAGTGATCATCGTGGTGTTCCGATTCGTTTCTACAATTTTACACCGGATGCTGCGGCATCTATTGATTATGCGACACATTATGACCATGTATTTTTCGGAACAAGTCGTGCGACCATGTATCGCATGATGGATCGGGTATTTGATTACACATCTGAGGCGCAACGTCGTGTTGAAGAAATGTCTAAAAAAGAGGATTCATCCGGTCAATCCGGTGAGACAGAGGGGGTTAACACTTCTTCGGAAGATGTAAATAGCGTTTCAGTTGTTTCGGAAAAGACTATGAAGGAATCCGGAGAGGGTGATATAGAAGATGACCGACCTAGCGGCAATCAGGATACGGTAATTCTTCCATAAGTTGGGAAAATGATATGAAACTGTGGAAAACTACCAAGTTTTCCACAGTTTTTTATTGTACTTTAAATAAAAATGGCGGTATTTTTTTGGCATAATTTTATAACAACTATATTGTTTTTATGTAAGCATATTAAAAATCCCTTTATTTACGGCATTTTTTTATAAATGCGTTGACGTGGCCTTTAGAGGATGATATACTGAGCTTGTCAGTAACGAAACGCACATTAACAAGAAATGACATGGACGCCGACGGTGGCGACGTTCCGATTGTGAAGCCCCCCTATTCACAATCGGAACGTCTCCACTGTCCGTATGTTTGTTAGTCTGAGCATCATATGATGCCGGCAAACAACACAACACACAAAAAACAAAAACAAAACGGTCGTATTTATCAAGCATAAATACAAAAACACAAAAATAAAAACAAAAGTGTACCGAGTACCTTGAAGAAAAAAAGGGGAGCAAACCCGCGGACGGGGAGGCGTAGGCGAGCAATGCTCGCACCATGTCAGCGCGTGATAGAATCACGTGTGTGAGGCAGATATATTACATGCACTGTTTCTTCTTGTATCCATTCACCCGAGTACGAGAAGCGCGCAGCATGTTGTCTGCATCAGCCGGGCGGCACGGCCCAAGGAATCTGTTTAGGGGCGCAGTGCCCCCGGTGACAACACCTCATACGGGAAGACACCGGGAATTGACTGACAGTGGATTGTCGGTATCTTAACGGAATGTAGGCGGGATTTCCCGCCTTTTTGTATATATGTCAACAGCATGGGAATGCGGACGGCTTGGGGAAGAAATTGCCGCGCGATATCTGCAACGGCGGGGGTATGATATTGTTGCGCGCAATTATATGCCAAAGATTCCCATCAAGCGAGGAGAGGTGGATATTATTGCGGAGCGTTCGGGAGTTTTGTATTGTGTGGAAGTAAAAACAACGTGTCTTCGTCATAGCTCGGAGAATGTGGATCCACCACAGCTGCGTATTACGCGTGCAAAGTTGCACGCGATGGAGCGAGTAATGGCATACTATGTCCGGGCATATCAGCGGACGGGGGCGATACGATACTGCGCAATCAGTGTGTGTATTAATGTGCATACACGAAAAGCGCAGGTACAATTTTTACAAGATATCTTTTTATAAAATATATGATATAATGATAGAAATGATTATTTTTATGAGGCAATATTTGAAAAGATTGTTGAATGTGACAACCGGAACACGCAGGCGCGCCGGATTACTGGCGATTATCGGCGTATTTCTGGGTATCCATATTGCTGATGCTTCCGCGATCGTGTCGGGACTTAACTGGGTGTTATACTATATCGGTGTCGGCTTTGGATTATTGGGTGTTGCGGGGACACTGTTATTTGTTTACATTGTGGATGCCGATACGACACGAGCAATTCTGGATGCGCAAGTTATTGATGTAACGTGGGTATTGGTAAGGGATCTATTAAACTTATCATTCATTCTTATTCTATTATTTAGCGCATTTGCAACAATTTTCCATATAGAACGGTTTCATTTACGATCAATATTATTGCGCTTGGTGATTATGGCGCTATTGGTAAACTTTTCCCTTCCAATCACTAAGGCGATTATTGATGTCTTCAATATTGTCATGTACTTTTTTCTTCATTCACTGTTTCCACAGAACGGTACGGGGTATGAGCCGGTAGAGATTTTCGGAAGGAGTATTAATATTATGGATGTATTTGTTCCCAACTTTGATGCCAAGACATCCTCAGTAACATATACATTTTTTGCCGTTATCTTCTCTTTCTTCTACAGTATATCCATGGTGGTTATCGGGGTATTATTTGTTATTCGATTGGTTGCATTGGCAATTCTTATGGTACTGTCACCAATAGGGTTTGTTGCATCCATACTTCCGTCTACACAGGGTATTGCCAGTCGATATTGGAATAACTTGTTTAAATATGCGATGGCGGGGCCAATTCTCGTGTTTACATTGTTCTTCTCCATGACATTCATGGCATATAATCATGATATTGCATTTAGTAAAGATAGTGATATTCGCATCACAATTCCCGCTGATACCGCCGCCACCAATGCCGCACAAACATCAAATATTGCCAATATCGCATTTTTGGCAATTCCGGTAATTATCCTATGGTCCGGTATTATTACATCATCAGCAATGTCCGATGCTGCCAGTGGAATGGTTACCGGTGCTGCTCGGAACACTGTTCGTCGTCTCCGCGGTATGGCGGCGAAGGACCGAAAGCTTATTGCAAATATGGCGAGAAAGATACCGGGAGCAGCTCTTGTTGTCGGCACCGCCCGATCATTCAAAGTAAGTGCGCAGCGCCGTCGTGAACGATTTGAGCGAAAGGCGAATCGTCATGCACAGGTACTGTCGGCACAGTTTGCCATTGTGGAGAGAGAGCGTGCAAAAGCAGAGGCGTTTGCCAATGCGGTGGCTTCATTTTCCAAGTCAATGGAGCATCTTTCGCCAAGTCAATTGAGAAGAGTTTTAAATTCTAAAAAAAGCCGCCATGAGCGGGCGGCGGCGGCAATGGAGTTGGCAAAACGGGGTCGACTTACCGCCACTGATATTGCGACAACAACGCGAGCAATTGGTAATGGCGCAGAGACGGCGGCATATCGATTTCAGTTGAAGGGAGAGATAAATCGCCAAAAGCGTCGCGGAACATTGGTAGAGTATTCATACAATACCGGACAAGACCTTGAGCTTGATGATGAAAATAACATCATTGTTGTCGCACCGGAAGATGCGGCGGCACTGCATATGGATATTTCACCTCAAGAGATGGCAAAGCAGCAAGGCCTTGGAGAAGTTCGCAATTCCGCAAAAGTAATGCAGAGATACTTAGATGAGCAATTCTTTGATAATCAAGATGCATTGCGAGAAGTGTTTCGTAATACCGAACAAGATAATCACAACCAATTGGAGCGATTGTCGGATGTATATAGGCAATACTCGAATAATCAACCCCGTCCGGGCAACAAATAGTTTAATAATATGACGTATGCCTAATCAGTCTCATCATCATACCGCCTCTTCTGTCATATCACCAAATGATGTATATATAGTGCAAAGCTATTCGCCAATGTGGGTACCGACAAGTCCGCGGGAAACAGAGGAGGAAAATGCCGAGCGATGGAGGAAGTTTTTTGCATTAAGTGACAGCGCTAAAGACATTCTTGCATCAGAGGAAACGGACAAGAAAATTAAAGAAATCAGTAAGCAATACTCACTATCTGTTGAACAGGCGGCATATCTTTCACGGGCGGTGCGGCTGTTCTACTTTGAAGAACTGCCATTGGAACGGTTTGCGGCATATATTCAAGAACACACCGGTGTGGAGGCATCGGTGGCGGCACAGATTGCACAAGTATTGGTACGGCGTGTTATTCGGAAGGAGATCGTCAATGCTAATGTTCGTATGCCATTAACAGCGGCACTAAAACAGTTTCCCGATATTGCCATTCAGCGTATTACACAGCAGGATATTATTATGCCGGAACACGTTCCGGGGACGGTGGAGAATTGGCTGCAGAATTATCGATCAGTGATGGGATCTCGTACACATAATGCAATTGATCGGGGGAAGTATCTATTTCATAATCGCAATACAAAATCACTTTCGCCGCAGGAACGACAGCGTGTTGCAATGATTTTAAAGTCTTATGATGAGAAGATTCCATTGGTAATCAATACCGCTCAGCCGGCTATTATATTTCCGGCTCCACAGGATATTCCACATCGTGAAGGTATTTCATCATCTGTAGCGCATACACCTGCTCCCACATCAGAGAGAAAAGCAGCGAATTCTTCTCGTACATCACCTGATAAACTATCTACCACTGCCACCGGGGCGACACGTACCGGAAATCGTGGTACAATAAAATCAGCATCACCATCCACTCCGATGGGATATGTAAGGTTCTCATCACCACAAGTATTTGCGCGAGAACGATCATCGGACGCAAAACATAATACAACCGTATGATTTTCAGCGTACCGCAGTTTATCAATGTTGAAGATAAAATTGCCGGTCCGTTGACGGCACGACAGTTTTTGTGGTTTCTTGCGATGGGGGCGATACTGTTGATACTATGGAATGTATTTAGCCAGGAAGCATTTTACATTATCGGGATTCCCGTCGTATTGATATTTGTTGCGCTGGCATTTTATCGTCCGCAGGGTGTTCCGCTGGTTGTATTCATTGGATATGCACTGACATATCTTTTCCAGCCAAAAATTTATGTGTGGAAGCGTGTGCCAAAATCATCATCGGCTACACCTACCGCTCCACCGCCAAAGACCCAGTATAAATCTCAGTTCTATCGGGAACAAGCAAAACTGAGCGAAGAAGATTTGTCAACACTTTCCACTGTGCTGGATACGGAGGGAGCAGTTCACCCTGAGCGATTTGATGAAATTTCTGCCAACACGGTAACAAAGAAGAAGTAGTAGTTATGGAGCGATTACATTCTACATCACTGAGTACGGGGCCATCGGGATCCAGCACATTGAAATATGTGGACGTAGAGTCGGTACACGATGGTGTTATCGTCTTACGGAACGGTTCATTGCGTGCTATTGTAATGATGTCTTCCATTAATTTTGAGTTGAAATCGGAAAAAGAGCAAGATGCGATTATTATTCAGTATCAGAGTTTTTTAAACTCATTGGATTTTCCCGTACAAATCGTTATTAATTCTCGTCGTCTTAATATTGCCCCATACTTGAAGAAAATTGATAAACGAGAGCGGATGACGGAGAATGAGGCGCTTCGTATGCAAATTATGGAGTACCGCGCATACATTAGTGAATTAACGGAGGTACGGAACATTATGACAAAATATTTTTATGTCGTTGTGCCGTTTTCTCCCGTGGAAAGTGAGGGAGAGAGTATATTTCTCCGATTGTTTCATGCACTACACCCGGCACACAAAATTGCACGTAAGCGAGAGAGATTTGAAACATATAAAAATCAGTTGTTTCAACGAGTAGATCATGTGGCGGCGGCACTCGGGGGAACCGGAGTGCGCGGACGAATGTTGAATACGGAGGAAGTATTGGAGCTGTTGTATAATGCATATAATCCCTCCTTATTTACCAGCACATCGCTGTCAGAGAATATTGATACGCTGGACTTGAAGGGGTTATAGAATTAACACCATATTCCATGGTACAAATATTGAAACAACATGCATCTTCACCGGAAGAAACATCGATTGTAGAGGCGGAGAAAATTTTTCAGCGAGGTGTGGCAACAGTTCGCGGTCTTATTGCGCCTAGCGCCGTTCGTGTTTCACCGATGCATTTGGCAATTGGAGAGGTATATGCAAAAACATTGTTTGTAACGGCTTATCCGCGATATTTGCAAACAAACTGGTTTTCTCCCATTATCAACCTTGATTTACCGATGGATATTGCGTACTTCATTCACCCTATCCGAACGAATGATATTCTGAAAAAATTGCGTCGGAGCGTAACACAAGTAGAGTCGCAAATTGCTATTGAGCGCGAAGAGGGGAAAGTACGTAATCCAATGTTGGAAACGGCGTTGCAGGACATTGAGGCACTGCGCGACAAGTTATTGCAGGGAACAGAGCACTTTTTTCGCTTTGGATTATATATTACCATTTACGCCGACAGTACGGAAAACTTAACGAAAGCGGAGAAAGAAGTGCAGGCTATCCTGGAAGCGCAGTTGGTATTTGTTAAATCGGCAGTGTTGCGCATGGAGCAGGGATTTGCCTCTACGTTGCCCCTGGCGAATGATGAAATTGATGTTGGAAACAATTTGAACACTCAGCCATTATCAACAACGTTCCCGTTTGTATCTTCAACACTTTCATCTGATGATGGCATCTTATACGGAATCAATCGACACAATAACTCATTGGTAATTCTGGATCGGTTTACGATGCCTAATGCCAATATGGTAATCTTTGCCAAATCCGGTGCGGGAAAAAGTTATGCCGTGAAGCTGGAAATTCTTCGTTCCATGATGTTTGGGACGCAAGTATTTGTGATTGATCCGGAAAATGAATACCGGCATTTGTGTAATACGGTTAATGGGACATTTATTCAGTTGTCATTGAAATCACGGTCGTTTATTAATCCTTTTGATCTGCCGCGTGTCGGAGAAGATGAAAGTCCCGCAGAGGTATTGCGCTCCAATATTGCAATGCTGATTGGGTTATTGAGGATTATGTTGGGATCTACCACGCCGGAAGAGGATTCTATTTTGGATACGGCATTACGGGAGACGTATGCCATTCGTGACATTACGGAAGACAAAGATTTCAGCAATCTTCCGCCGGAAGCATTCCCAACGATGACAGATCTTGCGCAAGTACTGGAAAATATGGAGGGAGCGGAATCTCTTTCCGCACGATTGGAGAAGTATACACGAGGAATTTTTTCCGGATTTCTCAATAATCATACGAATATTAAAACAAATGCAGATCTTATCGTCTTTAATATTCGTGATCTTGAAGAGGAGTTGCGGCCGATTGCCATGTACATCGCGTTACAGTTTATTTGGGATAAGATGCGGGCGGAATTACGGCGCCGCTTGGTAATTGTGGATGAGGCATGGGTTATGATGCAGAAAGAAGATGCGGCAAGCTTTTTGTTTGGGATCGCCAAGCGGTGTCGTAAGTACTATACGGGATTGACAACAATCACTCAGGATATTTCCGATTTTATGGGATCGCGGTATGGAAAGCCAATCGTAACAAACTCATCATTGCAGCTGTTGTTAAAACAATCAACAGCATCGGCGCAGACAGTGCAGGAAACATTCTATCTTACCGATGAGGAGAAATACCTTTTGTTGGAGAGCAATGTTGGAGAGGGGATCCTATTTGCCGGTACCAAACATGTAGCGATCAAGGTTGTTGCTTCATATAGCGAGGATCAGATTATTACAACGGATCCGCGGCAGTTATTGGAAATTAAACAGTCGCAGCGGAATGCATCAGCACAACGGCAGGATGTGATATAATGGACATATGCAAGCAATCCACAAATTTCTTCCTGATCGTCGGGATATGATTATTATTATGACGGCACTGAGTGCGGCGGTGCTGTATCGCGTGTTCCCTCGAGAAACGGTTATTCAGGACGTTATTGTATTGACTGCGTTTTTTGTGGCATTGCCGGTATTTACACTCCATTTTGGAGCGCGGCTTCCGCTCTCCACGTATGGTATTCGTCGTCGGGGTGGAATGCGAGGAGTGATATTGGCGTTGTTGTCATCAGCGGCACTCTCTCTGGTATTTTTTGTAGCGATTACGATGAATCGTGAACTGGAACAAGTTATTCGGATTCCGGGAATTGCACAGGAGGGATTATCAATGATAATGTATAGTGCATTGTTAATGTATTCCGCTATTGTCCATGCGTTTTTCTATGGTGGAGTGATTGGATGCGGTTTATGGCGACAGGGAATAATGACAGTACTTGCTGTTACCCTATGTTCAGTGTTGGTAACATCGGGAGAGATAGGTGTCGGGGTTATCGGAGGAACGGTGGCAATGGTGATGGCGGCGCTCATCGGGTACTTTGCACGCGCACTATCTTCACCGATGTTATTTTTTTTCCTCACAAGCGGGGTTATTCTTATGGTGCGAATCTATGCGGTATAACAGGACATATATTATGAAAACAATACGAAAATTTGCAATGACTGTTACGGTGATTGTACAGATTTTTTTATTGACAGCGGTGCCGGTAGATGCGGGACTATTCGGTAAAGCCTTAGGTGGTCTTTTTGGTGCTGCCGGGAAAGCATTGGGAGTTCCGGATATTGATGATATTCTTGGCGGGGCGGAGAAGCGCTATCATGTAAGTCAGGAATCAGTACGGGATATTGGAGAGGTGGCGAATGTTGGTGGTAATAAAACATTAGCGCCGGAAGTGCAAATTTTGTTTGCTCCCAATGATCCGCAACCGGGACAAAAAATTACCGCCCGAGCATTTGCGAAGTTTTTTAAAGGTGAACCGGAGACATTGTATTATACATGGTATTTAAAGCGTGCCCGGTGTGGCGATGGTTTGGGTGCGGCGCCAATTCGGGAGATTAATGGTGTGGTAGAAGAAGTGGAAGGAGAGGACTGCGACTACAATGATGATGGTGTCTATGATGTGCAGGACTGGAAAATTGAAGCGGCTCGTGTACTTGCCGGTGGGGGGTTTGATATCCAGTATGCGGATGATGCAGCGGATGATAGTGATACGGATCAAGATGGGTATGTTGCCTATCCCGGTGGTGATCGTTCGCGGAGTTCCGTGGGTGACTTAAAGCCATATTTTTACTATCTTCATGACTTTAATTCCGGAAAAAACTATGAAATTGTTAGGAGTGTAAATGCGGATGAGGTTTTCAATTGTCCGGAGGGAAAGGTGCCGGTATGTGTGGCGAACAAGACGCTGACATGTCCGGCAAAACAGATTACACGTGGCATCGATCGAGATCGTCGTATGGAGATAGAGGCAGAGGGCGGTAAAGGAGGTAAAGGTGGTGATGCAAGTGCTACCGGATCTTCCGGTACCGCTGGCGGTGGCGATGGTGGCGATGGTGGAAGTGCACGCGGAGAGCAAGAGTCTACGACAATTGTTTCCGTTAATATTACTTCTGATGAGAATACGTTTAATATCTGCAGTGTCGTTGGTATACCGGAATGTCCGGCAATCGTAGAGGAGCGCTCCAGTGGAGGTTTACTAGGCTCATTATTTGAAGAGGTTGCTAATAGTATAGCAAAGCCGGAATGTGATGGGGGCGCAATACCTGTCTGTGTTCCGGAAGAGTCGTTAGAGTATACAATTGATGAACAGAAAGAGCGACAAGATGCACTGGCAGAGCTGCGATGGTTGTATATTGCTCGTGGTGCTGATCTTGCCGGTGATCCTAAGGCGGGCAATGATCCTATCGGTGAGCCGGGAGATCTTGAGGGAGGGAATTATGTTGTAGAGCCAAATGAGCAGTTCATTCCGTTTCAGTGTAATGATGAAGACATTAACGCATTACAGTCTTTCTGGCCGCCTCCGCGCTTTGCCGCCGCCGTTGTCGTTGATGGTGTTCCCACTCCGATTACCGCGGAGGAGTTAGATAATTTGGAGGAGAATGCCATTATGACAAGCTCCGATACATTCGTACTGGATCGGTATTATTCTTGTGAGGCAGAGCTTTATGGTGTAGAGCAGTTTGGTGTAGAAAGTACGGGGAAGGATATCTTTGATGAAAGTGATCTGATTGATACATGTAACCCGCAACCGATTACACAGGATGATATTGAGCGATTTCACCTTTTCCCACGGAGAACCGGCGATTATACCGATGATGCGGCACAGGTAGGAGGAGTTGACGGCGCCTTTCCAAAAATTGATGAGGATTTTTACTACACAGACCCGTTTGATAATGACACCTCGGAAAATGGTGTGAAGGACGAGGCGACGGTCGTAGGTCTTGGACAAATGGTATTCTCATGGATTTATACACCGGGAGATCAGGTGGGTGTTGTTGTGGAAGGAGAGTCCATTTTGCCGACAAAGCACCGGGACTCGTCAAATATGATCATGTTTGCCACCGTCAATAATGCGTGTGACTACTCCGGAATGGTTAATAATTCCGTACCGACAACAACGGGTGCATACAAGGTGAAAATCAAAGGATACGATGTAAGTATTCCCGCAATCGCATTTGCTGATACATCACCGGAAGAGGCATTTAATCGGTGTTTGTCAAGTTCTCCGCATGCACTGGTATCACCTACCCGCGGTGGAGCGGCCCGAAAACTGGATATTGAATTAACGGTAGAGCCCAATAACCCGGTAAATGATGAGGTAAACTCTCTTACCGGCAACCATCTTAACATGGGAGATACGGTAACAATTACGGCAACAATTCTCAATGCCAAGTACCCCAGTGATCGTTTACGATATCGGTGGCGGCTATACAAGAGCGCCGATGGAACGGCAGATTTTGATCCACGAAACTGGCGAGATGGGTTGATCGCCGGTGGGGCGGCAGGGCGCGGAGTCTTTGATTTTCCCGAAGCGGAATTGTCGCCAATGGAGGGGAATGGACTGTCCACACTCCGGTTCAAATTAAACTTACATAATGATAAAATCTTCCCACCGGGAAAGGATGTAACATACCTTCGGGCACGAGTGGAGATTGAGGAGGCATTTGATCTGGGGTCGGCAGAGTTGCATCAATATGATGTAAGTCGCGGATTGGGAGAAGTAATTTTTCGAGTGACCCGAGCATCTAATCGTATGCTTGTGTATACGGTGCGATCGGCGGCAGAAGTGGTTACCTCCGGCGGAACAGCGCAATCCAGTCCTGATGATCAGAGGATTTGTGAAGATAATGATGCGCAATTGGTGCGATGTCCGGTGGTAAAGAATCAGTTATTAAAGATTGTATTGAATGAAACCACGAGTGGTGGAGGAATTGCACGGTACACGAACTATCGATGGAAATTAAACGGACGACCGGTGCAAAATCCGTACGGTATCGGGTGTAGTGCGGACGGAAGCACAAATATTTCCTCGGGGGCGTGCCTGGTGTTGCCCGTACAGGGTGATGTGGGAACAAAGTTTACGGTATCGGTTTCGGCAAACAGTATCGGTCAACAAGCCGGTGGTGGATATGGCTCCGGTGCGGCGGTGGATGTATCACGAACATTCCAGGTTGTTGCGCCCTATGTATCATTCTGTGACAAGCTATCTCCAACAGATCCGGATAAATCTGTTGGAGCGTGTACGGGCGTTTATCGGAAGAAGACGCAGTCATATACCGGAGATTCGGATGCCGGCCGTGTCTTATACAGTGATCAGGTATTCTTGGCATATCCGAAATCCACAATGAATATCGTTGAGTCCGTTCATCCACGGTGGATTGCTCCCGATACGACAGTGGCGTGGTTTATGGAAAGTGTCTATCGGCCGGAAACAGGAGATACTATTACGGTAGATGGAACAAAGCGTAATGCCGGTGAGAGCACAAATATTAAAGTAAAAGCGCTCTATCAGCCGACACCGGAGGTTCGCGATGTTCTTCGGACGACATGGCAAATGACAGATCAAGACCTTGCCCCGATTCGCTTTGAGGGAAATATGCAGATTGAGTACACGGAGAATCCCATCGTTCGTCGGGATGCACCGGGGGCGTTTATGGCAGCTATTGGAGCGGCAGCGCCGGGAATGACCCTATTCTTATTCCGAATATTTGTTTCGGTGGCAGTGGTTGTTGTTCTGATGATGTTGCTGTGGCGCATGTATCCGGTACGAAAGACACCACGAATCTAATATTCAGGCACCATGAAGAAAGTATTTATTGTTTCAACGATTCTACTGGTGGTTATTCTGATGTTTTTGGGCATTTATCGGTTTGCGTTTACGCCACCAACACAGACAGTGATGCGTACAACTACCTCTGATTCGTCACGAGACAATGATAAGAAGTCATCAAAAACGGATCGGAAGGAACAAACGGAAGAGTCATCAGGAGAAACTTCATCGTCAACATCATCATCAACACCCTCTCCCTACACAGAAGATCGTGCGCCATCAGTAACAAAAAGTCGTATCATTCCGGTTTCACGTCATGCTGTAGTTTCTCCTTATGTTGATGAGGAGAAGCAGGTGATTCGGTACTATGCGGCAGAAGATGGAACGGTGTGGGAGGTGCCGCTGTTGGGAGGATCACCGCGTTCGTTTTCCGACGTTCCATTAAAGAACTTTGTTTATGCGGCATGGGCGCCGGATGGTCAGCGTGTATTAACAAAATTTGTAGATCCATCAGGTGGTACACGAATCTATTTCTTTGATCATCGCACTCAGAAGGGAGTGCCATTAAAGCCGGGTGTGGATCGCGTGGACTGGACAACAGTTGGGGATCGAATTCTCTACACATACTTTGATTCTGTGACACGAAGAACGACATTGAATGTGGCACAGCCGGATGGATCACAGTGGCGAGTTATTGCACGAGATATTCCACGAGGTTCACGTTTTGTAAATATTCCCCAGTCCTCTCGTGTTGCGTTTTGGCGAGCGCCAAATCCTTTTGAGAAAACCCGGTTACAAGTGGTAAATTTGCTGGATGCGTCACCGTCACCAAAAACACTTTTTCAAGGGCATTATAATGCGGACTACCTGTTTTCACCGAACGGTCAGATTATTTTAATCAGCTCTACGGTGGTAAAGGGAAGTAATGAGAGGATGCTCGGTGTTGCCAATGCAAACGGAGGAGAATACCGTCCACTTCGTATTCCTACAAATGTAAGCAAGTGTGCATGGAGTAAAGACAGTGTGACAATTTATTGTGCATTTCCGACGGCGGATCGGGATACATTTTGGAAAATCAATGTTACAACAAATAAAAAAGATCGTGTTGTTCCAGTTGATGATGTTGTTTCTTCAGCAGTGCGATATAAAGTTAGTCAACCGTTTTTATCTCCGGATGAAGATGCACTGTTCTTTATTAACATGCTGGATCAAAAACTCTACCGAATTCAGTTATAAGTGGGTGCAAGAAAGTTATTGTTTGCACCGATTCCTTTCTATTGACAAAGCTTACAGTTCCGTAACGCGCTCCAATTCTTCCAACGAGGTGATACCCTCAAAGACTTTTACCGCACCATCTTGTGTCATGGTAATCATGCCATTGGAAACGGCATGGTCAATGATATGAGTGGCGAGTTCTCCATTCCCGATCATCTCTTGAATTTCCGGTGTGACAACGAGAACTTCACTGATGGTTGTTCGGCCTCGGTATCCATGTGTGCATTGCTCACACCCGACGGGTTGATATATATATGTTGTCTGCGGAGCTTTTAAGCCACTCTTATCTGAAATTGTATCAAGAACATTGTGGAGTACGGATTGTTGTTCCGCTGATGGTCGTACTTTCTTTTTGCAGTGCGAACACAAGACACGAACCAATCGTTGGGCCATCATGGCATTAATACTGGTTGCAAGATCTTCAGTGCTAATTCCCATATTCATTAGGCGTTGAATTGCCACGGCACTGGAATTTGTATGTAGCGTGGAGAGAATAAGGTGGCCTGTAAGAGCGGCCTGTACAGCAATTTGCGCCGTCTCTTCATCACGGATTTCTCCAATCATCATAATATCCGGATTTTGTCGCAGCAGTGCGCGCAGGGCGGTAGCAAATGTGTATCCGGAGTCTTCATCTACTTGTGTTTGCAATACGCCGTCCATTTGATACTCAATCGGATCCTCCACGGTGATAATTTTAACGTCAGGGCGATTAAGTTGTCGAAGTAAACTGTACAACGTTGTTGTTTTTCCGCTTCCCGTCGGACCGGTGTTAAGGAGGATGCCATAGGGTTTTTTCACCACGTCCATAATACGGTGAAGGTTTTGTTCACGAATTCCCAATTGTGTAATATCCAGTGATGTGGCACTCTGATTTAGCAAACGCATCACAATTGTTTCTCCGAATCCACTGACAATAAACGAAATACGAACATCAATGCGCGTTGTGTCATGTTCTTCCGATAACGGTTCATCTAAGACAATGGAGAAACGGCTGTCGGCAACTCCATGTCGCTCTTCCGTTTTCAATCCGCTGACAAGCTTAAGATTGGAAAGGAGTGAAGGGTATTCATTCATGGGAAGTGTTCCAATTTTCTGCAATACTCCATCAATACGAAATCGGACGTCTACACCATGTGCGGCGGGCTCAATGTGAATATCGCCGGCATTCATCAGCAATCCTGCACCGAGGATGCTCTTAATAACTGTTTTTTGGTTTGTTGTGTGGATATGGGTTGCCAACGCCTCATGGTCATTAACCAGTGATCGGAGAGTGGTGATAATATCTCGCTCTACAACAATCGCTCGCGCCAGTGACTGTTCCATGACGCGATTGTAAACATCTTCCAAAAATTCTCCTTCCGCGGTTACGCGCCACACCTCTTCCATAGATGTAATGCCCTCTACCGCTTTAAGAACCCCATCCTGTGTCATCGTCATCATGCCATCTTCCATTGCGGCGCGCATGATGTCTTCTTCACTTCCAAGATCGGAAATGATTTTTTCAATATTTTCCGTAATGGTAAACACTTCAAAAATACCAATCCGTCCCTTGTATCCGACACCACCGCATCGTTGGCATCCTTTGGGCCGATATAGTGTTGTAATTTCTTTGGGGATTTCCACCTTTGCCTTGGGAGAGATAATTGCCAGCAATCGTTTAATCATATCTAACGTTTCCTGCGCCGGCTCATAGGCCTCTTTACAGTGTGAGCACAGACGTCGTACTAAGCGCTGCGCCATGATGGCATTCATTGCCGGTGGGAGGATGGACGGTTTTACCCCCAATTCCAAGAATCGCGGAATGGTAGCGGCAGCATTATTGGCATGAATTGTTGTAAATACGAGGTGACCCGTTAATGCCGCATTAACGGCAATATCCGCTGTCTCATCATCACGAATCTCTCCAACAAGAATAATATCCGGATCTTGACGGACAATGGCGCGCAATCCTTTTGCAAATGTATACTTTCCATCTTTGGATACTTGTGTCTGAGAAATACCGTCAATCTCATACTCAATCGGATCCTCAATGGTAATGATTTTTACTCCGGGCTTATTTGCTCGTTGCAAAAGAGCATATAACGTTGTTGTTTTTCCGCTTCCCGTCGGTCCCGTTGTAACAATCATTCCATTGGGTTTGTCCGCCTCTTTTCGTACAATTTCATCCGCCAATCCACGCAGTCCCATGTCGGAAAGATCAAGAAGTTTCCCGGTTTTAATCAATAGGCGCATGACGATACTCTCGCCATAATTTCCGGGAATGGTGCTGACACGTATGTCCACTTCACCCCCCATCTCTCCATCCAACGCGATGCTCAATCGCCCGTCCTGCGCAATGGTGCGCACATTTACTTTCATGTGCGACATGATTTTGATGCGATTGACAACCCCGGTATACAGTCTTCGTGGCAAATCGCCGACATCGTGCAAAATTCCGTCAATTCTGTACCGTAGACGCAACCGATTTTCTTGGGGTTCAATATGAATATCGCTGGCGTTTAGCGCTACCGCTCCCGCAAAGATAATTTGCAGCACTTGTGTTGTACTGACATCATCTTCACCGTCTACCAGAGCGCGAAGGTTTTCCAGTGCTCGTGTGGCACCGGAGAGAAGTTCGTCATCCAGTGCAAGGTTGAACGCATCTACCTGGGCGAGTAGTGGCTTTTTATATGCGCGCCACGCCTTTTCCAAAGAAGAACGAGAGGCGACATAAAGCGCGATACGCCACCGCTGTTGTGTCGCAATATCTTTAATAAAGGTCAGTGCATCATCATTGGATGGATCTGCGATGGCGATTCGCACATTGCGGCCCGCTTTATGAAAGATGGCAATATTGTATCGGCGAGATTGCGCTTCATCAATACTTCGTACGACCGCATCGTCCACCGGCATGAGGTTGAGATCAATATAGGGAAGCTTTGCATCCCTTGCAATTTTTGCCGCTTGACGCTCTTCCGATTGGTGTCGCAGTTTATACAGTGTCTGAGAGACGTGTTTTTTTTGGCGTCTAATATAGGCACTGTCCTGGAGTTCTGTGTGTCCGGTAATTTTTTTTGGCATAGGGAGTCTTTTGTCCCCATTGTACCATTATTTGTTGCTCTTGTCGCGTTGGTCCATTGCAGTAATGGCGTCGGTAAGAATAGTGACAATATCAGAGACGGGTTGCTGTGTTTGGCAACGCAGGGTCCCGTATTCACCATTGTGAAAATCAATCTCCGTTACCGTATCCCGAAGAATGGTATGCAGTGTGTATGATGTGCAAAGAAACATTCCGTTTAGTGTTTTTCGTGAATACCACAGTGCGCCGAGAATAGCGGTGTTTTGTTGGTAGGGAGCGGTTTTGTATAGAGCGGTGGCAAGAGTTTCTGCATCATTTCCGTAGGGAGCGCTAACAATGGAGAGGGCACATCTCCCGTTACAATGTGGTGTTAGTGATTCTAAAAATCCTCCCCAAAATCGGGCAAAATCAAGAGTGATGTTTTTATATCGTGCAGACATGATTGCCTGCAAATCCGCACCTCGCGCCATAAGATCCGCACCGGCACGGTATACATCGGTGTCAGCAGTGCGCAGAGCATCGGTTTCCATAACAATGGCGGCAAGTAGACATTGAGCGGCAGAGGGTGTAAGATTGTTGCTGTCATGAATATGTGTATATACATTCATACCGAGAGAGTGTCCTGATGTTGTCGGTAAAGTGATAAATGGAATATGTCCGTGAAGGGATGCAATATCTTCCGCATAACGCCGCAGTGCCTCCGCGCCGACAATAATTACAACATCATAATGTGACGCCCCCGTTGCAAAGGAGAAGTCCCTTGGATCAATCATGCCATGTTTGGGAGTAACGGTAATGGTTACCGCCGACTCTTCTCGTTGTACGTGTACATCTTCAATGGGATGCGTAGATGTATCAAAGCGCAGAGTAAAGTGTTCTGTTGCACCAACAGTGGTATGGCAGTGCTTCGGTTGCGGCAAAAATGCAAGAGATATACGATGGTGAGGAGTACAAACAACACGTGGCGTTGCCTGCCGTGCCGTGTAGTAGTGTGCCAATGCATAGGCGGTAGCATGGGCACTTTCCGTGTCATCTGCCAGGATTAGAGGAGTGTGAAATGTCGAGAGCTTCATTGACGTATGGTATCACGGAAGTCTATCATTCTCTTTTGGGACTGTCAAAAAGTATGGTATACTACGGGGGGATAAGTTTTCTAATATTATAGATATGACACAGAAAGAAGAATCTACAGAGGCGCGAGATGTAACTCCGCATACTAATGCATCATCACGACGGAAATCTTCTCGTCGGTGTCCGGTGCCGACGACGGTAAGAAATTGGCTGATCGTTGTCGCCATTATTGCGGCGGTGATTTACGGTGTTCGTGTTGCGCAAAAGAATGGCGGCGTGTCCAAAGCAATGCAGAATGCACAGGTTGCACTTAGCGGATTGCCGACCACTGTTGATGAGGTAAACGGAATGAATCCAAAACAGTGGGGATATGCGGTAGGCTCTGCACTGGGTCAGCAGAATTTGCCGGCATATAAAACGGCGCCGGGTGTGCAGGAGGGAATGATTGATGTGGGAATGGTGGTACGCGGCTTTCGTGATGCCATTACGGAAACATCATCACCGCTAATGTCTGAAGATATGGTTCGCGCGGTATTGGAGAAGCGCATGGAAGTGGAGCAAAAGAAGGCGGAAGAGCGTGCACAGAAAAATAAGGAAGCGGGAGAGAAGTTTCTGGCGGAATACAAGAAAAAAGATGGCGTAAAGGAACTGGAGAACGGTGTGTTATACCGAGTACTTGCCACCGGTACGGGTCCAATTATCGGTACACAGGATGTTAAGCTTCACTATCGCGGAACATTAATTGATGGAACGGAGTTTGATAGCTCTCGTCGTGATGGCAACACGGAGCCGGTGGTTATGAGTGCCAAGATGACAATCCCCGGATTTGCCACGGCACTCAAAGCGATGCGTATCGGAGATCAATGGGAAATTGTTGTTCCTGCGGATCAGGCCTATGGAGAGCAGGGTGTGCCACCGGCAGGAATTGAGCCCAACAGTGTGTTGATTTTTGAAGTGGAGGCGGTAGAGCTGGGTAAGTAGTATTTCTCCGCCAAAACGCGGTACACTCATAGGGGTGTGCCGCGTTTTATTTTGCGGAAAAATGTGATAGAATACGGAAAATAGTTAAGGTGTATTGTATGGCAACGTACCACCCGGTAATCGGAATGGAAATTCATTGTGAGCTTACCACAGCGAGTAAGATGTTTTGTTCGGAAGTGAACGGATTGGGATTGGAGAAGGAACCGAATGTGCATATTGATCCGGTTACTACGGCGCAGCCCGGGACGCTCCCGTTGCCCAATAAAGAAGCGATTCGTGCCGTTCAGCGGGCCGGATTGGCGCTGGGATGTAGTATTTTGCGAGAGACAAAGTTTGATCGAAAAAACTATTTTTATCCGGATTTACCCAAAGGATATCAGATTTCGCAGTATGATCAGCCGTTGTGTGAAGGGGGTGCATTGACAATCGATGGAACGACAATTGGAATTACGCGTATTCATATGGAGGAGGATACCGGAAAATCCCGTCACCCGCGCGGGGCGGAGTATACGCTGGTGGATCTTAATCGTGCGGGAGTACCGTTGATGGAGTTGGTAACCGAGCCGGATATTACCAGTGGTGCACAGGCGCGAGCGTTTTGTCAGCATTTGCAGCAGATAATCCGCTATTTGGAGATTTCCGATGCCGATATGGAAAAAGGGCAGATGCGGTGTGAGGTAAATATCTCCTTACATAAGGAAGGAGAAGATCGGCTGAGCGGCACCAAAGTGGAAATCAAAAACCTAAACTCGTTTCGCAGCGTAGAGCGTGCAATCGTGTATGAGATTGCACGACAAACGGTGGCGTTGGATGATGGAGAGGAGATTGTTCAAGAAACGCGCGGGTGGGACGATGCGCGTGGGGAGACATTCAGTCAGCGTGCCAAGGAGTCTGCACATGATTATCGGTATTTTCCGGAGCCGGACATTCCGCCGATGGTGTTTACAGAGGAGTATGTGGAAGAGTTGCGTCGCACACTTCCGGAGCTTCCGGCGCAGAAGCGGGAACGATTTAAGGAGGAGTATGGGTTGCGTGATGAAGTGCTGGATGTATTGATTGCGGATAAGCACCTTGCGGAGTATTGTGAAAACGTATTGAGTGAATTGGATGCAAAGCGAGACAGCGGAGAAGTTTCCGCACCAAAAGAGAAGACGACGAAATTGGCGGCAAATTATTTGGTCAGCGAGTTGCAAAAGTATTTGGTGCGGGATCAGAAGACAATTCGTGATGTGCGGATTACACCGGAAAATTTTGCGGAATTGATTGGAATTGTTGCGGATGGAAAAATTAATTCCTCCGCCGCACAGACCGTATTGGAGTTGATGTATACCGGTGACGATGATGATCCCAGTCACATTATTGAGGAGCGAGGATTGGCGCAAATGGACGATGAGGACGCATTGTCATCGGTAGTGGATTCGGTGATTGCCGCAAATCCGCAGTCCGTTGCAGACTATCGTTCCGGTAAGGATAATGCGCTGAAATATCTGATGGGGCAAGTGATGAAGGAAACGCGTGGTAAAGCCAATCCGCAAACGGCGACACGACTGTTGAAAGAGCGCTTGCAGTGATTTCTATAATCGTGGGCGGTAGGACTCGTCACGTAAGTGAGCAATAACACGATTTACCGGCATGGCTGCGAAGAACATCGTATCATGGTGAAGGTATTTTTGTGAGATATTTTCCCGGATCAGTGTCGCTAGCGGAATAATACGAAATGGTGCATCATCTACACCTTTTTTATCAAAGCATAGGAATACATCACAATCCGAGCGGAAGAAAAAGAAACTATGGAATGGGCGGGGTAATGTGGAGAATGTCTGTCGTCCTCTGATGAACTGTCCGACAAATGCCGTTTCTTCACCATAAGTGTCTCGGAGATTGCGTGAGAGGTGATGTTCTGCGGTATCGCGGGTATCCATTGTGATAAATAAACATTCGTCCGGTGAAAGAGGCAATGCTTTTGTACGATTTTGAAGCCACCAGTCAAAATCTGCCGAAGTAACAGTTGATCGCTCATGATACCGACGCATCCCGCCACCGACCGCACGAACGTGATTAGCAAATGTCAGCGTTTCCGGTTTCTGATGAGTGGCATGAACATAATCCATCAATGGTCCAATTGCTGTGCGATGGCAGTTTATATCTCTGTATAGTGATGTTGTTTTCGGTGTATCGTGTCGGTGTGCTCGTTGTTGCAATCGTGCACAAAATCGCAAATGTTTTCCCACTATTGGTGGAACAGGGGCGACCATTTCGCCATAGCGTATTTCAAATGATGTTCCATGTTGGATAAGTGTTCCTTTGCCAATGGACCATTCTTTCGGTTTCTCCGATTGAGTATCCGGAGTGGAGGGAAGTATTTCCATAATAAATTATGATGAAAGAAATGCGTGTGTAAGTGTATGAGCTTCCGCCGCGGTGGTAATGGGGTGGATGCGTGCTCCGCTGCGTTCCCAACGACGAATCCATGTCCGCTGGCGTTTTGCGAATTTTTTGCTTTCACTGATAATGTTTTTCATCAGTGTTTCCATGTCGCAATGACCCTGCAAGTACCGTGCACACCATTTATACTCCAATCCGAATCGTTCCAGTTGCGTCCACGGAACATGGTATTTTTCATGAAGAGCCGCAACTTCATCAAGCATACCTGCGGCAAGACGCGGCGGGAGACGATGTTCAATATTTTTGTGTAATGTCGCTTGGTCCGGCAGCACCGCCAATATAAGTGTGGTGTTCGGGTCCGGCGGATTGGGTGCAGGTGGTGACGGAACCGATCCGAGAGCGGTGGCGATTTCAATGGCGCGAATAAGACGAACGCGGTTGAAATGTTCGCCATTCTTACGAATTGCTTCGGCGCGGATAGGATCCAGTGCCGCAAGGTGTGCCAGCAGTTCCGTGGCGGGACGAGTGGATAACCGTGTCCGCAGCGCCGTATTCGGTGGTACGGCGGCAAATATTTGCTGTTCTACCAATGCCTGGACCCAGAAATGTGTTCCGCCACAGATAATGGGAAGAATGGAATGAGTGTGACACGCATGAAGTACAGACTGTGCACGAGCAACAAATTGCGCAACGCTATACGGTGTTCGCGGAGACACAATATCAATCATATAGTGTGCAATACCATCGCTAATATAGGGGTGCCATAAGTGTGGTGTACGAGCTAGAATGGTTCGCAGTGTGCGGGGGAGAGCACGGCACGTGCGGGCACGCAGGTTACAGCGTGCTCCCGGCTCTTTTCCGCTTCCCAAATCCATATGGCGATAGACTTGGCGACTGTCTGCACCAATAACCACGCCGGTATATGTATGAGCAAGCGCAATGGCAATGGCAGATTTTCCCGATGCCGTGGGTCCAATAATGACAATACGTTTGTGTTGCGTGCTAGTCATGTGTTTAGTATACACTAAACACATTCAAGAGTAACCAATGCGGGAAATCGAAACAACTAAGATTCCAAGTATGTTCGCACCGCCTCATAATCCATCGTTCCCAAATCACCATCATCACGGCTGCGAACGGCAACGGTATTGGTGGAGACTTCTTGATCTCCCACAATCAACATGTAAGGAATTTGTTCTGTTTGTGCGTCACGGATGCGCTTGCCCAATGTTGTTCCGTCCGCTCGCACATCTACGCGAGCACCGGTGGCGGTAAGATTGTCACGAACATGCATTGCATACTCACGATGTGCATCGGAAATCGGTAACACAACCGCTTGTACGGGAGCAAAGCGAACCGGAAGTTTGCCCGCGGTGTGTTCAAGGAGAACGGCGATAAAGCGTTCCAGCGATCCCATGATTGCGCAGTGAATCATAACAATTCGCTCCTTTTCTCCCGCCTCATTGATACATGTTAAATCAAAGCGCTCCGGAAGATTCATGTCCAGCTGAATGGTGGCGACTTGATGTGTGCGTCCCAGTGAGTCCGTGGCGATGAAATCCACTTTCGGACCATATAATGCCGCCTCTCCGGGAGCTTCCTCGGCATCAACACCTCGTGCGGCGGCGATGTCACGCAGCGTCTGCTCCGCCTTTGCCCAGGTGTCCGGCGTGCCAAGGTATTTTTCCGGATGATCGGGATCATGGAAGGAAAGACGAACTGTCTTAAATGTAAAGCCGAATGTTGTATAGAATGTATCAATAATATCCCAAACACCGAAGAATTCCTCCCGCAGTTGATTGTGCCGACAGAAGATGTGCGCATCATCCTGAGTAATGGACAGTACACGTGTCAATCCTCCCAATTCTCCGGATTGCTCATCACGGTAGACCATGGTTGTTTCGGCGTAGCGCTGGGGAAGCTCCCGGTACGAATGAGGTTTACGTGCGAAGATTTGCGTATGATGCGGGCAATTCATCGGCTTCATTGCGTAATCCTTTCCTTCACGACTGGTGATGCGGAACAATTCATCGGCAAATTTTTGCCAGTGCCCGGAGGTTTCATACAATGCTTTTTTGGTGATGTGCGGAATGGCCACTCGCGTATAAGAATGGTTTGCGCGAAGTTCCCAGACATAATCATCCAGTAATTGTCGCAACAGTGCTCCGCGCGGTGTCCATAGCGGCAATCCCGGTCCTACGAGATCGGAGAATGTAAACAGATCCAATGCTTTTCCCAGCTTGCGGTGATCCCGTCGCGCCGCTTCTCGGAGCATTGCTTCATATTCGGCAAGTTCTTCCGGTGTGGAGAATAACACTCCATAGATACGGGTCATCTGATCATTATGTTCATCTGCTTGCCAGTAGGCACCGGAGAGGGTGGTAAGTTTTAATGCCTTTGCGTTAATCTCCCCACTATGCTCCACATGCGGTCCCTCACAGAGATCCACAAAGGAATCACCGGTACGATAGACGGATACGCTCTCCGCCCCACGATCGGCGATTTTATCAATAAGTTCCAACTTGTACGGCTCATTTCGCTCTGCAAACAGTACTCGCGCCTCCTCCAACGACATCTCATCCCGTACAAACGGCAATCGCTGTGCGATGCGCTTTTTTATAATCTTTTCCAGCGTTTTCAGATCCGCATCCGTAATGGGTGTTGATGTTCGCACATCGTAGTAGAATCCGTGTTCCGTGACGGGTCCCGTACCGAGTTGCGCACCATCAAACTGCTCTTTTACAGCCAGTGCCAGCAGGTGTGCCGCGCTGTGTCGTTGTGCGTATAAGGGAGATGTCTTGTCCATAGAAAACCGTTATTATTCACTATTTGTAGTGTACCACACTCTTAACAAACGATACGTAGCGGTATTGTGTTGTCCCCATCCCCATGGTAAAATACAGGCAAGCAGAGCGAATGTTCCGCAGATATGTTCAAGAGAAATTATGCATATTCAATATTATGGAAAGTCGTGTGTAAAGGTGACGACGAAGCCAATGGGTCGCGGCACCGATGATACGACACTGATTATCAATCCGTTTGAGCGAACAAAGACAATGGCGCCGCCGCAACGCTCTTCGGCGCAAGTGGTTATTCGCAGCGTACCGTGCGATATCATACCGAATGATACGGTGGTAGATATTTGTACACCGGGGGAGTATGCTGTCCGCGGGGTGCAGATTATCGGAGTGCAAACTGCGCCAACGGTAGATGCAACGGTGTATATGATTGAGAGTGAATCCCTGCGAGTAGCGGTGGTGGATGGATCGTCAGAAACTCCTTCCGCTCGTGCCATGGAGGTGTTATCCGGTGCGGATATTGTTCTCATTGGCTATGGAGATGGTTTGCTATCTTTGGATTCGGCAGCATCGGTCGTACGTGCATTATCACCATCTCATGTTATTCCGCTTGGGGAGGAATCGTCCGCGTCGGTATGTACGGCGTTTGGCGGGTCATGCCATGATGATGCGGGGGCGAAAGTGATTATAAAGGCGGCGGATTGTACCACAGATGGAATGACTATTCATCCATTGAGTATGTAATTATGGCGATTGAAGATACACTTCGAGTGATACGTAATAAACCGGAATCCGTTCGGATCGCGTATGTTGCGGTATTTATTACGGTGGTAATGACACTGATTATTGTGCTATGGGTGTTTTCGTTGCGTGTATCATTGCAGGATATTGTACAAGATATGAGAAATGCCACGTTGCCGCCGGATGATGCACAACAGTTGCGTTCTATCAGCGATGCAATTCGCCAATCTGCCGATGTTACACGCTCTGCTTCCGATCTTGCGGAGAAGACGGTGGAAAGCATTATAACCGAAGAAAAATCTACCACATTAACACCGGATCGTGAGGCGGAGTCGGGCGCAAACAATGAGGAGGATCCCACGGTTATTATTGAGTAGCGGAGAATATTTATGACACAGAATACCGAAGCGGCACAGGTTGTGCCGCGCTCCATTACGGAAGAGTTGCAACAATCATACTTGGACTATGCGATGAGTGTGATCGTATCTCGCGCATTGCCGGATGTGCGTGACGGTCTCAAGCCGGTGCATCGTCGCATTTTATACTCCATGTGGAAAACGGGACTTAAGCATACGGCGAAGTTCCGCAAAAGTGCCACTGTGGTGGGAGAAGTATTGGGAAAGTATCATCCGCACGGTGATAGTGCCGTGTATGATTCCATGGTGCGCATGGCGCAGGAGTGGAGTTTGCGGTATCCGTTAATTTGGGGACAAGGAAACTTTGGATCCATGGACGGCGACGGTGCGGCGGCGTACCGATATACGGAGGCGCGCTTACAGGCAATTGCCGAAGAAATGTTGGTGGATATTGAGAAAGAAACGGTGGACTTCCGCCCAAACTTTGACGGAACTCATGCGGAACCGTCCGTATTACCGGCAAAATTGCCACAGCTGTTACTTAACGGGACGGTGGGAATCGCTGTGGGAATGGCAACAAATATTCCACCGCATAATTTACGCGAAGTGGCGGATGCGATTTTGCACCTTATTGACAATCCCGACGCAACGGTGGATGATCTCATGCACTATATCAAGGGACCGGATTTCCCGACGGGAGGAGTGATTTACGATACGGCGGCAATTCGTGAGGTGTATGCCACCGGTCGCGGGAAGATTGTTACACGAGCGGCGGCGGAAATTGTGGAGACGCGCGGCGGGGCATTCCGGATTGTGGTATCGGAGGTAACCTATCAGACAAATAAGGCGGCACTGATTGAAAAAATTGCACACTTGGTCAAGGAGGGGAAGATTGTGGGCATTAAAAATCTGCGCGATGAGTCTGATAAGGATGGAGTGCGTATCGTAATTGACTTGAAGAAAGATGCACAACCGCAGAAAGTATTGAATACGCTATATTCGGCAACGGACCTGCAAAAGAATTTCAGCGCGAACATGTTGGCGCTCGTAGATGGGATTGAGCCGCGAATTTTGACACTAAAAGAAATTCTCTCCGCATATATAGCGCATCGGGAGGATGTGGTAACGCGCCGTACAACATTTGATCTAAAAAAAGCAAAGGAGCGCGCACATATTTTGGAGGGATTGTGCACAGCATTGGATCATATTGATGAGGTGATCGCGATTATCAAAAAGTCTCGCACGCGAGAGACGGCGCACGCCAATCTGTGTAAGCGATTCTCATTTAGTGATGCGCAGGCAACGGCAATTTTGGAGATGCGATTGCAAACACTGTCCGGATTGGAGCGAAAGAAAATTGAAGAAGAATTGAAGGAGAAGCGCAAGCTTATCGCATATTTGGAAAGTATTCTCAAAAGCCATAAGAAACTCTTGGGAATTATAAAGGATGAAATTACGGAAATACGAGAGAAATATGGTGATGCGCGGATGACACGGGTTGTGGCGCATGGTGTAGACAACTTCTCTATGGAGGATCTTATTCCCAATGAGGAGGCCATTATTACAATTAGTGCGGATGGATACATTAAACGCGTATCTCCATCACAGTACCGTGCACAGCGGCGCGGGGGGACGGGTGTTATCGGCGCCACAACCAAAGAGGGAGACCAGATTGCCACCGTCGCCAGTGTCATGACACATGATAATTTGTTGTTTTTTACATCCGGTGGAAAAGTCTTTCGCACGCAAGCACATGAAATACCCGAGTCTTCACGCACAGCGAAGGGTAATGCGATTGTTAATTTCTTGGAGATGGATACGCAAGAGAAGGTGACGGCGATGATTGCGTTTAACGATGACGATCGGTACAAGTATTTTGTCATGGTAACGAAGAACGGTACGGTGAAACGAACGGCCATTGAGGATTTTGCAAATGTACGTCGTACCGGTTTGATTGCGATTCGTCTTCAAGATGGTGATACGTTGAATTGGGTGCGCCCGACAGACGGAACGGAAGATGTAATGATTACTACAGCGGCAGGACAGTCTATTCGTTTCCGGGAAGATGATGTTCGCGCAATGGGACGAGCGGCGGCCGGTGTGCGCGGTATCAAATTAAAGCGGGGTGATACGGTTGTCGGTGTTGACACAATTCACCCAACGGAAGTGGCAGATGCGGCGGTATTGGTGATTACGGAGAATGGATATGGAAAGCGAACGGACGTCGGTGCATTCAAGGTGCAACATCGTGGCGGTAGTGGAATTAAAGCGGCATCTGTTACGGAAAAAACCGGTGCAATCGTTCATGCACAAGTGGTCCGCGGTGATGATGAAGTTAGCGACGTAATCGTAACATCACGTCAGGGACAGATTATTCGCATTCCATTGGCCAGTATTTCCGTTCTTGGGCGAGCAACACAGGGCGTACGTGTTATGCGTCCAAAATCCGGAGATGCAATCAGTGCGGCAACGATTCTATAATCGTTCTGAACACGATATCTTGCCAAACGCCGCCTCTTTGGCGGCGTTCATGGTATGATAAAGGTATGTTAAAAATAAACAACTCGTCCCTTGTTGTTCGTCGTGGTGCCACCATGGTGGATATTTTGGTGGCGGTTGCGGTATTGGCGGTTATTGCAACAGCATTGGCGCAGACAATTACATTGGCGCTGTCACAGATGATGGATGCACGATCCCGCCTTACGGCAATTAATCTTGCCAACGAACAAATGGAGATGTTACGTAATCTTCCATATGATCGTGTTGCCGTAGAGGGTGGCGTACCGTCCGGCACCATTGACCCCGATCGGACGGTAACGCTTCGTTCTCGCGTATATCGCATCTTAACTGATGTGCGGTATGTGGATGATCCGTTGGACGGGACGATTGATAGTGATGTTCCGGATGTTATTCCCACAGACTATAAACAGGCGACGGTGGTGGTAACATGGGGAGATGCATCACCGGCACGACGGGTGCAACTACAATCGCTATTTGTCCCGCCGGGAGTAGAAACGGCGGCCGGTGGCGGAACATTGGTAATCAATATTTTTGATGGGCTCGGAGTGCCGCTATCGAGTGCTCGTGTTACCGTGCATAATACGACAGTATCACCGGCCGTATTATTCAGTGCGTTTACAGATGTAGCCGGACGCATTATTGTGCCCGGAGCGCCGGCGGCAGACAATTATGTAATTACGGTGGAAAAATCCGGACATGAGTCTGTAACAACTCTTCCGCCGCCACCCGGTAGTCCGTTTACACCGACTGATCAGCATGCCACGGTGCTGGAAGGAGAGCTGACAGCACAGTCCATTGTCAGTGCTCGTCTTGCCACTGCGCGATTTGAGGTGCGAGATGCGTTTGATACTCCGCAGGACGGAGTAGCGCTGCATGTGTCGGGCGGGCGCGTGCTGGGGACATATACTGATGGTTCATTTGCTTACAGTGTGGATGAGGATGTTGTCAGTGATGATTCGGGAGATGTGGTGCGATCTGATACCGCACCGGGCACATATACCATTCAGGTTACGGATAGTGCATATACGCTATTTGAGGTGGAAGATGATTCCACGGATGCATCTACCGATTGTGCCATTCCGCCGGGACACAATACGTCATGTATCGTTCGGGTGGTGAATCAATCGCAGCCCGCCGTTATTGTTCATGTTCGTGATGCTAATACCGGAGCACCAATTGCCGATGCAGTGGTACGATTACAATCGACGACTCGCGATGAAACACAATCAAGTAATCGATATGGAGATGCATTAATTGCCGGAACGCGTGATTTACCACTGACAACAGGGCTTTATACGTTAACAGTAACAGCGGATGGATATACATCACAGCAGAAAGTGTTGGACGTGACAGCATTAATGTCACAAGAATTCTCTCTAACTAAAAATCCATGATGCGACGCGGAATGACAGTGGTGGAGATGGTTATTGTTATCGGGGTGTTTTCGCTGGTAATGCTGGGAACAACGGTTATTTTTGCCGCATTGTGGCGAGCGCAAACAGTAACGATTCACGGTGGGCGAGATGCACTAAGTGCCTCCCATGCCATAACGCGTGTAGCGGACATGTTGCGCGGTGCACGGCGTGCGGACAATGGTGCCTATGTACTTGTTCGCTGTGAGGCATCAGAACTCATATTTTTTGCTGATGCCGATGGGGATAATGATACGGAACGTATCCGGGTATTTCGTGATGGGGATATGATATTTATGGGGATTATTCAACCGTCTTCCAGTATCCCGACGACATATGACGGAGAAGAGACCGTACGGGTTATTGCGCGCTCCGTAATGGATAACCCGGAGAATATCCCGCTATTTTCCTATTATGATGCGGAGAATAATTTATTGAATGAGGCAATGGTATCAGCGGTGCGCATGGTACGCATTATGGTGACGGTGGGGGATAATACTCCCCGCGCACAGTCACCCACCACCATTACAACGATGATTTCTCTTCGTAATTTACGCTCATGGTAATGTTTCGAAATAGGCGCGGGAGTGCCACGCTCTATACAATTGTAATGCTGGGAATTATCGCGGTGATTGCGCTGGCGGTCATGTCTTTTGTCGTATCACAGATTCGGTATAGTTTATCGGCGGTACACCGAGCGGCGGCGGTGCATTATGCCGACGCCGGCGTACACTATTATCTATGGTATTTGGCACATCAGACCGATGGAAAGACTGTTCAACAAGTGGAGTCATTTTGGAGTAGTGGTACGGCATATGGTGCATCAGAGCCGTATACACAGTCTGTTGGACAGGGGAAGTTTTCCCTGTCCGTTACCCCACCGTTGCCGGGGCAGACGGCCGTAACAATTACATCTCGTGGATGGCGAGAGGGAGCAGAAAAGGCATCTCGTACCATTCGCGCTCGTCTTCGCCGTCCATCGTGGAGTGAGTACGCAGCACTTATTAATGACAACGTGCGTTTTGGTGATGGAACGGAAGTATTCGGTCCGCTGCACAGCAACGGGGGAATTCGCTTTGATGGTGTAGCACATAATACGGTCAGTAGTGCGCGAACAACATATACGGATCCCGATACGGGACAGGTGAAAGACGGTGTGTGGACGGCGTGGAGCAACGGATATAATACCACAATGCACAGTAATGTGTTTCTTGCAGGAACCAGTTTCCCCGTAACGGCAAAAGATTTTTCCGGTGTAGCGGCGGATATTGCATTAATGCGCAGCACAGCACAGGATACCGGAACATATCATAGCGGCGGCGTTGGCCAGCGTATTCTTTTACAGGGAACAACGTATACAGTACAAACGGTTGCGTGGTACAACACATCAAGTAACAGTATTCTCTCACTTTCCGGATCACCATCTACCGCCGTCATTCCCGACAATGGGGTGATTTATGTTGAGGGACATGCATGGGTAAGCGGAACATTGACGAATCGTCGTCTTACAATAGTGGCGGCGCGAACAGGGGCGGGAATGGGGAATGTTTATATTGGTAATTCCATTACATATGGTGCCTATGACGGCACGGCAACACTGGGATTGTTAGCGGAAGGAGATGTGGAAATTATTCGTGACAGTCAAGATGATTTGCGTATTGATGCGGCATTGTTGGCGCAAAGTGGTCGTGTGGGGCGTTCTTACTATGGAACCTATTGTACGCAATGGTGGTGGTGGATCTGCTTACAGTATGCAACAGATCATAAGACACGTATTACGGTTTACGGAGCGATTGCCAGTAACGGACGCTATGGATTTGCATGGACCGATGGTACGGGATATGCACAGCGTGTAATTATTTATGATAATAACTTGTTATATGCGCCCCCTCCATACTTTCCGACGGGAACCCATTATATTCCGGATCTCTGGGAGGAGATATAGTCTGTGGTACAATACAAGAAAATAACGGAAGCATGCAAACACACAAATCATTTGTTGGAGTGATGATTCGAGAGGATTCGGTCAGCGTGATTCAGTTTGGTCGGCGGCGGCGTGGTTGGTATGTTCAAGGATTTGCGCAGTGTCCGCTTCGCGAGGGCGTTGTACAAGACGGAACCATTTCCGATCTTCCGACCGTTCGCGCAACGGTGGATCAGGCATGTCGAGATGCGACTCCTCATCCGATCAAGCCATCTGCACCGGCCGTAGTGGCATTGCCAGAGCGCAAGACATTTTTGCGTGTCATGATGGTACCACACGCAGCAGAATCGCAGTTATCCACCACTGTACAATTTGAAATGGAAAATCATATTCCATTGCCTCCGGAAGAGGTGTACTATGATTTTCAGCGTATTCCGGCGCTGGATACAAAAACAGATATTGCGGTTGTGCTGTTGGCGGCGTCACGTCAGACGGTAGATACATATCGTGCTGCATGTGCATCACTTCGCATCGTGGGAGTGGAGGCGGATAGTACGGCGGATGCACGAGCGATTTGCGATAAGCGGAAAACACAATTGTTGATTATGTGCGGGATTACTCAAACACGATTAACAGCAGTTGTCAGTGGAATTCCCGTATTTTCCGTAAGTATCCCCGTAGGGATTTCTACTATGCAAGCGGATGTGGTGCGAGCGTTGGGAGTTACACCGGAAGAAGCAAATACTCTATTTACGCATCAAGGAATCGGATCATACATTGACCGCGATCCACTATTTATGGCATTGCAACCGTCGCTGCAATCATTGGCAGACGCATTGCGTAAAAGCTCGGCATTTTGTGCAAAGTTGACATCACAGGAGATGACAACAGCCGTATTATATGGGAAAATGGCATTGTGGAGAGGATTGCGCGCAAAGTTGGTGGCGGAGACAGGGATGCGGATTGCAGTAGCGGATCCCTGGAAATGTGTCCACCGACAATCATCGGAGATTCCGGTACTGAATCGTTCCACAGCATTAGATAATATGACGGTGATTGGTTGTGCATTACGTTCCTATGAAGATCTCGCTTAATATTTTACCTCCCCAAGAGAAGGAGCGCCTACGCCACCGCCTTCGTGCGATGAGTATTGTACGTTACGGATTGTATGGCGTAGTGGCGTGCGGAGCGATGATTGTTGTGGTGACAGCATTTTATATTGCAGGTCGTATAGAGCAGGCAGCACAACAGGCGGCGGATCCACTATTGGCATCTCAACGTGAAACAGTGAAGCAGCATAGTGATATTGTCCGAGCAAATAATGCGTATGCATCCCGTATTGCGGCAATTCGGAAAGAGAGTTGGAGTGTTGCTCGTCGTCTTGCACATCTTGCCTCTATTACGCCGCCGACGGTATCATACACTCGCGTAACGGTAACGGCGTCCACTATATCATTGAAAGGAATTGCGCAGCGGCGAGATGATGTATTGACATTACGCGATGCATTATATTCATCACCGTGTCTTCACGACATTGTTCTTCCATTACAGAGTACGGCGCAGCGGGAGTTGGCACATTTTACGATTACGGCAACATGGAGGGAATGTAAAGAAACTGATATATGATGTCTGTACGCTATGATACAGTGGCGATGATTATTGTGGGCGGGGTGCTCATTGGAATTTGTGCGGGTATTCTTGTGCCTCTGATGCGCGCTACCTCCACACTTCATCATGAAAATCGTGTTACTCGGTTTGTTCACCATCTTCAAGTAAATTCACTTCCTTCACATCCCGTTCAACAGTTGCCGTCATTACTGGTTGTTTCAGAGGATTTGGTTACGGTGTTTTCCGCAGTGGAACGTGTTGCGGATGAGCGGGGTGCGCAAGTGCAATTTCATGTGCTGGAAAAAAAGGACTATGTATCGGCGCGCACTCGCTTGCGCGGAACCCCGGTATCCTCTCCATCGTCAAAGCAGCGCTCAAAAGAACGGGCAACATATCGTGCTGTCGGAGCGCAACACTTTGTGCAGATGACAGTAACGGGGACATTAGACCATGTTATTGCGGTAATTCATGCTATGGAAGCCAATGTTGTTGGTATTGTAGATGTGGCACTGGTGGAGCGTGCATCACAATTTGATAATACGGAAGCAACAACACAAGCAACGGTACTGATGCGGATACCATTAAAGGAGTCGCCTTCTAACCACTCAAATACATGAGCAAAATACTCTCTACAGTAACCGGGGGCATTACGGCAATTATTCGATGGATACGGCGATTTTTCGTTATGGTGTTGGCCGGGGGAGTTGTTGTAGTGTCGGGACTATTTTGGTATATGGCAGTGCGAGATATCCCATTAAGTGATGTGGAACAAAAGGAGTTACGGGAAGTTCATGCTCCTCCAATACCACACGTTTCGATGTATCGTGATGTTGCAACATGGGCGGAACAGAGAGAGCGAGAACGAACCTTGTCGCTATCAGTCTCTCGAGATGTATTTGCTCCATTAGAAGAAGAAGAAAAGAACGATGTGGCGGACGTTACATTAACGGTACCGCGACGAGTATTGTAAGATTTCTGAACAAGTTTACTAACATAGAGCACTCCTCTAACACAAAGGAACAAAAGAACACAAAACAGTCTTAGAGGAACAACGAGTTTCTTGATAATCTACAAAAGCGCATTATGTCGAAGGAAGATAAGAACCTTATTGGTTGGCTTTTGATAGTGCAATATTAAACGACTGTACCAACATCCTGGCATCTCCTTTTTACAGTGTATTATAAAAGAGATGAGATTATCAATACAAGAGTGACAAAAGTGGTGGATCGGTATAGTTACTTGCGCAATTACAAAAACTCTTGTATAGTGTACATTGTAATTTATACTAACGTCTGCGGTGGTATGTTCATGTGAATATACGACCGTTGTGCGAATATTATGTTGACGAAACGACAGAAGATTAACGCTACACGCGATGTGCGGCGTCATGATGCAGATACCGGTTCGCCGGAGTATCAGATTGCGTTGTTTACACGCAGAATTTCCCGTTTGACGGAACATTTGAAAAAGAATATTCACGACTTTCATTCTCGTCGTGGACTGTTGCGTATGGTATCAAAGCGGCGGCGGTTGATGACATATTTAAAAGAGCATAATCCCACTACCTATAAAGAGGTGGTTGCAAAATTGGGATTGAAAGAGTAATTATTCCGCCGCGGTCGCGGCGGTATTTTATTTGTTATCTTATGCAGTTTTTTAGTGATCAACGAGTAGCGGTGTTGGTGGATGTTCAGAATCTTTATCACTCCGCTCGTGTGTTATTTTCACGAAAGGTGAATTATAAAAATATTTTGGAAACGGCAGCGGCGGAACGAAAACTTATCCGTGCGATTGCATATGGAATTTCCACTACCGAAGGGATGGAGGAGAAATTTTTTGAAGCGCTGGAGAAGGTGGGGTATGAGGTAAAGACCAAAGCGTTGCAAGTGTTTGCTGATGGAGCAAAGAAAGGGGATTGGGATGTAGGCATCGCCATTGATGCAATTAAGTTGTCGCAACGAGTGGATGTGATCGTGTTAGTGTCCGGTGACGGAGATTATGCTCCGTTGGTGCGATATATTCAGAACAGTACCGGGTGTCGAGTGGAAGGAATGGCATTCAGTGAATCTACCAGCGGGTTGTTACTGGATGAGCTGGACAGTTTTATGAACCTCAGTGAGAATAAGCGACGATTTCTGTTGCCGCGCAGTACATAGAATGTAGAGTACAGAATCTATCCGGAAAAACGCACACCGTTAGATGTGCGTTTTCGTGGTATACTTAATGGAGAGATTAAAAAAATTTCAAAGAAATATTAAATGTTGAAATCTCAGGAGCGACAGTTGTATACGTTTCTGCGTGATAGTGAGTTGGCAGATCCCATAGATCTTGCTGCGGCGTTTGAGACGGCACAGAAGACGGAAAGATCATTTGTAGATATTTTACGGGAGAATAATATTGTTGAGTCTGATGCATTGCAGCGGGCGCGAGCAACTGTTGCGGGGTTTCCATATGTGGAATTGGAGGGGCAGAAAATTGATCCGCAAATATTGCAACTGATTCCGGAGGGTGTTGCACGAAAGCATCATATTGTGGCGTTTGCGCGGACGCCCAGCGAATTGCATGTAGCGCTGCGTGATCCCGAGAATGTGCAGATTGTTGATTTTGTTCGCAAGAAGACGGGGCTTCGTATTGTGCCGTGTTTGACATCACAGCATGCGATTGATGCGGTACTTCGGCAGTATAATAAAAGTTTGCAGGCAGAGTTCGGAGAGCTGTTAGATGTGGATCCGTCCAGTATTACGGATAGTGATGACTTGGAGAAGGTGGCGGCGGATCTTCCGGTTGTTCGCATTGTGGATGCGTTGTTGCGTCATGCGGTGTTGCAGCGCGCCAGTGATATTCATATTGAGCCGGAAGAGCATGATGTGGTGGTACGGTATCGTGTTGATGGATTGTTGCATGATGTAATGACATTGCCGCGATTGGCATTGCGCGGTATTGTGGCGCGAATCAAAGTGTTGGCAAACTTGAAACTTGATGAGCATCGGTTGCCGCAAGATGGACGGTTTAAGGTGGAGATAGAGGGAAAAAATATTGCTCTCCGTGTGAGTGTGCTCCCGGTATTTGATGGAGAGAAAATTGTCATGCGTTTGCTGGATGAGTCATCTGCCGGGTTGACGCTGGAAGCGATCGGATTAACCGGGCGAGATCTGGAGTTGGTGCATCGGAATATTACGCGACCGAATGGGATGATTCTTGTAACCGGTCCGACAGGAAGCGGAAAGACGACGACACTGTACACCGTGCTGGATTTGTTGAATCAACCCACGGTAAATATTTCTACGGTAGAAGATCCGATCGAGTATCGCATGGAACGTATCAATCAAACGCAGGTCAATGCGAAAATCGGTATGACATTTGCCGCCGCATTGCGGGCATTGTTGCGTCAGGATCCGGATATTATCATGGTGGGAGAGATTCGTGATGAAGAGACATTGGAAGTGGCAATGCACGCGGCAATGACGGGACATTTGGTGTTGTCCACATTGCATACAAACAGTGCCGCCGGAGCAATTCCGCGGATGGTGGATATGGGAGCGGAACCATTTCTGATTGCATCTACGGTAAATATCGTGATTGCACAGCGATTGGTTCGTCGGTTGTGTCTATCTTGTCGGAAGCCGGTGAAATTAACGGATCAAGAGCGTACGGCACTATCTCACACACTGGATATTGATGAGGCACTGAAACGGCTGGCGACACAGGAACGCATTGCCGCTGATGCATCACTGGAATCGGCGACGCTATATGAGCCTGTGGGATGTCAGCGTTGCGGTGGAACGGGATACAAGGGTCGTGTTGGAATTTTTGAAGTATTGGCGATGACACCGGAGGTGGAACGTGCCACGTTGGCGGGAGAGAGCAGTGATGCCATTGCGCAGCATGCTCGAGAACAGGATGCGATGACAACGATGGTTGAAGATGGATTGGCTAAGGTGCTTCAGGGCGTGACAACGGTGGCGGAAATCTTACGTGTAACACAGGAATAGTATGCCGCAGTTTTCTTACAGTGCCATTACAGATCGCGGGCGTACAGTGCATGGGGTGATGGATGCTCCTGATGAGCGAACGGTGGTACAACACTTGCGAGGAAAACATTGGGTGGTAACACACATTCGCCCTGTACGTCAAACACGGCGCACATGGACAATGAGATTTTTTGGCATCCCGTTAAAAGAAAAGGTATTTTTTGCGGTCAATCTCAGTGTAATGGTCGGATCGGGTTTGCCACTCTCTCGTGCATTGGAAAATCTTCGGGTGCAAACGCGTACATCAGCGGTGCGTACAATTATTGCTGATGTTCATTCTCGTGTGTTAAAAGGATCATCCCTCGCCGATGCGATGGCGCAACATCCGGAAATGTTTGACGAGTTGTTTGTCAGCATGGTGCGAGTGGGAGAAATCGGCGGAAACCTTGATGAAGCGCTTACGATCGTCTCCCGCCAATTGGAAAAAGAACAACAGTTACGATCTCGTGTTCGCGGAGCAATGATGTACCCGGCGATTGTGTTATTGGCAATGGTGGGAGTGGGGATTTTAATGTTAACGTATATTTTGCCGCAAATCATGGGGGTATTTGATGGCATGGATGTGGAGCTTCCCAAGAGTACACAAGTGATTGTGTCCATTAGTGATTTTATTCGTGCAAACGGAGTGGTGACGGCGTTGGGGGCGATTGCGACCGTTATTATCATCATGATGGGACTTCGTACGCAAGGCGGAGCGCGGTTTCTATCTTATATTGCGGTCCATGCACCAATCATTAAGAGTATGGCGGTGGCGGTGAACTGTGCACGATTTGCACGTATTCACAGTTCGTTGTTACGTAGCGGTGTCAGTGTGATCAATTCATTGCATATTGTGCAGGATACGCTGGGAAATGTCTTGTACAAAGATGCGTTGGCGGAGGCGATTCGGGTGGTGGAGCGCGGCGGATCACTTGCGGAGACACTGCGAAAATATCCGCACCTGTTTCCGGTATTGGTCCCACAGATGATTGATGTTGGAGAAGAAACGGGAAAGACGGATACAATGTTATTGAAAATTGCGGGGTTTTATGAAGCGTATGTTGATCAGATGACAAAGAACATGTCATCTATTATTGAGCCGTTGCTCATGTTACTTATTGGCGGTGGTGTGGGGTTTTTTGCGGTGGCGATGTTGAAGCCGATGTACAGTGTCATGCAGAATATCCAGTAGTGCTATTGTTAATCGCGCACCAGTACGGCAGCATCAATCCGACGGGCGCCGGCATGGTGGAGTGCTGTTGCCGCACTTCTCAATGTTGCCGTTGTTGTGGCGACATCATCAATAAGGAGGATATTCGCTCCACGAACTATGGTCGGACGATGAACGGTAAATGCGTCGTGTACGTTGCGCTCTCGTTCTTGTCGAGTCGCGTGGCGTGCCTGTGCTCGTGTATATCGCTTGCGACGTAGGGCATCAGGAGATACGCGTAAGGGGAGGTGCGGCGTCAGTGTTTGCGCAAGGTCTTCCGCCAGCTCGGCGGATTGATTGAATGTCCGCCATCGCTCTCGCCACGGATGCAACGGAATGGGAATAATCACATCCGGTATTCGGAGTGGTGCAGATTGTAGCGCGTGACACATGAGGCGTGATAATGGAGTGCGGAGCGCGCGGATACCATGATATTTATAGGCGGCGATGGCGCGTAATAATACTGTACGATGAGCGGCATCACTACATACGAAAACACTGCGCAGTACCGACGTACCGCGGCAGGTATCACATAACGAGCCATCGGCGGTGATGACGCGGCGGCAATGGTGACAGTGTTGGGTGCGCTGGGCGGCACAGAGAGCGTGATAACATACGTCACAAAGCGGGTGATCGTACTCATTGCAGCATATGCACCGATGTGGCGCAATTAGTGTGAAGAGTGTGTCGGTGATGGTGTGGCGCAAATGGTTCCATTGCATACATGCAGAGTGACGGCGTCTGTGGTTGGAGAGTCTAAAAGGCAGTTTGCCACTGCATCCGCACAGTCGGTTCGGACACGGTGAGCGATGGCGCGCGCCTGCGCATTGCGATCATCCTGTGTGGCAACAGTACGAGCAATATGCGGTGCGACAGCGCGGTCAATGATAAGGCGTTGTCCATGACGGGCGGTGCGGGTACGTAGCGCTCGTAGCTCTGTTCGGGCGATCCGTGTCAGTGCCGCACGGTTCAATGGCACAAACGGAACAATATCGTCAATACGGTTAAGAATTTCCGGAGCGATATGCTCACGCAGTTCCCTTAGGGTGGCGGCGGTCTTGTGGTGAGAGGTATTGGCAAATCCCGTAACGGTATCGGTGCTGCCAATATTGGATGTCAATACGACTACCGTATGGCGGAAGTCTGTTGCCGTTCCGGTGCTATCCGTTAGTGTTCCCGTATCCAGTATCTGTAATAACAGTGTCAGTACCGATGGATGTGCTTTTTCAATTTCATCAAACAGAATAACGCTATGCGGAGTGGTTCGTACGCGTTCGGTTAACGTGCCCCCTTCGCCATACCCCACGTATCCTGCCGGTGCACCGATAAGCTTTGCCCCACTGTGTCGTTCACTCAATTCGCTCATATCAATACGGATCAGCGCATCCCTCGGGGTAGTGCCGATAACCCGGGAAAGTTCCGTGGCGGCAAAGGTTTTTCCCGTTCCGCTGGGACCCAAGAATAAGAAGGATGCCAGTGGACGTTCCGGATCGTGAAGATGCGCGAACGCGCGACGAAGGGTGGTGCGTACACGACGGACGGCTTCCGGTTGACCCACAACGGTTCGTGCCCATACGTCCAATGCACGCATTCGGGCCGTATCTATACGATCGGTAGTAACGGAACTTTCGGGAATATGCGCAATTCGGGCCGTTGCTCGGCGAACAACTTCAAGAGACAGAGTGGCGCGATTCTTGGTGGGCGCGGCACTATACTTCATATATTGTTCTCGAAGTTGTTGTTCCTTCTTCCGCAATATAAGAGCGTCGGCATAGTTTTCTGTAGCGATCGCTTGTGTTTTCTCTGCAATGCAGCGGCGGAGTTCATTGCGAATGGAAATTCGTTCTCGAATGTGTTTAGCGTCTGCGGTATCACGTTGTACCATTGCACAGCTCTCATCAAGGATATCAAAGGCTTTGTCGGGAAGATGGCGAGCGGGAATATATCGGATACTAAGATCCACAATGGAAGGAATTAATGCAGCGGGAATGGTGACATTATGGTGATTGGCGTAGTGCTCACGCACCGTTCGTAGAATGGTACAAGTATCATCACGAGACGGCTCCGGAACAGTGATACGTTGAAATCGTCGCACCAATGCACGGTCTTTGCTAATATGTTTTTTATATTCGGCATGAGTGGTTGCACCGATAACACGTATCGTTCCACGAGACAGTGCCGGTTTAAGAATATTTGCGGCATCCAAAGACCCGTTGGCGTTACCAGCGCCAACAATAGTATGAATTTCATCAATAAAGAGGATCGTTTGCCGAGAGTCTTCTTCAATATCCGATAGCAAATCCTTAATGCGCGCTTCAAATTCTCCACGATAGGTTGTTCCGGCGACAAGATCAGCGACATCCAGGGAGACAATACGCGTATCCAATAATGGAGCCGGAACCGTCCCGGCGGCAATACGCTTTGCCAATCCTTCAACAAGAGCGGTTTTTCCCACACCGGCTTCTCCCACCAGAAGGGGATTACACTTTTCTTTGCGTACAAGAATAGCGATGATATCGTTTAGAAGGTCATCTCGCCCCACGAGAGACGTATCATGATGATGTGCGGCGGTAAGATCTCGTGTAAAGTGTTCCAATGCAGACTCTCCGGTGTCTGATGACTCCGGTGTCGTAATACCCAACAGCGTAGAGAGATTTTGAATCGGTGCGGTTGCCGCATGGGGTTGGAGGGGAGGTATTGTAATGGAATGTCGGGTTACAAATGTCTGTACGGCACTGTCTCGTGACGATAAAATCGCATGAGCGATATGTTCGGTTCCAACATAGGGATAACCGGTGGCGCCGGCAAGAGTATACGCGCGGACCAATGCATCTTTTACCGGTTGAGAAATCTGCACATTGCTACTCCCGCGAGTGGAACGGGATATTGTTGTGCACTCACGAAGTAAGACATCGGAAGACAGGGACAGTGTTCGCAGCAGTGCTGCTCCGGCGGCGCCGGGTTGTTGAGAAATGGCATAGAGTACGTGAAATGGAGAAACGGTTTGCTGTTTGTGTTGTACCGCAATATTATGCGCCAATACTAACGCCGCCTGTGCATGGCGTGATAGTTTTTTTGCTGAAGATGACCGTGTATCACGTGAAGACATAAATAACGATATTCGTAAAATTTCAGTGGACCGTAGGAGACTCGAACTCCTCACCTCATCCATGCCATGGATGCGCTCTACCGGATGAGCTAACGGCCCGGGCATTCATAACGGTAGCATAAGATTGACAATTTGTCACGGTAATGAGTGGACTCTTGACAAAACAACGGTACGCGATAGACTGAAAGTGGATTGGCACTCAGCACGCGAGAGTGCCAGACAGTTCACGATATGTAAACAGTAAGGAATAAAACCTATGGCAAAAGACGTTAAGTACAGCACAGACGCGCGGAAGCGCATGCAGGCCGGTGTTAATACGGTAGCGGATGCGGTGCGCGTTACCATTGGTCCGAAAGGGCGCAATGTTGTGTTGGATAAGGGCTTTGGAGCGCCGACGGTAACAAATGACGGTGTGTCCATTGCCAAGGAAATTGAATTGGAGGACAAGTTTGAAAATATTGGTGCAAGTCTCATTAAAGAGGTGGCGGATAAGACGAATGATGCTGCCGGAGACGGAACCACCACATCAACGGTTATTACGCAAGCGTTGGTATCAGAGGGATTGAAGTATGTGGAGACCGGTATCAATCCCGTAGGCATTCGCAAAGGAATGGAAGCGGCGAAAGATGCGGTGATTGCGGAGTTGAAAAAGCGCGCAAAGCGAATCAGCGCTCGGGAGGAAATCGCTCAGGTGGCGACAATCAGTGCGGAAAGCGCAGAGATGGGTGAAATGATCGCCGAAGTGATGGAAACGGTTGGTAAAGATGGTGTGGTGACCGTAGAAGAGTCACAGACATTCGGTTTGTCCAAGGAGCTTGTGGAAGGAATGAGCTTTGACAAAGGATATGTTTCACCGTACATGATTACCGATGCGGAGAGTCAGCGAGCGGAATTGAAAGATCCGGCGATTCTCGTAACGGATAAAAAGATCAGCGCCATCAAGGAAATCCTGCCGATTTTGGAAGGATTGGCGCAAAGCGGAAAGAAGGAGTTGGTCATCATCGCCGAGGATGTTGATGGAGAGGCGTTGGCAACATTGGTGGTAAACAAGTTGCGTGGCGCATTGAATGTATTGGCGGTGAAGGCGCCGGAGTTCGGAGACACACGAACGGCGATGTTGGAAGATATTGCAATTCTTACCGGTGCGACCGTGGTAACGGAAGACCGCGGTATGAAGTTGGAGAATGCCGGATTGGAAGTATTGGGAACGGCGCAGAAAGTCATTGCATCAAAGGATGATACGACAATTGTCGGTGGCGGCGGTACCAAGAAGGCAATCAAGGAGCGTGTAGAGATGATTCGCACGCAGATGGAGAATGCCGAGCAGAGCTATGAGCGTGAGAAGTATGCAAGGCGGTTGGCGAAGTTGTCCGGCGGTGTTGCGGTGATTCGTGCCGGTGCGGCGACGGAGACGGAGTTGACGTATGTTAAGCATAAGCTGGAAGATGCGCTGGCAGCCACAAAGGCGGCAATTGAAGAAGGTGTTGTTGCCGGTGGTGGTACGGCTCTTGTTAAGGCGGCGCAGGCGGCATCATCGGCACTTCCGGATGATGCGGAGCACGACTTTACCGCCGGATTCAAGGCGTTGTTGGCGGCAATTACGGCACCGTTGCGACAGATTGTAGAGAACGGTGGAGAGCGAGATGCTGCTGTCGTGCTGAATGAAGTGATCAGCGGGAAAGGTGTGAACTATGGATATGACGCCGGTGCGGATACATACCGAGATGATATGGTCAAGAGCGGAATTATTGATCCGCTGAAGGTTACACGGACGGCACTGGAAAATGCAGTGTCCGTAGCGGGACTGTTGTTGACAACGGAGGCGGCGGTAACAGATCTTCCGAAGAAGGAAGAGGCGGCCGCTCCCGCTGCCGGTATGGGAGGCGGTATGCCGGGTATGGGTATGATGTAGTATTCATCCCGACGTCAGGTAATAACAACGCCTCGTCCATTATTAGGGCGGGGCGTTATGTTATGATAAGGGTATTAATATATTCCCTATGACATTATTTACAGAAGTTTCGGTAATTATTGTAATCGCCGCGATTGCGGCAATGGTGATGCAGCGGTTGCGACAGCCGTTGATTGTCGGGTACATCGCTACCGGCGTGATCGTCGGTCCGTTTGCACTCAATTTATTGCATGCAAAAAATGAAATGGAGCTGTTGTCCACGATGGGAATCTCTATTCTGTTGTTTATCGTGGGATTGACGCTAAATCCCGATGTTATTCGTGAAACGGGACGGGCATCAATCATTACCGGCGTGGGACAGGTGGTATTCACATCGGTATTTGGCTTTGTATTGCTGCGTATTTTGGGATTTGACCCGATAGCATCCATTTATGCGGCGGTGGCGCTAACATTTAGTTCCACAATCATCATCTTAAAGTTATTGAGTGATCGCCATGAAACAACGTCATTGTATGGGCGATTGTCAATTGGTTTTCTGTTGGTGCAGGATGTCATTGCCACACTGATTCTATTGGTGGTGGCGGCGGTAAGTCAGTTGGATATTGCGCAAGGAGAAACGTGGGTGGCGGCAGCATCGGCACATGTCGGGGTATTGGCGCTTCGCGGGGCAGTGTTGGCGGTGGTGCTATATATTGTCAGCAAGTATATCTTACCGCGCTTCGCGCGTAGTGTTGCACATAATCAAGAAGTGTTGTTTATCTTTTCCATTGCGTGGGGAATGGGGTTGGCGGCGCTGTTTCATTCCGTGGGATTTTCCGTGGAAATCGGAGCGTTATTGGCGGGAGCGCTGTTGGCGGTATCTCCATTTGCACAGGAAATTGCCGCACGATTGACACCGTTGCGAGACTTTTTTATTGTGATCTTCTTCATTTTGTTGGGTGCGCATATGGCACTGGGAGAACTGGGAACAATTTTAGTGCCGGCGATAATTCTCTCCATGTTCGTGTTAATCGGTAACCCATTGATTGTCTTTGTTATTATGCGTATTTTGGGATACCGAGCACGGACGGCATTTATGAGTGGACTGACGGTGGCACAGATTAGTGAATTTTCACTGATTTTGGTGGCGGCGGGAGCCGCAGCGGGACATCTGACACCAATGGTGGTATCACTAGTGACGCTGGTGGGGGTAATCACCATCACGGCATCCACCTATATGATTTTATTTGCCGATGTGTTGTATGCGCGATTGGCGCCAATCTTGCGCCGATTTGGGTCACCGGCTCATGCCGAGCGAGAACAAGAACCGCTGTCGTATGATGTGATTATTTTTGGATATGAGCATGACAGTGCGCATGCACTACTGTCAACACTGCGCGAACAGAAACGCTCCGTCCTTGTTGTAGATGATGATCCCGATGTCATTGCGCAACTGACGCGTCGCGGAGTGTCATGTCGTTATGGTGATGCTCAGGACGTGGCATTTTTAGAGGATATCGGATGTCAGCATGCCATGATGATTCTTTGCACAATCCCACATCGAGCAACGGCGCAGACATTGTTGGCATACTATCGAGCGCGTAATCATCGTGGCATTGTTATTATGACGGCGGATACGCCGAAGGACAAAGAGGCGCTCTATGCCGCCGGTGCGACGTATGTGGTATTGCCGCGCCATATTGCGGCACATGATATTGCCAATATTGTACGAACATGTGGAAATGACAGAGCGGCGTACACACATCTGCGTACACGATCATGTCACTCCGCGCGTATGGTATAATGGAGGAGGTTAAGATATGTAACGATTGTATTATGCAACATTTAACGCAAGAGCAATTGAATCATTTGCGTGAACGTCTGCAAGAGCAGAAAGCGCGGTTGGAGGAAGAACTGTCGGCCATTGCTGTTCGCACCGAAGACGGGGAGTTTGAAACAAAGTTTCCCGAGGACATCGGGAATCGTACCGATGAAAATGCAACGGAAGTGGAAGCGTTTACCGACAATATGGCGGTAAGTGAAACACTGGAAGCACAGTTACGCGATGTTACGGATGCATTGGAGAAGATGGATGCGGGAACCTATGGTATATGTGAAAAAACCGGTGCGCCGATTCCCTATGCACGGCTGGAGGCCTATCCGGCAGCGCGGACAACGGTGGAAGCAGCGTAGATGATGGCTCGTCGTCCGTATTATCAGCAAACAGCAGTACTCCTGATCGGAGGAGTGCTGCTGTTTTGTATAGATCAATTGACAAAATGGGCGGTACGTACATGGCGTGGCGGTGTATGCAATGATGCGGCGGCATTATCCATTGCGGCTCCCTCTTTGGTACTGGGGGTTGTATCGGTGGCGGTGATTATGGCGTTATCAATATGGTGGTATCGCCATGAAGCACATCAGCATCGGGAGCGTATTGCATTAGTATTGATAATTAGCGGGGGAGCAAGCAATACACTGGATCGTCTCGTCCGCGGTTGTGTAACGGATTTTCTGGACTTTTTTGCGCTCTGGCATTTCAATATCGCCGATGCGGCGATTGCATTGGGAGCGGCATTATTTTTGTGGACATTGTTTTCTTCTCGACATGAGTAAATCACGTATGCAATCCGAAGCTCCGACAGCGGCGCGAATTCTCTCCGCCGCGACGGTGGCGCTATCCGGGACGGTAGTGGATGTAGAGGTGGATGTATTAAGTGGCGGACTGCACAGTTTTGCCATTGTCGGTCTTCCGGATACGGCGGTAAAAGAGGCAAGGGATCGTGTCGGCAGCGCATTACGTAACAGTGGATTTTCACCGGTACATCGTTACGGACGTATTACGGTTAATCTTGCGCCGGCAGATCTTCCCAAAAGCGGCTCAATGTACGATGTCCCCATTGCGCTGGGGATTTTATCGGCAACGCGACAATTGAATGCCGAACGGTTACGAGATGCGATTTTTGTCGGCGAAGTGGCGCTGGATGGGCGAGTGCGCAGTACGCCGGGAATTTTGCCCATTACGCTGTTGGCAAAAGAACAAGGGATCTCCACCGTATATGTTCCGAGGGAAAATATGGATGAAGCGAGGGTGGTGGATGGTGTGCAGGTCTATGGTGTACCGGATTTGCGTACGTTGGTAGCGCATTTGCGTGGAGATACGCCACTTCGTCCCGCCCCGCACCGTGTGATTTCACCGGATGATGATCCCATACAACATTCGGTGGATATGGCGGATATTCGTCAGCAGCACAATGCAAAACGGGCGTTAGAGATTGCCGCCGCCGGTGGACATAATGTAATTTTGCGCGGAACTCCCGGTAGCGGAAAGACTTTATTGGCAAAAGCGCTACCGAGTATTCTTCCACCGCTGAGTGTGGAAGAGAGTATTGAGGTGACACAGGTATATTCAGTTGCGCATTTGTTGCGCGGAAATCGTACATTAATTACACGCCGACCGTTTCGCGCACCGCATCACAGTGCCAGCGCAGTGTCGTTGATTGGTGGCGGGACTGTTCCGCGCCCGGGGGAAATTTCTTTGGCACATCATGGTGTACTCTTTTTGGATGAGTTTGCGGAGTTTCCTCGCCAGGTATTGGAAAATTTGCGACAGCCGTTGGAAGAGGGTGTGGTGACGGTGACTCGCGCGCGAGCAACCGCGACATTCCCCGCTCATGTTATTTTGGTTGCGGCGATGAACCCTTGTCCGTGCGGGTATGCGGACGATCCCCAGCACCCGTGTCGGTGCGCGCCGCAACAACGAACGCGATATCAACAGAAAGTATCCGGACCGATTATGGATCGTATTGATATTCAAGTATCTGTTCCTCGCGTATCTATTCGCGCTTTACAGTCTTCAGTGCCGGACGGAGAAACCAGTGAGTGTATTCGTACGCGGGTATTGCGTGCTCGGGAGCGTCAAGCAGCACGCTTTGGCGGCAGTGCACGGACAAACAGTACGCTGACGGCGGCAGAGATGACACGGCTATGTCAACCGGATACGGAGGCACAGGAGTTGTTACGAACAGCGGCAACACGATTGGGGCTTTCGGCGCGGTCTTATCATCGAACGCTTAAGGTGGCGCGAACGATTGCCGATTTGGTTGGTGCGGAGAGAATTGAATCTTCTCATGTGGCGGAAGCGTTGCAATATCGGTTTCGCGATGATGGTGAACCATAAGCAGGCACTTAATTAATATAAAAATTTTAATAACGGCACGGCCGTTTTTTTATTTGAAAAAGATTTAAGGTTTTTGTGACGGTTTTTTAAGTCTGTCTGCGGTACGGTTGCAGTGAGTTGTAATATGTATTAATTGCTCACCTATGTCTACTGTACATCGTTTCTTTCGTTTCCGACGCATGCTGCGTCGCGGGACTGCGGCACTGCGCGTTGCTGTGCCATTATGTGCACTTGTTGTACAATCATTTGCTCCGGCGATTCCGGTATTGGCGGCGGAGGCGAACGGAAGCGCCGCTTCTGTTATCGTATCTTCCGATCATGTATCATCATCCGGCGATGTTGATACGTCATCCGATAACCGTGATGATGCGGAGGGCGCCGATATTGGTGCCGAAGGTGCACAAGATGATGAGACAGATAGTGCTGATGATCTCCCGAAGAATGACGTGGATGCTGTAGCAGATGATGCGACAACGGGTGTAGCTGCAACAGAAGACACGGTGAAACACACAGTGGAGGCGGCGGAGAATTCCGATGCGGAGGCGCTGAAAGAGACAGTGAATAGTGAGACGGCCAATACTAAAAAAGATACACTGTCCGGTGAGCAGGTTGTCGTTGCGCATCATAACGGTTCTGTGGAAGTGAAAGATGACGTGGTATTGGAGACATCTGCGGCAGATGCAAAAATTTCTGCTGATACAGTGATTGAAAGCAAGACGGATGGAACAGTAGAGATGGAACGTCTCCGTGTTCGTGCAGTAGACACAAAAGAAGTAAAAGAGCAGCTCGCCGATGAACTGGAGGAGGTAAACGAGGTGCACGCGGCGGCGGAGTTTGGTATCCCGGGTGAGCATTTGGTATTCTCAAAGCCGGTAAAGATGACAATCCCGGTGGAGATGCCCGATGGTAAAACTTTTGAGATTAAAGTACAGCACGAAGGTGAGGGAGTGAGCACCAAGGGAATTACGCAAAATCCCGACGCGACCTGTAATGCCGACGGTACAAGCTCTGATGAAGATAATGCGGTGACAGTGCGCGATGGAGTTGTAGAGTTTTACACCTGTGGTGCCTCGTTGTTTATCGTGGACAATAATACCAACAATGTCACGGTGAGCAATGTTGCCGGTTCATGTTCGGGCTCGGATTATGTGTACACCGTGTATTGGAACGCGGACAATAACGAGACGAGCGTTGATTTGGTAAACGCAGGCGATGGCTCTACCATTGCCGGCGGAGAGACCAGCTCGCCGATTACGGTAACTCTTGCGGGCAACACCGACACAACGGCGTTTGACGTCAAAGTGGTGGAGACAGGCAACACAAGCAATGAGTCAAATACCGCAACAGTATCACCGCTGAGCTGTGGCAACGCGTCAAACGACTTTATCTTCCAAGTAAAAACCGACAATGTCGGCATAAGTACCAACACACAGTTTATCGTACCGACCGACCCGAACAGCACCTATTTGTACCACATTGATTGTGACAATGACGGCATGTTTGATGGTGCGGGCATCACCGGCGACTTTACTTGTGACTATTCAAGCGCCGGCACATACACGGTGCGTATTCAAGACGCTGTCGGTGACGGGACGGGCTTTCCGCGTATTATCTTTGGGCGTGACGGCAACGCACCAACTAATGTGCAAACGGACTCGCAAAAACTCGTTAACATTTTGCAATGGGGGAATATCAAGTGGACAAGCTTTGACAGCGCGTTTGAGTATGCCACCAACCTCAGCTCAATCAGCGCCTCGGATACTCCGGACCTTTCCAGTGTGACAAATATGTATGAGATGTTCCGCGGTACCGCATTTGCAAGTATCCCGAATCTTAACAACTGGGATGTTTCAAACATTACCAATATGGGTGGTATGTTTGACGCCAATACAAACTTTAATCAGGACCTTAACAACTGGGATGTCTCCAATGTGACAACATTTTATGCAATGTTCCGTGGGGCAAGCTCGTTTAATGGTGACATCACCAGCTGGAATACGGGCTCTGCCACCTCGCTGAACCGCATGTTTGAGGGCGCAACTTCATTTAACCGCAATATCGGTAACTGGAATGTCTCAAATGTTACCGACCTTGGATACACCTTCCGTCAGGCGGATAGCTTCAATCAAGATATCAGCGGATGGAATACCTCAAGCGTGACGAGTTTGCGTCAGACCTTTGAGGGGGCGGACCTTTTCAATCAGCCAATCGGAAGCTGGGTTGTTTCAAACGTGGAGACCATGTATCAGACTTTCAACGCGGCAAAGGCGTTTAACCAACCGCTTAACAGTTGGAATACCTCAAGCGTACGCTCTATGACGCGCATGTTCCGTCAAGCAACTGCATTTAATCAGCCGTTGGATAGCTGGGATGTCTCAAATGTTGGATTACCGGTCGGTGGAAACCCGGGGACGATGCGCAGTATGTTTGAGGGTGCTACAGCGTTTGACCAGAACCTTGGAAACTGGAACCCGGCAAACCTAACTGACGCCACCTATATGTTCCGTAGCGCCGGGCTTTCAACGGCAAACTATGATGCGCTTTTGACCGGCTGGGCAAGTAAGACCTTGCAAAATGGTGTAACCTTTGATGCCGGAAGTTCGGTATATTGTCAAGCAGCAGCGGCGCGTCAGTCAATCATTGATACATACAACTGGACTATCAATGACGCGGGCATGTGTACAGTGGTAGCACCCGGTGGTGTCAGCAACAGTTTAATGCTCTGGCTTAAAGCGGATGGGACAATGACGCGTGATGCAAGTGATACGGTATCGGTTTGGAATGATGAGTCACTAACCGGAGCAGATTTTAATGCCTATGAGACGCCGGAGTATCGCGAAAGTGTCATTAACTTCAACCCAACGGTGTACTATGCAAAGCAAGGCGGTGCGGAGCTCGGGCACGATCGCCACGAGATTGCAGATCCAAGCCTTGCCTTACCGGTGCGCAACTCCACCGCGTTTGTGGTGGGTATTCCGGAGGGGCAATATGCAGAGGCATGGAATGACAACAATGGGAATGCGTCGGATGTTGTGATATATCGCGCTGACGGTAATGCAAAATACTTTGAGGTAAACACTGGTGGCAAGTATTATGACTCTGGGCTTGCATGGCCATCAGAACCAACTATTATGCGCGCGGCGTTTACCGATGCGGCGCAGTATGATGCCGCCTACACCCTTAATGCCGGCGCGTCAGGGACAGTATCTCCGGCAAACAAAAACGCAAATGGCGACCCGGTAGAATACAAAGTACTCGGTAACTGGCCGGCAAACAACTATCATACAGATAGCTTTGGACACATTGCAGAGACGGTTGCGTATGGTGATGGCAGTCTTACTGCAACGGATATCAACAAAATTGAATCCTACCTCGCCATCAAATACGGTATCACCCTTGACCAGAGCGCAAACGGAGGCGGCACGGAGTATGTGGACAGTGACGGCAACACCATCTGGGCGCAAGATACAAGCGACACGTACGAGCACGACATTGCCGGCATCGGACGCGATGATGCGAGTGCCCTTGACCAAAGAGTGTCAAAGAGTGGAAACGCAGACGCGCTTGTAACCATTGCAACCGACAATGACTTCACCAGCCCAAACACCGACCACACTGCACGCCCGACACAACTTGCAGATAAGGCCTTCATGACATGGGCAAATAACGATGGTGACACAAGTGCATGGACAACAAGCGGAGCGCCAGCAGGTCGTCAAATCCTCGGCAGGGTATGGAAGGTGCAAGAAACCGGCACCGTCGGAACCGTGTATATCTCGGTACCGGATGCCGCGTCAAGCGAGAGTGCAAAACTTCCGCAAGCATACGCGGGCAAAGTGTATCTTTTAACTGACGCCGATGGTGACTTTTCAAGCGGTGCGACAGAAACAGAATTGACCTTAAACGGCGATCGCTGGGAATTGCCGGCGGGGATTGATTTGTCAGATGGGGAGTACTTTACTTTTGCGACGGGAGCGCCGGCAACAGAACGACCGGGAGGGGTTAGTGGTAATCTCGCACTCTGGCTTAAGGCGGATGCCGGTATTACAGACGCTGATGGTGCGCAGATAACCACTTGGGTGGACCAATCACCTTCAGGTTATAACGCATCAAATAGCGCAAGCGCCGGACAAACCGCGCCGACATATCATGCGACAACAAACTTGTTTAACTTTAACCCAACTGTTGCATTTGATGGGTCAACGGACGGTCTTGATTTGGGCAATCAATATATCTTTGCCGACGGCAACAGTACAGACGGATTGTCTATGTTCGCTGCCGTGGCGCCACGCGCGGCACAAAACGGTACACACCCACGCTTTGTGACAGACTTTGGATACTACGGCAATGCCGGATATGGTATGTCGTATGCTTCAGATCAGGCGGTGCATTATACCTCCTATAATGCAAGTATCGGAAATTCAGGGACGGTAAGCCACAACAACGGCGAGAATCCGGCAATTGTCGGTATGATTGTTGACTTTGACACCGATCAGAACCTCCTTATCAACGGCAATATTGTGGACACGACACCGACCATAACAACTCTTAACGCAAGCAATATTAACGAGAACCCAACACATGCCTACAATAAAGGACCATTCAGTATCGGTTCGCAAAGTAAGGACTCCTACATCAACAACCGCCACTTCGATGGTCTTATCTCAGAGGTGATTGTTTATGCGCAAGACCAAAAGCAAGAGCGACAAAAGATCGAATCCTACCTTGCCATCAAATACGGTATCACCCTTGACCAAAGCGCAAACGGAGGCGGCACGGAGTATGTGGACAGTGACGGCAACACCATCTGGGCGCAAGACACAAGCGACACATACGAGCACGACATTGCCGGTATCGGACGCGATGATGCAAGTGCGCTTGACCAAAGAGTATCAAAGAGCGGAAACACAGACGCGCTTGTAACCATTGCAACCGACAATGACTTCACCAGCCCAAACACCGACCACACTGCACGCCCGACACAACTTGCGGACAAGGCGTTTATGGTGTGGGCAAACAACGATGGTGATGCAAGTGCATGGACTACCACTGGTGCGCCAACAGGTCGTCAAATCCTCGGCAGAGTATGGAAGGTGCAAGAAACCGGCACCGTCGGAACCGTGTATATCTCGGTACCGGATGATTCATCAAGTGAGAGCATGACATTGCCGACAGAATATGGCAATACGGTAATTCTCTTGGTGGATGCTGATGGAGATTTCAGTGATGGTAATGCTACGGAGTACCCAATGACGCTGAATGGTACACGATGGGAGCTGTCATCCGGTGTTGACCTTTCTGATGGTGAGTATATGACATTCGCTACGGTTGGGTCTTATACGGTAGAAATTAGTGCTACAGATGATCGTGCTACAGAGGGAAGTACGGCGGACGGAGCAACAGACAATGCCACATTAAGTGTTACGCTTAGCGATTCGCTTCCAAATAATATTACGGTAACCTATTCTGTTTCCGGTAGTGCGACACCGGGGAATGACTACACCGCGCTGTCCGGTACGGTAACGATTCCGGCGGGAAGTACGACGGCGACAATCTTTATTGATGCTGGTGACTTTGATGATCCGACAGTGGAAGGAGATGAGCATGTAACGGTAACATTGACCGGAACGGATAACTCGGCCGTTACGGTTGGATCGGCCAATACGGCAACAGCATTGATTATTGACGATGAAACAGATCCGACATCGGGCGGAACGCCGGTAACCATTCGTATCAGTGCCAGTGATATTATTGCGGAAGAGAATCCGGCAGACAATGGGGCGTTTACCGTCTCAATTGATCAGGCATTGACGGAAAATTTGACTGTAACGTATACCGTTGGCGGTGGTGCCACTCCGGATAGTGACTATGCCGCGCTGTCCGGTACGGTAACAATTCCGGCGGGCGATACGAGTGCGCAAATCATTGTTGATACCAATGGATTTGACGATACTCTCGTAGAAGGAGATGAGCGAGTGACGGTAACATTGACAGCGGATGATAATGGCGGTGCTACCATTGATTCGGTGGAAGACTTTGCAATGATTGTAATTATTGACGATGAAACAGATCCGACATCGGGCGGAACGCCAATCACAGTAACGCTGAGTGTTCCCGATGATACAGCGGTAGAGGCAACAACAGATACGGGGACGTTCCGAGTGACACTATCCGCTCCGGTAACAGAAGATGTAGAGATTTCCTACACTGTCAGCGGAACCGCAACTCCGGATAGTGACTATGCCGCGCTGTCCGGTACGGTAACAATTCCGGCGGGAAGTACGACGGCAGATATTGTCGTGGATGCATCACAGCATGACGATACAAGTTTAGAGGGGGATGAAACGGTTATCGTTACAATTGATGCCATTGATAACGGCGGAGTGACAACAGCCGGAGCTACTCAGCAAACAGTAACAATTACCGATGATGAGACGGCAACAATTAGTATTGCTGCCACTACTGATGCGGTAGAGCCGAGTACTGACGGCCTCTTCACTCTTACTCTCTCTGATACACCGGCAACTGATGTAGTGGTTTCCTACACTGTCAGCGGAACCGCCACTCCGGACAGTGACTACACCGCGCTGTCCGGTACGGTAACGATTCCGGCGGGAAGTACGACAGCGACAATTGATGTGGTGGTTATGGATGATACGCTCTTTGAGGCGGTGGAAGGGGTGACGGTAACCATTGACAGCACCACTCTTTCTGCAATCACAATCGATCCGTCAGCGCAGAGTGCAACGGTATCCATCGGTGATGACGAAGGAAACGTCAATCCCGTTACCGCTATTCTCAGTACAACAACAAATGGAGATGAGAACGGACCGACAGATATCGTCTATACTGTCACACTCAGCATGATTAACAATACCGGTTCACCGATCACCTTTGATACGGCATTTACCGGTGGTAGCGCAACAGCGGGAGACGATTATACGGATGTCAGTGGGGCGGCAACATTGAGTGTACCGGACGGAAGTGCGGTGGGGACACTTACGGTGCCGGTCATTGATGACGCACTTTGGGATGATACGGAAACGGTAACGATGACTATCAGTAATTCAAGTACCGCTCGGGTAACGATTTCCGGTGCATCGGCCACCGCAACGATTGCCGATAATGATACGGCACCAACCATAGATGCTGTGCACATTCAATCCGATAATACCGATCCGACACAAGCAAAAGAGGGAGATACGATTACTCTCACGGTGACATTCAGTGATGCGGTGCAGAATGTTAGTGCGACAATTGCCGGTGTCAATGCAACAACAGTGACTAATACCGGTGGTAATACATGGGAGATTTCCATTCCGGCACTGGATGGAAGTGAGTCGGAAGGACTCGCCACGTTTACCGTTACGGCGGAATCTCTCGGTGGTGGCGCCTTGTCTCCGATATCGTCCACTACGGATGGCAGCAGTGTAACCATTGACTTTACGCCGCCACAGGAGCCTCAGATTATCGCGCCGGTTCCCGGTGGAAAGATTACTGTTCCCACACCAACCACCGGACAGTGTGACGGGGAGTCTGTACGAGTAGAGTTTACCACTACGCCGGCGGGAGGGTTGGATCCGGAGCCGCAAACATTACCGCTGGATGCACAAGGAAACTTCAATGGTGTCCTTACGTGGAATAGTTCAATTCAGGGGGATTATACGTTGGTTGTGTCCTGTATTGACAAAGCTGGGAATAAGACGTCAAAGACGGTAGGTCCGTTGACACCGATTACCGATCCGACAGCAAAGAAGATTTCACTGGATGGAGGAAATGTCTTTGTGGAAGCGGCGGCAAATGATGGAACGATTGGAAACGATATCTTTGCAACGATACAGAATGCTCGCTTTGCACATCGTGGAGGAGTATTGCAAGAGGGACAGGACTTTACGGTGACCGGTGTCCCCAATGGACACACATTACGCATTGCGATAAGTGCTGATGGAGCACGTGCTGTCCTCATGCTGAATGGAACCGCAGCAGCACATGAGAATGCTGATGATGTAAGGAATCTTACGATAATCTTTACCGATAGCGCATTTGATGGTGATTCACAGGCGGATATTCTCAATAGCACATTGGTACTTGGCGTTGATTACTTTGACGCCAACTCCGGTGGCGGATCCGGTGGCGGATCCGGTGGCGGCGCCTCTTCCGGTGCACTGCAATACAGTGGGTTCTTCAAGGAGGATACCGACAATACGGGAACAATGAGAACATCGGGATTGGGAAGTGAGATGATGATTACCCTTGGTGGAGGCGCACGGTTTGCCGGTAGTGTGGCGGTTGGAAATGGCGTAACGGTACAGAATGTTCCCAACGGCCTTACGCCGACGATTACGCGAGTAGATGACACCCACCTTCGTCTTACCCTTGGAGGATCTGCGATACAACACGATCCCGCCGATACGGTAACGACATTGACCATTGTTATTGATGATGCGGCATTTGACGGTGCAACAGCCGCAGCGGTAGCAAATGCAATTTACGGATTCGGTGAGGTGCGATTTATTGACAGTGATGATGACGATGGTGATGGCGTTTCCAACACCGACGAGGATGGTGCGCATAACGGTGGTGACGGAAACGGTGATGGCATTAAAGATCGGAAGCAGCAGAATGTAGCATCAACCGGTAATCCAGTAACCGGAGGAACATTCACCATAGAGGCATTGAATGGACCCTGTGATATTGTTAGCAATGTTCAGGGATATGCAGAGTCTGTCTTGGCGGTACAGGATGCGGATGGTAATTATCCGGTTGGATTGTTCGGATTTACCGTAGAATGTCCAAATGCCGGCGATAGTGAGGAGATGCGCATTCTATTGGATCGTGTATATGACGATGCGGCAACATGGACTGTACGGAAATTCTATCCTTCCACCGGTATCTACGCCTCATTGGCACCTCAACCAACAATCAGTACATTGACATTGCAAAATGGTCCCGCGGCCGGTACTGAAGTGACAGTCATTACATTTACTGTTACAGATGGTGATGGACAAACAGATACAGACACTATCCGCGACCGATTTATTACCGATCCTAATGGTCCGGCATTCCCGATTATATCTTGGGAAAGTGTCACAAGTCGTGGAGGCGAAGGTGAAACGGTTGCATTGACCATAACAAGTACACTGCCACTTCCCACAGACGTGACAATACCGTTAACAGTGGGTGGAACGGCAAATGGTGATGACTACACACCGGCACTTCCAACAACAATAACAATCCCGGCGGGAGAGATGGATGCACAGTTATCGTTCCGGCTGACGAAAGATGGTCGTGATGAAGATGATGAGACACTAACGATAACCATTGGTGACGGAAGCGGATATTCGGTAAGTGATCAGCGTATGCACACACTTACCATTACGGATAATCCGGATGATGCCGTAAATTTGCGAGAGCCGCGCGATGTAGATGTTACGTGT
>CAYXCH010000005.1:0-40667 GCA_964463705.1 uncultured Pseudobdellovibrionaceae bacterium | reverse complement strand
TCCTTCTGCTCTTTGGGAGTCTTGCGGTGGACGATGTCGTAGAGTTCGGAGTGGAGGTGTTGGAGGGAGGAAAATCCTGAGATAAAGTTTCCACTTCCCGGCTCCAATTCAAGATCGGAACGAGTACTCTCATCTTCGATTGCCAGATGCAATATTTTTATAATTGACTTCGTGTCAAACATATATATCCAATCTTGATCAAAATAAGCCAGGATAATGTAGTAAGTGTCCGGATACCTCCTCTGTATGGCATTCATTGTTTCTATAGTCATTGCTTTTGAATTATTCCAATAAGTATGCTGTTAGGATGATAAATCCATTATCTGTTTTATCTGATTTCTTGAGAACTATTCGGAATTTACTCAGATTGTTCAATTTCCTTAATTCGCCATCAACTTCTTCATATCCAAAACCAATACTGTCGTCCGCTTTTGCGACAAATCTTAGTATATTGGATTTCTTCTTATCCTCCAACCACTCTGCAATCTCCTTACTCTTCTCCTTTAACGCCTTGTTTATCGCTGTTTGTGCGGTGCCGAGGTTGGTGAAGGTGGTGGCACGTTTAATATTTTTCTCCTCCCTTAACCTCTTTTGCAAATACTTTGCATCTTTGCCAACATGTTTGCTAATGACATGTGCGCCGTCAATGCCTTCTTGTTTGGCAAGAGAAACACTGAATACTTTGAGCGTCTTTGCGCTTCCCTTTTGCGCCGCCTCCACTGCCCTTCTCTCTTTGTCGGTGAGTTTTGCGACTCTGACACTTGTTCCAGCTAAACCAATAACCGGAATGGCACTGAAGGTGCTAATGGCACCGTTTTTGATGTCACCGCGGATGAAGTAGATAGCACCATCGGAGAGATCACAGAATGCGCCGAGCACTTCCGAACCGGCTGCCACACTGATACCAACACCGGTAATTGCAGAGCCAACTGAAATGCTGGCTGAGGTGACTGAGCATGCTTGGAGTGTTTTTTGTGCTCCGTTGGCAAAGTTGACAACCGCTTCTTTGGAGGATATGGCGACAGTGCGGACGGATCTAGTAACACCGTTAACGGTGACGGAAATATTGTGAGCTTTGAGGGTAATGTATTGCTTAACCTCTTCCTTCGCCTCTGTCGTCACTGCTTGCCGTGCAAGTTTGTCTTGGGCTTTGATGAGGGCGTATTCTCTGGTGATCGCCGCGGCAATTGTATCGGCATGATTACCGTAGTAGTTGATGTTCTCAGCGTTTACACTGGCACGCTGTTGGAACCAATCTGCTTTTTCTTGAACACGACGCAATGCTTCTTTAGCACGAGCAATTTGGGCATCATTGTTTTTTGCCAACTCTCTTTGCAATGCCAAAAGCTCATTTCTGATTTTTGCTTTTTGATCGTTTAACTCCGCCGCTTTCGCAGCCAAGGCCTGTTGGAGTGACCGGCGCTCAGAGGCGATTTTTGCGTTATAAATGCGAATGTTGGAGTCAATGTGTGCAATTTGATCATTCAAGCGTCCTACCGCCCGCTTGATTGCATTGTGTTTGACTTTTTTAATTTTGTTTTCTGTGGAAGTGATGCGCTTTTGGTAATAGCGTATTTGATATTTGTAGCGATTTGAATTGACTTTGTACTTCTTGGCGTAGGAATAGTAGCGCTTTTCCAAACGTTTATAACGGCGCTCACTGGAGCGATAGCTGCGCGCATAGGAATAATAGCGATTGGCCCTATTTCGACTGCTGTAGTATTTATCCCAACTACGCGATGCTTTTTTATTGTAATAACGGTAAACACGCTTGTAGTATTTAGCATAGGAATAGTACCTATAATATCGCCACCTATACTTCCATTTGCGCTTTTTCTTGTATTTTTTCTTGTATTTCTTATATTTCTTGTACCAATATTTGTAACTGGATTTGTATCTGTTGGCATCATGTTGATAACGATACGCATTGGAACGGTACCTATTGGCCTTTCTGTTTTGCTTATCGGCCTTTTTATCATATTTGCGAGCCTGCTTTTTGAAATACTTTGCTTGAGATTTGAATTCTTCGGCCTTTTTCGTGTAGTACGGATTGTTTACTTTGGACTTCTTTTTATAGTCCCTGATTTTGTCTTGATAGGAGTTAATGTTGTTTTTGTAATCGCGTATTTTGCGATTGTCACTACTATTCAAAGGATTGAGGCGACCATTTTTGTAGTCGTTAATCGTGTTTTGCAATTCCTTTTTTTGGTTGTTGTATCTATTGATTTCTCTTTGGTAGGAATCAATTCTGGCATGAGATAATTTACGCAAATGATTATTGGAATCATACTGTGCGGCGATCTTTTGATTAACCTCCCTTAGTTGTGCGGTTTTGGCCTTGATGAGTCCTTGAAGGCTACCGAGTGTGATTTGGCGACCCTGGTATGTATAGGAGCTGTTTTTAAGATTGTTTAAGTGGTTACTGAGGGTTTGAACATCGGCGCGATAGCGTTCTGCCAAACGGGTGTAGTAATCGGAATAATAGGAATATATTGGACCATACTGACGTTGTTTATCGCGATATTCTTTTTCCAATGCACGCAACTCTTTGATAAAAGCAGACTTCTCAATGAGTCGTGATTGGGTGTCCAAAAGCGGAACCGTGCTCTCCACGGCATTGGCAGCCGCCCAGGCCGCGGTAATGGCAGTAGCGTTGATATCGGCATCTTTGATATCTTTGATAAACTGATCATAACACGCACTAATATGCCGCTCGCGAGCAGCGGCGTTCTGAGTAACCGATTGAGTGTCTTGTGGCGCTCGCTCTTTGCAGGCCTTGAGCTTTAAAGCAATGCGTGCTTCTTCTCCACCCATTTGCTCCATGGTGAAGTAGACCGGCACATATTTACCCCAGATGTTCTTGGCCTCTTCGTCGGAGATGTCGGTGTTGGTGTCACTTAGGAGTGGGTGGATTTCTTTGGTTGTTGTCACCTGCGTATCTGCGAGGCCCTGCACTTCATCTGCGGTATCTGACGGAGTTTCATTTTCCGTAGCAACCGCCGTATCGGTATTTAATGCGCTTTCTTGAGTATTTATTGTGTCGTCATTGGTAGTGTTCTCTGACGCCGTATCGGTGGTAGCTTGTGATGACACATCACTTACCTCACCTACCGCCTCGATCTCTCCATCAATTACCAAAACATTGCCGGTATAAATTTTGGCGAAATCTTCAACAGAGTATTCTATATTCCCCGCTTCGGTATCGGAAAATGTCACTGTTTCTTTTCCATCTTTGTTGGTAAATTTACGCACCACACCATAATGTCCGCCCACTCCCGGCTTGATATCATGCACCAATACCGGCTGCTGTGTGTCGGCGATGTATTGCTTCAACTGTGCCAGTGTCCATTTTTTCAAATATGTATGTTGTCCCCGGGCGATAGAGGCTTGCTTGAGGGCGTACAGAGATACACCCCTCTCTTTGTCCGCCGGTGCATGCACAAGAATGTCACCTTCGGTGGTGGGAATGCCGGACTGAGAAAGTAGCGTTGCTAACGCGGCAGCACCACAGGTGTATGGTGTGCTCTGTCGGACAATACCGGAAAAATCCTTGAGTCCTTCGGTAACAATTCCCGGATCATAGACTTCCTCTGTTGGCAACTCCAGCTCTTTGGCGATAAAGGGAGCCAATCGCTCTTGAAGCGTTTGCGCAGACGCTTCTTTTGTCAGCATTGCATCTTGACCGGCAAGTGTCTGTGCGTCTTTTTGCGCTTGAGCCTGAAGTCGTTCTTGATTGGATTTGATATTGTTCAATTCCGCATCGGCGTTTTCAGTCTCTTCACTTGAATCATCATCGTGGTTAGCCGATTCATCGTCGGAAGATGTATCCGAATTCGGTGAGAATGTTTGCGTTAATTCTTTTTGAGCGCTCTCTTCTTTGATTAACTCCTCTTCAGTCAACTCTTCTTGATTGGTTTCTTGACTGTCTAAGTCTTCTTGATTGTGCTCATCATTTGACCGATCCTGATCATCCAACGTATCGCCGGTTACTTCATCCGTACCCTGCTCCGTACCGTCCTCCGCTGATTCCTCTGTTGGCAAATTTTCTTTCGGGTCCTCTTCGTTGCCCTCTTCCGCATCTCTCCCCAAACTCTCTTCGCCATTCTCTTCCGAGCCGTCCGCAAGTAACTCATCCGCATCCGATTCGGTATTGGAATGTTGTTCAGATGATTGCTCAGCTTCTTTTGACTCATCATCAATTGCATCGCCCGTTGTTAATTGTTCAGATGAATCGGAATCATCCGGCTCTTCGGCTGATTTCTCAGTTGATTCTTTGGGTGACTCTTCTTTTAACTCCCGTGTTTCCGATGAATCCTGTTTATCTTTCTCATTTTGCGTAACTTCTGTTGAAGCACCGTGAGAGGTATCCGCCAGTTCCGCCGCTATTACCGATGCCCCCGGAAAAGACAAAGAAAAAACAACAATCAATGTAATGACTGTTGCTTTTTTTAAGAAGAGAACCATAGATTGATTTCTTTTATTTTTTATTAAAAATGAAATACATTATAAATGTATCATTTTCAAATATTTTCTGTCAAATTGAATGTGTGTGCTCATTTACCAATCCAATATTCCCGTCCCTATTTTTCACTTTGGGCAGCGGCCTACCTCGTTTCTTTTTTGTAAAAATGTTTACCACGGACTTGTCTTTAAATTCCTGCAGCAGTTTAGATGATAGTCTTTGCCGACATATCTACTGTACCGATTATTTATAAAACGCTTTGTTTTCCCCTTATATCGTATGTAAATATTCACCAATAGTGAGCATGTACTCTGTACTATTGTGATAGTAGAGCATAATAAGTTGTAGATGATGAACGCGATGGGTGTTGCGGACAGTATATGCAAAACAGGTATTGATAAGAATATTAAATGATAGCCGATGTACGATGTATATGGCAAATACTGCTACCATAATGCATGTCAATTAAAATAGATCTGGGCCGGTAACTTGCGCAACAACGGAGGAAACTATCAAAACAAAACACGCTCTATGAGAGCGTGTATATGGGTACTGTATGTGCCGCGGGTGGGACTTGAACCCACACGGTGTTGCCACCACTGGATTTTGAGTCCAGCGCGTCTACCAATTCCGCCACCACGGCCAATATTCCGTTCCAGTATCGCAGAAATTGCCGTATTCGTCAATCCTGCGGGGAGGATGATGCAAGGGAGCGTTCTGCAAGTGTCACCACATTGGCGAGCAAACACGCAATCGTTACCGGACCTACACCGCCCGGCACCGGTGACACTGTAACGTCTTTCTGTTCTTTACGAAAACTCTCTACGTCTACATCCCCAACTGCACGTCCGTCCACCACTGTTATTCCACCATCAATAATAACCGCATTTGGCTTGACATACTTGCTGGTAAGAATACCCGGCGTACCGCAAGCCACAAAGATAACATCCGCGCTCATTGTCGCCGCCTGCAAACAGGCTAACTTCTCCGATGGCACGAGATGCGGTGTCATCCCCGCTCGCGTACACGCCGCAGAAAGTACCTCACCAAACATTGGTGAATTGACAATCAATGCGGCGCGTCGTCCATCCAACTCCGTCGCCTCTCGCGCCATTGTCAAAAGTGCTTGCGGGAACACCGGTGGAATACTGTGAGTTCCGCGCAAAAATGCCGCCCGACTCTCCTTATGGAAACCATCCACATCTTTTTCATGTCCCATCGCCTCTATCAATGCATCCGTATCAAAGCCTTCGGGCAACGGCAGTTGAATCAAGATTGCATCCACATCGGCGTCCGATGCCAAAAAGCGTACCGCTTCTTCCACCGCCGCCGGTGACTCATCCGCTTGAAACCGATACACATGAAAATCCACACCGACACTGTGCGCCGCCTTCTGCTTCAGCGATACATAGAGGTGACTGGGCTTGTCCTCCCCCACCAATACCACCGCAACACTCGGGCGACGCCCGCGCGCCGTCTCTACCGCCCGCGCTCGTTGCACCACCGTGTCCAATATATTTTCGGCAATCACCGTGCCGTTAATTTCCGTAATCATCAGAGTATTTATAAGACAACAAAAACGCCATCTCTTCCATCAGGGAGGAAACGGCGCTGATGTAGTAATACGTTCCGCTTAGCGATTTTCGCGCGGACGAGCTTCATTGACACGCAATGCGCGCCCACCAACTTCTTGTCCGTCCAATGCATCAATCGCCGCCTGTCCGGCAGCGTCATCCGCCATTTCCACGAAACCGAATCCCTTGGAACGACCCGTTTCCCGATCGTTAATCACAACTGCGCGCGTCACCGCACCGTGCGGAGCGAACACTTCTTCCAGCTGCTCGCTCGTCATACTGTAGGGCAAATTGCCCACGTAAATATTCATAGAATATTTTTACCACCGTACATGAAACAACTCCGTGCGTCGCGCCATGTACGAGACCGCCCCACACGCCCGCGCGGTGCGCAGGTATCCCCACTGTATCACACAACAATGGAAAACACCACCCCTCCGACACTACTCCACCGTTACACTCTTGGCAAGGTTGCGCGGAGTATCCACATCCACGCCGCGTGCCACGCCAACATAGTACGCCAACAACTGCAACGGCACAGCACACAGAATCGGCAACAACATCTCTTCCGTATTGGGAACGACAAGATGATGATTAGCCAGCGACTGGACGGTCCGCCCATCGGGAGTTGTAATCGCCAGTACCGCACCATCTCGCGCACGAATCTCCTCTATACCGGAAACACTCTTCTCATAAACACTGTCTCTCGGAGCAATCGCCACCGTTGGAAACGCCGCATCAATCAACGCAATCGGGCCGTGTTTCATTTCTCCCGTTGCGTACCCTTCGGCATGAACATAAGAAATCTCCTTAATTTTCAATGCGCCTTCCAATGCCAGCGGATAATTGTACTTTCGCCCGATGTACAACATATTGTCATACCGTGCATAACTCCGTGCAATGCGACGAATGTCTGTATGACGTTTGCATATTGCGTCTACGTGTTTCGGAAGTGCTCGCAGTGCTCGCACGATACGCTTCCCTTGTGCCACGCTCATTCCTCGCTGGCGAGCAAGGCACACCGTCAACAGTGACAATACCACCAACTGAGACGTGAACGCTTTGGTACTTGCCACACTGATTTCACTTCCGGCATGTGTATAAATACCTGCATCCACCGCCCGTGCAATTGCCGATCCCACCACATTCACCACACCGAGCGTCAATGCACCTTTGCGTCGCGCCTCCTCCACCGCTGCCAATGTATCCGCCGTCTCCCCCGACTGTGAAATGGCAATGACCGCCGTTTGTTCATCCAACTGAGGCGAACGGTATCGAAACTCTGACGCGTACTCCGCTGTTGCCACAATACCGGCATGCTCCTCTATCATATACGCCCCGATCAGCCCTGCATGGTATGACGTCCCGCACGACACAATCACCACTCGCCGAATGGACCGCAGCCGATCCATCACCGCACTTAATCCGCCGAGGCGCACATCCCCCGCCGATACATCCGTTCGCCCGCGCAAGGCATCCGTTATTACCTGCGGCTGCTCCATAATCTCTTTCAGCATAAAATGCGCGTATCCGTCTTTTTGCGCCTGTGTTGCGTCCCATGACAACGTCTGTATCGCTCGGGTGCGTCGCGCACCGGAAAGCGATTGCAATGTATAGGAAACACCATCATTTGTACGATGCGCCACAACCATTTCTCCATCTTGCACATAGAGTACACGACAGGTATGGGAAACAATCGCCGCCGCATCCGAAGCAAAAATCAACGCGTCATCCGCCACCCCCATCACCAACGGCGAAGATTGTTTTACCGCAATTAGCGTATCACTGTGCTCACGAGAAAGAATCAACAGCGCATACGCTCCCCGCAACTGTCCCAATGCCATTCGGACTGCAGCGGGAAAATCCGATGTTGTTTCCAAACAATAGTCAATCAAATGTGCCACCACCTCACTGTCCGTATCACTGGTAAATGTTCGCCCCTCCGCCTCCAATCGCTCCTTTATAGCACGGTAGTTTTCAATAATTCCATTATGCACCAACGTAATCCGTCCGGCGGTATGCGGATGTGCATTCTTCACGCTGGGCTTCCCATGCGTCGCCCATCGTGTATGCGCAATTCCCACCGGCGCATCCTGTGAACGAGTACGCATCTTCTCTGCCAGTGCCGCCACCTTACCAACCGCTCGCACTCGTGAACAGCGGCGACCGCGACACACCGCCACCCCGGCACTGTCATACCCACGATACTCCAAACGACGTAACCCATCTAACAACACTTCCGTCGCCTGCTCTTTCTTCCCGATATATCCTACAATTCCACACATAATTAGTATAGTTACGTTCTTTATTTACGCGTACGGACAACCTCACGCTCAACCGTTAACATGTCCGATACCACCGCGTCGCAATACGGTGTCGGCGCATCGTCATAGCGACGCTCCGGGCGGGTAACCAATACCGTATACACATCAGGTAACAGCTCCTTAACCGGCGCAAAGTATGTCGCCCGATCATCGGCATACACCAGTTGCGATGCGGACACCGTCTGGTGATGACGCAAAAACTCCGTTAATACGTGTACTTTCTGCTCTTGTGTTACAAATACATCCGCCACACACGCCGCAATGCCACTGTCCCGCACTCGCGTGCGCTGAAACGTATCATCACCGTACGTCAAAATATATGTACGGGAGGTGGGCATTCGCTCCAATACCGGAATCACGTCATCAAATACATAGTGCGGCAACTTTGTCATTACCGATTGCATCGATGCCGTCAACTCTTCCGCCGTAGCAGACACATCCGGACGATCGGCAAGCAACTGTGCAAACCGCACGATTGTAAACGGTGCATGAACACCCGGAACATCACTACTTCGCTGCGCGTATGTTTCCCGCCACATCTGTGGTGATACTCCGTGCGGTGCACATGCATGAATCAAGTCATCCACAAACGCTCGCGTGTTAAACAACACGTCGTCAAAATCCAGAAAATAATATGTCTCCATTATAGTATTCTATTCCGTTTCACCTCCCCCAAATCGCTTCCGTAACTCTTGCACAATTGCCTGAACTTCCTCCACCGTTGTTGCCGCCTGTAACCGTGACACAATCTCCGGTGCATCATCACCGATAGCGGCACACAGAAGACGTGTTGCCGTATCACTAATACCGTCCGCCATTTCCTCAACCAGTGCTGTCTTCGCCTTTTCAATATTCCAGTCCGGATTTTGCGCCGCAATGGCGGTGGCAAGCATAAGCCATGCGGTACGCCGTAAAATTTCCCGACGAGAGGCATTTAATTTTTCATCAATAAAACGCGCGGTATTTTCATCAATCGTGCCACGCACAATATTCTCAAACCACTGTTGAGCCTGCTGCGAATCCGTTCCTAACACCGTTGCCACTGCATCTTTAAGACGGGGATCCAACTGTTTTGTCGCACCGTAGTCCATCGTCATTTCTACAACTTCATCTGTTGATACTTCCAATTCTATTGCAAGGGCAGCAAAAAAATCCGGGCGTAAGTGTTGGCGAACCGCCACCTCAATACCGCCGTCTTGTGCAGTTCTCTTCATTGATCCGGAAGGATATTGTTCTTTCATAAAATTGATATTTAAAATTAAATAATTTCCATGCCATGTTCCCCCTGATACGCAATCAGTGCGACGGCGCGCGCCAACGCATCCGGATCGTGACGAATAAATGATCGTGTCGCCGCAATACGATCACGTGCAGATACCCGCACCGTCTGCGTATTGAGCAAATCTCCCTGCACGATACGGAATGTCCGATCTGCCTGCATATCACGAATGCGCACCAATGAGTTTTTCCCTTCTTGTTCCTCATAGCGTGCCAATATGCGAGGCGGTACCGATTGCGTATTGTATATAACGTAATCAATGCGCCCGCGTCCAATATACCGTTCCAGCTCTCGTATGTAATCCTCCACCGCAAAACCTTCCGTATGCCCGCGTTTATTTGTCAGCGGTGCAACAAACACCACCGACGCTGATGTCTGCTTAATCGCCCGCGATACACCACGAACCAAAAGATTGGGTATAATGCTGCCAAAATGATCACCGGGACCGATAACAACCACATTGGCATCCGCGATAGCATCTCGTGCCGCCGGATTGACACGTACACGAGACGATAGCGCAACATCCGCGATACCGATGGAGCGAACTTGTGCGTTATCGTCCAAGTGACTTTCCCCGTCCACCACCGTGCCGTCTCGCAATGTAATGCGTAACCGCATATCACTTTCACTTACCGGCACCACATGCCCACGGACACTGAGAATATGCGTCGCTTCCGCCACGGCACGCGTAAAATTTCCGGTGATTTTTTCCAGTGCACCGAGCATCAAGTTACCGAAACTGTGTCCGCTAAGACCACCGTTTTCAAAGCGATAGTTCATTAATGCACGCAATGTCTGCGAACTATCCGATAACGCCACCAAGCACTGGCGTACATCTCCCGGTGGCAGCACACCCATCTCATCTCGCAACACACCCGTAGATCCGCCATCATCCGCCATTGTCACAATTGCCGTAATCTCAAACGGATATGTTTTCAACCCGCTCAATAGCGTAAAACTTCCCGTCCCTCCACCGATTGTCACAATACGTTTCATCAGTAATGTATGTTATGACATTGGTCCCCCGGAAGCAGATGATTGGTAAACATCGCGAAGAATAATATCAGATGGAGGAAGCATAAGCTGTTGGAGTGTTTCTTGTATGATGTCCAGTATACTACGCAACTCGTTTTGATGTAAGTGATGGTCATCAATATGATGTTCCAATGTATTCTGCAGAGTAGAAATGGAAGTCCTTATTGTATTGATGGTTTGTGGCGGTATATTCTTTGTCACATTGGGAATCGCCCCCGATGTTATCGAATCATGAAAACTTAGCAGAGTAACCAGTGCCGACAACCGTGAAACATCATCAATCGCCACGTTATGAATTGTAGCAATAGTACGAAAACGAAACCGTGATTGTATCGGCGCTCTGCTTCTCGGAATTGGGATCCATGCTGCCGACATTGCGTGCTGTAATGAGCGCGGAACCTCATTTAATAGCGCAATATCTCCCATGGCATGCCTCTGTTGTGGTTGCTGTGAAGGCTCTCTCATCAGAGTATTGACCGTTTGATAAAATAATTCCCTTTCCCTCAATCCATATAGTGATGACGGCATTGTTATAGATACCCGATCTGATGTATCCGTTATATAATCTTCCGCAACGCTGGATACATATGATGCGGAAATCAGCATATCGTTATCCTCCCAATGAGAGTTCTCCTGATGAATCCATACCGGAACCGTTGCCGTTGCCGCCCGAGTCTGCATCGCCAACACGTCCATATCTAAGGCCGCAAAACTTTCCCCCCGTGTGTGCTGTGTTTGTGTCCGGAGCGCAAAATATATATCTTCAAGAATATCTCTTGATACCGCACTCTGGTAATTTCGCGCCGCCAGCGCAACGGCAAACGCTTTCCGATCGTTACTTGATAATGGAAGTGTTGATACCAATGACCAATCACCACCACCGACCAACAATGCGGCAACTGAGGGTCGCAACGTGTAATATTTCGCAGAATTTTCCAGCTCTGTTCGAATATGATTCAGAGAGCTTGGTTTCAGCTCCTGATAGTATATTGTGGGAATAGTATATAGATGTGAGGTAGAATCATGAGTACTACATAGTGACGTCCACTGGTCTATCACCGCTCGGCATACTGCTCGTTGCGGAATTGCCTCTCTTAAGTTAATACCATTCTGACGAAGATCTTCCGGAAGCATAGATCCGGAGAGAATTACATCACGAACAATTTTAGACAATGCCTGTGTATATGCGTCTTTTACCCACCCTCGTAGTGACATCTCCCGATTCACCATCTCCATTGTTACCCGCTGTGACTCCGATAACTCTCGTTGAAGAGATACTGTAAACAGTGTCTCCAACATCTCATGATCACAGATGGGAGAAAAAGCGATTACCCTATCGTGTAGAATATCCTCCTGTTGAGACAGTACTGCGAATAACTTTGCCTGAAATTCCATGTCATTACACAGATGGGATTGAATGACTGGCGGAAGTACTTGACCCAATCGCCGCGCCGTTATTTCCAGGGTTGCGGAATTTGCAGATGCAATATTTAACAATGCCGCCTTAAACAATGCCATTGCCGGTTCCAGCGGTTTCATCTCCCCCTGATCGTTTACAACGATCGCCTCTTGAATTATACGAGACAATATCGCATCATGTTCCGGATTGCACAATGCAGCCGCCACAGTCTGTGCCGCCGCTTCTGAATCACTTACTCGCTGCCCAATCTGCTCCTTTGTAAGTTTCTTTAAATAATTTAACAGTTTTTGAAATGCGGGAGTACCATTGCCATTCATTACATCATAAAGACTCTGTAATGTCGCAGAGACACTCTCTGTTGTTGCTTCCATTGCCGGTATTGTACCCCCGACAGTGCGCGAAGACCATCCTCCTCCTGACTCTGATTGACGTCGATTCTTCATACACGCATTCTACATTCCTCCGGATAACAAGGCAATACCAAAAACATCAAACCCCTGAGCACTCTATCCGGATGAATATCTTGGCAAAACATATAAATATACGAGTACTCCCACTATAAGAATTATCACTAACGCCCCATACTCAATCATAGCGGTTTTACTCCACTGTCCGTATGTCTCCGCAATCCAGCTCTTGCGAGGTGTCGGCTGACGTTCCACATAGCGATCAACCTGATGACTGGGAACCGCACAAATTAATGGTACACGATCATACCCCGCACAAGCGGCAAGTCCCGAGTGACGAAATCCAATCAGTCGCGATGAAAACGGCCATAACCATTTAATCCCGAACCCAACACCGGTTGTGTCATGAAGAAAATGCATCAGTGATGCAATGGCAAAGAGCAACGCCCACGACATACCGCCCATTACAAAACTTATAACGGAACCAATTGCGATATATGGAATGGGCTTATGAAAAATATCACGATGCAAATAGTCAAATTGAGGAGGGCGTCGCGCCCAAAGACGATACAGAATGAAATCCACATCGGGAAGTAACAAAAATGCTATTCCCCCGACAATAAATGACGTGACATGCTCCCATCCAAACATCGCCGCCGTACCCAATCCAAGGGCAATCCCGATTGCAAGATCTAAGAACATTATGATATTCTTAACAACATAGAATATTTCGCCGCTACGATAATGATAACATGATAAATTACTTATGAATACTCCGGACCGCCCATCACAGGCGCCACAATTTTCCAAGCCAACATGGGACACCGGTGGATGGACACAAAACAAGAGCATCGCTCACCTGCAACACTGGCTGAATCGTGTCGGTGTGGAACAGAAAAAAACATTTGAATCACAATTAACGATAACTCATCGAACAATAGAAAACATTGCTCGTAATAACGCAATAGAATCCTGTAATAACAATGAATACTGCGTGGAAGAGCGAACACAAGAGCTGGTAAAAAATTATACCAAGCGTTATCACCGATTTATTTTTACATATCTTCACCGTGTTTATCATAATAAACATCGTCGCCCCAGCGGAAAATCTACATCGGCATTCACCACCCTTGCAACATCCCAAAAAGCCAAAGCCATTTCATCTGTTATATTTCATGATCCCCATTTCCTTCCCCATATCAAGCAATTGACATCTCACGAGATGATTGACTTGATTATTTCTGCATATAACAGACAACCCATACCCACACAACCGGATGAATTTAATGCTATTGCTGATGCATTGGACTATATTCATAAGATTGTAGAGAAACATGGCAAAGTTATTAGTATTAAGAACATTTCCTCTATTCTTAGCGGACAAGGATTGCCGAAGACAGAGAAGGACTTGGCAGTGTTCAAAAGGGCGATAGAAGTGTTAGCGGAAACGGCACAGCAACATGGTATTGAGTTTAAGAGCATTTCCTCTATTCTCAGCGGACAAGGACTGCCAAGGACGGAGGAAGACTTAACGGTGTTTACGGAGGCGATAGAAATGTTGGTGGAAACGGCACGGCAACACAATATTGAGTTTAAGAACATTTCCTCTATTCTTCATAGACAAGGATTGCCGAAGACGGAGGAGGACTTGGCGGTGTTTACAGAAGCGATAGAAATATTGGCGGAAACGGCACGGCAACACGGTATTGAGTTTAAGAACATTTCTTCTATTCTCATCGGACAAGGATTGCCGAAGACAAAGGAAGACTTGAAGGTATTTACGAGGGCGATAAACACATTGGTGTCTATTATGCAAACACTTCATGCACATCACATCAAGGAATCTATCCTCTCTAATAAATATAGTCAATGTGGACTATCCGATAAAACCATTAAAGAGATGCGATCTTATGTGGATGCGATTATTCACAGTGTCACTAAACTGTGTAATGGTACGGAATATTCTGAAGAATTAGCGGCACAAGCACTGAATAGTCTCTCTATGACAGGAATGGTAACACTTCCGCTGGATGATGATACTATCCGGAGAATCCGCAGCATTATTGAAAATGATTTATTTGAAATAGTCGGTGCATATGCCACGATTCATCATGAAAACCACCGGGAACATCCATTAGATATCGCCACCAATGCAATGAAAGATTTCCTACATGATCCTGCTGTTACTGCCACAGATATATTTATTGCAATGCGAATGATTAGAAGAAATATTCGATCACTTCGTCGTGTTGTTTCCGGAGAGTTTGTTACAGATCATGCAACATCGCCTACTCAAAAAGGTTTTGATACCGAAACTAATGATAGTGATACGCGAACACTACATAACTTCTATGGTGCTGAGGATAGTGAATTTAAGACGACAGACTTTGAACTGTCTTTAAAGAGTATTGCAAAAAGTCTGTTTGACAGCGGGACTATTGACGGAAAAACGGCACACGTAATGATTGACATCGCGAATGGAACACTTGATGAAGAAGAGATTAGAGCACTTGTGAAAAAAAATCCGAAGATACTACCCTTCTTGTTGGAAGCATTCTCCGATTAAAAGACACTATTTCCCAATACGGTTAAGAATCCACGCGACAGTACGCCATGGCAAGGAACAGTGCTTTTGTGCGAAATACCACTGCGAGTCGCTCATAAAATCATCCTTTGATGCGACAACGCTTCCAATATGACGGACATGAATTTGCGGATCGTATATAATGCGCCATCCTGCCTGACGAAGACGGAAACACAGATCTTCCTCCTCTTTATAAAGAAAGAATGCCGGATCAAATCCTCCCACCGATGCTAATGCCTCATCTCGTACACAAAATACCGCACCGGATACCCACGCCACATCACAGACACGCTCACACGGCATATAGTAACTTCGCCCTATACGGTTTGCAAACCATGCGGCACGGTTGGTGGACGGCAGCATCCCATGATCCCATGCTTGCGGTGTATCCTGTACGGTACGCAACTGTGGACCTACAGCGGCAATGCGGTCATCACTGTAAAGCCGTTCCACCAAGCGAGTGATGGTCCGCTCTTCTATAAACTCTATATCCGGATTTAATAACAGACGGATATGTGCCGGTACATGACGGGCGATATCATTATGTCCGTCTCCAAAACCCCGATTACGCGGTGAAGAAAATATCCGTATGGGTAGTTGCGGAAATTGCCGAGGAATATCGCTCAGATCATCACCGGAATTATTATCAAGAATCGCCACTACACAGGAGTGTGGTAGCGATGATACTTCCGGCGCAATACTTTTCAGCGCTCGCAAAAGATAGGAACGTGTTTTATAGTTTACAAATTGTATGGCGATCGTGGACATAGTTATACAGTCTCCGCTTTACGCATTACACCGTAAACAGTCAATGGTGTTATCGCCCGTATCGTCATATGCGCACCCGACTGAATAACGATATGATCCCCTGCCGCAACCGTTGCGTTCGGAGTAACGCAAGAGGCATTGTGAAACTCCACCACTCCGTCACCATCAATAACATATGCCATTGCATCCTCATGTATATCGGTAAATAGTGTCGCCTCTTGATGCGTATCTATCGTTCCGGCAACAATATCATACGGCGCACCGTGATGAGAAATTTGCCATCGGTGCATTGCTCCCTCCTCTGTTGCTTCTACCAGGTGCGCCACCGCATCCATCGGAGAGTCTTCCGGATGATCCTCCATCCGATCACGCAGCGCCTGAGGGATTTTGATGGATGCGTTCAGTGCCGGCGTGTCGGTAATGTTTTGAATGGTATGATATACACGATTCGGAATACGAACCACCGACAGCGGCGGCACGTCCAGCGTAATGCGCTGCGCCCCTCGCTGATATATCACCCGTGCGGCATGAGCATAAAATGTTACTTCGTCACTCTCCGCATGAGCATGAATCGGCTGCGTATATCGGGGCGGAGTCAGTGCCGTTACCAATGACGGTCCATCCGTATCATAACAATCATCCGGAGATAGTGCCATGTAGGTCCTCGGCTCAATACTGCACTCCCAAAAATCATCAAGATTGGTATATTGATGTCCCTTTGCATGTGCACTGCGAATAATGCCGCTACGATACGGAAGCAACTGCTTTGTCCATGCTTCCAAACGAATGTGTTTTATCAACGGAGCCAATTCCGTACGAAAGCGCTCCTCACTATGGGAAAATCGTGCGGCAACCGCATGCGCAAATTGCCGCCGATAAAGCAGGTGAAGATATGTATTGTGGGTTCGCGCATCAATATCGCGAATACAATGACGCAAACGTTCTATTGCCCACTGATACTGCTGTTCCGTGTCCATTGTGTGTTCATTATTGGGGGGGGTAATACATGTATCTTCACTGATACAGTGTTTCCATGTGTACATAACGTGTATATTAATTGTCACTCTCGCCGCGAATCTGCGCCGCAATTGCTGCCAGTGTTTCATCATCCACCCGTGCGGCATCATGAGAAGAAAGAAAACCGGGATACTGTGTGTACACTTCCTCCGTCCGCGCGCTCTCAATCGGCGTCCATTGTGTCATATCCCCCGTTCCGTGCATTGGAAAAAGCTTTGCATGTAAATAGTCCACACCAAAGCCTTCAAAAATCAACCCCACTCGTCCCACGGTGGGAAGATTTTTCTCTATTAGGCGTGCAACAGTCTGTGCTGCGCGCATTAGGGCGCAAAGTGCCGCCGGTTTCACATGTGCAAAGTTACTGGGCTGCCATGTTTTGGGAATGACAACCGTAACACCGGGCGTATTGGGAAAAATGGAAAGAAATGCCAGATGGTCATCATCTTCCCATACCGTATGGCAAGGTACCTCACCACGTACAATCTTGTGAAATACCGTATCTGTCGGTTGTTGTGTCATTGTTGTTTGCATTAATAAATAAATCTAAAGAAATTCCGTAATACGTTCTCGAGCGGTGTCTAAATCCTCCGGAGCGGTAATTTGCATCCATGCCGAAGCATGACACACCGTTACCGCTTCCTTCTGTGCCATTTGCGCCAGCGTCTGCGGCAACCCCACTTCTTGTGCGCAACTGTTTCCGGCACATACCGGCGTATAGTCAAAAAATGCCTGTGTCAGCATATATGCACCGGTATTAACAATGCCGGGCTCATGGCGCGGAAACGCTTCGGTTACGGCACGCAAGTGATGATCATCACAAACAATGGCTCCCGTGCCATACACATCCTCTCGTTGCATTCCCAAAATCGCGTGGCGATGCCGCACAAGAAGTGCCAAGTCCGCTCGTGTATAGAGATCATCTCCCATCAGCACCATAAAACGTTCTCCCAACAACGGTCGAGCGGCATGCAGAGCGTCTGCCGTACCATTCAGTGATGGTTGAAATGCATACCGCACACTGCGTCCGGCAACATGCGTCCCGAAATACTCTATTACCTGTTCACTCTTATACCCCACCACAAATATCACTTGGGTAATATCCGGCGGAAGTACGTGGATTTTATAATCCAACAGTGGACGGTGGTAAATGCGTAACATAGGCTTTGGAACATCTTCCGTCAACGCCCCCATACGTGATCCATACCCGGCCGCGAGAATAACACACTGCATTAATCTATCAGTCAATTGCTTTACTCCTCTATCATACCACACGCTCTTGCAATTTCCGTACAGATACGGTACACTGTCGTCAGACATTCCGGGATAGCTCAGTGGTAGAGCAGTTGGCTGTTAACCAATTGGTCGTGGGTTCGAATCCCTCTCCCGGAGCAGCATTACCGCACACGGTGCGGTTTTTATTTTTTTGGAACACAAACGCTCGTCTGCGTCATATGATACAAAAGATAACCGTTTGCTAAAAGAAGCAATACAACACCACCCATCGCAATTTCTATACCTCCATATGGCAACAATGTAATTATGCCACCAATACCCAAAATACTTAATAATGGCACAAGAAGTACCGTACCACAAGCAAAACATCCCGCACCAAATATGGCAAAAAAGATTCCGACAAGTGATGTACTTAGTGTCCTTGCATGAAGCAAAATGTTCCGCTTCCGCCACAGTGCCCATGTAAATACGATATTGGCCGCCATCAGTAACGGTAACGCTATTGCCAACAGTTGTTGCATCCATGATTCATGGACGATAGAGGCAATGGCAAACTCCCAAACAACGGATATAAATCGCCCGATGCCAATATTGGGAAGCTGTGCAAATTGCCATAACATCTGCGCATGCGGAACGCCGCGCAGGAGAAGAAAAAACAGACAAAACAGCGCACCCAACGCCACCACATAATTCCGATGACGTAGGATGCGCAACAGCGTGTGAAGGTGAATACGCATCTATGCGTCATCACCGGTATCGGCACGCACTTCTTTCACAGCGTTTTCCACCATCTCCACCGGTACCGCTCCCGGAAGAACACGAACCGCTCCAGTCTTGTTATTGCGAACGATAACACCCGGCGTTCCGGTAATTCCCGCTGCGGTCCCACTATCAATATCCCGCTGGACACGGGCTCGCATTGTTCCGTCCGCATCAGCAAAACACGTTTCAAATTTCGCCGCATCACTCACCTGCGCACGAGCAAGCGCTTTCAACTCTTGTACCGTCATTCCCTTGCCATTGGAGCGTGTCTTTTCAAAAATCGCATCATGAATGGCAAAAAATGCCGTATCTCCTCCCTGCTGCGCCACACACTCTGTGGCAATCGCCTGCTGTGTTGCCAACGGATCATGGAATGCGAGTGGAAAATGCCGATACACCGTATTAACATCATCCATTGCTTTTACCACCGCCCCCGGCGTCTTATAGAATCGCTTACAGAACGGACACTCAAAATCCGAGTACTCAAAAATTGTCACCGTCGCATCTCGTGGTCCCTGGACATGATCTTTTTCATCAATCGGAGCCACAGACTTCGCTTTCTGTGCACGAGCGGCCCGTGCCTGCTCCTGTTCTTTGTCTGCCTGCGCCTTCTGATTTTGGATATAGCGATCCAACATCTGCGCAAACTGCTCATCCGTAAGTGATGATGATGTCTGTGCCGTGTAGGTATTCGCCGCATAAATAATCGCACCACCGACAATAATGGCACTCAACACCATTGTTATATCAATTTTTTTCATATATATATTCTTACTCTATAACACTCTCATGTTATCGCGCTTTCGTCAGCTCGTCAATTGTTATCGCATAAACACGCACCGCACCGGCTGTATCGGAAGTTGCATAACACCTCTGATCTTCCGGACAACGACGAAGGCGAGCAATCGCTTTTAACAGAAGACTTGACGCTTCCGTGGCGAATTGGTTTACATTATGCAATGAGTCAAACACCTGATCATCACCATCCGTTGTGGCACAAATAATTGTTGAGTGTGCACTTGCACTGTCTTGATCTTCTCCGCGCGCCTCTGAAATATGCTTAATATGCTGCACATCTCCACTTCTCCACGATGACCTCTGCTTATTATCATAGCCAAGAAATTTTATATCAATTGGTAAAAATGCCATTGCATCCCGATACCGTGCAACCACCACACCGTCCGTCTTTAACAAAAAGTCTGCATACGTTCCCAGTGTCGGAACAACACTGATCATAATGGTATCCTCATCTGTTTCCGACAGGCCATCACCGGTAATCGGCAACGCCGCCTCGTACGCCACCGCTCGTACATCCCGAGGAATATCTGAAGACTCTTCATGAATCGTTGTAATCGCATCAAGTTCCGTTATCTGTGTTGCCAATAAATCTCGCTGCCGTATTCTCTCATGATCAACAAGATTACTGATATGCTTCACGGCGTCACGCAACTCCTCCGCCGTTTTTGCGGAAACATTTCTGCGTACCGCCGCCAGTACACCGGAAATTATATCATGTGCCATTTCACGATTTTCCATCAATGGACTCATCATGACTACCGCTTCATTGGCAAGCTCAGAGAAAAAGAATTCAGCCACATACCGTGCATCTTTTCGTACGCGCTCTTGCTGTTGCGATGTTGACGCTTCCTCCATTGCTCGGTGATAGGCGCGACGCAATGCATCCGGATGCATTGTATAAAATCTCTGCATTAACCCATCCCGATGACCGGTTCGCACCGACGTGAGTTTCCGCTCTCCCGTTAATCGTTGCCATGCGGAAAATACCGTCGATATGTCTTGCGGAGACATGTGATCAGAAGATGTATCCACATACTGCGCCCATTCATATAATTCATAAAATGTTTCACTAACCATTTCATGGTGTGATGACAACATAGCAGCTAACAGACGTAGTGAATACTGCTCTTTTTTTAGAGTATTATATTGTTGTTGCGCGTATTCAATATCTTTTTCAAGACGTGCTTGCTGTTCCCGCTGTGCTTGATTTTGTTGGTAAAGGATAATGCTCCGAGACATTGCTCGTCCGATAAGAGCGCGCATTCCTTCGGAAAGAGTTATATCGGGTTGCCGAAATGCATCCTTTAGAAACTTAAACTGCCTTTGCTTCTCTTCCACATATGTAATCATCGCATTTTGAACCGCAGAAGATGTATAAAACGCATAACATGCGGCAAGGGATCGTGCAATATCCTCAGAATCACCTGTTGCAAGAGTATCAAGATCCAGTACCGGAAAACGGTGTGTCGGCGGCAAACTATATTGAATAATTTTGTCTTTTTTGTCTTTGTCTTTGTCTTTATTTACATGACCCATACGACAGGGATATCCAAAAAATCGCCGCTCTTCACATATACCACTATTGGCTGCCTCACTAAGAAGTGCCTCTCGCCCGTTGTTGTAATGATATGGATAATTACCCATTACTTGGTGCAATGTTTTTGTCGTTAGACCCGGTATCTGTGTCACCATACGTGAAATTTCCGATACCTCTCCTCCGGACTTGTGCGGAGATGCATGCGTTGTCATTGCTAACGGTACTCCATGTGATGCCGTATCACCGCCGTTCTCTCGCGCTTGCTGTTCAATCTCCTTCGCTCGTTTACTGAATGTTAAAAATCCTTTGTTCTCCATAAAAAATGATAACTATTAAACTATTTACAGTATACTCCACCCTACACATCAGCACCATACTGCCGAGCCGCACGAACATGAGTACGAATCGGCTTAAAACTGCGTCGGTGGTGCGGTGTCACTCCATACCGCGCAATCGCCTCCATATGAGCACGTGTGCCATACCCCTTATGGGAATCAAAGCCATACTGCGGATACGCGGCATGAATCGCCATCATCAACTCATCCCGTACCGTTTTTGCAATAATGGATGCTGCGGCAATCGTGCGAACACATCCATCTCCGTTCTTTATCGCATACTGTGGAGCGCTATAGTCTGAAATACAATCCGCACCATCCACCAACACTACCAGTGTCTTGCGTACCGATCGTGGAAGTGCCGCAATGGCTTTTTTCATTGCCAACATCGTCGCCCCGAGAATATTGAGTCGATCAATTGTCTGCGCATCACATAGTCCCGTTGCAACATGAAAATGCTCTCTCACAAATTCCGCCGCCCGCATTCGTTGCTTCGGAGATAGTGTTTTACTGTCTCGTACCAACGCCCAGCGTTTCTCCTCTGCACATAATTCCGCCGTCTCTCGCGTATACAGCGCCGTATCTCGGACAACCGCCACCGCCGCAACCACGGGCCCCGCCAACGGTCCGCGTCCCGCTTCGTCCACTCCCGCCACAAGCGATCCATTCGCATGGTAAATGCGCTCTTGTTCCCATGTTGGATAATCCATATATCCAGCATACCATATTGCATAATTACCAATTCTCTGGTATGCTTTGGGAAGTTTTTTGTTTTTTTTGAGGAGGTGAACATGGTGACAGGACTCCGGCGTGCAGGGCGCGCCATCGTGGAGGCTGTCATCACTGTCTGCCTCCTCATATTTTTGGCAGCGCCGGGAGCATTCCCGGCGCTGCTGATGCTTGCACTGCTATCGGAATTAGCGGTGCTGGCACTTGTTTTTTGCGCGCGGCGCCGTAGCGCCGCGCGCATCCGGCGTGCACGGAAACACGCCATGAAGCGTGCCACGGAATTGGCGCGTGCAGGCACGAGGATTTTTCTTTTCCTCGTGCTAATGATTTTGCCGTGGTGATCAATGATCACCACGGCATTTTACGTTCCGTGCTGTGGTATACTTGAAGGAAATCATATGTTTATGGACTTCGTACACCTCCATGTTCGCTCCCATTATTCCCTCCTCAGTGCACTGCCATCAGTGGAAGATCTTGTGGAACGCGCGGCATCTCACGGCATGACCGCGCTGGCACTGACCGACACAGGAAATCTCTATGGTGCCGTAGAATTAACCGTCCATGCGCAAAAGCGGGGAATTTCTCCCATTATCGGATGTGAAATTCGAGTCAGTGCCACATCCATGAATGATACATCGTCACGGAAAACCCATTCACTGGTCTTGCTGGTAACATCATCACGCGGATATCACAACCTGTTGCAAATAATTACCACCGCACAGTTGGACGGATTTTACCATGAGCCGCGAGTAGACAAAGATGTTCTTCGCCGGCATGCAGAGGGTATCATCGCACTGTCGGGATGGATGGATGGAGAAATCGCCGAGCGTCTTGTTGATCATGACACCGTTGGCGCTCGCCGTGCCGCGGAAGATTACCGTGATATCTTCGGTGCAGATAACTTCTACCTTGAAATACAGCCCCATGATACGGCGGCACAGCGGTTGGTTAATGATGGGTGTCGCGCCATTGCGAACGCGACGGGTATTCCTTTGGTGGCAACCAGCAGTATCTATTACCTAAATCCCGAAGATGCCGATGCGCAAGATATTGCCACGTGTATCGCCACCGCGCGACGGGTAGATGATACCGATCGCCCCACGCTTACGGATTTTGATTTGTCCTTTCGTACGCCGGAATATATGCAAGCGGCGTTTGCTGATGTTCCCGAAGCGGTGAAAAACACGACCGTCATTGCCAACCGGTGTACGTTTACCATTCCACTGGGAGAAACGCAACTTCCTCACTATGAACTTCCGGACGGTATGACCGCCGATGCGGCACTGCGCACTCAATGTGAGAAGGCGCTGACAACACGCTATGGCAATAATGTAACCGACACTCATCGGAAGCGATTGGACTATGAGCTGGAAATTATCAAAAAAACAGGGTACGCCTCCTACTTTTTAATCGTGCAAGATTTTGTTAACTGGGCACGACGGAACGGTATTGTTGTGGGACCCGGACGCGGAAGCGCCGCCGGATCACTGGTTGCGTACCTGACCGGAATTACAAACATTGACCCCATTAAATATAAACTTCTCTTTGAGCGATTTCTCAACCCGGAACGTGTCAGCATGCCCGATGTGGATATGGATTTTGCCGACACGCGACGAGATGAGGTATTGCAATATGTCCGTGAAAAATACGGCGCCGATCATGTTGCACAAATTATCACATTCGGAACCATGGCGGCACGGGCGGCAATTCGCGATGTGGGACGTGCACTGGGATATGCATACGGCTACTGTGACAAACTGTCCAAAATGATTCCCATGTTTACCTCCATTACCGAAGCGTTGGAAGTATCGCCGGAATTTGCCGATGCGTATAAAGATCCCGACGCGCGAAAGCTCATTGACACGGCGCAACGGCTGGAAGGCATTGCACGCCATACGTCTGTCCATGCCTGCGGTGTCGTAATCACCAAAGAGCCGGTGGTACACTACACGCCACTGCAACGCATTGCATCGGATGACACGGCGGTGGTGACACAGTACGCATCCAGTACGAAATTTTCCAGCGTGGAAAAAATCGGACTGCTCAAAATGGACTTTCTGGGATTAAAAAACCTCACCATCATTGAAAACACCATTCGTATTGTTCGTGCCACCCGAAAAGAAACGATAGATATTGAGCGTATTTCATTGGAAGATGCTGCAACGTATGAGTTGTTTCAACGCGGAATGACCACCGGCGTATTTCAATTTGAATCCGCCGGCATGAAACGATACCTTAAACAACTCAAACCGACGGAATTGGAAGACATTATCGCCATGGTGGCGCTCTATCGCCCGGGACCGATGGAATGGATTCCCGATTACATTGCCGGAAAACACGGAAAGAAAGATATTACATACTTGCACCCCACACTGGAACCGATTCTCTCAGATACATACGGAGTGGCGATTTATCAAGAACAAGTGATGCGAATTGCACAAGATCTCGCCGGCTTTACGCTGGGAGAGGCGGATATTCTGCGTAAAGCGATGGGAAAGAAAATCGTAGAACTGATTCAAGAACAGAAGATTAAGTTTGTGGACGGCGCCGTTAAAAACGGAGTGCGCAAAGATATTGCCGAACGAGTGTTCGCTTTTATTGAGCCGTTTGCCGGCTACGGATTTAACCGATCTCACGCGGCATGCTATGCACTTATTGCATATCAAACCGCGTACCTTAAAGCACACTATCCCGCTGCATTTATGGCAGCATTAATGACATCCGATCAAGCACACGTGGATCGTGTCGCCATTGATGTGGCGGAATGTCGTGCGCTGGGTATTCCCGTTCTCCCACCGGATGTTAATGAAAGCTTTACCGATTTTGCCGTCGTGCGAGATAACGATACGGAAAGTATTCGTTTCGGACTTGCGGCCATTAAGGGTGTGGGACGCGATGTGGCGGAAACCATTGTCGCAGAACGAAAATCCGGCGGCGCTTACCGTGACTTCACAGACGTTATTACGCGATTGAGTCTGCACGAGAATGGAAAAATGATTAACAAAAAATCACTGGAAGCACTCGCGATGGTTGGTGCATTTGACCGCTTTGCTCACCGCCGTGAAATCCTTTACAATATGCCGCGCATTCTGGCATTTGCCAAAGACTGGCTGCGAGAGCAACAAAGTGCACAACAGTCTCTGTTCGGCGACACTCTTGGAGCAACGTTGCGCTTGGAGCAAACCGACGAGGCGCCGTTGAGTGAAACACTGCGCTGGGAGAAAGAACTGTTGGGACTTTATGTCAGTGACCATCCGGCACGGGTATTTCAAGATCACCTCCGCGACATTACTCGCTCCATCGGAGACCTCGACGCGGAACACGAAGAAGAAACCGTTCGTATCGGTGGCGTTATCATCGCACAACAGAAAATTATTACAAAAAAGGGTCAACAGATGCTGTTTATCACCGTGGAAGATACTACCGGTGCGATAGAGTGCCTTATTTTCCCCTCCCTGTATGAACGCACCGCCGATCTCTATACCGACGGTGCGGCAGTGGTTATCTCCGGTCGGATAAGTACAAAAGATGGTGACAACAAACTATTGGCGGATGATGTAACGCCTCTCACTGACAATACACTGCGTGAACACATTCGTATTAAGAAAACACAGGCAAAGCATTCATCATCACATCGCCCGCGCACCGTTACCATCACCATACCGGACGGAAACGATACCGACATGCTGCACACCCTGCGGACCATCCTTACCCAATGCTCTGCGGGGGACATTGCCGTTCACCTTACACACAATGGCGTAACAATGCGTGTTCCGTTTACCATCGCCGATCCGACAGAACTCGCCACACTGTTGCGCACCCGCCTTCCGGCGGCAACACTACATACTACGAAAGAGACGTCCACTCCCGCAGCACCGTCGCAAGAATCTCATCCGCATCCGTAAGTGTGTGCGTATTCATAAGACGAGCGCGCAAAGATGACGCACCGGCAAATCCGCGAACATACGCACTGAAATGCCGTTTCATAATCTCATAGTTTTTTACCCCGTCAAAATACATTTGGTACAACGCCAGATGCTCTCGCAACGCCGTTAAGCGAGCGAACACGGACGGTGGCCGCCCCTTTGTTTCGCGGGAAAAGAACCACGGATTACCAAACACTCCCCGCCCCACCATAATTCCGTCACATCCGTAGTTCCGCGCCTTCTCAATTCCATCATCCACACTCTTCACATCACCATTCCCGATAATAACCGTTTCCGGTGCGTGAGCATCACGAAGCGCCACGATGCGCGGCATCAACTCCCAGTGCGCCGGCACCTCACTCATCTCTTTCTTGGTACGCAAATGCACCGCCAACGCTGCCGGCTGCGAGGATAGAATTGCCGGAATCCACGTATCAATCTCCTCCCGCAGATAGCCAATCCGTGTTTTAACACTTACGGGGATGGACCGCCCGGCATCCGCCACTCCCGCCTTTGCGGCATTCACAACGGCACACGCTCGTTCCGGTGTACGAATCATCGCCGCCCCACATCCCTGTTTTTGGATATTCTTCACCGGACATCCCATATTGATATCCACTCCGTCAAAACCCTTTTCCGCCGCTACTCGTGCCGCCGCTCGCATCGCCGCCGGATCCGCACTAAACAAATGCGCCACCAACGGTGTTTCATTCTCCTCCCGCCATAACAAATGCCCGATCTTCTCTCGTCCCACCGCATGGATAATACCTTCTGCGCTGGTAAACTCCGTATACATCACATCCGGCTTCCCGTACCGCACGAACAGTTGCCGAAACGCCACATCCGTTACATCATACATCGGCGCCAACGCAAAAAACGGCTCCGTGGAATCTCGCGCCGCATACCGTTTCCAAAACTGCTCGTCCGTGCTCATGCTCCCGGTATCTTACAATCACCTCTTATGGTAACAAATACTCACAATTTCACAACCGTTTGCACGAGAGTCTATGATTAGATTAAGCGCTCCGATGCGCGCGCAGAGACTCCACCGCCCGACGAACGGCACCCTCTGCAAATGGATAGTCAATACCAACCCACTGAAAATCACTAACCTCCTCTCGTTGCAATCGCACGGAAGCCTTGGAGTCCTCCAACTCAAAAAGAAAAAGAAAATCAAAATGCCGATGTTCCGCTTCTCCTTTGTTCTTATTTTCGGGAATTGTATGTACGTCTAAAAGAATTGGGGTCTTTCCGCAGAGCGCACTCTCCTTAACGTTCATCCCCGTTTCCTCTTCCACCTCTCGCTTTGCCGCCGCCCAAACACTTTTATCCTCCGACTCAATATGACCACCCGGCTGTAAATATCGCTTGAGCGCATTATGATAAATTAACAACACTCGCTCTCCGCTCTCATCCATAACCAAACCACTGGCGGTAAAATGTCCCTGCATATGTTTTCTATTCCACGGAGAGCGAACGTGCTCGGCATAGGTGATCAACTCCTTCACCTCTTTCATCTCACCCATATATCGGAGATGTTTTACTATGTCACACCGAAGATATTCATTGGAAACAGTATCTATCATATTTTAGAATGTTTACATATGCAATTTTTATTCCGGCTTCTTTATCAACTCCCAGAGGGCGAAATATTCCTCGTTGTCCGGCGTTCGCTCGTATGTTCGTGTCAAAAATTCGCCACTTAAAATATCTGTCGCGAAGTCCTGAATTTCCTCTATCAACGCATCCACCGCCGTCCGATCAAGCGGTACATGCAGACGGCGAAATTTACCCGTTCTGTCCTCCTCAACAAAATCAATCACCCCCTCACTCACCCGATCATCATGAGCATCGTTATCAATCAGGAACTTGTAAAACACCAGCTGGCGCTCCAAGTCCGCTCGTGTTTTTTTATCAATATTTCCGCGGTACCCCGTCTTATAATCCACCACACGAACCCGCCCATCGGGCAACTGTTCTATTTTGTCCACAATACCATACAATGTAATCGTTTCACCGCCCGGCAATGCAAGCTCGGTGGCGATCCCCTTTTCCGTCTCTACCTGAAACGTAAACTCCTCCGCATACCGATCAAAATATTTCTCCAATAACTCCCGACCGGCCTTCCGCATCGGCTCAATATCTTTCTCCGCCACCCGAAACTTTTCCACCGATCGTTCAAAATATTCCAATAGCTTCTCCCGTCCCGGATTTACTCCGCCGGCGCGCTTTCCCGCTGCAAAAAATTGTTCCAACGTATCGTGGATGATGTTTCCGAACACCAACGGTCGCGTCTGAATGGATGGCAAACGAATTAGATTGCGAAAGAAATATACAATGGGAGACTTCTTATAATTATTCAACGCCGTGACCGAAAGCGTGGTACGCAGAAAGAGCGTCTTGATATAGTCCGGATCAAAGACGGATAAAACTCGCTCTTGCTTTGGTGCGAACAACACCGCCATTCGTTCCGTCACATCTTTCGGCGCACTGTCTATAGGTGTCAATAAACGGGAGTCCACTTCCTCCAAGAAGATAGACGGTGCGTACTCTCGTCCATCCATGCCGACACGGGACCACATAATGGTCGCCTCCTTCTTTGCTCGCGTCAATGCCACATAGAACAGTCGGCGCTCGTCATCGTTGTCCCCCGCCGTCTTTCTGCTTTCAATATCAAAACCGTGTGACTGTTTCCGCGGATTTCCCCAATGTTTATCAACAGCATTGGTGATATACACATGCTCAAACTCCAGCCCTTTGGATCCATGAGCGGTCATCAGCCGCACACCGTCCACCAAATCATTTCCCCCCACCTCAATACCGATATTGTATGATTTCAAAATCTTAATATGCGTGAGAAAATCCGACAACGAATACTCCGGATGTATCTCCAACTGCCGCTTAATCTCGTCAAACAAGCGCTCCAATCTCCGCAATGCCAGCACATTATCTCGCCGAGCGAATATATGTTCCCAAAAACCGACGGTATGCACGAACTCCTGAAAAAAATCTCCAAAGTCTTTGTTTTTACTGTCTCGCGTTAAAGTCGTCAATAGGTGCGCGGTGTCCACCAACGCCTTTGCATTGGATACTCCGATTTCCTCCAACATCTCCGGGCTGGAAATCAGCGTAAACAGAGATGTGTTGGTTGTTATCACTCCCGTACGGTAACGCAACGCTTCAAACACCTTCACGATATCGTCGGCCGGAATATCAAGAACATCAACGAACAGCGCCTTCCCCAACGCCTCGTCATTATGGGGATTATTCACCGCCTCCGCCAACAGAATCAGTTTCCGAATTTCCCGATCGTCCAAAATATTCTCTTTGGAATTTATCGTAAACGGAATTCCCACCTTCTCAAAAATGTCCGTAATCTCCCGCGCTTCTTTATTCTTGCGATAAAAAACGGCAATCTCCGACGGCGACACCCCGCGATCAATCTTCTTTTTGATGTCCTCCGCCAGGAATATCAACTCTTCCTTGCGAGTATCAAATGCACCCACCGCAATCTTCCCCTCCACCGTGGAAATTTCCGGATGCCCGGCCTCCAATGCCCGTTCCTCCGGAAGAAGCGAGTGCGCCGCATCCAATACCTGTTGCGTAGAACGATAATTCTTCACCAAAGAAACTTCCGTCACGTTCGGATACGCCTTCTTAAATCGCAGAAAATTTTCCAACGATGCCCCCTGAAATCGGTAAATCGCTTGCTTGGCATCTCCAACGGTAAAAATATTCGGGCGCCCCTCATTGACGGGGGCGGAGGCGATGTATTCCACCAGGCGATTCTGCGCCTCATTGGTATCTTGATGTTCATCAACCAATAGATACAAATACTTCTCCTGCAACTCCGTCCGAAACTCCATGTTCTTCTCCAGCTCTTCCTCCACCGACAAAATCATGTCGGAAAAATCATAGAGTCGCCGCGCCTCCAACTCTGATTGGTACTCTGCGTACACTCGGGAAAGCTCCTCTTGCTTTTCCTTCTGCTCTTTGATACGCCTCTCCGCCGTCAGGGAAAGATCGCCCTTCTGCCGATTGCCGGATTTTCGCTTCAAATACGCTGAATCTCCCAGCTTATCCAATACCCGACGCTCCACCTCCGGCAATGAGGCGGCAAACTCTTCCGGCGTTATGGCCTCGTCTTTGAGATCCCGAATAGCGTCCCGAATGTTCGGTACATAGTATTCAAAAGAGTGAGCAAAGTTCTTTAGTTTTTTGTAGTTCCCTCTCTCCAAAATCTCTTCCAAGATTTGAATTTCCTCCAACTCCGTAATGGGACGCGCGCCGATAAACTGCGAGAAGTATTCCGGATAGCGTGTAATCTGCTCCTCGGCAAACGAGTGAAAAGTAAAAATTCCCACCTCGTTGGCACGCTCCGGACCGATAAACTCCGACAACCGTTTACGCATTGCCAACACCCCGGCATTGGTAAATGTCAGCGCCAAGATATTGGGCGCATAGTCCTCCCCCAGCTGCATAATGATATTGGCGATGCGCAACGTTAAAATCTGCGTCTTCCCCGTCCCCGGACCGGCAATAACAACCACCGGGCCGTCAATCGTCTCCACCGCCGTTCGTTGCTCATCGTTCAGCCGCGCCATCGCTCGCGCAAACACCTCTTGATATGTATTCATAAAATAATAATCACCCAACCGCTACCTATACTTACAGTATACCACCAATAGACACACGCTGCTCAGGACTCGACACATCACCAGCATTAATATATCGGCATTACCAACACGGATCAAATTTACCATCAAGCTCGTAGTTTGCCTTAAGCCAGCTGAATTTCAGCGCGTTTGCCTGCGGGCAAAAATCTTTTTTGTCTACATTATACTCCACGCCAAACACCGCCTTGTCCGCCTCCTTGAAGGGCAAAAGCTTGTCGCACTCGTCGTACTCAAAGCACTGCTCATTTATTACAAAGTCAAAGTAATCTACCAAATCCTTTACTTGCTCAAGGTCATTTTTAAGTCCCACGGCAAGCCCGCGCTTGCGCGCCTCTTTTGACAACCACCTGTTGTAGCGGAGCTGGTCTTTATAAGATATCTCAAAACCCGTATCGTTTAAAAAGCCGTCAACATTGTCCGGCTCAACACCGTCACAACCCTTCTCTTTTGCCGCATCGAGCCGCGCAAGCATTACTCCCGCAAACTTACCAAAGCGCGACACATCAAGCCAGCGCTCGCCTTCCCAATCGTCCAGCTTTTTGCCAAACACAGACTTAGGAAAAAGCCCCGCGTCTTTGCGCCAGCTCTCATAACTCCCGGCAGAGAAGTAGCAAATCACCTTTTTGCCCATCTTGTGGAGCACCTCAATCTGCTCCTTGCTTGTGTCTTCAAGGTCTATATCAAACACTTCCGCATCGGGCTCAAGATTGAGCTTGCCATCCAGCTGCCAAAACCAGCTCGTGCCAAGCGCAGGCTTCCACCAGCTCTGCCCCTCTTGCGCCGGCTCTGTAGCCTCAACATCAGTAGCACTCGCTGGCACCTCTGCGCTCGCGCCATCTGCCCCATCCACTTCGCCAATCTCACCACTTACCCGCTCCGCATCTATGCTCATGCCTGTGCCTGCGCTCGTGTCCGCACTTACACCAGCATCTACTCCACCACTTTCTCTTACAACTTCACTCTCACCAACGCCAGCTACCTCACTCACTTCGGTCTCTGGCTCATCATCAAGATACTGACAATATGTCGCCCCAAACTGCGCCTCAAGCAACCCCGCCTCCCGCGCCGCCTTTTCCGACGCAAACCTTCTTCCAAACTCATCACACACCTCATACTCCTCCGATTCAATTTTCCCGCCAACACCACTTACATCATTTACACCACTCTCAACCACCACCTCCCGCACAACAATCAACCTCGTCTCCACAACCATCCACACAACCAAAAGCACAGCAACAACCACCCCCAACACTCCAAAGATTTTATATACATTTTGTTTAGTCATTGTGGGAGATTATTATACATTATTACAACAAATCTTCAGTCTAACAAATCAATAAAACGGATGATCTTATCATTTTTCCAATCTTTTATTTTTGCATATTCTCCATCATTGCCTTTACAACAGAAAGTAAAGTGGGTATCTCACCCTTTTCATAAAAATTATTTGTCATATTTAATTTTTATTAAGAAAATCAGCAATAAAACCTTGTTTATCCAAAGTTCTGATAACATTCCGTAATAATACATTACCGACAAAACTTATTGTATAAATTCTACCTTTTTTCTTTATCGGCATTACCATTTTTTTCTCCTTTAATTTTGCGATTATCCTTGACTTTGTAACCGATGATTTAATTCCGATTTCTGAAAGCTCTTCCGCTTTTATTTGCATATTTTCTCTATTAATAACTAAATTTAAAACCTTGAATTCTTTTTCCGTAATATGTTTGTCGGCTAATGCACTTTTAATGGTATGCTTTAAGATATTGTTTTTAACATAATCAACATCAAGCAAGCTGGCAATTTTCTGCATCTCATTAAGAAGCCCAACTAAAAAATATTCAGACCACGCCAACACATCTACATCTTTCAGAGTATCAGCAATAGAAAGCATTTTATAATACCTGTCCCTGTCGGTGTAAAACACAACGGATGGATTGATAATTTTTCCGCCAACATTAAAACCCATCTTTATAAGTAAGGCGTAATTTAATAATCGACCCATACGCCCATTGCCATTATCAAATGGATGTATATATGCAAATCGATGATGAGCAATTGCAATCATAAGCAGTTGCCACTGTTCCTCATAATCTTGATTGATAAAATCAACAAACTCTTTAAAATATTCCGGCAATATAACAAACTCTGGCGGTCTATGTTTTGATTTTTTAATTTCTACATTGATTTTTCTCAATTCTCCCGGTGTTCGCGATCCCTCACCTGCCGGCGGCAAGGAAAGTCCTTTGGTAACAATTTTGTGTAATTCGGAAATATATGCACGATTTATTTTTGTATTTTGATCCGTGTTTTTTTCAATAAAATCTATAGCTTTTTCTAGATTCTCTATTTCAAGTCTTTGCTCATCTTTTCTTTCACCAGAAATCAAATCATCAATATACTCTGCAAGAGTAGTTCGGTTTCCTTCTATCCGTGCCGACCCTAAGGTTTCCAATAGCTGAAAGATTTCCTTTAACTGAAAAAAGATATGCGGTGGCAATTTTCCTTGCAATTTCTGATGACGCAATTTCTCCAATTGTAAAATAATTTTTACAATTTCAGAATCAAAACTTGGTTTTGGAATAGTTATTTTTTTCATAATACTTTTTTACAGCACTTAGCTTACTTAACATCAATATACCATTTTTCCATTTAAAATCAAGGTATTTTGTGGATTATAATTTTATTATTACTTAACATCTCATTAAAACATTACTTAACACCTAAAACACGCAATACTGAACAACAAAATTTATATTTTCCTTTAAAAGCTTTTCAGAAAATATAAATATTTATATTTTCCTTTTAGTTTAATATCTTTTGAGGTGATAAAATTATTTAAAAGATATCCTTTCAAATTAACTCTTGCTATTTTCTATAAGTTGCACTTCCTCAGGTGTGAGATCATAGAGCTTGTAGACAAGCTGGTCTATTTGAGATTCTAAATGGCTTGTGTCAGCGTTTGGGTTTTGTTTTTTGACGGAAAGGATTTGATCAACGAGTTTTTCTATTTCTTCGGCTACGGATTTATTTTCTTGGGTAATTTTTAGGATTGGTATACGCTCAACATATATTTTAGCGAGTTGGATACCTTTTTCTCCCAATGCACTAGTAATAAACTTTCTAAAATACCAGTCCACAAGATAAGAGTTCATAATACCAATTATATATTTCGGTCTATCTCCAATAAGTAAGAAAGTTGTTTTATCAAGAAAAATATTTGAGTCAACAATACAAAATTTCATTTCTTGTGCTGTTTCTGCCCACACCACCTTCTCCTTTTCAAATTCTTGAAGATAATCATCCTTTGGATTATTATCCAATTCTAACCAATGGTGTTGTCCCGGATATTCTTGATTTGTTTGTACTTTCTTTGAACGGCTGTACTTACATTGTCCACGATTTTTTAATTGTTCTTCGTATTGCTTTAAGTGCTTATAAATTGCTGGATACTTTTCTGCCAAATATTTATAAGCTCCGAATTTAACAACAATTAACCACTTATCAGCAAACTCATATCCATAACGTTTAATATCTCTTCCACGCAAAAGAGGTTTTATAATTTCGGCGCTTTTTGGATCTTCAGCAATAAGTTTTTCTTTTGTGACTGCATCAATTATAAAGGCTTCATTGAAGCCTGTTTTGATCCCATAATTTATATTTATATCCCAATCTTTCAGAGGAGTTCCGATTTTTTCTATCTTTTCTTTTAGTGTTAGTTCTTGCGCTGTGCCAATAAACCAGGTGTCTGAATTTAGGTTTGTAAGTTCTACTTTGTTTTTCTCAAAATATTCTGCAATACTTTCTCCTTTTTGATAATCGTTTTTAAAATGACAAGCTTGAAGTTTGTTTTGGTTTGGCGCATTTTGAATGAGTAAGATATTTGTATCAACGGTTGCACTTTCAAATACCTTAAAGCCGCCAAAATCAAGAAGTTTCAGCGGGTTTTTCTTTACAAAATATTCTCGCAATTTTTCACCATAACCGGCACGCATCCATTTATTGGAAGTGATATAAATTAAGTATCCATTTTCTTTTGTAAGTTGTAAGCCTCGCTCATAAAAAAGAGTGTATAAATCCCCTCTTGGGGCGAAAACTTGATAATGTTTTTTATATTCCTCTTTGTTTTCTTTAACTTTTTCTAAACTTACATATGGCGGATTGCCGATAACAATGTCAAAACCGTTTTTCACACTTGGGAAAAAGTATTTGGTCTCAAAAAATCCAACCGGTTCATTTTTAAAAAGATTCAAATAACTATCCCACAAAGACATAATTTTGGACTGTTCAGAAATAGCTTTATTATTTTTCTTTCTGAGTAATTCTTGCATCCTCTCATCTTCATGCTCCTGATACCCAATTAAAATACGCATTTTTTCATCGGTTTTTGATTTGATAAGTTGATGTATTTCAGAAAGATATCGTTCTTTTTCATTGCTATTGGATGAAAAATAAGCATCAATCGCCACTTCAAGATCAGTTTGGAAACTGTCTTCCAATGGTAACGCTCCATCGTCATTTTGTTCTGGCGCTGGGATTAATGTATTAGCGCATATAAATTTAAACTCCAGGTTTGGCAACGGTTCAATTCCACGATTTTTCTCATCTGTATCATCTATTTCCTCTTCTACAATAAGAGTAAGGAAGGCTCGTAAGCGAGAAACTTCTACAGCAATTGGCTGGATATCAACCCCAAAAATAGAGTTTTTTATTATTTCCAATTTACGCAAATACTCTTTTGTACGACGGTCATAATCTCGTTCGAATTTCTGACGATAAAGTTCCGGAATTTGTGAAAGCTGATAATTACGCCAACGCATCCCATCTTCATCAATAACACTAAGCATATAAACTAACTTTTGGAGAACACCGATTGGGAAAGCGCCGGAACCACAAGCCGGGTCAAGAATTTTCAAATTGGCAATTGCTTTAATGACAATATCTTTTTCTTCATCAGTTAGCGGATACAATTCATCGTCATCGCGCCCGTAACTTATTAAAGCTTTCAGTTTTTGTTCATCAATTTTTGTGGTTTCTTTCAGATGTTCAAGCAAAGATTCATCAACCATGTATTCCACAATTTCTCTTGGTGTGTAGAAACTTCCGGTTGCTTTTCGCGCACTTTCTCCGGTATCTTCATCAATTTCTGCCAAAAGATTCTCAAAAATTCGCCCCAGCATTTCCGGATCTACGGAAAGTTCTTGATCAAAAGCTGTATTTTCATCAATCGTAAAGTTGTATGTTTCCAGAAACTCAAAAAATTCTTTAAACCATTTATCTGAGATTTTAAGGGTATTTAAATATTCTGAGGCTCCGGTTATTTTGTTAAGTTTATAAAAATCATCACTTTGAGGCGAAAAAAGTCCTCCGTTTAGATATGGAACCAAATCAAATGGATGTCCGATGATATTTCTTTGTTCCTTGGGTGTGTTGAGAAGTTCAAAGAAAAGCCTTTCTAAAACATCATGATAATATCCACCAACATATTTTTTTGACGTGACTGCTTGAGAAGAAAGAATTTCCTCTGGCACCAGCGAGCCCTTTTGAGACTTTTTTTGTTTTAGAAACCATGTAAATATAATTCGTCCGATCAAGCGCATAGCAAATTGTTTTCTTTTTTCTACATCAATATCCGGTAATTCCAACTCTGCCACAGTGCCCGAAGATCCGATAAGGCGATTGAAAAAATTAACAAGAGTTCTGTAAAATTCTTTATTAACAACCTCCACCGAAAATCGCTCTTGTAAATCTGTAAAATCTTTTACGGGACCTTTTTTGATAAGTTGCTGAAACGGCGTGTGGACTTTTGCTTCTTCTCCAAGGAAAAATGAATATCGGCGCGGATTGGAATAAATGTTTTTAATTTTTCCACTTGAACTTTCTTCAAGATCAATAGTCAGCAAAGAGAAACGGTAATTTGGTGTATCGTTTTTAAAAATAATTAAGGCATTGTCTATATTATGATCAGCCATTAAAGTAAAAGCGTCTCGGGCAATAGCTACACGAGCATCTTTTGTGTTATGTGTAATTTCAATGATACTAATATTTAAATCGCTGTGTGTAGCAATTTGTTGAGCGGATATAATTGTCTTATAGTCAGTGTGTGAAAAATCAGACAAAGAAATTTCAAGCACATCACCTAAAAACACTCTTAAAAAGTGCAGAAAATCATCTCTGTTGTACGCCTGATCAAAAAATTGTGGATTAAATTCTGTCATAGTTATTCTTTGATAAATTCTTCGGAAAGTAGAACTAATTTACCGGCATTGTCAGCACGGCTAGCGGTTTGCATAATTTTTTCAATATAATCAATTGGTAAAATTTCTCTGATCTTTTCAAAAGCCTCTTGTGGTTTATCGCCAATCTTTGTATTGCTAATTTCTTTAAGCGTTGCTACCGGCAAAGCGTCAAATTCAGCAATAATTTTTTGAACATCTTGAGCATAATTTCTTGCCGGTGGGAACTTGGCAAGCAACTTCATTTTATCTAAGGCTTCCTTTCTGTTTTTACTTGTTTTTACTTTTGCTAATGTATTTTCCTTAAAAATATGCTCTTTGGCAACTTTATAAATCGGATCAAAATTTGCAGTAGTTTCTGATGATTTCTCTTCGGTGATATGTTCTCCATTAAACATTGGCAGAGCCTGTTCAGGCGAAATAATTTTGGCTGTTTCCGGTGTCTCACCAAAAGCAAATACTGTATTGTTATTGCGACGCGCAAAAACCAGTGTGCCAGCAAAATCTGACTTTCGTGCAATACGTACACGATGTGGAATTTGTCGTACTTGTTCTAACAATTTGGGGTTACGTCGCAAATTGTGCCAATTGTTATAATACTTAGCATCCCATGAGGTGCCGTCAATCTTAGCTTTAGCTTTTTTGTATTCTTCCGCAAAAAAGTTTTGCAATTCTTCATCTGAAGTAAAGATTTTTGTATCATCGCCCAATACCGCATCAATAATCTTTTTCTTAAACACTGCAATGGTCTTGCTTTTTGTTTCTTGCTCTCCGGTAAAGGTAGGAAAAAAGTTATAGATATATAGCCTGTCAAAGATTTTTTTATTAATACGATTAATTCTTCCTACACGCTGAATAACACGAGTTGGGTTGTATGGAATATCATAGTTAATAACAATACCGGCGCGGTGTAGATTAAACCCTTCGGAAATCGCATCAGTAGCAATCAAAATATCATAATCATCCTTTTGTGATTTTTTATCTAATCCGGCATCAAAATTTTCTCTGATAATCTGTTTGTTCTGCTTGTTGCTATCAGCGGCGGTGTATTTGAAAACACGCAAATCTTTATGCTGTTCTTTCAATTGCGCAAAAACATACCCTGCAGTATCGGCAAACTCTGTAAAGACAATTATTTTACGCTTAGGGTTTTCTTCAATAAAAGTCTTAATATTTTCTACAAAGTATTTCAGTTTGGGATCATTAACATTCTCCCATTGTTGCTGAATTTCTTTTAAGATACGAATATCATTCTCCAAATCTTCACAAAAACTTTTTTTAATCTCACTTGTGGGGATACGAATAAGCCCCCTTCCTTCCAGTTTATCTATCAGCTTATCAAATTCTTTTGAGTCTTCGGCATATAGTTCTTTTAATGTTTTTGTATCTGGTAGGTTTGCTTTTTTGTAAATCGGAACCTCTTTTCTGTTGTAATACCAGTCAAGCATCAGCTCGGCAGAATCAATCATATTACTCAATGAACTCCTAAAGGCTTCCACGGAACTTTCAAAACGACGCACAAGCAACCTACGCATAAACTTAGCAACATTGACCTGCGCTTGTGTAATTTGTTGTAATTTTTGTTTGGCGCTTTCTGATTTTTCTTCATCATCCGTATCACTATCAGCAATAAGCTTTTTAATAACCTCAGAATTTTCTTTTAAATAAGAGGCTGGCTTATAACGCACTCCATTAAAATGCTTTTTGCTCGGAGTTTCTGTTTCTGGAGAAATAATTTCAAGTGTATCCAAATATAAATCAGACAAACTTCCTAATGAATATTCAAGAGCTCCCGGTTCTTCCACATCTGCAAATTCTATACCTTGAGCCTGTAAATCTTCACAATAATCATCAATTTCTTTTAAATCAAGACGAGAGCGACGAATTACCAACGGCGAAATCATCATACGCAACCGCTCAGCAACCTGTTGCATTTCTTGTTCAATATCTCGCACTTCTGTTTTGGTGTTAGCATCTCGTAACTTGCGGCGTGATTTTTTATATTTAACAAACAATTCATTAAATGCAATACTTAAATTTTCAACCGTTTTAATGGTTGACTTCCCAGGGGTAGTGAAAAGTTTAATAAGTGCATAAATATCTTTCGGATCATTGTTAAACGGTGTCGCAGAAAGTGCCATAACATTATTACCGGCACACAGTCGGTGCAACATCTTGTAGCTCTCTGTATCTTCATTACGATGCTTATGTGCCTCGTCTAAAATAATTAACAGTTTTCTATTTTGCTGTCCATATTGCCTTAAAGCTTCTTCTATTTTTCCGGTTGTATAAACTTGAGCCTTAAAATCAAAATCTGCAATATAATCTTCCCACTGAGATTTCAAATGTGGCGGCGCAATAATGACCGTTTGTAAATTTAAATTATGCGCTATTGTGGAAGCAATTATTGATTTTCCAAGACCCACCACATCAGCTACAATAACCCCACCGAAACGATTAATTCTATCAATTCCTCTTTCTATTGCATCACGCTGATATCGTAAATCTGTAAATTTACCACCGGTAATCTCGCTTGGCATTTTTACCCCTTCAACTTCATCAATAGAGTAAAACTCTTCCAAAACACGGTAATACAAAAGCTCGGGCGACGGTAATTGATAAAGCCAGATTCTTTTTTTGATTTCTTCAATAAAAGAGTCGGCTGATTCTATATTTACCAGCTCTATGTTATCTGGGTTATTCCACAGTTGCTCAAAATTGTTGGCATCATCCTCATAATAATGTTTTTCTTTTAGAATCCTATTTCTTTCATGTTGCCCCTCCAGTCCGGAAAATGTAAAATTACTTGAACCTTCAATGATAACACCTGGTTCTTGTCCATTTTTAGTAAACTCTTCATCAAAATGAAAAATATAGACTTTGCTGTGATTTGGTTCTGCAGTCTTCTTTATCTCCAATGAACCATCTTTTATTTTACTAAGAAACAACTCAAAAGCCTCAATTGATTCTTTATTGTCAAATTCATCAGTGTTATTAAAAATTGTTGCTAAAGATTCAATGTAGTCCTGCCATACTGATGAACGAGCCTCTGAATTGGAAGAAACTAGATAATCATTTATCTTACTAAAATCTATTGTGGAAATTTTTTCCAAAATCTTCTTATCTATCTCCATTCCAACAAGGATTCGTACTTTCTTATTTCTAAGATTCTTGTAAACACTTTGAAATCCAGAAAAATAAAAGTAACCAACTAATGCATCCAGTTGCCTACTCTTTTCTAAAAATCGTACTATCGTATCGGCCATTGTGTTGCCGTCCTGATTTGTAATGATTGTATTATTCATATATTAATTTTAACATTTAAATTAAATTTTTAGAAATTATTCATAAAAATATTACTATTAAAACCACAGAAGCGTAGAGGTGGGGTTTGGGGGCGGCGCGCGGAGCGCGCCGCCTTTTTCCCACTTCCATTTCCACTTTGCTGTCCGTTTTTTGTTGCCATATTCTGTTGCTCTATGTTATTTGTCATATTATTTTTTTAATAAAAGTAAAACTAAACCAAGTGCTAGAAAAAGTTTTTATAAGTTCTAAAACATCA
>CAYXCH010000004.1:0-32802 GCA_964463705.1 uncultured Pseudobdellovibrionaceae bacterium | reverse complement strand
TCATGGAATTGTTAGGCAGAAGTTGTATAGAGTTATAGAAAATGGAAAGGAAGTTATTTTAGTAAGAAAGGAATTTCATGAGGGAATAAGTAAGGAAAGAATACGACAAATTTTTGAAATACATAATCTTTTGAAAGAAGCTGGAATTCCAGTTTTAGATTTATATACAGATGGAGAACATATTTATTCTCCATACTTAAATCAGAACGGAGTAATTGCACTTTCTGCCAATACTGGCAATAAACCTCCAAGCACGTATAGTTCAAAAGATGGAGTAGAGACTTTTGACTCGGAAAAACAGAAATTCATTTTTAATAATTTTGACGAATTATTAGATAAAATTATAGATATTTTTATAAAATCAAGAGAGGTCGGAGTTTGGCTTACATTAGATTGCTTATTTTTCTTGGTTGATTCTTTGGATAAAGAAAAGCAGAATGTCAGTCTATTAATTGGAGATTTTGACCTTTTGGAAAAGATGAAACGGCGGGATATAACAACGTTGGCATTGGAAGAATTAAGGTGTGGACTTGTTGAATTTATTGAGAAATATACGGATAAAAAAGTAAATCCGGAGTATTTGCAACAAATTGAAGATAAGTTAAATCCAACAATTAAAGATGATGAAGTTTTTACAGATCACGGCGTGAAGAAAGCTTCTGATTTTGATCCGGAACATGACCGTATTGTAGCAGTGGGACCTATTACAGAAGCAACTTCTGATGAAAAATTCACTCAAATAATGAACAAAAAGAATGGAACGAATTATGAAGTGGGAGAAATTGCCAGAAGACCGGAAGATATTAATGAAAATACTAGATATTATGAGGGAGATTTAGATGATTCTCATCTTGATATTTTTAAGAATAAAATTAAACATCCGTTTGTTTTAAATGGGAATCTCGGCTTATGGGAATTGAAAACAGCCCAAGGAGTAACTCTTCCTACATCGGTAGAAGGTGATACATATCTACCTAGTATTGAAACGCCTGACGGACTAATTCTTCCTATATCAATGGGGGGAGATTTGGATTTGAGAAATCTTAAAGAAGTTGGAGGGTTAGTTTTTCCTGTAATTTTAGAAGGGTGTTTAAATTTAAAAAGCCTGGAAACTGCCGAAGGAGTAATTTTACCCACATATATTGATTGGTATTTAGATTTAAGGAGTCTTAAGACAGCTAAGGGAGTAACTTTTCCCGCATTATTGGTCGGTGATTTATTTTTAAATAACTTGGAAACAATTGAAGGACTTGAATTACCGGAAAGAATTGGCGGTGAAATATATCTAGATAGCCTAAGCATGGAAGACAAGGAAAAACTTGCAGAAAAGTACCCACAACATGCGGAGAAGATACTGGCGAATTATATTTATTTTTAGAGAGGCATACCTGCGTTATCGTCCTGAGGAGTTTACGCAGTGAAAGAAGGTGTTCACATATAAAACAACAACAAACAATTATCAGATAAAGATACTATTGTGGTATGTTATACAAGGTGTACTCCGCACAAGTCGTGCTTTGTGCGAAAATGGCTGATTTTGAAAAATTCAAAATCCCACTTATCAAGCCGCAAATCCAAACTCAAATTGTAGAAAAAATCAAAGAAAGTCATAAACTCAGAAAAGAATCCAAAGAACTTTTGGAAGAAGCGAAACGGAAAGTTGAGGAAGAGATTGAAAAACGAAAAAATCAAATTTATAAGAAATAAAAGAAAGCCTATCTGATAAAATAAGAACGAAAAATATTTTTTGAACTTCCCCACTTCGCTCCGTGTTACGCTACACTCTCCCCCTTTCAGTCGTCGGGGCGTATAACTCACGCCATGAGGTTTAAGTCCTGCTAACTCTCAACTCATTATGCCTTCATCGTAAAATCTCTTATAGTTACACATTAGGCAAAGTGTTTTAGAATAGAACTACATATTATTTTATAAAGAAAGCGTATTCTATGGATGATAAAATGAAGCTTTTAGTAACATCTTACAAGAATCCTGATTTGGATGGAGCTGCCTGTACATATGGTTATACAGAATTTTTGCGTAAAAATGGAAACGACGTAGTGGCGGGTGTATTTGGAAAACCACATAGAGAAGCTCAATTTGTGTTAGATGCATTTAATATTCCCGCTATGAAAGATGCCGAAAAAGTAGTTAATGATGTTGGTGGAATAGTCGTTGTTGATGTCAGTGATTTGAGGGGGTTGTCAGATAAAATTCAGCCAGAAAAAGTTGTTGAAATCATTGACCACAGAGCAATACATGAAGCTCATAAATTTCCAAATGCAAACGTACACATTGAGCTGGTGGGATCCGCAGCTACTTTAATCGCCGAAAAATTTTATAAGAATAAAACAACAATTTCCAAAGAATCGGCAGCATTTCTATTTTCGGCTATTATTTCAAACACGATAAATTTTCAGGCCAACGTGACAACCAAAAGAGATCATAAGATGGCAAATTGGCTCAAGACTAAGTTTTCTCTACCAGTAAATTATGTTCATGAAATGTTTTCTGATAAATCACACTTTAAAAAGTCATTGAAAGAAACATTTGTTGATGATTTTGCAACTTTTCATTTCAATAAACATCACTTAGGAATTGCTCAACTTGAAATAATAAATGTCAATGAATTTATACGAGGAAATTTAGCCAAAATAAAAAAAATTCTTGAAGAGCTAAAAAAAGAAAAATCGCTAGATTTTATTTTATTGACGTGCATTGATTTAGAAAAAGCGTTTAACAAGATTGTTGTTATTGACAAAGGCACGCAAAAACTTTTGGAACAAGCATTAAATATTGAGTTTAAAAATGGTGTTATCAAAAGAGATGGAATTCTTATGAGGAAAGAGATGATTCCTTTAATTAAAGAAGTTTTAGAAACAGGAAAGCATTTGTAATTATCAGTTTTTATCTAATAAAATAGTCTAGAACTATCAGAAACTTTTTGATTCTCACGATAATGTAAAGAATACCAGGTTAAAGTGCACATAACCAATAGCCACCATAAAAGATATGGCAGGTTGTGCCAAATATTAAAAGAATGCCATATTGAGAGTTTCCCGGACTAGGTAAAATTGAACCCCCTAAAGTTTAAAGGCATTTGTAGAAAGAGCTCTTATTTACATATTAAAGGAATGTTATTTCACCAACAGAGCATTAATGATGGAGGAATTATATGGTAAACTTCTTAACAGAATAAGTAGATGGTATTGTACTTGTTGGTTTTTGTGAAGTTTTAATATAATTCTATTATGAATTTCAAAAAAGAAGGATTAGAAACAAGTCAAGAAGAGAGCCTTGTCAAGTTAAGTGAAGAAGATAAAAAGAAAATCACTGAAATTACTTTAGGTATTAAAGATGTACCGGAGGATTTTAAGGAGAAGGCTTTAGCTGATTTACTTAGTAAATTGGAAAATAAATCACATCCTTTAAATAGGATTTACAGAAATGAGGGTGGTGATATTTCTACCTATATTGTTTTTGATGATAATATTGAGAAAGGATATATTAAGTATTTTGGAACAGATAATAAAAGTGGATTATCTGCTTTTTCTGAGATACCAAACCTTTTAAATGAGGCCAAAGAAAAAGGATATACTCAATTATCTTTCCATGGTTGGAATAAGCGTTTAAACAACATATTGACCAGATTTGGTTTTGAAAAAAGGGGTACAACAAGATGGGCTGGTAACCGAATTGATTATTATGCAATTGATTTAACAAAACAGAATAAAAAAGAAGAAGAAAAAACTCCGGAATTTTATCAACAAAAGCAACTTCAAAAGATTATTTTTGAAATCAATACTTTTTTAGAAAAACATATAGCTGGAGATAGAAGAGAAAAAGTGGTAAGGAAAGTTGAAGAAGTAAAAAATAATTTATTAAACAGATTATCCTCTGAAACAGAGATAGAATTATCTGAAATACAAAAGGCTAATTTAGAATTAAAATTATTAAGATATTTTCAAGACAATGAAATAATTGATGAAAATGTTTTATTTGATGCTGTTCAAGAAAATCCCAAACGATTAAACACTACTAAAGATAGAAGTAATATAGAAAATCTTATTAGAGCACACCGAAACGCATCAAAGGAGCAGCGACGAGAACGGCAACAGTTAAGGGCCGTTGTTAATAAGATATACACGGGACTGAAAGATATTTCCAGTGGCAGTATTCTAGATATAGATATAGAAAAATTTGAAAATCTGGAATATAGTGCAAAAATCCATTTTTTGAATAAGATTTTTAACAGTCAAGAAACACTAGAGGACAAAAAAGCCACAATCTCTTTCTTAGATAAGAAATTTAATTTAAGTATTTTTTCTAATAGAGTAAACCCTTATGAAGCTCTTTTTGAAACTGATTCCGGAAAGTATTATCTTGCCAAATTATTAAATGCGGATCATTTGGAGCGAGAGGGAGAAGAGATGCATCATTGTATCGGTGACAAGACACAACCGCATATAAAAAGAGTAGAAACAGGAAAAATAGAGGTTTTTTCTTTTCGTACAACTGATAGTCATTGGCCGTTAGTAACTATTGAATACAATCCAAGAACAGGAAGAATAGAACAGATCAAAAAAGCTCATGATCAATATTTAAGTTTTGATGATGAATATTATGGAGAATTAATTGAAGCCTTAGAAAAACTTCAAGAAACAATCAAAGATGATGGAGAAAAAAGGAGAATCACTTCTATCAATACCAGTGAGTTAGAAAATATTAAAGTATCTACGGATCATGTTGCAACAGGAAGAGGTGAAATTCCAACCTCAGACTTTGATCCGGAAAATGATTTTGTTTTAAAGATTGGAGAAACTACTGAAAAAACATCTGATGAAAGATTTACAGAAATAATGAACAAAAAGAATGGAACGAATTATGAAGTGGGAGAAATTGCCAGAAGACCGGAAGATATTAATGAAAATACTAGATATTATGAGGGAGATCTTAATGAATCCCATCTTGATATTTTAAAGAATAAAATCAAACATCCATTTGATTTGGGTGGAAGTTTGATTTTACCAAGCCTCAAATCAGCCGATGGACTAACCTTCCCAACAACAGTGGGTGGAAATCTGAACTTAGAAAATCTCCAATCAGCCGATGGAGTAACCTTCCCAACAACAGTGGGTGGATTTTTGGATTTACGAAACCTCAAATCAGCCAATGGAGTAACCTTCCCAGAAACAGTGGGTGGACGTTTGTATTTAGAAAATCTCCAATCAGCCGATGGAGTAACCTTCCCTGAAACAGTGGGGGGAGGTTTGTATTTAGAAAATCTCCAATCAGCCGATGAAGTAACCTTCCCTGAAACAGTGGGGGGAGTTTTGTATTTAAACAGTCTCCAATCAGCTGATGGAGTAACTTTCCCAGCGACAGTGGGGGAAGGTTTGGATTTACAAAGTCTCCAATCAGCCGATGGGGCAACCTTCCCAAGAACAGTGGGTGGATTTTTGGATTTACGAAACCTCAAATCAGCCAATGGAGTAACTTTCCCAACATCAGTGGGTGGGGATTTGTATTTACAAAATCTCCAATCAGCCGATGGGGCAACCTTCCCAAGAACAGTGGGTGAAGGTTTGTATTTAAACAGTCTTAAAACAATTAAAGGGCTTGAATTACCGGAAAGTGTTACTGGTGACATATACTTATATAGTTTGAGCATGGAAGACAAGAGAAAACTTGCAGAAAAATACCCGCAACATGCGGAAAAGATATTGGCGAATTAGGTTTGTTTTTAGAGAGGTATACCTGCGTTATCGTCCTGAGGAGTTTACGCAGTGAAAGAAGGCGTTCACATATAAAATAACAACAAACAATTATCAGATAAAGACACTATTGTGGTATGTTATACACAAGGTGTACTCTGCCCCAAATTCAGCCAAAAACGCAAAAATTCAACATTGGCGGAAGGGGTGGGATTCGAACCCACGGACCCGCAGATGCAGGTCAACTGATTTCGAGTCAGTCCCGTTCGACCACTCCGGCACCCTTCCAATGTTTGCAATTATACCGTTGCCAGGTCAATCTGGCAATGGGAATCGTCCGCCTCCGATAGACGACGCAATGCTACTGCCAGCTGCGTGCACGTTTGTATAAACCGATCATCGTCACGCTCCAACAATGTCATGCGAATACCGCGTAACGTCGTGTTAAAACCGGAAAGCGGCACTGTGCAGATCCCCGTATGAGCAAGAAGAGTATAGACACATCGCGTATCACATGGAACATCATTCAATGCCGGCGTAATAACATCTCGCACTGCGTCATTCAGTGGCGGTAATGTTGCGGTCCGCGCTCGCTCACATAACACATTGTCAAATACCAATGATAAGTAGAACGCTCCTTGAGGCGGAACGACATGAATATGCGGGACAGTACGAAATATGTCCACCGCTTGTTTTGCACGACGTGCATATACAGCTCGCTGTTCTTTAACGTGTTGTGCAAATCGCTCATCACCATAAATTTCCGGCAGTACCGTTTGCGGAAGTGTTGTCGCGCACACTTCCAGCATTTTGGCATCATGTAATGCGGTGGCATACCGAGCAAATTCGGCATCGGTATTGGTATTGTAGAACTCCGCCCAACCGCATCGCGCTCCCGGCCACGGAACTTCCTTGGACATACCCCGCAATACAATACCCGGTATGTTACCAATGACATGAGCAAGAGAAACAAATGGCTCATCACAATACGCAAGATGCGCATAAATTTCATCAGCAACAATAAAAAGATCGTGTTCGCGAGCAATGGCAACAATATCTTGAAGCGTCTGCCGCGGATACACCATGCCGGTCGGATTGTCCGGATTGATGATGAGAATACCGACAATGGAAGGGTTGTAGCGTACTTTGTTACGAATATCATCAATATCCGGCAACCAGTTATTTTGTGGATTGAGCGTATAGGTGAGATGTGGCGATTGCGCATGGGCGCCCTCTGCCGACGAATGAGTTGGATATGCCGGCGATGGGCCCAGAATGCGTGCATCCGGTGCGAGATATTCATATAATACGGCAATAGCATCGCCCAATCCGTTGAAAAAAAGAATGTCATCGGCGTGCAATGTCGCCCCACCCTCTGCTGTTCGTTGCGTTGCCAAAAATGCACGTGCAGCATTCACCCCGCGCGTTGGCGAGTATCCGTACGATATATTCCGGCGCGCCGCCTTAGCGACAATATCCATGATCCATTCCGGCACCGCATGTCCCTTGGCGATGGGATCACCAATGTTTTCCCACACCACATCTACACCACATGCCGCTACACGCTGTGCAAGGTGTGTAATTCCACGAATTTCATACGATAGTTCGTCAGCCCCACGATGAACAATGGTTTTACGCATAATGAATAAAGGTAATTATGACCGAATTACCGTACACCGCCCATGACTGTCTATGCGAACAATACGTGATGGGCGACGATCGGTACGAGGACGAGAGGGACAATATATTGCCACTTTGTTACCGAAATATGCCCGTGCGTGTTGCGAAGTGTCTGCCGGCGGTTTTCCTTGCGGATTGGCACTGGGTGCTACAAGCGGGCCCGTAGCGGCAATTACCATGCGCAACCACCGCTGATGAACCACCCGAAATGCCAATGTATTATGTCCTCGATGAAGATAGGCATACCGCTCCCGTGCAACAGCAGAGTACAGTGGGACGATCATTGTTGTGGGTCGGCGAGTGCGGGCCAGTGCCGCACACTGTCGATGCTGAGCCGCCGTCAATCGCACACCGAATTGTTGCATATCCCGTAAGTGAGAAATCAAGATAATCAACGGTTTCTGTGTATCGCGATTGCGAAGTGCGTACAGCCGCTCTACCGCCACCGGAGAGTGTGCTCGTGCCAATAATCCATAGATTGTATCCGTCGGTGCCGCGACAATCGTATTGGAGCGCAGCGCTCGTACCACTGCCCTGTTCATCGTTGTTCTGCTAAAACAACCGCCCGATACGCAGCACGAAGGGCACGGGCATCATCCAGTGCATTGTGAGTTCGCAATGTTGAGATATCCACACCATGTGATTGAAGAAATTCCGCTCGGCGATCTGCACTGTTTTCTTCCGGATCAATGCCAACGGTAAACAACATGCTGGCAAAATCAATAATAATCCGATGCGTAAGATCATCGTTATATCCAAATAATTTATACCAATGATACGCATCGTACTTGTATACATACGTCATGAGATACGGGGGCGTATCATAGTGGGCGCGAATAAACTCCGCAATTTCCCTCCGCGCCTGATCCATGGAAATTTTCGGTGCCGTTAAAGACGGCAACACCTCCGTCCGAACAAACTCGCTCACGTCCCCGTCATATTCAATCTCACAATAATACGACGCACTCCCATCCAGAGTTACCGCGCCAAATGAAAGCAAATGACTGGACTCAAATTCCAACGAAGAGAATTCCGCATCAAAAAATAATATATTGTCTGAAAATGGTGTCATCATTTTTGCAGTATATCATACGGACCGCAATAGTGGTATACTGAAAGAAGAGTAATTACTACCGCTGTATGTACGATACACGATTGTTGGATCACTATCATCATCCCCACCATCGCGGTCACTGTGATAGCGCCACTCACACTGCGGAATCAATAAACGATAGCTGTGGGGATCGTGTCCGAGTGGAATTGCGCATCAATGCGGAAGGACAAATTGAATGTGCCGCATTTGATGGAGACGGTTGTGCCATTTCCGCCGCCGCCGCCGATTTGCTTATGGAGCACATCATCCAATCACCGCGTACAGAGTTGGAAAAAATGGATGCTCATGCTATGCTGGAATTGATTGGTATTCCTCTCTCGCCACCGCGAATAAAATGCGCACTCTTGGCATTGGAAACCGCTCAGCGCGCCCTTCAATCGACGCGCTCATAAAAATACTAATTTACCCTCTATGCAACCAAAAGATCCCAACAAGCCGTACGGCCCCGTTGTTGTCGGTGATATTGAAATCACGGTCAATGCAGATACATGTATCGGCGCCGGCGCGTGTATTGCCATGGCATCACAGACATATGCGCTGGATGATGACGGCAAAGCGGTAGTATTGGATAGTGCGGATGCAGATAGTGAAGATGCGATTATTGACTCCGCTCGCAGCTGCCCCGTTCAGGCTATTTCATTAAAACGCGTTTCCGATGGATCAACCATCGTCTGAGACACCGATATCTGAGGAGGAAACGACGCTAAGCTCGGCACTTCCGCCAATGGAGCGGGAGGAGCGATTGATTTCCGCATTGCACCGCGTTCGGGATCCGGAACTCGATCTTCCCGTCACTGCAATGGGATTGATTTATGGTGCGAAACGAGACGATGATGGGACCGCCGCCATTACTATGACACTGACAACTGTCGGCTGTCCGTTGTTTGATGTAATTCGTGATCATATCGCCAAAGAACTGATGGCGTTGGACGATATCTCCGATGTGGAAATCACTCTGGTGTTTGATCCTCCGTGGTCACCGGAAATGATGAACGATGCCGCCAAAGCGGCAGTCGGCCTTCTGCCGTAAACCAAAGATACTCTACCGCTGTTCCAATAGTGCTTTCACAGCGTCTGTTTTTGGCGTGCGGGCATACAGCGGCGTATCGTCCGTATCATATACACCAATCTCTTTTTCAAAGACTTCCCGCGTATCATTACGATAAAACACGCCCAATCCGTACCGATCGTCCTCCGTCGCCCGTACAAACGCCGCTGCCCGATCCGTCGGATCATGATCATCGTCTTCCAAGATATATGTATGCTCGGAGAACCACTGATATGTATTGACTTTATTAAATACCACACAAGGCTGAAAAATATCCACCAGAGAAAATCCTTTGTGCGCAATCGCCTCCGCAATAATCCGCTCCATATGTCTCGGCTCACCGGCGGATGTCCGTGCTACAAACGGAGCATCCAAACTGATTGCCAATGCCAACGGGTTAATCGGGTCTACATAGACCCCACGTGGCTGTACCGGCGTTACCAACCCCTCTTCAGATGTCGGTGATGCCTGCCCCTTGGTCAGCCCGTAAATCATATTGTCATGCACCAATACCGTAATATCCGGATTGCGCCGAATGGTATGGATAAGATGATTACCACCCTCACCGTACACATCACCGTCACCGCTGGTTACAATTACCGTCAAGTGCGGATTCGCCGCCTTAATGCCCGTTGCCGCCGGAAGCGCCCGACCGTGCAAACCGTTAAAGTAATTGCATTTCAAATACTGTGGCAACTTTGCCGCTTGTCCAATTCCCGATACAAGTGTCAGTGTGCGCTGATCCACTTCGGCACGCTGCAACGCCGCCTTGATGGTACGCAAAATCGGAAAGTTTCCGCATCCCGGACACCAAGCAATATCCGTCTGTGACGGCATATCAAACTGAGATGTATGAAGGGTGTTTTGCAACATAGGATTAACGTTTGGCAATATTCTTCGCAAGTTCTTCCACCGTAAATGGCGAACCGTCGTATCGCGTAATACGTGAATGAACCGTTACCGCAGTCTCTCGCATTAACAGATCGGCAAACTGTCCCGTTGCATTATTCTCTGCAACGGTAATTGTCGTAAATTTTTTCAGTGCCGCCGCTACCCGCGGATGAAGCGGATACAACTGTGAAAAATGAAGTACGGTCACATCTGTTGCCCCGCTGGCATCCAACGCTTCCCGTGCCACACATTTGTTGGACCCCCAGACAATCAGTGCTCGCTTCGCCGCCGCACCGCGTGCTCCATAGCGTGTCGGCATAATCGCCGTCTTCGCCAATGCCCGCAATCGTCGTCTCCGCTTATCTACCATTGTTACACGCAATGACAAGTCTTCCGTGATATGTCCGCTCTCATCATGCTCATCACTGTCCGCACAAACAAATCCGTCTCCATATCCCGGTACACCGCGCGGAGAAATTCCGTCATCAGTCAATGTATACCGTGCATACCGTGCAGTGGTGGAAACAATATGCTTTTCCACCGGCTCAAACACAAAGTCCTCATCGCGTGTCATCAATAGCGTATCCATAAAATACTGATCCGTCAGAAGAAATGTCGGAATCTGATACTGTGCCGCAACAGCCAATGCTCGTTGAGACAATGCAAATGCCTCCGCATGGTCTCCCGGTGCATAAATTGCTCGTGCAAATTCTCCGTGTCCCGCATGCAACACGAGATTGAGATCCTCTTGCGCCGTCCGCGTCGGCAATCCCGTTGCCGGACCCGGACGCTGTGCCACATGAATTGTCACCGGTGTTTCCGTCATTGCTGCCAGTGAAATCGCCTCTTCCATCAATGCAAACCCTCCCCCACTAGTGGTAATAATTGGGCGTGCTCCGGCATAGGACGCACCAACCGACATATTGATTGCGCCAATCTCGTCAGTCGCTTGCTCCACCACCATTCCACACGCCTCCCCATACTGCGCCAAATGTGTAAGCACACCGGTAGACGGCGACATTGGATATGATGTACAAAAATCCGCTCCGCCGGCCAGTGCGCCCAATGCCACCGCCTCCGCTCCCGTCAAAAACCGATGATGAGCATGGTCGCGATCGGCACGCGCAAGCGGGCGCAATACATCATGCAGAAATGCCGCATGCGATCCTTGTTTATATCCGCGTCGCACCGCCAGAACATTGCGGTCGACAATCTTCGGACCCTTCGCATCAAACAGCGTATGCACCGCCGTATACGCCGCGTCCGGCTCTACATCCAGCAATGCCATAATCGCACCGGCAGCAACACTGTTTGCGTACACGGTATCACCAATATCTGCGGCGATCTGACGAAACGGAAGTTCAATCGCTGTTGCCGAAGACGGTACTCGCTCCACAACCGATTGATCACCCAACACCACTGTTCCTCGCTTAATGCGCTGTGCATAGTAATCCAATGCTGTCGTATTGAGCGCCGCGAATATATCAACCCGTTCCACCGGTGCCGTCACCGGTGTTGGTGATACGCGAATCAGAGTACTGTTGGCACCACCACGAACGCGTGACATATATGTCCGTGTAGCAAAAACATAGTACCCACTCTCCCGCAATGCCGTCGTGAGAATTTTTTCAATCGTCATAATCCCCTGTCCGGCACTTCCGACAAGCAGGATACTGAGATCAGATGGAGAGGTATGGTGCCGAGACGATCGGTGATGTGTTTGTTTTTTTCGTGGCATAACCGTTGTATTGCTATGGCCAATATACATGATAGTGCGGCGGATTTGTTTCTTTGACAACATGCGCCCCGGATAGTGGTCCACTTGTTATCGTCCAGTTCTCAGCATTCGTTGTATTTCCATACTGTGAAATTGGTTTGTTTTCTGTACCGTTAAGAAAGAAATACGCTTCCAATTCATTGTTAATTCTCAGGTCAAAGACATTCTTTCCCGGACCATGTGTTGCATGTCCTCCCTCCGTACCACCGGTGACAAACACTTCGCAATTGGGACATTCTTTTTTCAGTCCAATTAGCGCATCAATGGATTTTCGCGGAAGATCCGCTACTGCCGTACAGTTGGATTGATTGGGTCGTTGACAGGTATTACTTTTTACTCCGACTCCCGCCGCTTGCAACTCTGCTCGCTTATTGTTTTCTCGAAGTATATAATCTGCATCGGTTGTTCCGGCTCCCGCTCCGCCGCCACCACCGGCTCCTGCTCCGCCGCCGCCACCGGCTCCTGCTCCGCCGCCACCAGATGGACCACCTGCCGTGGAATCCATAAGTTTTTCTTTGTATGGGGATACCGCCACCAGTTTTTCCAAGTTCTCCCCAATACCGACAAGATCCGGGTTGATAACATACAATAATAACCATGATCCCAGCGCTAGTACCAGCCCCAAAATCGCGTCACGCATAATATTTTTCGCACTACCCATTGTTGCGGTATTTCCCGCCGACAGCAAGTATGTCGCGCCACCAATCATAAGCATAAACAATGCAGCAAGTCCAACAATCCAAATACCCACATTAAAGAGATACTTCAATAGGTTTGGCAAAAGTGCATGTTCCTTCTTAAAGAAGGTATCCTCTAACGGAATATACTCCAGTGTATTTGGTGCCGGAATAGACCCGGCAATCACTGAAGGCTGTGAGCTCTGAATCGTTGCATTGGACGTTTGTATTTCCATGCAGGTATTTTCAGCTATACTTAGGCCAAACTCAATACCATAATCCAAACAGTCTTCCTTATTTGTCATACAACGAACTGCGCCATCGTCATTCATACAGAATAACGTATCGTGGTTCTCTTTTTTGCAAGGATCACTAAGTTTGTTACGATCAAGCTTGCATTCCGCTTCCGTATCAAAACAATATGTTCTACCACTGCCTCCCAAATAACACCACTGAGTACCGGCAACCGAATCAAAAGCGGTTGTTTTTTGACCACCTTTTGTTTGCTGAATGCAACCGGCACCATTTTGGGGATCTCGTTGTTTGCATAAGTTTTTCGTGTTTGTGTATACAAATTGTTGTCGAGACTCATCAAATGTAAAATACGTATCATTATCCTTAATCATTGCAATATCCTCGGGGCGATCAACATGCTGACATTGGCTGGTATTGGAAAACCGAACATTTTTACGTGAACTGTCACAGCGTGCTTTTACTTTATCAATATCACCGGTATTTGTAACAGGGTTACAGAATACCTCAAAACGATCACCGGCGTGTGATTCTGAAGTAAAACACCAAAATCCGGAATTGGGCGCAGCAACTGCCTGTGCCGCACCAAGAACATACATCGCTATGGCAATAACCGATGAGCCAAAAACTATGGCACTATATCTCTTCCAATTCATTGGTAATTTCATTAAAGGTATTCTCCACATCTTTCAAGCGATGCTTACTCTTTTTAATCAGTGTTGCGGCATGTTTTATTTTACGCAACCCCTCCTCCACATCATCATGTGTATCAAACCACTGTGCAATCTCTTCCAATTGCGCCAGCATTGTCGTGAGGTCGTCACGCTTCTCGGTTGTATCGGATGACGGTGTCATTGCGAAGATTTCGTTTTCGTATCACGAACAACTGTATGTATTGTACCATCACTTACGCGCACATTCAACTCTTCCCCCGGCGTAACGTCCGCCACCGTTCTCACCACACGAGATGATGTCCGCACAATCGCATAACCACGCGCCAATAATGTGTGTGGGTCTCGTGCTGCTATCAACCGCTCCAATTGTGAAATACGCTCCGCCGTCCGCCGACAGAGTTGTGCCTGCCGCGTCTGCAATGACCCGGCGTATCGTGCCAATTGCTCATGCCGCGCCTGCAATGACCGTGCAAGGGCGGTGCAGTGAGACATCATCGCTGCTCGTGCTGTCTCATACCGTTGAAACACACGCCGAAACCGTGTTACAAAGTACTCCGCAGCATCGGTAAGACGTGTATGTGTTGTACGTAACACCTGTGCATACCGTTGCATAATGGTTCGCGTACTGCGCTCCACTCGTGCAACGGCATCTGCATATGGCGCACTGAGTACTCGTGCCGCCGCCGTTGGTGTAGACACGCCAACATCTGCAACAAGCGTTGTTAGTGTTTCATCCCGTTCATGCCCGATACCGGCAACAACCGGAACGGGAAATTCCGCCACCGCACGGACAAATGTTTCATTGTTAAATGCCTGCAAACTCTCCAACGATCCTCCACCGCGCGTAATAACTGCCACATCAATGCGTCCGGCCTGTGCATACGAGCGTAAGTCAGCCAGTGCGCGAAGCAACTCATGTACCGCCTGCTGTCCCTCCACGGCACTGTGGCGCAAAAGAACATGAAATCCGTGTGCACCGAGATTTGTCATGAAATCCCCGATTGCCGCACCGTCCCGTGAAGTGATTAGCCCGATTCGCCGAACAAATGGCGGAAGAGCACGTTTACGTTCAGCATCCAATAAACCCGCCGCCCGCAACGATGTTTTCAACGCATCATAGGCCTTCTTCAATGCTCCTTCACCACATAACTCCACCGTGGACGCCAAAAAACTGAATCCGTACTGCGCATGGTGTTGCGGATACCCCGTAACAATAATCTCCATTCCATCGGCAAGTTCCACCCCCGATACTTCATACGCCCCACGAAACACCGTCACGCGCAACACCGCTGAAGCGTCCTTAATCTGAAAGTATGCATGACCGGAGTGATTACGACGAAAATCCACCACCTCCCCCCGCACACGCACTGCGGAAAAATGCGATCGCATCAACACATTCAATGCACTTAAAAACTCGCCAACCACAAAGACCGTGTCCGTATCGGCACCCACCTCTCCGGTGTTATGATTGCTCTCCACTGGAGCGGGAGATGAAGACAATTCCGCTGATGTACTCTGTGCCGACTGTATGCAACGCAAAATTTCCGCTCCGTATTGCCGCGCCTTAATCGCCCCAATGCCCTTCACCGAAAGAAGTTCCAGCTCATTTGTCGGACATGCTTGCGCAAGTGCCACTAACGTCTTATATGGCAAAACACGATATCCCTCTACACCCTCTCGCACAGCCTGCGCCTTCTGCCATCGCTGAAGTGCTTCCAATATTTTATGTTGATCCTGTGTCATACGCACAGTGTAGCACACTTTACAAATTTCAAATTTGTTTTACTATATAAATATAACAATTTTATTACATTTATGGACCGCCGATTTACACAACATTCTTCCGAGAGGCCAAATACTGAATCCCCTCTCTCCACACACGCTATTACCAGAGGAGCGCGCCACGTTGCAAAACTACTTGGTGTTGTTTTGGCATTGCAAACTCCATACGGATACGGTTCGCCGGAACGTCCCCGAAACACCGATACGGAATACGGTGATCCGGTGACACTGTGCGATGATGCCGCTCCAACGGACAATCGCCTCTGGGCTCTGTGCATGGAACACATCGAACAAGATCCATCGGGCGCACAGCTGCGCGCCCTGCTGAAACAAACAGATAGCGCGGCGGGACGAAAAGATGCACTATCAACACTCCTGAGCACCTCCAATAAACCAACACCCGCCCCTTCGGCGAAAAATACTCCGAATACCACATCTTCACCAAAATGTGAAGATGAGGTGTGCCCACTTCCGCAATCACCAGATGTATCACCGGATACTTCCACTGCTCCTTCGCCGCCCTCCGATATAGATATAAAAAAAGATGTACAGGAGCGTATCGCCCAACATGAGGAGCCTCTACGAGACGGAACAGACACGATTATGCTCTATGCATCGTCACCGGACGGAGTTCCGCACCCTGTGTATTATTCACAAGAGGCGTTTGACCGATTCCTTCAAACGTTGGATATCTCCCCGACATTGGAAGCAGCCGGACGTAGTATTCGAGAGATTCTGCGAGATGACCTTATAGATGGAACACTTTCAATTGGTCGCCCCTTGATTGCAAAGCTTCATGACAGCTCAGTTGCCGCCTATCATAAACAAGCCCATCGTCTTCGTCAGGCATTTGATGCAATCGGTACTCAAACATTATCGGAAATTTTTCATATCTTTGCTACGGAATACCGCCTTCCTCCACATATTGCACTTCTATCTCTTGTAGAGTCATGGGGAAATATTACCGCCACATCATCCGCCGGAGCAAAGGGATTATTTCAAATCATGCCCGATACGGCAACACAGTATGGATATACTGCCGAAGAGATGACAAATCCGTTAACCGGTGCTCGTGTAGCGGCGGCAAAGCTTTCTGATGATTATCGTCGCTATACCGGACAGAATTGGGACATGCGAATGCTTGGAGAGTCCGGATGGCGAGATGGATGGCGCCTAACATTGGGAGCATATAATGGCGGATGGGTTCCACGATGGAAATCGGCAACCGGCGGTGGGACATATGATGATTATTTGCACTGGCTGGATGCAGACATCAACCATCGCATTATTCCCGCAGAATTGCGAACACTAGGAATTACGGATGTAAAAACACCGGAGGATGCACAACGACTACTGGATGCTCTACCCCTTACCGTTCAGAATCTTACTTATGGACCTAAAGTATTGGCACTGGTTGATATGATTGTCACATCACCCGAAAAATTTCCCGCCGTTACCACCGCGTTGCAATCCGCACTGGTAGACTATTACAAAACCCTCCATACACTATAACGTCCATGTAATCGTAAGGTCTTCTGTTAGTTCTCCTGTAACACGAATAGTAAATCCATGTTCGGGACGAACAGACGTAACCGTCACTCCCACCGCCCCGGCATAAGAAAGTGTCGGCGCATCGGTATCGGTAATATCCGGAACCGCTATAAATAACTCACGGTCTGTACGAGTATCTGCCGGCACCTGCACCGCTCCGCTACGTGTTGTAGTATCACCGTCACCATGCTCTTCATTGGATTCTTCCGATGTCGGAAGCGGCGTCTCTGATACTATGGGTGTTTCGGCCGGTGTCTCTGATATTTTTGCCTCCACAGACTGTATGGTCTTATCTTCTTCTGCGGGCAAGTCAGATGTTGGCGGAAGAGCGGACACAGCGTCCGCTGCTGCGCGTTCCCGCTCCTTTTGCAGCGCATTAATTGCTTCCCGTAATGCCGCCACTTCCGATCGCAGTGCCGCTACGTCTTCCGTTACCACTTCTTGGGCATCGGCGGTGGATAAGGACAATTCCTCTACCTGCACCATCTGTTGCGGTGCAACATTCAACTCCGACACTCGCCGAGCAAGCGCCTGGATGGCAACAAGCGCAACACCGGCGGGATCAATCGTGGAAATACTCGTATCAGAGCCGCCCACATCAAAGGCCGCATAAAAATCCTGTGCCGTCGGTCCGATGTGTGTAATATGATCGTCTTCCGATTTATAATTCCAGCGTGAAATCGGCAGGCGCTCCACACGAGAAAGAATGTCATCAGCATCCACATCTGTAAAATTTTCTTTTAACGCCCGATCTGATGCATTGGTCCAAACTCCGCCCCGTGTCAAATGTGCCCCACTTGCCGTTGTAATCGGGTGTGCGGAATCTTGTGTACCGATACGTAATGACGCTACGGAAAACGCTCCATCCGTCGCCAACACGCCCGCTCCGGCACGATATAACATGGTATCCGCCGCCACCGCACCATCTCCAAATATCATTTGTCCCTGTGCGGTAATTTGCAGTCGTGCGAATGTATCCGTCGGTTGTGTGACGGTAAGAGCGGAACGCGTTGGCGCCACCGTCAGTGCCAATGCCGGCAAGGACGCCTCCGATAGCGCACTAATGCGAACACCGCTATCCTGTGCCGCAATATCCAGTGCGACCGCCGGTGTCTCTACGCCAATTCCCACACGTGGTGCATCTTTCTTTACGGTCAATCCGTGAATCGTAAACATTGCATCACTGCGCAACACCCCATCCTCCACATACAATGTCTGTGTTTGTAACGCTTCTCGTACACGCACCGATTGAGTGAACTCCTCGTCTGTATCCGTTCGCGCCACATCCGCCGCAGCGATTTCTCCAACAAATGCACTGGTGCGAGCGGCGAACGCAAACGCCGCGGCGGCGACGGGTTGCCGCGCAAATGTCACACCACGAGAAAACCGCTCCGTTCCACTTGGATCAAAAGTTACCGCGATATATAACGGTTGTGTAAAATCAATCTCTGCCGTTGCACAGTCCTCAAATGTTCCACCACAATCCAACAGTAATGTGAATCGTCCCGCAGTATCTCCTACCTCCACATCCGATACCGTCATCTCCCACACCGAATCGCCATCAGTTGGATGTTCATATAGCCGTACACGGAAATCACAAGTATCTTGCGCTCCCGCACGTACACACGCCGCATCCACCGGCGTTCCATCATCATTCTGCACCACTCCCGTATATGCAATACCCTGTCCGTGTGTTATCCACGGCACCACGACCAACACCAGTGCAATCACTACTGCTCTATAAACGCTCTTCATATCTCCTTATGTACGAGAACGAAACGATAACGCGGCACGGTATACAATCACCACTACCAGCAACGCCGCAAAAAATAGAACTACCAGCACCTTTACGGGAATAATGTAAAAGACCGTCTCCGCACTGAGTGTCTGCGCACTCAATCCATACTTTGCCACCAATTGTACACGAAACCGCCCCATTGGCGGAAGTAATGCATGGGCACGCGGAGTAAATGATTCTTGCAATACGCGAGGCGGCGCATCCGGCATCACCGCTCCCTGTTGCGTATTGAACATAATACTTTGTCCACGATACGCCAACCCTCCGCTGACAAACATTGCACCGGTGGGAATTGCATGAACCGTTCCTTCATTACGCAATACGGTGGTCAATTGAACAGTGGGATGAGCGCTCCAGTACACTGTTCGCTCCGGCGCAAATCGCTCCACAACAACGGACTCCGCCACGTCTCCCGGTACGGTCACCAAAAACAATGATGCAATACGTCCGATCGCCCCGATGACCGATCCCTCCTGACGCTGTGTCAATGATGGATCATCCGTTTGAACAAAGACGGCACCATAGTGACCTCCCGGTAACGCATCATCGGGAACCGTCACTGTTACATCCACCGTTGCCACCTCTCCGGCGGGAACGGTGACTGTTGTTTGCGGAAGCGTCATCCAAGACGATAGCGCATAGCGACTATGGGTCTCTCCATCGGTAAATGTCGGCGCTCCGGTTTCTCCCTCTACGACAAAATCCGCCGTGGAAAGATGGAATGTTCGCTCCGTGTCGGCATAATTTCCGATACGAAGTGTTTGCACGAATGTCTCTCCCGGTTTCGCAATGCGCGTCATCTTTCCGGGAGAAACCTCCACGTTAAGACCCTGCGCCGCCGTAACCATTGGAAAAACAGCACACAGAACATAGAGGAGAGCACGGATCATAGATGTTTGTATTGAGTATTGATTTATGCCCTCCTTTAATAGGTACAGTATACCACAAACATATCCTCCGTGCTACAATATCTGCATGATTCGTCTTATTGTAACAATCTTTCTATTATGGGCAGGGGCATCTACAGCCCATAGTATTACGTTGAATGATGGAGGAACAACGGGACTGATTGTTCCGGCAGAGCCGTCCGTCGCACACACATACCGCATTGTCGGTACGGCAACACCGACTCCGTCCCCTCCGGTCCTCCACAATGATGCCCGCTGGTATGACCGATTACGCATCACGTTTGATGTTCCGGATCCCTCCGTTCGCTTTGCCGTATTACTCAGCGACGATGGCGGCGCCACTTGGTGTATTATTGACGCAACCGCCCACTGCACCGATACGGAAATGACGGTACACCATTTTCATTCGGCGACATTTTGGAATAACGGTGATGCAATTCTCTATGGCTTGCAAAGTAATCACTCCTATCGCGCCCGCCTCATTGCCTATACCCATACCGGCGGTGCGTCCGCTCCCGCCACATCCGCCGCAGTGGTCAAAACCGATGTTCCTTATGTTTCCCTTTCCCTTTCTCAACATCAGCACGATGTATTTATTCTCAATACACAACGCATCGCCCGCGCCCGTCGCATCATCGCTACAATTGGCACGAACAGTCCCGGCGGATATAATGTTTACCTCCGCGGAAGCGGTAATGGAACGCATGGTGGACTGTATAATGCCACAAGTAAAACATTAATTCCGTCCCAAGATGGTGTTCTTGTTGCCGGAGTGGATGGATATGGCGTACAAGTGCGTAGTGAACATGCCCGTGTTCTCCCACCATATAATGGCACAGGGACCGTTGTCGGTGCCGTGCCTATAGTTCCCGTCCGTGTTGCCACCTATGAACGAGATATCGCTCGTGACACTCTTACCATTATTCCCCATGTATCGATCAGTGGTCGCACGGACGCCGGTACATACACCGATATCATCTACTATACCGTTACACCATCATTATAAAAACACCTCGACCGAGGTGTTTTTATATAATCTCTCTATTTTTTAAGCTCTCTATTTTAACGCACCGATAATCATTGTTTTAAGCTTTTCATATCCCTTGGGATCATGTTTCGCCTGGGCGGTGAATAACGCCGTGGAATCTGTCCCGCACGCCTTTGCCAACTTATCATCTCCACCGGGGTGTGTACCGAAGAATGACGTAATGTCAGCAACCGCACCATCCACCACCGTCCAACAATCTGTCTTCGTGTTGTGTTTTGCCACATCTTCCATTGTGTACAATGTGACTCCCGATGGCGGTGCAGCCTTTTTCATGGAGTCCGCCATTGTATCCATGGCGCCATCCGCCGCCTTCTGCATCATATCTGCGCCGTGAGAAGCGGCATTATTTGCCATCTCCGCCGCCTTCTCTGTTGTTTTTTGTGTTGCATCTTCCATTGTTGCCGTAATCCCCGAACGGTCCGCACATCCACTCAAAAGTGCTACCGCCGCAACAATTGCAACTGTTCCTCTTATCGCCATAGTGTTTGTATTATGGAAATTATACACATACAGTATACCACACTTTGACGATGTGGGAAAAATCATTTAGTGTAACACTATGACATCTCTGCTTCCCATAACAGTGCGAAAGGACTTTCCTTTACTGACACATCACCGCCAACTGACGTATTTGGATACCGCCAGCAGTGCGTTGACACCGCACTGTGTTATTGATGCGATCCAAGAGTATTATACTCAATATGGTGTTAATATTGCTCGCGGACTATATGCCGAGAGTATCCGTGCAACGGAAGCATATGAACAGGCGCGAGAATACGTAGCAACCTTTTTACATACCACTCCGGAAACCATCGTATTTACCGGCGGTACCACCGATGCACTGTCGTTGTTGGCACAAGGAATTCCCGAACAAAAGGATGACGTGATTGTTGCCACCGTTAGTGATCACCATGCGAATTTTGTTCCATGGCAACAGCGTGCCGCGCGCAACGGAACACGATTTGTTCCATGGCATTGCAATCACAACGGACACCTCCGTGAAACCGTAAACACCATTCCGCCCGATACTACAATTTGTGCTCTTCCCCACGTTTCCAACGTTTTGGGAACAGAAAATGATTTGCGCGATCTTTGTGCGGCAATTCGAAAACGAGCGCCCCGCGCTGTTATTGTTGTAGATGCCGCCCAAAGCGCACCACACCGTCCACTACATGTGGAAACATATGGCTGTGATTTTCTGGTATTCAGTGGTCACAAGTGCTACGGTCCCACCGGTGTAGGTGTCTTATGGGGAACATCTTCCGCCCTAAAAACACTTACTCCACTACGTACCGGTGGTGAAATGGTACGACGAGTAACATGCGAAACATCTACATTCAAAGAACCTCCTCACGGATTGGAGGCCGGCACACCGCCCATTGCACAGGTAATCGGATTGGGCGCGGCGGTACGCTATCTGCAACAACTGGGAATGGATGCCGTTGCCGAACATGATCGCCGCTGTGTCGCCTATGCGCTACGGGTATTGCGAGAACGCTTGGGAAATGATGGAGATATTATTGGTATGCCACATGAGTATGAACGATGCGGATTGATCAGCATCACATTGCGTGGTTGCCATCCTCATGATGTGGCACATCTTCTTGCCGAAGAACGCATTGCCGTCCGTGCGGGAACACATTGCGCACAACCACTACACGATGCACTGGGTGTCAACGCCACGCTACGCCTCAGCTTTGGTCTTTATACAACACCGGAAGATATTGATCGTGCGGTGAATGTATTGCATCGCAGCATTCGCCGCCTACGTCCACCATCACCGTAATTCATCGTACCGACATGCGCCGTGTATTCCGCGACGATGGCGCTGTGCCTCTCGTTGCGCCGCTTCCAACTCCTTGGAATATCGTATATCCGGCGGGTACCGACGAGCAACGGCATATCCCTCACGCACCAACACATCATTAACAAACACATCTCCCACATATACATAACGAAGTAGCCGTCCGTACCGGTCCGTTTGCGATACATCCCTCACCATACGAACAACCTTTCCTTCCACCAACTCACGGTTACGCTCCGTTGCTTGCCGTGCATAACATTCACGGTGCGCAGTGTATCCCGTTCCCGTTTCCGGCGTATCAATTCCGATATACCGCACTACACGACCATCTGCTAACACTATTGTATCCCCATCAATAACATGTCGCACTCGTGCTCTCTCCACTGTATCCGACAGTGGCGCTGATGGTATAAAAATGGAAGGCAAGTTCGGTAAAGAAGACAACGTCGGAAAAAGAATGTGGCCTGCCGCTACGCTAAGCAATAGTATGCCGCCAATCAATGCAAGCATCATCCATCGCCGCCGGTGTCCACTCATAGTGTCAATCGCTCACCAAGTACGGGAACGTGTACCGGAATATCGGGATGAAGGCGTCGCGCCGCCGCTGCCACCGCTTCCGTCGCCGCCGGATCTCCGTGTTGAATAATAAGACGGCGATGCGGAATTTGTGTAATTAGTGCGTGAATTTCACTCATGCCGTAATGTGCGCTGAAATCAAACTTTTCCACCCGACATCGTACCGTCGTTGTTGTTCCTTTATACGAAAATACTCCGTCTTCCCATATGGCCCGTCCGCGCGTACCGTTTACTTGATATCCCGTTAATAAAATCGTACTGTGGGCATCTCGTACCAATTGCTGTGCATAATATACCGACGGACCGCCCTGCAACATACCCGAAGTGGATACAATTACACTTCCCCGCTCTCGCACCACCCGCTCCCGATCATGACGGCGGACAACGGATACACGACGTAACATTCGGGACAGCGCCGAATGAGATCGTACGTACGGATCCCGATGCGCAACAAGTAATTGTGTAATGTCTCGCGCCATACCATCCAAATATATTGGAATTTTTGCGGGAAGTTGTGAGAGCATTAACAACACCTCCTGTGCTCGACCGACACCGAAACACGGAATCAACACCGTTCCACCTCGTTCCCGTGCTTGATGAATTGCATCTAAAAATCGCCGACGCGTCTGTTCCCGTGGCGGATGCTCCCGATTACCATACGTCGCCTCTATCACCAGTGCGTCCAGCGGTGTATCCGCACGCACTCCGTGTAAACGCAACATTTGTTCCGGCTCTGCAGATTCCATCAGTAATGTCGGCTGTGTATTAATATCTCCGGTATAAAAGATTCTCCGCTCTCCATCATCCAAAAGCAGCGACGCACTCCCCGGAATATGACCGGCATTAAGAAATACCCCGCGTACCGTCTCATCACCAAATTCCGTATCATACCGCACCACTCGCATATCCGCTGCTGTTCGTCGAAGGTCTCGTGCCGCATATACGGGGTGTAATGACTTCAGTTGTGCGATATGGTACGCATCCTCCAATAACAATGACGTAATTCGCCATGTCATGGCGGTGGCATAAATTGGTGATGGCAGTCCTTTGTGTTCAAAAAACGGCAGCGCACCACTATGATCCATGTGTGCATGAGACAGAAAAACCCCGGAAATCTCACCGAGGTTCTCCACTGATTCCGGGTACACAACTCCATCACGCACAAACTGTACACCGGCATCCAATAAATATCGGCGGTGATGCGTGCGCACCTCTATACAACTCCGTCCAACTTCACGAGCGGCTCCATGAAAAATCAGGTCCATGATCGTCCTCCTTGCTTGAAGTCATTACTCCTCTTCGGGATATTGTGCATCTTCTTCCGGTTTCTTTTTTGTTGACGGATGTCCGCCATCCAACCAAGGATATGCCGGAACATTAGGTTCTTGTCCTTGCCCCTGTTCTTGTCCTTCTGTCTCTCCCGGCTTCTTCGGCAACCCTTCCTCTGAAGATGAATGGGTGTATGTTTCTTGCATAAATCTTTTTTATAAATTACTCCTCCAGTATACCATAAGTTACGGCATATCATCTCCACATCCCAATAAAGTATGTCTTGCCATTACCCCCGTTTCTTTATCGGTGATTCTACGACATGCTGAGCACAAAGGATTAGGCGTGTCGGGAGGGCGATGCTCACAACATTCAAGAAGTGAGTATGGATCTGCCGTATTCATGCCCGATACAGCGGTTGCGTTGTAGTCCGGACAAGTTTTTGCCGTCTTACCGTACGGACACGCATCGGGAGGAAAATTATTCTGTTCCATTTTCATTGTTGTGTACAGGATGATGATTACTTACACGATGACGTTCTCGGGTTGCCACCCAATCTTGATCCCGCGTGGCACCAATATGAGATTTGTTAATCACCTCATTTAATATGTGCCATCGCCGTTTCTTTTCCGCCCATGGAATCGTATCTTCCATGCCGGTGGTCGCCGCCGTTCCCGGGCGCGGCGAATAGCAGGCGGTAAACGATTTGACAAACCCCACGCGTTTCGCCAAATCCACCGTTTGCAAAAAGTCCTCCTCCGTTTCTCACGGAAATCCCACGATAATGTCGGTAATAAATCGCACTCCGTCCACCCGCTCTTTGATTGCATCCGTCAACGCAATATACTCTTCCCGTGTATACCACCGATTCATTTTTTTCAGAATTTTTGTACTGCCGGACTGTACGGGCAAATGAATCAACCGATCAATGGTTGGGTTGCGCGCAATAACATCAATCAGCGTATCGGAAAAATCCCACGGATTGGAACTGGTAAACGTCACCTTCTTGATGCCGGGGGTACGGGCAACATCTTCCAATAGGTATGGGAACAGTGTGGGAATCCGTGTACGCCCAAGATGTGTCACCCATACCGGCTCCACTGCCGTACCATTGGGTAAAACATACTGTGCGCCATCACCCTCGGTCATGGAGCGCTTTGTCGCCAATACCAAATCACTTCCATAGGAATTGACATTCTGTCCCAGCAACGTAACACTCTCATACCCTTCATCCGCCAGCCGGCGAACCTCTTCCATAACATCCTCATACGGTCGCGACACCTCACGACCGCGCGCAAACGGCACAATACAAAATGCACAATAGTTGTTACAACCGCTGGAAATCACCACCCATGCATGGTTACTCTCCGTCGGCGTCCGCTCCGGAATGTATTCAAATCCCACCTCCTCAATCGGCAAGAGCTCCACATCCGGTATTCGTCGCGCCAACTTCTTGGCAAGTGCTCCGCTGGGCTCTCGCGCCGCCGCTCCGACAATACATCCGGTCAATACAATATGCGGCTGCGGACGACCGGCGGCGGCTCGCGCCTTCTTAAGATTGTGAATAACGCCGTACACTCGCTCTTCCGCCATATCTCGTACCATGCACGAATTCAATACGACGATATCCGCCGTGTCCATGGTATCCGTGGGCACAAAACCGCGAGCGCGATAGTACGTTACTATTCGCTCAGAGTCCGCCACATTCTGCTGACATCCAAATGTTTTGAGAAAAAATGTTTTCTGCGTCATGTTGATAGTATACACTACTATGTGATACAGACAACTATCGGTACGTGATCACCACTTACGGTGTAACGGCAAAGTTGAACATCATTCCGGCGTGCATATGTTCCGCAATATGGCAGTGAGCAATCCACTGTCCGGGATTACTCATATCCACCATAATGCGCATGCGCTCTCCGATTCGCACCAGCGCCGTGTCTTTCCATTGTAGGGAATCACTGGGCACACCATTGCGGGAAAGGATAACAAAGCGCTGTCCATGAAAATGAATCGGGTGCTGCATGGGATGCATGGATTGCGGATCGTTGTAAATGTCAATCACCACGCTGTCTCCGCGAGCAAATACCCAATCCTCGCTCATTGCCCTATTTACTTTCTGTGTCTCCTCATCAACAATCATCCACTCCATCATCTCGCTGTTGCTCATGGTATTCATCCGCGCCATTGTTTCCTCCCACACGATACCGTCGGTGTGCTCCACATATCGTGGCGTACCACCCAACGACCGCTCCTTTTGTTCCAGGTCTCGCATGGTACCACCCATCATTTCACCGCGCCCGTCCCGGTGTCGCATTCCACGGCGCATTTCACGCGTGCTACTCTCACCCTTCATTCCAATAGTCAATCGAATGCGCTTATCCGGCGCCTGTGACTGCAATGCTTCCATATTCTCACGAATAGCGGCATAGTCATCACGATGATATCGCAAGGGCGTCTGTGTCACGGAACGCGACGGTCCCGTTACGGTTACCGTACCCAATGTTCGTCCACGATGGGTAATCGGATACGTCCCGGGATCGGAAAACGTCGTTTCAACAATGATTCGCTCCGCCGGTCCGAGAATAATATGTTTCGCCATAAACTCCTTCTCCACTCGTCCAATATCGCCCCCAACGACACGCAATGGTTGCGTACCGATTTGCAAATCAAATGTACGTGTATTGGCGACATTGGTAATGAAGAATCGCAGCCGTTCTCCTGTTGTCGCCGTCATCTGAAACTTCTCCTGATTGTTAATCAGAAAAATATTTCCGTAACGTCCTTGCATTGTCTTATTTGTCCGATTGACAAAAAACGGATCGTTTTCCGAAAAGTCATCAATAATCCAAAACACCTCCCGATCCACCGGCGCCCAGTACCCCTCCTGCGTGACGTGAATATTACCGTATAACCCCAGCTCCTGTGTATAGTCCTCTCGCACATGCGGGTGGTACCAATACACACCGGCATCCGGAAATGTCAACGTATAACGAAACGTCTCCCCCGGTTGCATTTCTTTCTGCAGCCCGCCCATTGTTATGGGCAATCCGTCAAAATCATCATCCAGCCGCACACCATGAGAATGAAGTGTCGTGGGCAAATTCAGTGCGTTGGTGAATACAATGGTTACCGTTGCGCCCCGTTCCACTTGGATGCGCGGCCCCGGAATCATCCGGTTATACGCCAATCGGCGAATTACCCGATTACCCACTTCTTGCGCCACCATTTCCGCCGTCATCTCATAGGTATCACCATCACGCAATACGATGGTTTGGGACGGCACCGCCTCCGGCAATCCCGTCGCATCATCGGAAAATGTTTCCGATGCCGAACCATGATTTCCCATCGGGGCACCAGAAGGTGGCGAATCCGGTGCAATCGTTGCGCGCCATCCCATCCATGCCGCTACCGCTACCAATGCCAATCCTCCAACAATCGCCCCACCAAGCAAGAGATAAAATTTCACTCCGCGCGCACTCCGGGATTGTACACCCTCTTCCACCGTCCCGACGGCACACGTTGCAAACGATTTTGCCTTTTTTGCAATACTGCGGGCCTCATCACTCTCCGCTTCCGGATATCCCAGCCGCGAAAGCACTCGTACCGCCGTCGCCCGATCGCCGCGGCATCGCACCGTTTGTGTCGCCACATCCACGTGAATATCCGTCAGCCCCGCCTCTGTCAGCGCCGTTATAATACCGTGTTCACACCCGCCGCATTTGATATTCACAACGGGAATTGTGTGAAGTGTGTCTTGTGTATGCGTTGTCATAAAACCGATAATTATGTATACTGTACTTAGTATACGGGTGGGGGTATACCCCCATGTCAAGGCTCTCTATGTCACTACATACAAAAGATCTTCTTTCCCGGTGCAATATTACACGAGATACACTGCGCCACTACCGTTCATGTGGCTTACTTGCACCACACCGAAATCCTCGCAATGGATATTTGCAATATACAGAGAAGGATATAGAACGCATTCACTTTATCCGAGATGCGCAAGCGCTGGGATTTACCCTGCAAGAAATTCGCACTATTCTGCACGCACTGCATGGCGCACCGTGCAAACACCAAGCGCTGTTGCCACAATTACGCGCACACCGAGCGGCGATAGACGAGAAGCTCCGTGCCCTACAGTCACTCCGCGTACATCTTACACGCCTTATTGCGGACTTCTCTACAAAAGACTGTACCAAATCTCCCAGCACTCTCCGCATACGATAACCATGGTATACTGGACTCATAGTACAACATATGGAACATCTATCACACGTAGTAAGTGGTCCGGAGGGAACACTGCGGGTACGCACAATGCAAAAAATGGAAACGGCGCTCCGCAACTACCGTGCACAACAACTGCGGAAACACCGTTCCGCCTATCTTCGTCATCGTAAACGACTTGTTCGTATTCGCTATGTACGCATGCGACAATTACGAGATACATTGATTCTTATTGCAATTATCATTGCATTATTCAAAGACACGCTGGACCTTGCGTTTATCGGATCACTCCCCGGTATCGGTACCATCATTACATTATTGTTCTCCATTCTTATTATTACTCTACTCATGATTCACTCCGCCGGTGCTCATCACCGACGAGCCCGCAAGATCATTGCACGAAGTGGCATTATGGCGGCCGCATCAGTGATTGAAGCACTGGGATTTGGTATCAATTTCTTCCCCATAGAAACACTGACAATTATTGTTATGTTTTATCTCATTATCCGAGGGCGACGAGCACATAATGCGAAACAACGCAAGAAAGCTAAGAAGGCGCGACGAGCTGGGCATCCTGTTATAGAATCTGTCGCGTGATACCGGTATCCGTGATATACTGAATATGTAAATCCATAATACAATCCACATGAGTGAGTTTACACATGTAGTGGAGCGAACGGTAGCGCAACTGCGTGACGACGCCGGTGTTACAGATGTAGACACGGCGCTTGTTGAGGCGGTGGCAAAGGGGCTGGGTCCAAGTATCTACGCTGCCGATGCATCCACCGTTTCCTGCTCTGATGCAGAGGAGCTCTCCCGCGTTCGCGAGAGTTTTGTTAAAGGAAAACTGGGAGTTTCAGACAGTGATGCGGATATTGATGCCGCTATCGCCGATGTTTGCGCACAACTGGGAACAAGTAATCGCAATAAGCTGCGCACCGCATTTTACTACTTGCTTACGGTTCGCTACGGTAAGCAATCTGTTTACAGTGCATAAATGTAAACACACAAAAACACCATACCGCTCTCACAGCGATATGGTGTTTTATGATTGTGTTATACGCGCAATCAATTCCGGAAATGTCTCATCCAAAAAGTGTCCACGATCTGTAAAGCGTACCATTGTTGCGTTCGGTAAATAGTGTGCATACACCGCCGCATCCGCAAACGGCACCACCGGATCATCTTCAGAATGGTAAATATAAATCTCCGGCACACGATCGTCAATACGTGCAAGATCCGCCACCGTGTCCGGAGCAAAATCACCCAACGGCTCTTGTGGTGTATCATCAATCGGTGCCGCAACCAAATGTAATTGCGAAATACGAACAGGTAACGAATGCTCTATCAAATACTTTGCCAAGAAGATTCCGCCCAGCGAATGTCCCACCAATACCACATCATCCTGTAGAAACGGCACAACATTGTCCATCCACAATTTCCATTGCGCATAACGTGCATTCTGTGCGCAGGGCATACTTGGTGCAAGTACCGTCCACCCCTCACCCAGCGCTTCTTGCAACGTGCGTGACCATAACTGTGGCGCTTCTCCCAATAACTTCTGTGCCAGCCGCTCTTTCGGATACTCACGCAAATACCGCTCAAAATCATCCGTAGACGCATGAGTATTACCACCGTGAATAAATACTACCTGTTTTGTTCCGGATGTCATGTGTTGAATTATAGCATAAAGAATGGTTTACTCACTGGGATAGCGCCGTACCAGAAGAAATGTTGTGGCATTGGACGGATCATCGTGTATATCCTGTGCACATATCGTAAAATCGTATGCTGCGGCAATTGCCCGTGACCCCAGCACGGCCGTCGTCGGTGAAATACGCTCATCTCCCGCTGCCAGTGCCGCCGCCACCGCCGCTCCATCGGAAAAATCTTCCTCTGATAACGCTCGGTGCGGTACCGATGCGAACGTTCGACGCAGGGTGTCCCGACACTGACGCAATGCCTCCGGATGACCGACAATTTGCGTAAGGTGATCGCAGGACACCTCCGGATGCACCAACACACAATGCCGAATCGGAAGAGTGATAGAATTCACAATATCAAACGGTACATGCCCCAACACCGCCGCCGTCTCCTCCACCAATAACGAGCGCGAATTATACAGTGCAAATACTCCATACAGTGCGCGACCGGATGCGAGATCTTCAAATACACGACGCGTTGTGTGACTGTAACGTAATACAGGATTCGCAATCGCCTCTTGTGACACCAGTTCCTTCGCCGCCTCCTCGTTAAATGATCCGCGCGCCCCTTGAATGGAAATAATCGTACTCATAAATCCGTTGGCATATCAGAGGAAGTGCCATCATCAGACTCTGATAGTGCTGTAATTTCTTTGGCAAGAGTGACACGATGTTTTGCTATGCTATGCATGATGTCATATAGAATGAGAAGAAATTCGTCTACGTTCCGATTTATTACCGCATCACCGCGTGCTACCAATCCCTCCTCACCACACAATTCCGAAGGGACTGCTCTTGGCATTGTGCGCGCTCCATCAAATAGTTTGCGAAATATTCCCCATAAGTATACTTCCCGACCCGGCGGCAAACCATCCCGATTATGAGATTCAAGATAGCTCTGCACTTCTTCAACAGCATATCCCAAACTGTCACAAAACCCGATTGCGGTATTAAGTTTCGCCAACTCCTTGTATCGTAGTCGTTCTAGCCATTTGGAAAACGGTATCACCGGTGCCGGTTGCGGGCGAGGATGAATAGGCGATGGTTTAACTTTACCGCTAGGAAACGGTATAACATTGTCATGTTCCGGATTCTTTGGCATATGATTACTCTTCTTTATTAACGTGTTCACGTTCTCTAACATAATGGGCGATCCGCAATATATCTCCCTGTGCAAATACTTCCCAGTATTCTTCATCCATTATACCACCGGATGCGTGCCATAACTCCAACTTGATAATATCCACTTTCTCACGAAACAGTGCGTCACTTTGTGCCGTTTGCATTACCGCCATCGGATCTGATAACAAAAGTCCGGCAATTTCCGCACGATCCTCAATCGGATGCTCTCGTGAATAATCCCCGAGAAATCCGTGTAACTCTCGCAAAATAATTTCTCGCCGTGTTAAATCATCCGTCGATTGATAAAGCTGCGCAAGAATTGTCTCCCGTACGGACAATGGGAGTACATCAAAAAATGGCGGGCCATTGTGTTCACGCTGTAACGCACGCCATTGCGCCACTTCCTCCGTATCTCGTATTGAAAATTCCATGGGATTATCCTCGCCATATAACATCAAATCCAGGCGATGAAACAGCTCATGATGGAGCACTCTCCGAACCGCGGTATCCGCATCCGCTATTTGATCACGCATCTGTTTTATACCGGTGGCATTAATGTCAATCCGCGCCGTCTCTCCTCGACCACTGTACATTGCAAGCGGTATTTCATTCGCAATACCATTTGTACTATTAATGTTATGTGAAACAACAAAAGGAAAACACTCTCCCGCCATACGATGAATCATCGCTGAGGGGTACACCATTAATGCCGTTGCGATGATTTGTGTATGATAGACACGCTCATCGGGAAGCAATGACTGTCCTTCATACTGCTGTTTTATATGAGATGATTTGCTATACTCTGCATACCGCTCCGCCAATGCCGGCGTATCCGTGTACCGTATTTGAATGTGAAGTACACGCTCTATTGTCGCTCGCAACTCCTGTTCTGCTTGCGTTATCGGATATTCCGCTTTTACCACGTTTACACTCGGCGCTAACAATAATGCTCCAATGTTCTGCAAAAATCTACGCCGAGATACGTCCACGTCCACTCCCTCTTTTTCATTCCTTAATCCTTGTTCCAGTTTCATGACTTATTCTCAAAATCCCGGCGGTGTGGGCGGTGATGACGGCATAGCGGGAGCATCGGCAAGTTGTGCCCGCTGTTGAATCTCACGCTCCACAATCTCTCGATCCCGCCCGTAACGTAAGCGAGAGAGTTCTTTATACATCTGCGCCAA
>CAYXCH010000003.1:0-21555 GCA_964463705.1 uncultured Pseudobdellovibrionaceae bacterium | reverse complement strand
TCATGGAATTGTTAGGCAGAAGTTGTATAGAGTTATAGAAAATGGAAAGGAAGTTATTTTAGTAAGAAAGGAATTTCATGAGGGAATAAGTAAGGAAAGAATACGACAAATTTTTGAAATACATAATCTTTTGAAAGAAGCCGGAAATCCAGTTTTAGATTTATATACAGATGGAAAACATATTTATTCTCCATACTTAAATCAGAATGGAGTAATTGCACTATCTGCTAATACTGGCAATAAACCTCCAAGCACGTATAGTTCAAAAGATGGAGTAGAGACTTTTGACTCGGAAAAACAGAAATTCATTTTTAATAATTTTGACGAATTATTAGATAAAATTATAGATATTTCTATAAAGTCAAAAGAGGCTGGTATTCAACTCAAGTGGGATTGTTTATTTTTCTTAGTTGATTCTTTGGATAAAGAAAAACAAAATATTGATTTGCTGGTAGGAGATTTTGATATATTAAAAAAAACAAGAGAAAGAAATATAGCAATAAAGTCACTAAAAGAACTAAAAGGTAGTCTTGTTATATTTATTGAGAAATATGCGGATAAAAAAGTAAAGCCGGAGTATTTACAGCAAATTGAAAATAAACTGAATCCAGTAGTTAAAGCAGATGAGGTTTTTACAAACAATGGTGTTAAAAAAACTTCTGATTTTGATCCGGAAAATGATTTTGTTTTAAAGATTGGGGAAATTACTGAAGAAACATCTGATGAAAAATTCACTCAAATAATGAACAAAAAGAATGGAACGAATTATGAGGTAGGAGAAATTGCTAGAAGACCGGAAGATATTAATGAAAATACTAGGTATTATGATGGAGATTTAGATGAATCTCATATTGATATTTTAAAGAATAAAATCAAATATCCATTTGATTTGGGTGGAAATTTGATTTTACCAAAGCTCCAATCAGCCGATGGAGTAACCTTCCCAACAACAGTGGGTGGATATTTAAATTTATTTAATATTCAATCAGCCAACGGAGTAACCTTCCCAACATCAGTGGGTGGAGATTTGTATTTAAATAACCTTAAAATAATTGAAGGACTTGAATTACCAGAAAAAATTGGCGGTGTAATATATCTAGGCAGCCTAAGCATAGAAGACAAGAAAAAACTTGCAGAAAAATACCCGCAACATGCGGAGAAGATATTGGCATTATAATCAATATTATACCATTCATTCAAAGATTATGGTCCCTGATACACAATCTAAATGGTCTATTGTAGATAGGTTTGGTAATCCGATAGAAGAAAAACCGGAAATAATTGTTTGTAGTAAAATGCCGGAAGAAGGGGATTTTGGAAATCGGGAAAGACGAGAGGAGTTGGTAGAGGCTATTGAGCGCGGTGAGATTGATGTCCGTGTTGATGAGGGAGGAGAAAAAATTCCTTGGTTCACAGTATTGGGCTTAACCCAAGCCGGATTATTTACTCAATTGGCAAATAACCCCGGAACAATAAATGATAAAGTTTTTCGTACACTTGGTCTATTAACATTTGGTAACTATGCAGAATATATTGAGGGTTCTGTAGAGGAAATTTCCAAACAAAAAAATAGATTATCACATAAAGAACTTGATGATATTTTTATTAAATTGGGTGATTTTTACGAAAGATATTTAATAAACAATCAGCCGGCAAGAATAGATTTTTTAGAGAAAGTGTATTTCAATTGTCGCCACATGTCTTTTTCAATACCGGATCCGTTCTTCCAATATCTTGTTAGAGATATTGGTGATGAAGATAAATATGTTCGCAGGTATGCAATGCAGTTGCTACTTCTGGAACGAGATCGTATCAGTTTTTCTGATGCAGAGAAAATTATTCAGAGTTTGGAAGAATATAATATGATTGCATCAGATTTAGCCCATAGTCTTTTTTCTCGTTTCCCAAATTTGCGTGACCAGGTAAGGGATAAAAATCTCCCCTTAAATGAAGTTGATCCTTATCGTGAAATCCCTCAAACAAAGATTGGGATAGAGCTTGAGTTTAAACTGAGAGGTGAAGATCAGGAACAGAGAGATTTTATGGAATCTATTGTGGAAAAATATAGAGATATTCTTTATATAAATGAAGACAGACTTCTTTGGCAAGATTGGGATGTTGCGGAAGTCGCATTCGGAGGCAAATTCGGTATGAATATAACGAGAGATTTTGAAGAAAGGGTTAGATCTTTTATCCGAGAGGTGGAAAAGCATCCATCGTTCATTGCTTGGAGAAGCATTCACATTCATGTTGATGCAATTGATAACATTTCAATAGATAATAGTTTATTTTATTTTAATGATTTTAATGAAGATGAAAAAGGATTTGAAACAAAAGAAGTTCCCTTGGCAAGTCCCGGTAAAGTCAATACTCATGACTATATTTTGGAAGCGACAACTCTTTTTGATCAAGTTCGTGTTTTAGGCTTAATGTATCAAAATGAAATAACTCAAGAAGCGATAGATTTTTTCTTAGAAGGTTTAATTTCAGGGCAAGACAGACAAGAGATTGCTTACAAGGTTTTATCTTCTTATGTAGATGAAAACTCTCCGGAATTTAATTCTTTGTATCGTTTATATCAAAAAAGAGCCATTCCTCGTTTAAACGACCTCTCTTTTATTGAAAGAATAGATACACTTCCGGGAACAGTAGAGGTAATCAAAGCAAGTACGGAATTGAAATATGAAGCGTTGACGATTTATGCAGAGAAAATAACCCGTGATAACAGTTTTGATAAAAACTTTGAAGAAGTAACAAAAGATTTACCGTTACAAAAGGCTATTGTACTTCAAGTTGTCTTTTATCCGGAAAGAAGTATCCCGGGAACGGTAGAGGTGGTTGAGGAAATTGCAGGGCTGGATATTGATATACAGGCAGATATTATTAGAAGAATAAACACACTCCCGGGAACGGTGGAAATGGTTGAGGCGATTACAGAGTTAGATTTTGATGTACAAGCGCCTGCCCTTGAGAAAATAAACACACTCCCGGGAACGGTGGAAACGGTTGAGGTAATCACAGAGTTGGATTTTGATGCACAAGTGCCTGCTCTTGAGAAAATAGATACACTCCCGGGAACGGTGGAAATGGTTAGAGTCATTACGAGATTGTACTCTGCTGCACAAGTGTCCGCTCTTGAGAAAATAGACACACTTCCGGGAACGGTGGAAATGGTTAAAATCATTACGGAGCTGGATGGACTTGTGCAAGTGGACGCCCTTGAGAAAATAGATACACTTCCGAGGACGGAGGAAATGGCTGACGCCATTGCAGATTTGGTATTTGACGCACAAGCAGTTGCCAATAAAAAACTGAACGGCGGTGGTGAAAAGTGATGACGACGCAGTGGGGGTGGTACTCGGTATTGCACTTTTGGAATATATGTTATGATGAGCATAAGAAGTCCTAGATAAACAGGGTTTATGTGGAAACATTATGCAATGTCTGCCATTATTGTTTTTTCCGGCTTAATACTGGTCGGTTGTGGCAGTAAGTCATCGAGCAGTGATACGACTCGTGCCGATGGAAGTATGTTGATTTCAGAGGACGACGGGCAGACGTTTACGCTGTATGCGCAGTATGGTGAAGGAAAAACATTTGCCGATGCGCAGGTACTGTCTTTCCGCCAAAGCGCCGCTGATCCGCAGCGACTGTATGTTGGAACACAATCAGAGGGGATTTTTGTTTCTGATGATCGCGGTGTAACGTGGCGGCATATTTCTTTCCCACCGCAAAAAGTGTATGGATTGGCGGTTTCGGCAACAGATGCACAAACATTTTACGCCAGCGGTGTATTGAACAAAACGGCACGAGTGTACAAAACAACGGATGGCGGGGAGCATTGGGACGTTGTTTATACCGAGCCCGTGCAAAAAACGGTTATCACCGCTCTTGCCGGAGATCCGACACAGGCCGATACGGTGTATATTGGTGTCAGTAGCGGCGTCATTCTACGTTCGCGAGATGGTGGGGCGACATGGTCGCGGTTACATCGGGCGCGCGGGGCGGTGACATCAATTGCGTTTGACGCAACGGATGCGAATACGGTGTATTTTGGTGTATTCAAGCGAGGATTGTTAAAGACACGAGATGGCGGGGAAACAATAGAGGATTTTACACGAAAGCTTTCCGGTGCAAACAGTGACGAGCGTCGGGATTCGGTGGTGTATACCGTGGTAACGGATCCTCGTACTGCCGGCAGTGTCTATGTCGGCACAATGAAAGGAGTTTACCGTAGCATGGATTACGGAAATACATGGGAGACGTTGCCGATTATCGGAATGGATGCGCGAAAAATCCCCGTGCGCGCCATTGCGATCAGTCCGCATACTCCGTCACAGATTGTCTATACTATTGGTCGGACGCTATACCGATCCGGTTCAAATTTTTCCGAGTGGACACCGGTACAATTCAGTGCGGAGCGATCCGCCAGTGTGGTATGGTATGATCAAGAGATTCCGGGGCGTTTGTATATTACGACACGGAAGATTAAGAAATAATAACTGTCTTATGTATCAAGAACTTATTGATGAAATGACGCCAAAGTGCGATGGTGCAATTGATCACTTTATTTCAGAAATGGCACGAATTCGCACCGGACGGGCAACACCGGCATTGGTGGAGGATATTACGGTGGAGGTGTATGGAGCGCCGACACCGATTAAGCAAGCCGCCAATATTTCCGTGCCGGAGCCGCGACAACTCCTTATTGCACCGTGGGACAAAAACCTCGTGGCGGAGATTGAGAAGGCGATTATCGCCGCCAATCTCGGTGTTACGCCGAGTAATGACGGATCAGCGGTTCGCATTACGCTTCCGGCACTAAATGAGGAGCAGCGCCGAGAGTTGGTGAAAGTATTGAATCGGCGAGCGGAGGATGCGCGTGTAGCGGTGCGGAATATTCGCGAGGATGTATGGAAGGCGATTCAAGAGGCGCAGAAGTCGGGAGAGATTTCCGAGGATGACAAGTTTGCGGCAAAGGACGCGTTGCAGAAGGTGGTGGATACGTACAATGCGAAGATTGAAGAGTTGCGCGCCGCGAAGGAGGAGGAGATTATGACGGTATAGCAAAATAATGATGACGACAATACTTATTTTTATCGGCGTCCTGGCTCTGTTGATTTTTGTCCATGAGTTGGGACACTATCTGACGGCGATACGGAACGGCGTGACGGCGAAAGAATTTGGGTTTGGATTTCCCCCGCGTCTTATCGGTGTGGTAAAGAATGACAATGGAGCGTGGGAGTTTGTGGGGCGCAAACAAAAGACGGCGTATCGGAATACAATCTTTTCTCTCAATTGGATTCCGTTGGGCGGATTTGTACGTATTAAAGGAGAGGATGGTGAGGACACGGATCCGGACAGTTTCTCGCAACAGAGTATATGGGTACGGTTTAAGATTTTGGTTGCCGGTGTTGTAATGAATGTAGTGGCGGCGTTCGTATTATTTGTTGTAGCGTTGTCTTTGGGAATGCCCGAATCCGTTCCGGATGGGACTCCCGGGAGTGTAATTCATGTTTTGAGTGTGGCAGAGGATTCTCCGGCACAACACGCCGGAATCTCCATCGGAGATATGATGGTGTCAATCTGTGACGATACCGAATGCACAGACGTAAAAACAACAGAGGATATTATTCGGTTTACGCGAGAACATGCCGGGCAAGAGGTTGCCGTAACGGTTCGGCGCGGTGCAAAGGAACGTACGGTTCATGCAACGTTGCGAGCGGCGGACCATGAGGGAGGTGCGTTAGGTGTAGGTATTGGCGCTACGCGAACGGCGGAGTTGTCGTTCTTGGAGGTAATTGGCGGAGCGGCGCAGCAAACGGTATCACTGTTATGGATGATTATTCAGGGATTCGGTACATTGGTGTCGGGGGCGCTATTTGGCGGTGCCGGTGCTGCGGATATTGCCGGTCCCGTCGGTATCGCACAGATAACAGGACAGAAAGCGGCGCAAGGACTGGCGCAGTTGGCGCATTTTGCCGGTGTCTTGTCATTAAATTTGGCATTTATCAATATTTTACCGATTCCGGCATTGGATGGCGGTCGAATCATATTTGTAGTGATGGAGGCGCTGCGTGGGCGTCCTATCAAAAAACAAACGGAAGCGGCAATTCATGGAATTAGCTTTTTGGCGCTTATTGCATTGATGATTGCGGTAACGGTTAATGACGTCTTGCGTATAATCAACTAACGGTATAGCGATGAGTGTAGAGACACGCAATAAAGTGACAATTATCGGGAGTGGAATGGTGGGCTCTACGGTGGCGTATAGCTTAGTGTTGAATGATACGGTAGAAGAGATTGCATTAATTGACATCAATGAGAAACTTGTGGCGTCGCAGGTAATGGACTTGCAGCATGCAGTACCGTTTGCCGGTGCCACAACAGTAAAAGTGGGGACATATGAGGATTGTGCGGATAGTGCGGTGGTGGTGATTACATGTGGGGCTGCGCAAAAAGTGGGGGAGACGCGACTGGATTTGGTGCAGAAAAATGCCGCAATTATTCGGGAAGTTGTTCCGAATATTTTTACGCACAATCCGGATGCGGTTATTGTTATGGTAACAAACCCGGTAGATGTGTTGACGTATTTGGCGGTGCGTATGTATCCGGAGAAGAGCGCGCAGATTTTGGGAACGGGGACAATCCTGGATAGTGCCCGCCTGCGCCATTTAATCGGAGAAGTGATGAATATCAATCCGAAAAGCGTCCATGCGTATATGATCGGAGAGCATGGTGACAGTGAGTTTGCGTTATGGTCTACGGCGGCAATCGGAAATATGAAGTTGGGGACGTGTCAAGAATTGTCTGCAAAACAAAAAGAGCAACTGGCGTCGGCGGCTCGCAATGCCGCATATACGATTATTGAAGGCAAGCAATCTACGTATTATGCCATCGGAGCGGGAACGGAACACGTGGTGCGCGCTATTGTGCATAACAAGCGCACAGTACTTCCGGTATCACATCTTCTTGATGGAGAGTATGGCATTCGTGATGTGTGTTTGAGCACGCCGGTAGTGGTGGGACGCGGCGGTGTTGTCGGGAAACTTTGCGTCAAGTTAGATGATACGGAAGTGGAACAATTGCGGCGCAGTGCGCAGGTTATTGCGAAGACCGCCGCTACCGTACTGTAATGAATATGACACATCACGCGGCGATTCGGCGGGCAGTGTTTGCCTGGTATCGTCGTCACGGACGGCATGAGTTACCGTGGCGGAAGACATGGCGACCATATACTATCGTGGTATCGGAAATGATGTTGCAACAGACGACCGTTCCGACGGTAATACCACGATATCGTGCCTTTCTTCGTACCTTTCCGTCTTGGCGTGCATTGTCGCGAGCAGCACCGGCCGATGTTCTTCGTGCATGGCGCGGTTTAGGATACAATCGTCGTGCGCTGTATCTTCATGAGAGTGCAAAGATTATTGTTCAGCGGTACAATTCCCGCCTTCCGCGTGATCCCAAGGTGTTGAGAGCATTGCCCGGGTTTGGTGCGTACATGTCTCGCGCTGTTGTTATCTTTTCATACAATGCGCCTTATGCGGCGGTGGATGTCAACATTGCACGATTATTGTCACGATGGGGCATATGCGCATCTGATGCGACGCCGACGCAGTATGAGGCGGCGGCAATGCAGATGCTTCCGGAGCGCCGTAGTCGCCAATGGCATGGGGCGCTAATGGATTTTGCTTCGGCAATTTGTCGTCGTCGTACTCCGCGGTGCGATCGGTGTCCGGTGGCGACACAGTGCGCATCGGCGTTTGCTTCATTTGAGAATTCGCGACAAATTAAAACAGAGCCGACACGAATGGAGTGCGGCGTGCAGATTCCGCGACGTATTTATCGCGGGCGGATTGTGGACGTATTGCGTGATGTGCCGCAGGGACTATCCCGGGATACTCTCGGTGTGCGCATTAAACAAGACTATCGGAGCGCAATCGACGGCGTATGGTTGGATAATATCTTGAAAACATTGGCGTCGGAAGGGATAGTAACAGTGCAGTCTGCGCGTTGGCGCCTTGTTACATAAAAGTGTGGTATGATAAAAATAAACAATCGCTCATGCAAGAAATTATTACACAATTGATTACCATTGTCCTATCTCTTATTACGATGGTGTCAGCTTACCTCATGACACAACAGGTACCGGGTATATCAGTTGAAAGCACGCGGCCATCCGATATGCAGCAGGTTATAAATACCGGCGGTGCTTCTGTTACAACAACGACTGCAACAGTTGCGCCATCTGTTTCCGTTGTACAGGATACGGCGACAGCCCCCGCTGCACCGACACCACCGTCCGCGCCATCATCAACAGGTTCTGATAAAGAATCTTCAACAGTATCCACAATCGGAAGTTCAACGGTGGTAGTATCATCTCAGGCGCCATCGTCACCTACCACATTAACATCACCCACAAATTCCGCCGATACATCATCAACCATTAAGCCCAACACTCAATATGGAGCCGCTGCATTTGTGCAAGAGTCGGAAGTGGCGGGCGCATTGTTTGTGGCACTAAATGGAAATGATGGGAATCCCGGAACAAAATCTCAGCCATTTGCAACGATACAGCATGCGCTGGATGTGGTGCAGCCGGGAGGGACAATATACGTTCGTGGTGGAACGTACACGCTGGATCGCCGTATACTTACAAAAAATAGTGGACGTTCCAATGCGTGGATTACAATTGCTGGCTATCCCGGTGAGACGCCGGTATTGGATGCAACGAATATGGATTTAGCATTTGGCGGTGATCAGTACAGCCATGATCTGGGAGCATTTCTTGTTACGAATAATGTGGAGTATGTCCGTGTGCAAAATCTTACAGTTAAAAATTCCCCGGGATCCGGATTTTCCATTTGTCGCGGGCGTAATATTATTTTGGAAGGAAATACGATCAACGGTTCTTATACACCGGGAATTAGCACCAACAGTACATTCAATCATGACTGTTCACAGGAAAATATTACGATTCGTTATAACACACTTATCAATACAAACAATCTTGATTTCGGACGAGGGGCGGAAAATGATGGGGAAGCTCCTCATGAAGCGATCAGTATTATGGGAGCAAAGAATGTGGAGATTGCCTATAACCATATTCACGATACGATGAAGGAAGGAATTGATGTAAAAGAACGATCCAGTTTTGTAACGGTTCACCATAATCTCGTAGAGAATATTGCACGCCAGTGTTTTTATGTTGATGCGTGGTTTGGAACACTTCATGATATAGAGTTTTATGCAAATATTGGGCGAAATTGTGGATTTTTCGGATTTGCCATCAGTGTGGAAAATAACGCCGGTGGCGGAGCGGCGACAGCACACTCTATCAGTTTTCACCATAATCTTATTGATAGTGCCGGTGGTGCGGCGGTGTACTTTTCACGATTTGCCGCCGATGGAGAGCGGAGAAATATTAAAATTTTCAATAATACGTTTTACAATAGCGGGCATCAGTTAGGATGGGCGAATGGCGGGCTTACACTATTAAGTGCCAATGTTTACGATACAGAAATTGTAGACAATATTTTTGTTAATAACGCGCCATTTCAGCTTGGTGCGCATACGGAGTATGGTGGAATGAGCGGACTTGCGCAGCGCAATATTGTTGTAGAAAATAATCTAATTTTTGGACCACAGGGAAGTGGAGATATGATGGATGGAACAGTGACGGCAATTGAGGGAACAAATACAATAACCGCTGATCCTTTGTTTGCAAATCCTTCCAATGGTGATTTTACATTACAACCATCATCTCCCGCTCGTGGCGCAGGGCGAAACGGAGGAAATATCGGCGCATTTTAGATTAATATAAAATGCGCAAAATAAGACAATCATAGGGGGAGGGCACAGGTGTTGACAAAGAATGTACATTTGCTATAATCCACTTGTATGTGAACGCACACAGAGCTTTGTGTGTGTTTCCTATATCATCGTTATTTCCGCGCCGCGACATTGTAATTGGTGCGTCGCGTGCGTGTATAAATCATAACGCTATGGCAAACGAAAAGTTTGAGCGCACAAAGCCCCACGTAAACGTGGGAACTATTGGTCACGTTGACCACGGTAAAACAACAACGACAGCGGCAATCCTGCACGTATTGTCCTTGAAGGGACTAGCGAAGGAGCGTGGTGTTGATGAAATCGATAACGCACCGGAAGAGAAAGAGCGCGGTATCACGATTGCAACGGCGCACTGTGAGTATGAGTCCGATGCACGTCACTATGCACACGTAGACTGTCCGGGTCACGCCGACTACATTAAGAACATGATTACCGGTGCGGCGCAGATGGATGGTGCGATTCTGGTTGTATCTGCAACGGATGGTCCGATGCCGCAGACACGGGAGCACATTCTGTTGGCTCGTCAGGTAGGTGTGCCGGAGATCGTTGTATTCATCAACAAGGTGGATATGGTGGACGATCCGGAGTTGGTAGAGCTGGTAGAAGCGGAGGTTCGCGAGTTGCTTTCAAAGTATGAGTTTGACGGTGACAACGCCGCAGTGATTCACGGAAGTGCGTTGAAGGCATTGGAGGCGACAAGTGCTGATGATGAGGCGGCAAAGCCGATTCTGGACTTGGTAGCGGCATTGGATGAGAAGATTCCGGAGCCGGTACGTGACACAGACAAGCCGTTCTTGCTCCCGATTGAGGATATCTTCTCTATTGAGGGTCGCGGTACCGTGGTAACGGGACGCATTGAGCGTGGTGTTATCAACCTTAACGATGAAGTGGAAATTGTTGGATTGCGTGAAACGCAGAAGACTGTAGTGACCGGAATTGAGATGTTCAACAAGCAGTTGGATCGTGGAGAAGCCGGTGATAATGCGGGATTGTTGCTGCGCGGTATCAAGAAGGAAGATGTGGAACGCGGACAGGTGCTTGCCGCACCGGGATCTATCACTCCGCACACAGAGTTTGAGGGTGAGATCTATGTATTGACCAAGGAAGAAGGTGGTCGTCACACACCGTTCTTCAAGGGATATAAGCCGCAGTTCTATATCCGAACAACAGATGTGACCGGTGATGTTACGTTGCCGGAGGGAACGGAGATGGTAATGCCGGGTGACACAGTATCTCTGAAGGTGAAGCTGGTCGCACCGGTTGCGATGGAAGACGGTATGCGTTTCGCGATTCGCGAAGGTGGCCGCACGGTTGGTGCCGGAGTGGTAACCAAGATTATCGCGTAATCGTGTAATTGTTTCGGTGTGGGCTGTCCCCGCACCGGGAATGTGTTCGGGACACTGTTGCGGACACCTCCCCGGTGCGGGGCGACATCGAAATAGTGAAAGAAACTATGGCAAAGAAGGACGAGGCACGAACGCGTATTCGTATTCGCATCAAGGCATATGATCACAAGGTGATTGACCGTTCAGCATCACAGATTGTGGAGACGGCAAAGCGCACGGGTGCAGAGATTAGCGGACCGGTTCCGTTACCGACGGAGTTGCACAAGATTACGTTGAACCGTTCAACATTTGTGCATAAGAAGGCGCGAGATCAGTATGAGATGCGAGTACATAAGCGCTTGATTGACATCTGGAATCCAACGCAGAAGACGATTGAGGAATTAACAAACCTTGATCTTCCTGCCGGTGTTGATGTGGAGATCAAGATGTAAACAGTGTCGTCCTGTCTCCGTCTGGAGGCACCGACGTGGCAGTGAATGAGCGGGTATCATAAATTGCCACGTCGGGGAGGGCGACGCGCAGCACTTGCGCGATTTGCGTAAATGCTGTATACTGTGAAACATAATATGCAAATCACCCTTGTTTAAGTCCCGTGGTGCCAAGTGTGCTGCGTGGATACTGAGCGAGACGGTGTGCGAATGTTCGCACAGTTTCCGGCTCAGGTTGAGCTGATTTTTTATACGGATTTTCTTACATGACAGCTATGAAGGCAATACTCGGCAAGAAGATCGGCATGACAACAATATATGACGCAACCGACGGTGCGTTGAATGTTACGCTGATTGAATGTGCCCCCAATACGGTTGATTTGGTGCGGACGCAGGAGCGAGACGGCTATGATGCGTTTCGCTTGACAGCGCAGAAGACGGCAAAGCGTGTTTTGTGTAAAGAGTTTCGCATTGATGGTGATACCGATAATGCTCCAAATGAGGGAGATACAATCACCGTAGACATCTTTGCCGTTGGAGATATTGTAAAGGTGAGTGGTACGACAAAGGCGAAGGGATTTCAGGGAGTGGTAAAGCGACACGGATTTGCCGGAGGACCGGCGTCGCATGGACATCGTCATGTTTTGCGTCAGGCGGGATCCATCGGTAGTGCGTATCCGCAACATGTGAGAAAGGGGAAGCGCATGGCGGGACGCATGGGCGGTAAGCAACACACGACAGTCGGACTGAAGGTTGTGCATGTAGATGCAGAGAAGAACCTCATTGCGGTGCGTGGTGCCGTACCGGGTGTAAACGGGCGGATGGTGGCAATTTTAACGGACTAGGCGTATGACACAGTTGACGGTATATACGATTGACGGCAAAAAAAGCGGAACGGTAGAGGTGTCCGACGCGGTCTTTGATGTTGCTCCCAATATGACATTGTTGCATCAAGTAGTTGTTGCTTATGCAGCAAATCGCCGACAATCAACGGCACATACGAAAGATCGGGGAGAGCGTAGCGGTTCCGGACGCAAGCCATGGAAGCAAAAGGGTACCGGAAATGCGCGCGTCGGATCTATCCGAACACCGATTTGGCGAGGTGGTGGTGTCGTTTTCGGTCCGCGTAGTGAACGGAATTTTACCAAGAAAACAACAGCGAAAATGCGCCGTAAGGCAATGCAAATTGCGTTGTCTGAGAAGGTTCGCGATAATCAGATTATCGTGGTGGATGAAATGGCGTTGCCGGAGTATAAGACGAAGCACATGGCGGCGGCATTGAAGGCGTTAAATGTTACGCCAAAATCCTGCGTGGTTGTGCTAACGGAAGAAGAGCGTGATATTGCGCGAACGGCGCGAAACTTGCCACGTGTAAAAAGCCGATCCATGCGCACGTTAAATGCCTATGATATTGTTAACCACGCAGTGGTTGTGATGAGTACGGCGGCGTTGACGGCACTTCAAGAACGACTGACTCAATCCGTAAAAGCATAAGACTATGGCACTGTTTGGACGAAAAAAGACGACGGATGACACCAAGGCGGCGACACCGCGGACTGGCACAACGTCGACGTCGCGCAAGACGACATCATCTCGCAAGACGACATCACGCGAAAAGACTTCTCCATTTGCCGGAGTGTTGTTGCGTCCCGTCGTTACAGAGAAATCCTATATTCTTTCCGAGCAAGGAAAATATGTGTTTCGCGTTACTCCATCGGCAACCAAAGCACAGGTGGCGCGAGCCGTGGAGGATCTCTATGGTGTAACGGTAACAAAGGTGAATGTTACGGTAAAATCGGCACAGCGTCGAGTGTTTCGGGGAATTGCCGGAGCGACGGCAAAGGAGAAGAAGGCGATTGTGACGGTTGCGTCCGGTCAGAAAATTGATCTGTTGGCATAAGATACGACTATGGCGATTAAAGTATACAAACGAAATACCGCGGGGCGCCGCAATATGTCCATTGTTAAGCCCGATGGTGTAACGGATAAAAAGCCGGAGAAGCGATTGTGCATTTCTCTTAAGAAGACGGCGGGACGCAGCGGCGGAACGATTTCCGTACGCCACCGCGGTGGCGGGCACAAGCGATTGTATCGTGTAATTGACTTTAAGCAGGACAAGCATGGTATTCCGGGAACGATTGCTCATTTGGAGCGTGATCCCAATCGCAGTGCCGTTATCGCGCTCATTCACTATATAGATGGAGAAAAGCGATACATTTTGGCCAGTGCCGACATGGCGCAGGGACAGACAATTGTTTCCGGTCCCGAGGCACCGATTGCACCGGGGAATCGTACGACATTGTCTCGTATTCCGACGGGAACAACTGTGTGCAATATTGAAATGCGTCGCGGAAAGGGTGGGCAGATTGTGCGCAGTGCCGGAAGTGGCGCTGTGTTGATGGCATTGGATCGCGGATATGCGCAATTGAAAATGCCATCCGGTGAGATTCGCCTGATTGATGAGAACTGCTATGCGACGATCGGAGCGGTAAGTAACTTTGAGCACAGTGCGGAGCGTATCGGAAAGGCCGGGCGCAGCCGCTGGAAGCGTCGTCGTCCGCATGTGCGCGGAAGTGCTATGAACCCGGTGGATCACCCGCATGGAGGAGGAGAGGGACGTCAGCCGATCGGGTTGAAGTATCCGAAGACACCATGGGGAAAGCCCACATTGGGTGCCAAGACACGTCGCAAGAAGCGGTACAGTGATCGTTTCATTGTGGCGTCACGACATAAGCAAAAGCGACGATAACCGTTTGAACCAAGAATTGTATGAGTAGAAGTCTCAAAAAAGGACCATACGTGGACGAGCGCGTCATGAAGAAAGTACTGGCGCAGAAGAATGCGACAAAGAAGACCCCGATTAAAACGTGGTCACGTGCCTGTGTTATTACACCGGAGATGATCGGGTACACGTTCTTGGTGCATAACGGAAAGGATTTTATTGAAGTATATGTGACGGAAGATATGGTGGGACACCGTTTGGGAGAGTTTTCTCCGACAAAGAAATTTATCCGTCACGGTGGTAAGATGCAGAAGGAGCTGGATATGGCGGCGAAGCAGCGTGAAATTGAAGCCGCACGCGCCGCGCGCAATAATTAATACATACGGCAATGACTACGGTAAAGGCACAACTCAAACGCTTGCGTATCGCACCCAATAAAGTGCGTTTGGTGGCGGATGCTGTTCGCGGATTACAGGCGCCGGAAGCGGTGGCGCAGTTGTCCGTTATGGAGAAACGAGCGGCACGCCCAATGTTGAAACTGTTAAACAGTGCGCTAGCCAATGCGAAGGATTTGTATAATCTCTCTCCGGAAGATTTGCGTATCACGACGCTTTTGGTTAATGAGGGATTGATTCTCAAGCGTTGGATGCCGCGAGCGCATGGGCGTGCAACAAAGCTGTTGAAGCGCACATCACATATCACGATGATATTGGAGTCATCGGTTGACGCTGAGCGCCGTGCAACAGCCGCGCCGGTATCAGATACTGCAACGGATACGACAGCAGATACCAAGAAGACGGATGTACCGGAAAAGAAGACGTCGTCCGCAAAGAAATCCACCGCATAACACGATATACGTATGGGACAGAAAGTTGATCCACGTTCATTCCGCATCGGCATTACGCGCACATGGCAGTCGCGATGGTTTGGTGCGAAGAAAGACTTTGCCGCTCAGTTACGCTCCGATGTGCGTCTGCGCGATTTCATCACTCAGAAGTGGCGGAATGCCGCCATCGCCGGTGTGGAAATTGAGCGTTCACCGGGAGTGGTAACAATTATTGTGCGTACCGGACGCCCCGGTGTTTTGATCGGTCGCGGCGGAACCGGTGTGGAAGATATGATTGCGACAATCAAGCGGACGTTTTTCTCCGGAACGCCGACGCAGGTTAAGGTGGACGTTCGTGAAGTGCGTCGCATTGAGGAGGATGCGGCATTGGTGGCGCAACAGGTAGTGCAGAATTTGGAGAAGCGTATGCCGTTTCGCCGAACACTGAAGACAACATTGGAGAGCGTGCAGCGCAATCGAGATGTCAAGGGTGTTAAAATTGAAGTATCCGGTCGTTTGGATGGGGCGGAAATGTCTCGCCGCGAGTGGATGAGTCACGGACGAATTCCGTTGCAGACATTGCGTGCGGATGTGGATTTTGCCAAAGATACGGCGCGCACAACGTATGGCGCCATTGGCGTAAAGGTATGGATTTATAAGGGCGATAAGTTCGGCGCCGCATAATTTGAATGATGAAGTGATACGCGTATGTTGATGCCAAAGAAAACCAAGCACCGCAAGATGCACCGCGGCGGACCGATCCGACGAGCGGCAACGCGCGGGATTACGGTAAGTTTCGGGCAGTATGGCCTGAAAGCGACGACGCCGGGCTTGATTAGCTCACGGCAAATTGAATCGGCGCGTCGTGCCATCACGCGCTACATGAATCGTGCCGGTAAAGTGTGGATTCGCATCTTTCCCGATCACCCCATGACGAAGAAGGGTGCGGAGACGCCGATGGGTAAAGGAAAGGGAACACTGGACCACTATGTAGCACGTACAAAGGCGGGAACGGTATTGTTTGAAGTGGATGGTGTACCGGAGAGTGTTGCGCGCGGCGCATTTGAGCGCGCATCGCACAAGCTGTGCGTAAAGACGAAATTTGTTAAGCGGCAGGGCGTATGATGAGTATGCAAGAGATACGACAGAAGAGTGATGCGCAATTGCGCACGGCGCTGCGAGAAATGACGGCGCGTCTGCGTACGGTTCGATTTGGAATATCCATGCAGCAGGAGCGAAATATCGCGCAGCATGCCAAGATTCGGCGTACGATTGCACGCATCAAGACGGAGCTTTCCGCTCGTGCACATAAGCAACAATAATCCAACGCTATGACGACAACGACACAGACAATAACGCGACAATGGCGCGGAACGGTAGTCTCCGATGCGGCGGACAAGACTATTACCGTTGCGGTGGATCGCTTCGTGATGCACCCGAAGTACCGCAAGCGTTATCGCGTTACCAAGAAGTACGCGGTACATGATCCGAATAATCGGTATACGGTTGGCGATACGGTAACGTTTATACTTACCAAGCCGATTAGTAAGCGTAAGCGCTTTGTCGTCGTTGAAGACTAATGAATAACGCACTATGATTCAGGCAGAGACAAAATTGGTGGTTGCCGACAACTCGGGCGCAAAAGTCATTGAGTGCTTTAAGGTATTGGGTGGCTCTCGGCGACGCTATGCGCGTATTGGTGATGTCATCGTGGCATCTGTTAAGCAAGCGGAGCCGCGCGGTGGCGTCAAGAAAGGCGCTGTTGTTCGCGCAGTGATTGTGCGACAGCGCAAGGCGTTTCGTCGCAAAGACGGATCATATATTCGCTTTGATGAGAACGCCGCGGTGATTATAGACACACAGGGTCAGCCGAAGGGAACCCGTGTGTTTGGTCCAATCGCGCGAGAATTGCGAGAGCGCGGGTATGCCAAAATTATTTCCCAGGCACCGGAAGTATTGTAAGAGAAGAAACCTATGCGTATCAAAAAAGGTGACACAGTTGTGGTAATTGCGGGTAAGGACCGTGGAAAACGCGGAACGGTAACTCGCGTGCTTCCGCGAGAGGAGCGTGTTGTTGTGGAGGGTGTTAATATTATCACCAAGCATGTAAAGCCGCGGCAACACGGACAATCCGGTGAGCGGGTGCAGTTTCCCGGTGCGATTCACGTATCCAATGTGCAATTGGTGTGTCCGCATACGGATGCGCCGACGCGGATTGGGTATAAAGTAACCGATGGTGGTCAGAAAGTGCGCATCTCAAAGCGCAGCGGTAAGGAGATCTAAGTACAGAGTCTATGAAAGCGATTGTCAGCACAAAACAGCGATACGAAACTGATGCGGTAGCGGCGCTGCGCGAGATTTGCAAGACGGACAATGCGTTGGCACTGCCGCGGATTGAGCGTGTTGTTGTTCATGCCGGAATCGGGCGAATCAGTAAAGAGAAGGCTGCGGTACAGGAGGTGGTGGATGCGATTGCGGCAATCACAACACAGAAGCCGATTTTGACCACCGCTCGCAAGTCTATTGCGGGGTTCAAGATTCGCGAGGGACAGCCGATTGGCGTTATGGCGACATTGCGCGGAGAGCGAATGTGGAGTTTTCTGGATCGCTTGATTGTTACGGCATTGCCGCGGGTGCGTGATTTTCAGGGTATTGCGCGAACGTCTGTGGACACATATGGTAATCTGAATATCGGTATTCGCGAACACACGGTATTCCCGGAGATTGTGCCGGAGAAAGCGACGCGGACATTCGGGTTGCAGGTAACGGTTAAGACCACCGCCCGAACACGAGAAGAAGGAGAAGCGTTGTTCCGTGCGTTGGGCGTACCGCTTCAAAAAGATGAATCATAAGTAAAGAACGTTTATGGCAAAGAAATCCGTCATTGCACGTGCACAAAAACAGCCGAAATTCTCTACGCGAACGGTCCGACGCTGCTGGCGCTGCGGTCGTAAGCGCGGGTATCTGCGATTTTTCGCACTGTGTCGTATTTGCGTGAGAGAGTTGGTGCAGAAGGGAGAAATCCCGGGATGGCGCAAGAGCAGTTGGTAAGCGTGGTTTAAAGTAAAGATTCCTATGTTAGATCCCATCAGTGACATGTTGACACGTATTCGCAATGCTGCGCGTGCCGGACACGCGACAGTTCGGATGCCGTCGTCAAAAATGAAAGTTGCCATCGCGAATGTCTTGGCGAAAGAAGGGTTTATAGAGACGGTAGATGTTCAAGAAGAGCGAGGGAACAAGAAAACACTGACAATTACGTTGCGATATAGAGACGTAGACCATGCGCGCCGTATCAGCGCAATCCGTGCCATCAACCGAGTGAGTCGAGAGGGGCAGCGTATTTATAAGCGCAGCCGTGAATTGTTCCCGGTTAAGAATGGCCTGGGATGCAGTATTGTTTCAACATCACAAGGTGTAATGACCGGTGATGATGCACGCAAGAAGCATCTCGGTGGTGAAGTAATCTGTGAAGTGTGGTAAACCTATGAGTAGAATTGGACAGCGCGGCGCTGCAGTCCCATCGGGCGTAAGCGTCACGATCAACGATGGCACGGTCACCGTGCAAGGCCCGAAGGGGACGCTGACCATGCCCATTCACGACAGTGTGGACGTGGCGGTGGAGGACGGAACCGTTATGGTAACACCGCGTGGAACGTCAAGTGTTGCGCGGGCGATGTGGGGAACCACAACGCGATTGATTGCCAATATGATGACGGGTGTTTCGGAGGGATTTCGCAAAACATTGGAGCTTAACGGTGTGGGATTTCGCATCGCTATGAAGGGAAAGACATTGGAAATGGCGTTGGGATTCTCCCATCCGGTTATTGTGGATATTCCGGATGATGTGACGGTAACGGTAGATGGAATGACAATCACGGTAGAGGGAGTGGATAAACAACGTGTCGGACAGTTTGCCGCGGAGATTCGCGCGCTCAAGCCGGTGGAGCCGTATAAAGGAAAGGGCTTCCGCTATGCCGGAGAGCACGTACGCCGCAAGGAAGGAAAGAAAGCCGCGTAATAGAAGACCTATGAAGAAGATGTCACGAAATGATCAACGCAAGCAACGACACCGACGAGTGCGTGCCCGCATTTATGGGACGGCGGAGCGACCCCGTGTGAGTGTGTACCGTAGCTTGACGTCCATATCCGTACAGGTAATTGACGATACGACGGGACGAACTCTATGTGCGGCATCTCTGCGTGATGTGGATAAAAAGGAGCGCGCCAATACGGTAGACGGCGCGGCAGCACTGGGGCGTGTTGTGGCGGCGCGGTGTATTGCCGAAGGAATTACGACGGTGGTATTTGATCGTGGTGGATATAAGTATCATGGTAAAATCAAAGCGCTTGCGGATGCACTGCGCGATGGTGGGATTGTAATGTAAAGACGTATGGCACAACAACAACGACAACGCCGCCGCCGAACGCGGCGAAGAGAGAAGCCGGAGTTTGAGACACGTCTGTTGGATTTGGCACGCGTAACACGTGTGGTGAAGGGCGGACGACGGTTCAGTTTCCGAGCGACGGTGGTAATTGGTGATCGCAAAGGACGAGTGGGCGTCGGTGTTGCAAAGGGATTGGATGTTTCCAGCGCAATGCAGAAGGCGGCTAATGATGCGAAGAAAAATATGATCACGGTGCCGTTGACACGCGGAACCATTGCTCATGATATTTTTGTTAAAGACGGCAGTGCAAAGGTATTGATGAAACCATCTGCGCCGGGACGAGGTGTTATCGCCGGGGGAGCGGTACGTACGGTGATTGACATGGCCGGTATTCGTGATATTGTAACAAAGTCACTGGGAACATCAAATAAGTTGAATGTGGCACGAGCGGCAATTGTAGCACTGTCACAGTTGTCTACCGCAACGCCGGTGCGTCCTCGGGCAGCGAAGGCGGTAAAACGGAAGAAGACACACTAACATTTACTCCTATGCAGATGCATGAATTGACGACACAGAAGACGGCACGAAAGCGTGTTGGGCGCGGCGGCAAATATCGCAAGACGGCCGGTCGTGGAACAAAGGGTCAAAAGTCACGCAGCGGCGGAAACGTTGATCCGTTGTTTGAAGGTGGGCGCTCTTCATTATTGCAGCGCATGAAGAAGTTGCGTGGATTTACGTCACCGCACCCACGGAAGTGTACAGTAACATTGGGAGCGCTGAATCGTGCATTTTCTGACGGAGAAACGGTAACGGTAGAAGAGCTGGTATCGCGCGGAGTAATTCGTGCATCGCAGGCCGGTCGCGGAGTAAAGATTGTCGTGCGCGGAACATTGAATAAAACACTGACACTTTCCGATGACATCGCCGCCAGCGCGGCGGCTCGTGCCGCATTGAGCGGTTCCGCCACCACCCCCGCATCAACAGACACTCCCACTGATGATTTGACAAAGATTGAAGGAATCGGTCCCAAAATCGCCCAAACACTTGCCGATGCCGGAATCACCACCTTTGCCGCATTGGCGGATGCAGACACGGATACAATTGAACAAATCATCTCTTCTGTTCGCGGCTCTCACTCTCCCGCAACATGGAGTAAGCTAGCCGCCCTTGCCCGAGACGGAAAGTGGGAAGAACTCTCCGCATGGCAAGAGGAGCTGGTTAGCGGAAAAGAAGCGTAATTGATACAACACTATGTCACAGGACAATCTCATCAAATTGGTATCAAAGGGAACAGATGATGGCACCGGAAAGGGGCACGTTATCTATACCTTTAAGAATAAGAAGAAGCTGCGCGGCGTGTTGTTGACATTGAAGAAATTCAATCCGATTGCGCGAACGCACACGGTATACACGGAGAAGAAGTAACAGTAATCATATGGCACGGTTTTGTCAAATTACACAAAAGCGGACACGAAGCGGAAATAATGTTTCGCACTCGCAGCGCAAAACGAAGCGAACATTTGCCCCCAATGTTCATTTGCGCAAGCTGCTTAACCCCGCAACGGGAACAGTAATGCGTGTGAAGTTGTCTACGCAAGCGCTCCGTACTCTTGCGAAGTGGGATCGTGAGGGCAAGATGTATGATCTGCGTACGCTGATTAAGAAGCGCTCATCATAAGGCAGTAATGATACGTGAAACACCGCTGAATTCAGTGGTGTTTTTTGTGGTATACTAAAACAGTATTAAGGCATTGAAAAAATAAACATGATATTTTTACGGTGGTATCTTACACAAGGGTTTCACGCACTGTTACGCCAGTGGAGCGTGTGGTGCATGTTCATTCTCCATGTATTTCATGTGTCATGGCACTTACGCACATTGTTTTCAGCATGGCATAAGGATGTTACCTATCGACAGCGTCGTGGGCTACATCCGATACTATTTCTTCGGCGCTTGGCAAATAACCTATTTTCTCGAGTAATGGGCGCG
>CAYXCH010000002.1:0-14326 GCA_964463705.1 uncultured Pseudobdellovibrionaceae bacterium | reverse complement strand
AATCGAAGATGAGAGTACTCGTTCCGATCTTGAATTGGAGCCGGGAAGTGGAAACTTTATCTCAGGATTTTCCTCCCTCCAACACCTCCACTCCGAACTCTACGACATCGTCCACCGCAAGACTCCCAAAGAGCAGAAGGATATTTTTGATGCACTAGATCCCGATTTGTATTTGGAAACTGAAGGAGCAATAGAACTCTTCTTCCACTCTCTCCTCTGCATTACACAAAACCACCTACGCTCCCTCAACATCCCCATCCCCGATAATCCACCGTTGCACACAGAAAAAGACACATCGGATGAATAGAAACAGGGAGGGGGTATGATATCATGTAATCATGAGAAAGAATTGTTCCAAGAGTAAATCTTAAACATAACAACAGATGAAACATTCTATCAGTGATACGGAAGTTATGAAATCATCGGTATCCGATCCTGCTACTGATGAGGTGGTCTATATGCATATAACACGGCGTTTTGTTCGTCGCGTATTGTTGCGTACACTACGTTTTATGTTCAGTGGCCGGCGTATTTTTGGAGGGGTAGCACTGTCGATAGTGCTGCTAGCATTTGTTATCGGACACTATTTTCTTTTCCGTTGGATAGTTGTAATATTTTTGTCCGATGACTTTAAGAGCGGGTTTCCTATATTCGGAAGTGCCGTACAAAGCCTTCCACCAATGTTGGTTATTGGCATTTTTGTCGGCATTTTTGTCGGTGTGAATGGGTACGTACTATTTGTTATGGTGTCATACATTATGCGTGTGATGCAGGGGTATAGCACCCCGTTATCGTTTCGTGTATCATTGCAGAGGTTTGCGGGAGCTATGGGTGCCTGGGCAATGTTGATTTTTGCGATAAGTATAGTGTACGTGCCGATGGTATTCATGGTACCTAAAATGAAAATTTTTAGTACAAATTTTGATGATGTGTCGGCAACGGCGGCATTGGCAATTACTATATATTGGATTGTGGCAGGTACTGTTGCGTATTGGTTAAAGCTGCGTATTGGCACATATTTCATTTTTGTCGCAATAGATGACGGTGGAAATCCGTGGGCGATTATTCGGCGAACTTGGCAATTGACGAGGGCGCAGACGTGGAATACATTAAAGCTTTTACTGGCACTTGGATTGATTATGATTGCAATGTATATCGGCAGTGTAATGTTTTTGAAGGCATTGGGATATAGCTTCATCATCGTGTTGCTGGAAGGAATAATGTTTAGCGGTATTATAATCTTGTTCTATACCGTATTTGCACAGGCATATATCATGATTAAAAATAATGACTTTCCCATGGAGCGTGTTGCCACCACCGATGATACGGCGCCACAAGGTATGCAACGTGCCGAAGATATTCCCGTGAAGAAGAGGGGAGTAGTGAAGACCATTTGGCGCATTATTGTTATAATACTGGCGATTATTGGAGCACTGGCAATTGGTATATTGTTATGGACAACCGTTGTCATGAAGAGTTCTACACAATACGATGTATCGGATATATATGATGATGTGCAGAATACTGTGTTGCCAGAAGATGGTGGCGCACGATCGGAGGAAGCGCCTATGATGCCCGATGGTGTATCCGATGAACACCGTCGTTTTGATGATGGCTGCATGCCGATACTGCCGCCGTCGTTGTCACCGGAAGAATTGAGGGCGCGAATTGACTCCGGGGAGATGCCGATATTGCCGGAGCTGCAATATGATTGTAATGGTGTAATCTATACAGAGGAAGAGTATTATAAACAACAAGTCAATATAGATCACTAGACTTGGTGTACTGTTCTTTTTGTATAAGAGTAGTGGGCGAAAATGATTCGGTCGCCCGTGGTAAAGAAGTGCCGGGATGAATGTGTAGCAAGTGTATAGTTATATACACCAAGTGTCGGGTGTGGAGTTGCCGGAAATTATGTCTGTGATGTGGCAAATGGTGTATACTGTACATATGAGTAAAGCACTGTTGAAAATTACCGGAATTCCCGTAGTGGTGGCATCGCTATGTTGTGTGTCACCGATTATTGTTGTGTTGTTTGGTATAGGGTCCGTAAGTGTTGCGTCATCGCTTGCCGATACGTTGTATGGTGAGTATAAGTGGGTGTTTCGGATGGCGGGTCTTGTGGCGTTGGCAATATCGGTGATACTGTATCTTCGTCGTACAAAGGGCATTTGTACAATGGATCAAGCACGCAAACGTCGCAACGAGATTATCAACATTATCGCAATGAGTGTTGCGGTCGCGGTTGTCGGCTATATCGTTTTTCTTTATGTTATTGTTCATTATATCGGCGTATTTTTATCCTTATGGGAATAATGCTATGAATTATATAACGGCTCTCGCCACTGCTGCGGGGGCGCTGCTGATTGGCGGCGCAATATATAACTACCATCAACATCGCAAGAGCAACAGTGATGTGCGTAGCACGCGAACGGATGAATTTTCCGAGTTTGCTCGTGCAACGTTCGCCGGTGGATGTTTTTGGTGTGTGGAAAGTGACATGGAAAAGGTTGAAGGCGTGAAGGAAGTGGTATCCGGATATGCCGGTGGACAAGTGGAAAATCCAACGTATAAACAAGTCAGTTCCGGTACAACCGGGCATCGAGAGGCAGTACAAGTGTTTTATGACCCGACGGTGGTGACGTATGAGCAATTGCTGGATGTTTTTTGGACACATATTGATCCCACTGATGGTGACGGTCAGTTTGCCGATCGCGGCGTTCAATATTCTCCCGCCATTTACTATCATAATGAGGCGCAACGAGCGGCGGCGGAGCGAAGTAAGGATGATGTTGCACAATTGCTTGATTCACCGATTGCCGTAGATATTGTGCCATATACGAATTTCTATGTTGCTGAAGACTATCATCAAGACTATTATAAAAAGAATCCATTACCGTATCGATATTATCGTCGTGGTTCCGGACGAGATGATTATATTGAGCGTGTGTGGGGAGCGCGGGCAACGGATGCGCGAAAAAAGGTGTGTATAACGGCGACATGTGCCGCGGTGCGACCTACGATGTCATCGCGTGTATCACAACAGTCGGAGGAACGAAACTATACACGTCCCGATGATGCGACGCTGAAAGAATCACTGACGTCGTTACAATATGATGTTACACAAAAGGAGAAAACGGAACCGGCATTTCGCAATAAGTATTGGGACAATCATCGAGAGGGAATCTATGTAGATGTTGTTAGCGGAGAGCCGTTATTTTCCAGTACGGATAAATTTGATTCCGGCACGGGGTGGCCCAGTTTTTTGAAGCCCATTGAGCCGGGGCATATTGTGGAGCGCGATGATTACACACTGTTATATCGTCGGGTGGAACTGAAAAGTGCCGGTGCGCGCTCTCATCTTGGACATATTATTTTTGACGGTCCGGAGGACAACGATCGTGTGCGATATTGTATTAATTCCGCCGCGTTACGATTTATTCCGAAGGAAGAGTTGCCCGGGACACCGTATGAGCGGTTTCTGAGTTTGTTTGAGGATCATCACTCGAAGAAACATTCAACGGAGGAGTAGAGGAGCCATCATAATAGTAAAGGAACAGTGACGTGCCGATACGGGCGTAGGGTGTCTCATTGGCGAGGAACGCATAGGTATGTTCACGGGGCGTTTGTGTTCCATGGAGAGAAAGTTGCAATGTATTTGCGCTGATAAGATAGTACCCGGCGGGACGCGGTTGTCGATCCGCCCACCACGGAATGGCTGTAATACTGTGATCGTGTAATCGTGTAAAGAGATCGTCTCCGCCAAAGTAGTCCACCCGCACTGTGGTGATCTCCGGGTGTTGTGCAAGGTAGGTGAGAACGCGTTTTGCATCCTGTCCCCAGTCCGCATTAGAATCGGTAACATAGCGATAGCCATTCAATGGTCCGCCGACTGCCGCATTAAAGAATGATAAATAAAACGGATATGCACGAACTATGGTAATGGCCAATACGATTAATAGTGTTCCCACCATGACACTGCGCCGTGGACATGCGCAGGGAGCATTCCGAATCGCTCGGGATAAAATTGCGCCAATCGCAACATATAGCAACGGGAAGATTGGGAGCATGTGGCGTTCTCCGATTGTGAGGGGTTGAGAGATGGCGGTGGCGCTGTAAAGAAGGATAAAGGTTCCGATCATCAAAAAGGTGATACCATCATGACGGCGCCACCGAATGTGACGGGGTGCATACCATAGCGCCAGAAGCAAGAGTGCCAGAAATGGCAACGGTTCTTTCAGTAGCAAAACAATGGGAAAGTACAATGGTGTTCCGCGATCATAAACGGCGCCGAGAAAGTATGTGTTGTTTCCATAGGTGATACGGTTGCGCATGTATCCGATACCATAGAGGGCGGTGGCGACGGGACGGGTAACGGCGTAAGTGTTGAGTGTATGAATAACGGAGCGAAGTGTTTGTGTCGTCGCATCGGTATGGTGAAGGCGCGCCGGTGTTACGGTATCCAATACTGTCCGCGGCTGTGTCCATGTAAACGGAGCATAAAGCATATACAGCACCACCAACGCACCACCGATTGCAGCAATGCTGCATCGGATGAGCTGTCCCGCTTGTGCTCGTTTTCGCGCGCGAATAGCGGCGAGGACGATACCGATACCTAACAGTGGGAGCAATAATATGCTACTGAATTTCGCCCCCAGCGCAACACCCAATGCCAATGCCGCAAGGATCGTATTGCGTCGGGTCGGATGAGCAAGGAGTCGTTCAAAGCGCCACAGTGTCAATACAACGCTCAGTGCCAGTGCAACGTCAGTAGTCACATAATGAGAATGTCCCAACAGAAGAGGAGATAATGCACCCAATAGCAGTGCGATTAGTCCGCCGATGATACCACCCAACGCACGTCCCCAAGCAAACAGCGTCGCCAACACCGCCGCTCCCAACAGAATGGGAAATAATCGGGCGGCATAGGTGATGTGATCTCCGCGTTCAGTGTTTCCGAATAATACGGCGCGTCCCGCCGCCCATTGATCAAATTCCGCGGTGTCGGTGAGAGTGGTCCAATACGGTTCGGTTGAGGAAAGTTGCGGTGCCAATGGCAAGGCAAATAATCCCGCGCCGATTTTTGCCAACGGTGGATGTTCCGGATTAAGGCGATAGTCATAGTGCTGCCAATAACTGATTGCCGCACCGATATGCGCCACTTCATCAAAGGTTCGCGCATCGCTCTCCGCCAGCATGCCCTGCACGATAACAAACAGGCCGATGATGCTTCCAACAATGATGCGAATATGGCGGCGGAGATAGTGGTGAAATATATTCATGGACGTAGTGTTGCGCGACAATATCCATCTCGTCGGTGGACGGTAAGAAGGACGGCACCGCTATCATATAGTGCGCGGCAGTCTGTTACATACAGTAAGCGTGCGGCGGGAATGGTGGCAATATCTGCGGGTTTGTCTATATAGTAGATGGATGGGTCGTCCCGTGTAAGAAGTCGCACAACAAGACGTTCCAATGCACCGGTATGCACAACAATTGGACGCTCATTATCGCTCCGTCGCAGAATATCCTCTGCCATGGTACGAAGGGGTACCCGAAAAGCTTCATGAAGTTGTGGTGATTGCGCCCAGGCGGTAAAGTATGTTGTGGTGTCTCGTGCAATGGTATGAAGAGAAAGTAATAGGGTTATAACAATAAGCGTAGTGCGAAGCGGAGAGGGTGCTCGCCGTGCCAGTGTCCAGATGGTACCAATACCTGTCGCCGCGAACAGATACACAACTGGAAGAACACCGATGCTGCGCAAGGCGTGTGGCAGTCCTTCCATCGTAAGAAACGCCGGTGAGAGTAGAAGCGCAAACCATGCAAGGAGGAACCATGCAATCGCTCCTTCCACGGAACGACGACGAGAGAACACCATTCGTCCGGCAATGCACAGCATCGCCAATAAACCGATAACCGCCGCCACCGCCGCCACGGGTTCCAGTGCCGAATGAGGTGGATAGCCGTGTCGGTAGTTCTGATCTCCATGCCACACAAACATTCCCAACATAATGACAATGTTTTTGGCAATAAGCGGTATGATGTTCGCATCTTGAGAGAAGACGGAAATATCCGCACTGCGTGAGGAGAGATATTCGGGGTGTTGCGCAAATGTGTACAGCAAGGGGGCAGCGCTCAGTGTTGCTCCGACAAGAACCGTTGCCGCTAATGAAAGTAGCGCACGGCGATGGCGGGTGTATACCCATAGCAATCCGATAAGAAGAACCAGCCATACCAATGGTGCGATTCGCCATGCAATATATGTATGCAATCCGATGCCAAAGATAATTCCGCTGCCGAGTGCGGAAAATGCCGCTGATCGTGTTCGTCCACTACGCAGAAGACGGACGGCACGCAGTAGAAGCCATGCGGACAGCGTTAGTATTAGCGGCAGTAAAATGGCGCGAAATGCGATGCGAGAGAAATTGATGTGCCACAAACTTCCCGCCATCAGCGCGGCGGAAAGCAATGATAGAGCAACTCCATCTCGTCGCCGCCAGAACACCTCTCGTCCGAGGAGGTAAGTACCGGCAACCGTGGCGATACCACAAAGCGCGCTAACAAGTTTAAGTTGCCATACTCCGACACCAAACAGTGCAAACACACCACCGATAAGGATCATAAATAATCCTTCACGGCCGTTGTTGTCCGGGTAAAACAGCTTCCATGTACCGTCTTGCAGAGAACGAAACGCATCATATCCGTTTTGCGCTTCATCCGGATAGATTCCCGGTGGCAGTGTGTCCAAATGATAGAGGCGGACAACAGCGGAGAACAGTATGATAATCCCCAGTAATACGAGACGATATCGAGAGAGTAGAGAGTGCAGAGAGATATTTGACATCATGTGTATTATATTTTATTATTGTAATATAACTCTTCTTTCATCATACCATAATCCATGACGCAATCAGAACGTGACAAGTTTGGTGCCGCAGTATCCGATGGTATTAACACAGCACTGAAAGAGGCATTTGCACAATTGTCTGATCGCACCGGTGGTGATCAGATAATTCCTTCAGAGGGCTCTTTGGAAAATAGAGGACAGGCACAGTCTGATTGTTCTGATTGTTCAGTGGAAGATTTGTCACAATGGGAGCGGTTGCGATCGGTTGTTCAGGCAGCGATCATAGCATTATTTGGATCAGAGCGTCGCATGGCACGAGAGTGGACGCGAGCAATTTCTCGTGGAGAGCCGGCGGTATTCATTGAACATCCTTGGACGTCACAACTTCCTAAAGAGTTAAAGCGGTGGCAAGAAATTCCTGCGGTGCCCGATTCATCTGATTCAACGGAGAAGTTGTCTCAGACAGAAGTTGATGGTACCAATGTAGATAATGAGCAACACGATGGAAAGAAAGATATATCTCGGTTTTTTGATAATGATGGGGAGCCTCAGGCACTGGTATTTATAGTGCGATATAATGGAAAGTCTGAGACGGAGAAGACAGAAGACGGTCCGACATCCGATACACCGGAACAGAAGAAAGAAAATAAAACAGAAACGAACACCGATGCTTCATCTTCGGAAGAAGATAATACATTTGTGGAATTGTTGGAATTTGCGGTACCGATTGGTGATGGAACAACATTCCGTTCCGATGTGCAAGAACTGGTTCGCTACTACGGTGAAACGGAACTATTGACGGAAGTGGAAAAACAGCAACAGAGGCGAGAGATTGAGCGCTCTAACAAAGAGAAGCAGAAAGAACAAAAAAAGGAGATAGCGGAAGATCGTCGGGAATGGATGCGAGAGACGGATCTTGCGCGGATGATAATGGCAAATGAAATTCAAGAGCGCTTCTCCACCCATGATGTAACAGCACAGTCGTTTGCTCAAAAATATTTACTCCAAGGGATTGGCGACTACTATCGGAAGATGGCAACATCATCTACTCCATTTCTTACAAATCCTCCAATGATAGATTCCGAGGTTGCCACACCAGACTCCGTATCGCCTCGGCGATTGGCGGACATGATACGCTTTATTGCACGTAGAATAGAGAAGGATTTGACGTTAAGTCGTGCACATGCGGGGACATTGCCCAAGATTGCTCGCAAGTTCAAGTTGCGCCGTGTATCACGGTCACATCCGGCGGAGGGATGGGCGTTTTCCACCGGTGGAGTACCAATGCCGGGAGCTATAGAGACGGCACATCTGGCGCTGGAAGAACTTGCCCAACGGTATAATATGGAGAAAATGGCAAGAATCGGAATGACAATTGGAACAATAAAAAAGGAAAATGCTAAGATACGCGATCACTCCGTTTCTCGCCCCGTATCGTCATCATCACCCGTTACGTCGTCTTCTCGTTCTGCAGATTCTAATCGTGATTCTAATCATATTGAGACGGAGGCATTTAGAACAATAAAAGATCATGATATTGATACACTGATACAAACGGTGGAGACACAGTATGCGCAGTGGTTACGCAATGATCATACGGGAGTTCGAGCGACCATTCAACGCATGTCGGGTGATGAGGATACGATTCCACCACTGGAGCGCCGCCTTGCAATTGTTCTTCGTGATGCAGCGGGGGCGGTAATAGATGTAGTGGATACAACGGTGGGAGCGTTGGAGTCATCGGTGCGCGATGTGGCGCTAAGGATTGGAACACGGGAACTTACACCAAACGACGAGCAACACATTGCGCAAAGTATTTCCGAAGAGTATGATGAACGAGGTGAGTCCTCCCGTCATTCCATATCGGACAAATTGTCATTGAAGGAGGCGATGGAGCATACAATGCAAGAGTTGGAGCGTGCGCCGGGATTTGAAGCAGCGATGACGGCGGCAGAAAATCATGCCCGCCGTATATATACACGTATTTCCGAACACTATGGTGATCCATTAGAGCAGGATGAAGCAAAGAAACTCTTTGGTCGCGCTATTCACGCGTTAGCAGAGTCATTGGTATTGCATAGCGATACTGTGCTCCCACCAACGGCGGTTATTCGAGAAAATCCACTGTTACGGGAAAAAATTATTAATGTATTACGAAAGCGATTGAGAGATTATGTATTAACTGTATAGTGTATGATTCAGGAACACCCTTTAAATGTACCCACAAAAAAGAATGATAGTCCGCCGGATCCGGACACCGTTGTCAGTGAGTTGCTTGGATCGGCACACAATGATATCGGTGACGCGTTTCGTTCGGGACAGGAGCAATCAGAGCCAGTGGATAAGGAACAAGCGCCGGCTGTTGAGAAGAGGCGCGTTTCTAAGGGTCATGATTCACCTCATCATTCTAAAGTGGAACAGCCCGAAACAGAGGCCTCCTCTACCGATACGGCGGAATCACCGACACGTCGCTCTGAGCGTTCTGAGCGGAATACAACAACAAATGAGCATACTCCTGAGCATATTGTCACTGATGCTGAACACACAATGCGAGACTTTGCAAAGGAGGTGGGAGAGTTGCGTGCCGCGATTGCGCAGAGCGATGCACGTATTAAGGAACATGAAGAAACAATTACCGATCTGGTAAACCGTTTGGGTGTTGTTATTAAGGATTGGGGAGAATATGGTGAAGAGCTGGAGCATCTTCGGACACAAGCAGTGGAGCTTCGTGCGCGACTGGAACGACTTCAAGCACGGGCAAGAGAGAACGTTATTGCCGCCGCAACATGGGAAGAGGCGCGTGCACTGGCGGAGAAGCATCAGGATAAACAGTTTATATTTAATGGACGTGTTTACACCCGTGTTGGTGATGCGTATATACTGAATCCTGATGTTGCTGTAGATGAGCAAGCGGTGCACATGCCGCCCGTATCATCATCGCCGGCAGAGGAGCAAAGTGAGGAGACTGTAGCTGATTCAAATGCTCCGGATTCAGAAGAGGATATTCCGACACTTACCGATGTAGTGAGTAAGCCCGGGGAAATATCTTATGCAAAAACACAGACACAACATGGTACGGAGAGCGGTAAAGAGCCTTCGTCAGCGTCCGAGGAGGATATAGTTGCTACGCCCGACACTTCTTCCCATGAATATCGGCAACGGAGACTGATGGGATGGTTGAGTGATGCTAATCGCAGAATAGACGATACATTGGAACGCTGGTATAGTGATGCACGTCTTGGAATTGGAGGAAATATTGCCACACGGATTACAAAGCGTCTGATGTACCGAATATTCAGTGATCGGGGGTTAATATCTGCGGTAGGTTCGGCAACGTTGGCATCAATAAATCAGTTTCGTTCCGGAACAACGGAAGGGAGTGATAGTGAATATTCTGAAAATCAAACTGTTACAACAGAAACTTCCTCTTCCCGACGTGGCATACGACGACGATGGGCGGATCGTGTTGCAACGCGAGAGTATGAACTGCATCAAAAATATCGCGAAGCGAAAGAAGAGCTGGCGCAACTCTCAGATCGTACGGGGTTGCAAGCAAGACTCCGTCGCCGTCATCTGAATAAACAGATAGAACGAACTAGAAAAAAGATTATTAAATTGGTAACTCCCAACAGTTTTTCCGAACGAATGGCACATCATGTAATCGGTGGAAAAAATATTGCAGCCGCGCGCTCAAATCGTTTTAGTGGGGGATATGATGGCCCGCAAACTCAGGAACGGCCCACCGATCTTAAAGTTGTTCGTGAAAATCTTCATAGGATGGCGAAAGGGGAGAATACGGGGACGGGAGAAGAGGCATCAAGAGGAGCGTCTGCCGAAACACCAACAGAAGCTCCAACAGAAACACCGACAACATCGGAAAGAATGCCTGAGGAGTTGCGTCAGGCGGAGAAAGTCCGTTCCGCTTTGGTGGGAGGACTGGATGAGGATACATTTTGGGCGGCAGCTCAAGAGACACCAGCCGGTACACCGATAGCGTCTCCTAATTCTGCGGCAATTCCCTCCATGATGCTTTACCAAGAGGATGCGATTGGGGAACTTGGTGATACGGTTAACCCAAAGAAAAATCCTCAGTTGCGTGCAATGACATTTGCGCAATATATTGTGTATGTTGAGGGAAAACGTCAACGGAACAATTCGCATAGTACATAGCGAGTATTGAGAGTATGATATATTTGTACCCTTTCCGTGATCATGCTATAATTTTTATATGACTACGGAGCATACAGAACACATACACCAAGTAATTGCACAGCGGTTGGGAATAGAGGAGGCGCCGGACCGAGAGGAGATTGTTGCGCGTGTAATGGAAACACTGTCACGCCAGATTCTGGTGGATTTGCTTCCGCACCTCAGCGAAGAACAACAATATGTGTTGCGGGATATGTTGGAAGATGAGCAAGTTGAGGATGAGGAAATTGATACATTTTTGCGGACGGCAATGACAGAGCATAAAGAAGTTGTTAAGAAAAGTGTAGAGGAATTTTTCTCTTCTCTTTCATCTGTCGTAACCAATACATAAACATAACACTATGGCGGATCCGTATCGCGAGCCGATTGAGGACAGTGACTTGCAATTGCAGGAGAAGATTGTCGGAGGTGGGGAGTCTCGTCCGGTTTCTCGTACAAAAGCAATGCCGGAGAAATCTCGAGAACGTTTTGATGCGGAGAAGGATTCAACATATGCCAAATTATTGCAGCGGATGAAGGGCGGCGCCGGTACGACGTCATCCGCTCATACGGTGGCGCGAGATGCCCGGGATGCTGCCGCTCATCCGGATGTGGAACAGCAGGTGCGTCATTTATTGGATTTAGCAATGACAAAAGGGGTGATTCATGCAGTGCGGACGGCGCGACACATGAGTGACTATTACATTATGGATGCGGTTCATGATCGACTGGTTTCAGAAGAACTTTACAAAAAGTTGAAGTCAAACAATTTAATTTAACATGGAAACATTCATTTACTCGGCTCTGGTAACGTCGGCAATTATTCTGGCACTCATCAGCTTCGTGTCCGGCGGTTTTTTGGTGTTACGAAGTATTTTAGGGTTTCGGTTGCAGGTACGAGATTCGGTGGGTATGCGGGTGGCGCGCGTACGAATTCGTCGGGGAGATCATCGTAAAGAAGAAGTGCAACAGCAGGGTGGTGAGGCCTCTGCACCGTGGAAGCAGGAAGTAGCGACAATGGAGGCGTTATTGACATCACTCGCCACGATTCATGTTTCACAGTCAGTGTTCTCTCGGATCTTATATTCAGTGCCGACGATTACGTTGGAAATTGCAAATCCGGCCGGTGATGAAGAAATCTCTTTTTACATTGCCGCATCTCGTACGGTATGGGAGCGAGTGGAGAAACATATTCATAGCCATTTTGCCGATGCGGCAATTGAGGTGGTGGACGACTATACAATCTTTACTCCCGGATCACATGTTGCCGTAGCAACACTTGGGCTAAAACATGAACACTCGTTGCCAATTCGTACATACAAGACAATGGAGACAGATTCTCTTAATGCGATTACAACGGCACTGTCAAAGCTTGATACGGCGGAAGAGGGGGCGGCGGTTCAACTTGTGTTGGCGCCACCGCCAAAGTCTTGGCGAAAAAGTGGAACAAAGATTGCACAGGAGATGCAACAAGGGAAGCGCTTAAATCAAGTACATAGTAAAAGTGCGCTGGCATCTCTTGTAAAGGCGGCTTCGGAGGCCTCCACAGCGTTGCGTACCACGTCGCCCCAGAAAAATGATGAACAAGTACAGCTGACACCGGAGGAGCAAGAACTTATAAAAACAATTGAGAGCAAAACACGAAGGGCGGCATTTGCGGTAAATATTCGCTTAATTGGCAGTGCGCCAACTCAGGAGCGCGCACAAGAAATTTTGGCGCAGTTGGAAAATGCATTTGCGCAGTTTGAAAATCATGAAGTCAATGCATTTACGGTGCAACATCGTGGTACGGTTCGGTCGGTGGCGTATCGCTATATTTTTCGTACATTTAATCCTGAGCGTGCCATTACGCTTAATACGGAAGAAGTTGCCAGTATTTATCACATGCCGACGGTGCAAACCACCACACCAAAAGTCAGTTACCTCAAATCTAAAAGCGCTCCGCCGCCAAACGATGTTCCGTCAGAGGGATTGTTGTTGGGATATAACGAGTATCGCGGTGTAAAGACGGATATTCGTCTCACACAAGATGCGCGCCGCCGCCACCTTTACACAATCGGTCAGACCGGTACGGGAAAATCAAACTTTTTGAAAGAGATGGCAAAGCAAGACGTGCGAGAAGGACGGGGCGTGTGTATTATTGATCCGCACGGTGACTTTGCCGACGATGTATTGGGTGCGGTTCCCAAGGAGCGTGCCGAAGATGTGATTTACTTTGACCCTTCCGATGTGGAACGACCGATCGGACTAAATATGGTGGAATATGTAACACCGGAACAGAAGACGTTTGTGGTTAATGAGATGATTAACATCTTTGACAAACTCTATGACTTGAAACAGACGGGTGGTCCGATGTTTGAGCAGTATATGCGTAACGCCATGTTGCTTGTTATGGAAGATCCCGAGAGTGGTTCCACGCTAATGGAGATTCCGAAAGTCCTCTCTGATGAACAGTTTCGTCGCATGAAGTTGCGCAAGTGTAAGAATCCGGTGGTGCGTGATTTCTGGGTAAAAGAAGCAGAGAAGGCCGGAGGTGAAGCATCGCTGGCGAACATGGTGCCATATATTACATCCAAGCTCACACCGTTTGTTGCCAACGATATGATGCGACCGATTATTGCCCAGCAGGAGAGCACGATCAATTTCCGTGATGTGATGGATAGTGAAAAAATTCTGATCGTCAATCTTTCGAAGGGAAAGATTGGAGAAATTAATGCACAGTTGTTGGGAATGGTGATTATCGGAAAAATTCTTATGGCGGCATTATCTCGTGTGGAGATTCCGGAAGACAAGCGAAAGGATTTCTATCTGTATATTGACGAGTTTCAAAACGTTACCACCGATTCTATTGCGCAAATTCTTTCCGAGGCGCGTAAATATCGTCTCGCACTTACCATTGCTCACCAGTTTATCGGACAGTTGTCTGAGGAAATTTCCAAAGCGGTATTCGGAAATGTGGGAAGCATGTGTGCGTTTCGTGTTGGTGCGGAAGATGCGGAGCAGCTGGAGAAGCAGTTTGCACCGGAGTTCAGTGCAGCGGATTTGATGAATGTAGACAACTATAACGCATTTGCCAAGGTGCTTATAAACGGTCAAGTAACGCCGGCGTTTAATCTTAAAACATACCCGCCATCGGATGTTAACTATGAATTGGCGCAGATGTATAAAGAACTCTCTCGCTTACGTTACGGGCGGGATCGAGAGATTGTGGAGCGTGAGATTCAACAGCGGGCACAACTTGCCGATGCTCCCGCTATGCCGTCATCACCGCCCACACCGCCGGGATTTTGA
>CAYXCH010000001.1:0-24774 GCA_964463705.1 uncultured Pseudobdellovibrionaceae bacterium | reverse complement strand
ATTATGTATTTCAAAAATTTGTCGTATTCTTTCCTTACTTATTCCCTCATGAAATTCCTTTCTTACTAAAATAACTTCCTTTCCATTTTCTATAACTCTATACAACTTCTGCCTAACAATTCCATGAAAACCAGAAGAAATCTCTCCCTGATCTTCAAGCTCTTCTATATAACTAATCAGGCAAACTTCTCCTTCACAATTCTTTGGTCTTTGAGGAGGGCTACCTATTATGATTTTTTCATTCATAATTTAATTATACCAAAAAATGTATAGAAAACCGCGAAATCGCTCTGCCTTAAATTTTCAACTGTGCGATTTCGCGGTTTTTTACCTCCTTATATTTCAAACCTTCTTTTATTTTTCACAAACCTCCTTTCCTGTAAAAAATCCCCCTTGGCCTTGAAAATCAGAACAATCAAAACCAAATTCATTTTCAATACATGTTGGATCAGACCTTAAGTCCTCACAAAGTTGATTGTTATGTTCTTCCCAAAAAGAGTTATTTAATAAAAGCCCAATAATCATTAACACTAAAGAAAGTATTACAAGCCAAAAAAACTTATATCTAAAGATAGAAATGATTGATGAAATTATAATACCTATATAACCTAAAGCAATTAATATAAAAAATTTTGATGTGCTTCCGGATAATCCAAATAAAATAGTAATCCCAAAAAAGGGCAAGGCTAAAATTGAAGCAATTAAAGAGAGTATGCTTAAAATTTTTATTATTTGTTTTTTCATAATATTATTATACCAAAAATTTAGAAAAATATTAAAAACCGCGAAATCGCTCTGCTTTAAATTTTCAATTGTGTAATTTCATAGTTTTTCATGAATTAAGTATTATTAACCGTAATCGCTATATGATGAATTTTCATTTTTCCCAAACGTATAATGATAACAAGCCAAGTTGCTTTAGCTTGCTCCCATTGTACCATTTGTACCATAATTTATTAATATACTTATTGCCCGACAAGAAAAAAACAGAAGTTTGGTATAATTTTCTCATCAAACAAGCACGATGAGTTTCCAAATTCAAAACCAAAACATTTCTTTTGCCTACACAGAGTGTGGTAAATTTTTGCAAAATCGGCCCTTTTTGGCAGAGTTGCAAGTAAAACGTGAGGCTCTGTAAAAGGTGTCGCCAAGTGGTTTTAATGTGCGGCGGAATTGGTGAAGTGGATGATGAAGCAGCTGTGGTATCGGGGAGTGAGAGAACTGGAAACGGTGGTTAGCGCCAGCGGTGTCCATTTATCGGACCGATTAATCGGTCATGTTATCAGTCGTGGGTGAGACATGGAAGTGGAAAAGTTTGCAGTTGCTTTGTCGGGGTGTTTCTTGTAGGATAAAAGTATTAGAGAGGTAATTACTCATCAACGGTATCTATGGAGGAGCGCTATACCCATGCAACGGTGGAGAGTAAGTGGCAACGCATATGGCGGGAGGCGGGGCTGTATGTAACACCGCAACATGTTGAAGGAAAGAAGAACTATTATCAGTTGGTGGAATTTCCTTATCCGTCGGGAAATCTTCATGTTGGGCATTGGTATGCATTTTGCGGACCGGATATTCACGCGCGATATAAGCGCATGTGCGGATATAATGTATTGTTTCCAATCGGGTTTGATGCGTTCGGGTTGCCGGCGGAAAATGCGGCGATTAAACACAATCTTAATCCCGCCGACTGGACACGGGACAACATCGCACACATGCGTACGCAAATTGCGTCTATGGGAACGTCGTTTGATCCGTCTCGCGAGGTGGTGACATGTGAGCCGGAGTACTATAAACATACGCAATGGTTATTCATTCAACTGTTTAACGCAGGGCTCGTGGAGCGAGCAACGACGGCGGCGAATTGGTGCACATCCTGTAAAACCGTTCTTGCCAATGAGCAGGTGGTGCAGGGGGCATGTGAGCGATGTGACACGCCGGTGGAAAAGAAGGAGATGGCACAGTGGCAGATTAAGATTACCCGATACGCGGATCGGTTGATTGATGACTTGGAAACGGTAGAGTATCCGGCAGAGATTGTGACATCGCAGCGGAACTGGATCGGGCGGTCCGAAGGAGCGGAAATTGATTTTCCGATCTCGCCCGTTGGCGAAACGGTAACGATTTTTACCACACGACCGGACACACTCTTTGGGGCAACGTATATGGTCATGGCACCGGAACATCCGCAAGTGATGCAGTGGTTGCAAGCGGGGCATATTGATAACGCGGATGCTGTGCGTGCGTACGGGGAAGCGGCACGGAAGAAATCGGAGATTGAACGAACGGCGCAGGGAAAGGAGAAGACCGGAGTGCGACTGGACGGTATTACGGCAACCAATCCCGCAACCGGTGAGAAGCTTCCCGTATATGTTGCGGATTATGTTTTGGCGCATTATGGAACGGGTGCCATTATGGCGGTGCCGGCCCATGATGAGCGGGATTTCGCTTTTGCGCAAGCACAGGAGCTTCCCATCCGGCGGGTTATTTGCGCAGACGGAGAGGACGATACCGCGCCGTTGCAAGCCGCATATACCGGTACGGGGCGATTGGTAAACTCCGGTTCGTTTACCGGTATGGAAAGCACGGAGGCGCGTCGGGCGATTACGCAACATGTCGGTGGGCGGATGACAACCACGTATAAACTGCGAGATTGGACGGTCAGTCGTCAGCGATACTGGGGATGTCCGATTCCATTAGTACGGTGTTCTCAATGTGGATATAGTGCCGTTCCGGAGGAGCAATTACCGGTAACGCTGCCGCCGGTAACGGACTATCTTCCAAGTGATGATGGACGCAGCCCGCTGGCAAAAAACAAAGAATTTGTGCGTACCACCTGCCCGAAGTGCAAGGGGCCGGCAGAGCGAGAAACAGACACAATGGATACGTTTGTGGACAGTAGTTGGTATTTCTTACGGTATACGGATGCGCATAATGCGGAGCGATTTGCCGCACCGGATGCGTTGAATGCATGGATGCCGGTGGATTTTTACAGCGGGGGAGCGGAACATACGACGATGCACTTGTTGTATTCACGATTTTTTCACAAAGCATTGTATGATTTGGGGTTGGTAAAAGAGCGGGAGCCTTACGCCAAGCGTCTCAACCGTGGATTGATTATGGGACCGGACGGCAATAAGATGAGTAAGTCAAAAGGTAATGTGATTGATCCGGATGATATTGTGCGACAGCTGGGGGCGGACACCTTGCGGTTGTATCTGGCGTTTATCGGTCCGTATAACGAGGTGGGAAACTATCCATGGAATCCGCAATCCATTATCGGTGTACGTCGGTTTGTGGAGCGAGTATGGCGAATTCAAAATCGTGTCCGGGACGATGTGCCGGAAGAGCGCGTGGAAACATTGCTGCATCGCACGTTGGCGAATGTCACCCAGAGCATTGAGGAATTTAAACTGAATACCGGAGTGGCGGCGCTGATGAGTTGTCTCACCGCAATGGAGAAGGCGCCGTATATTACTGCGGGGCAGTTGCGTATTTTTGTGCAGATGCTTGCGCCATACGCGCCGCATATTGCCGAGGAGCTCTGGCACGCCCACGGAGGGACGGGATCTGTTCATGAGAGTACGTGGCCGACGGTGGATGCCGATCGTCTTGTGGAAGAGGAGGTGACTATTGCGGTGCAAATCAACGGGAAGGTGCGAGCGGAAATTACTATCCCGCGGGAGGCGGATAACGATACGGTTGTTCGTACGGCGCAAGAGCACGAGCGTGTTCAAAAGCACCTGGACGGATTAACGGTTCAAAAGACGATTTACGTTCCGGGGCGACTGGTCAATATTGTGGCGCGGTAACGAAAGCGAAATATCGGGACTACGGCTTGATACGGTATCCGGTTCGGAAGAGAATGCCGACAATGGCAACGGATAAAATGCAGAGAACGCCGATAAAAGCAAGACTGATACGGGGATCCGTATGCGATATGTCAAAAAAGCACCATCGTAAAGCGTCAATCATGTAATAGAACGGATTGAGTTGGGTTAGGTGTTGCCACAAGGACGGGAGCATATCAATGCTATAAAATACTCCACCCAAAAATGTGGCGGGCGTGAGGATAATCATGGGAATGAGAGTAAGACGCTCAAAATCATCCGCCCACAGACCGACGATCAACCCCATCAACGCAAATGTTGTGGCGATACAAGTGAGGAGCATTATCGCCAATAATGGGTGAGCAAGAGTGATATCGGTAACAAGAGCCGCTGTTCCAAAGACGGCGCCTCCGATAATCAATCCGCGAATCGCCGCAGCGACAACATATCCCGTGGCGATTTCAAATGCTCCCATGGGCGATGTAAGAAGAAACACAATCGCTCCGGTATATTTTTGGAAGTAGATACCACTGGCCGATGCTCCCAGCGCGTTGGGAATAATTGCCATCATCATTAGCCCGGGAACAATAAATTGCGCATAGGGTATTCCGTCTCGCAGAGAAATATGTGATCCCAGCGCCGCTCCGAACACGATAAAATACAGCACTGTTGTAATTACCGGCGTCAATACCGACTGAAGAATGACATCAACCGTTCGTCGAAGTTCTTTGAGAATAAGTGTAGTCAGTCCGATGCGATTCATTCGTTTTCTGTTAGAGTAATAAAAATGTCTTCCAGTGATTGAGTGGTGTGATCAATATCATGGATGGTAATACCGGCATTGCGCAGAGCGTCCAGGACGACGGACAATGGCGCACCGGTATCGGTGTGGAGGAGTATGTGAGGATGTTCCGTATCTCGGGTAATTCCCAGAGCGGTAAGTGTATCGGGAAGTTCGGTGCACTCATCACGAGTGACGATACGCCATTGACGCTGACCGAAGCGACGGAGGAGTTCATCGGTTCGCTCCACCAAAAGAAGGGAGCCGTTTTTAATAATGCCCACACGTTCGGAAAGCATTTCCGCTTCTTCCAGATAGTGTGTGGTAAGAATGATGGTGGTTCCGTTGCGTTGCAATGCTCGCAACAAGTCCCATAACTCGCGTCGCAGGGTGACATCTACGCCGGCCGTGGGTTCATCCAAAAAGAGAACGCGCGGCTCATTCATCAATGCCATGCCGATAAGAACACGTCGCTTCATTCCGCCGCTGAGCATGCGAATTTGCGCATGGCGCTTTTCCCAGAGGGAGAGAGTGCGCAATGTTTGCTCCATCAGTTCGTTGTCTTGACGCCGTCCAAAAAATCCACGCTGATAGCGTAGTGCTCGCTCAACAGTGATAAACGGTTCCAGTGGCATTTCTTGCGGAACAACGCCGATACATCGGCGAGCATCAAACGATTCTCGTACAACATCGTGTCCGCATACATGGATTGTTCCGCGATCTATACGAACACTTCCGGTAATCATTCCGATCAGAGTTGTTTTTCCGGCACCGTTATGTCCGAGCAATGCAAAAAATTCTCCGGGGAAAATTTGAAGGGAGAGATCGCGGACGGCTCGTGTTTCCGTATAGGTCTTTGATACGCCGCGGATATCAATAATGGGAGAAGTATGATGCTCCATATACCGGCAGTATAACATGGTGTATAATAGAAAGTATAGTGTGTATATCTATGTCATTGATACAAAAAGTTTTTCTCATCGGAGGAATAGTAGGCATCGGCATAATGATGCATGGTAGTGCGCAAGCGCAAATGTCTTCTTGTCTTATTCCATGGCGTGGCGGGACATTATCTGAAAAATTCAGCGTCCCATTTTTTGGTGAGGCGCCAATACTGTCTGTACAATGTCTTGCTCGGGAGTACGATCTTACTATCGGAAAAAGCGGAATGGATATTCTGTACATTTATAAAACGGCGTATACAACAACGGATGGTGACGTGTTTTCACAGCCGATTCCACTCACCGGCGAACGGATGATTGGGTCATGGATTATCGGACGTGCGACGGCACGGATCCCATATACTCCGATCGCTTCTCCGCAAAACTATATAGCATTCTATGCATGTGTTCGAGGGGCGGACGGATCATTTACTTGCGGATGTGATGAACGAGGACAGTGCAGTGATGCATCTCGCGGATACTTTCGTTGGTATCTTGGTGTAGTGGCAACACGACATCCGCTTGTTACTCCTCGGGCTGAAACAAACACACAGTCTACATCCACCTCGCCGACGTCACCCACCGCTCCCGCCACATCCACCACACGTTTGTCGCGATCAACATTGACAAAGGCTGAACCGATGACAATTCGAGGGGATACGGTTGTGGAAGGAAAGTGGTTTGACTGCGGTGGAACAGGAACGGCAATTATTGTGCGAGGAGACAACAATGTTATTCGCAATAACCTCTTTACAAATTGTCCGTCTGCAATTTTTGGTGGCCCGGCAAGCAATACGATGATTGCGGGAAATCGCTGTGAAGTCTGTGGACAGTTTGCTGTGCTTGTGGAGGGAGAGAATAACCAAGTTCTATATAATGAAATTGCCGGTGGCGCGACAATTAATGATGAGCGGGATGACATGATGAATAATGTTATTCAGATTATTGAAAATGGTCCCGGCACACGAATTATTGGAAATAAGATTGACAATCGGGAACATCCGGGAAATTTCAGTGAGGACTATATCAATGTTTATGGCAATCGTGATCCGGTTATAGATGTGGTTGTATCGGATAATATTCTTGTCGGTGCGGGTGGGTACTATAGTTCTACCGGGGGTGCGATTATTATGGATGGGAAGGCGTCACAGATTCGTATTACCAATAATCATATTCACAATATTGCCGCCTATGGCATCGGAATCAGTGGTAGCGGGAGAGATATTCTCATTGAAGGCAATACGGTATATCTTGATAAGGCCCATGTTACCAGTTCTCATATGCGGAGTAATGGTGGCGGTACATTTGCGCTCCTTATCCGCTCTCATGATAATCGAGGTTGTCCGGAGGATATTATTATTCGCAATAATGATTTTGCCGGTGTGCACGCAGATGATGGCAAATGGCGTGCAGACAACGGCGGAAAGTTAATCAGTTGTGAAAATGTAAATCCCGGGGATTTGTCTCAGTATCGCGCCGGGACGGAACCACCGCGATGGCGGGTGCCGGATGATATATTTCAAACCACGGATCCGCGGTATTTTTCCGGTCGGATGAAGTAGCTGATTTAATGTCACAAAACTTGCCAAAATTATGCAAGAAATTCTCAATCAATTGATTACTATTGTTCTGGCACTTATCACGATGGTATCGGGGTATCTATCGGCACAGTCCACTCTTTCTCCCACATCCTCATCGGTATCTTCATTGATGAATAGTGTACCGATGACACATCATAGCGTATCCACTGTTTCGACAGCACCCTCTACTCGCGCCGAAGTACGTTCTGCACCAACGGCGCCGGTATCTCTCACTGCGCCCCGTACTGCCAATAAAGGAACTCGAAATATTACGGCGCAATCCATAACACGTCCGTCCTCATTGTCTAAACATACCCAATATCGTCCTGCCGGAACGTCTCGTAAATCTGCAAAAACAATCGCGCCGGACGGTATTCAAATTATACCGGTCGCACCAATTTCCACAGAGAAAATATTGGAAGACACAACCCAATTTCCTCAGCGTCTCAACGGAAATGCACTCCGAGTACGAGTAGCGCAAAATGAGTATGAGCCGGCCAGTGTTGTTCTTCGCAATACCACTACTGCCGATATGGATAAGATTATCCTCGTACCGCAAGATTTACACCGTGAAGACGGCACAGCGTTTGCCGCATCACGGATTACTGTTCGTGTTGTAAAGGTTTGGTTGCAAAACAAGTGGGCGTGGGTAAGTATTGGGCGAAACAGTTCGGACGTACCCGTTCGTGTGCCGGAATTGTTACTCAATAATGATAACCTTATTACGGTGGATGGTAATACCATGCGGATTGCATTGGAGGGGCGGGATCCGGCTGTTATTGACAATTTTTCCATTGTTTCCGGATCGCAAAAAAATCTTCCGGCGGCGGAATTTCCGATTCGTGATGCCGATACATTACAACCCCTAACGCTTTCTGCCGGAGAAACAAAACAGTTCTGGATTACCGTAGATGGTAACGGGGCGTCGCCGGGGGTATATGAGGGAGTGTTGGCACTGCATCGCGGAGGAACGGAAATTGGATCGGTGGCGCTGACAGTGGAGGTGTTGCCATTTTCATTGAAAGAGCCGGAAATTGAATACTCGTTGTATTATCTTGGTCGTATTGATACAACTGATGGCGTATTTATTTCGGATATTAAAAAAACACCACAGCAATTCCGTGCCGATATGGAAAATATTCGCGCTCATGGCGTGTCCTATCTTACCACTTATGCACGGAGTGATTTATCAACAATTATACAAGAGCAATCAATTAAAGCGGAAGTTGGACTGCCGACAGATGTACTGTACTACATTGATTTGAAACGACATGGAGAAGAGCTCGCGGCTCATGCGCCGAAAATATTGGACGTGGCGCGAAGTGCCGGGGCATCGGATGTTTATTTTTATGGAATTGATGAGGCGCGCGGCGATGCATTAACAAAACAGCGTTCCGGATGGGAGAAGATTCATGCATTGGGAGGAAAGGTATTTGCGGCGGGGTATCACTGGAAGGGAGCGTTCGAATTGGCGGGAGATATGATTGATACTTTTATCGCATCAAAGGAGCCGATAAAAGAAGAGGCGGCGAAATTTCATAGCGTCGGACACCGATTATTTTCCTATGCCAATCCTCAGGTGGGATTGGAAGACCCGCTTCTTTATCGAAAGAACTATGGGATTGTACTGTGGCAAAACGACTATGATGGAGTAATGGATTATGCATATCAAGATGCAATGAATCATCCATACAATGATTCCGATCATAAACAATATCGTGATCATATGTTTACCTATCCGACGCTGGATACACCGATTGATACAATAGCATGGGAAGGATTTCGGGAGGCATATGACGATATGCGGTACATTGCGACACTTTCCGCCGATATTAAACGTTCTTCCGGTTCTGCGGCACAGAAAGCAAAGGAATACCTGAATACACTGAAAAATGGTCCGGTACCGAGTGATATGGATGCAATGCGAGAGACGATTATCCAGCATATTCTCGCCATCCGTGCAAGATCTGGAAATTGACGTATTACATAATATTATGTATAATATAAATGTATAAATAACAGGTATGGTCATGATAAAGCGTCTACACATTCTTATTGTCACAGCCATAGCGGTATTTGGCGTGGGTGTCCGGAGTGTTTGCGCCGCTGATACAACGGCGCCGACAATTATGAGTATCACGCGCCATGATCCGTTGCCGGAGAATACGAGTGACACTACGGTAACTTTTCGTGTCACATTCAGTGAAGCGGTAACCGGTGTTGATGCAAGTGATTTTGCATTGTCCGGAACGGCGGCAACAAATGCAACGATTGATAGTGTTACGGCACAAACGCAAACCATCTATGATATAACAGCGACTGTATCACAACAAGGGACGCTATCGTTGTCTGTGCGTACGGCGGTGGATAATATCCAAGACCTTGCCGGTAATGCATATGATGATGCGGTGGGAAGCAGTCAGCGTTATATTATTGATACTGTTCCAAAAATCGTGTCTATTGTTCGTCATACTCCGACAGATGAGAAGGCACCGGTGGGGGCGTTGGTATATAGGGTCACATTTAACGAGGCGGTACAGAACGTTGATGTAACCGATTTTGATGTTATCGGAACCGCTTCCGCCACTGTTACCGGTGTTACCGCTGTTAGCAGTAGTGTATATGATGTGGCTGTAACGGCAACAACAGAAGGAACATTGGAGTTAATTGTTGTTTCATCTACAGATATTACCGATGGTGCAACGTCGTATGGCGGAACTATTGACTCCTCGGAATCTTATACACTTGTTGTTGCACCGACGGTGACACATATTGTACGTCATGATCCGACGACAGAGACGGCGAATCGTGACGAGGTAACTTTTCGTGTCACATTCAGTGAAGCGGTAACCGGTGTTGATGCAAGTGATTTTGCATTGTCCGGAACGGCGGCGGAAAAAAGCAAGATTATTCGTGTTGTCCCGGTATCTTTATCTGTTTATGACGTGACGGTTTCTGTAGTGGACGGAACGATCAGTGTGATGATTGATGATGATGTTTCCATTAAGGATATTGATAACAACTCCTATGTTGCATCAACAATTACACCGGAAACATATACCATCGGATATGCGCCGGTGATTACCATTAGCGCCAAAACAAAGCAGGATACGCGTGCCGTGGAGGATACAGCGGTAACAATTACCGATGATACCGCAATTTCTGTGGAGAACATTTCTGTAGATGGAAGCACGACAGTGACGGTAAATGATTTTTCTTGCACACAAAAAACAACAACAACGGTGAAATGCTCAATGCGTATTGAGGGGGTAGGGTCACTGGTAATTCGTGCCGTGGATAGTCATGGAAATGCATCAACTGTTGCGGAAAACGGATACCGTATTACACGGGATGTTTCTGTTCATCGTCCGAAATTCCCTCGTTCCACCACCAAAAAGCGCTCCGTGAAACTTTCTAAGCATCGGACGGCATATTTTGTGAAGCGTCGTGTTACATTTAGCGGAACCAGTGAAGAGCTTTCGGGTGGTATGGTCAAAATTTATCACGGAAAGACGAAGCTTGGCAGCGCAAAAATTTCCACATCAGATGGAACATGGAAAACATCTATAACATTTAAAGAGGGAAAGAAGTACAAGCTTACATTCAAATTTTACGATTCGCACGGGGAGAAAATTACACAGAAGGGAGCATATAAAGTTTTTGTGGACGCAACCAAGCCGACATTTGAGAGCATGCCATCACGCCTAACAAAGCGTCCGGGGCAGAAAGTATGGTGGAAGGCAACAGACAATCATAAAATCAAGCGGTATCGCTATACATTTCGTGGAGCACGTGTTAAAACATCACAACCCTTCTTCTACATTCCTCGATCTACTCCGCGCGGAACGTATTCATTGGAAATTCGCGCGTATGACAAGGCGGGAAACCGAACAGACAAAACGGTGACTATTGTGGTGCGTTAATATTGCCGTTTTTAATAAAGAGCAAATTTACTGAGAGCTTGCCGGTTTATAGTGTTTGAATTGTTTCCGAGTGCTGTGCGGCAATAGTGTCACGACGTACCGCATCCAGAAAGCCGCGAGCAATTAACGTTGAGGCGCGTCGGGCGGTAACACCGCGGCTGCGGAGATATGTTCGTTGTGTCTCATCAATTCCATGAACAGTGGCACTGTGAACACAGTGAACATCGGCGGGAATAACGCTGAGATGTGGAACGGCATGAGCGAATGCGGAGCGCCCGATCAGTAAATGGTGAGAGTGAAAGGTGGCATCGCTTTGACTTGCTTCTTCGGCAATCATAATAGCGCCGTCATGGTGTAGAGTGGATGATCCGCGAAGAACGCTTTTAACGAGAACGCGACTGATACTGCGAGGGGCGGTATGTTGTTGGCGGGTGGTTAGAGTGTATTGTTGAGTACCGCGCAAATCATACAACGCATAGAAAAAGACTCGTGCGTTGGCGCAAGAGATAATAATATTGACATCGGCGCTATGGTTGGAAAGGTAAAATATATGCGTTCCGGGACGAGTTATGCGGAGTGTTAAATGATGGTCTGAGGAGGTAATCATGTCAGTGTATGTTCGATCATTTTATTGCGTACATATTGGGATGCGGGCGTATCATACTCTACGAGAACATCCGCCGCCGCCCGAACTTTTGCCGCATATTCCAACGCTTCTCGTTCCGGTGCAATTGCACTGAGCGCAGTGCGATATCGTTTTGGCGCATTGGGGTCGGGGAGACGCGTGGATGCTCCTTGCTTAAGATATGTAGTGCCACCGAGGCGTTGAATAAGCTCTTCCGAACTATATTGTGGAAACATTTTTTTCAATTTCCAGACAGTGTCTCCCGGCTGAATAACGTAATAGGGTGATGTATTGTATGTGCGAAGACGCTCCACAATGCGTTGCGTAATGGCAATAGTAAAGTGTTCATACGTCAGAGCGCGTCCGGCTTTTTGAAGAACACCGCGAATTCCACGCAATTGTCGCCCCGTATTATATGCGGTCAATGCAAGGTTTTCATCATTGGGATACGCCGCCATCTCCGCCGCTAAAATGGCGGCGGAGATAGTGGCGCTAAATACGGGATCATCCAATAATCGTCGTGCAATCTCCGTTTTTGCATGAGAGCGACGTTTTGTGTCGTCCAGTTCGGCAAGAAGATCGGCATAGCGCTCACGAAGCACGTTATCGGCACGAAGAATTCCTATTGCCGTACGTAGTTTGATCTGATGCGTACCGAGAGCATTGGAACGAGAGCGAGCGCGGGGAGTAAAGAATGATTCATGAAGAGGGAGACCCAGTGCAATATGTGGAGAAATGCCCCGTTGCGTGAATGGATCAATCAGTGCATCTATATCGTACTCGGCAATACGCCGGCATCCGTGAAGAAAGTCATCCCGCTCTTTTCGTTCCCGATATGTTTGAAGGTGATGACGGTAAGATTCATATGCCGCACATGCCAATGATGGCCCATCGGTATCGGCAATAGGGATGCCATTGCGGAGGCGATATGCAAGAGTTTGTGCCGGTGTATCGGTTCGTTCTCGTGCAGCATCGGTTGCATTGTCCGCGCTCGGCGATGTCCGTGTGCGTTTTATTTTCTCTTGTCTGAGAGGGTGTTGATTATTATTTGACAGCAACTTGCTCAGTGACGCCGCCGTCAATGCCGTGCCGACACGGATAATACAGGATTGAATAAACGCTCGTCGTTCCGGATCATCCGGAGCGGCATCATGTTTCGTTGACGGTGATGGAGGTTGCTCCATAGACATGAGAGTGTTCTTTAGTATTTATCCAATGGATTGTTCCATTTCCAAATCAATAAGACGATGAAGCTCCACGGCATATTCAAATGGAATTTCTCGTGTTACACGATCTAAAAATCCGTTTACCAATACTCCGCGTGCACGGGATTCATTTAATCCGCGCGACATCAGATAGAAGAGTTGCTCATCATCCAATCGTGTAACACTGGCTTCATGGGAGACGCGCGCCGTGCGTTCGTGGACCGTAATGGTCGGTGTTGTATCACTGCGTGAACTATTGTCCATCAGCAGTGCGTCACACTGTACAAAACTTTTGGCGTTTCGTGCTCCACGCTTGACAAATACACGTCCACGATAGGAGCTGCGACCACCATCTTTGGCAATGGATTTTGCAATAACGCGGCTGGTGGTATCCGGTGCAAGATGTAACATTTTCGCACCGGTATCGTGGTGCTGTCCCGCACCGGAAACGGCGATGGAGTGCACCTCTCCGCGCGCTCCGCGTCCGCTGAGGTAAACCGCCGGATATTTCATGGTAACACCGGATCCCAAATTGCAATCTACCCATTCCACCGTAGCGCCCGCATCGGCTCGTGCGCGTTTGGTGACAAGGTTGTAGATATCGCCACTCCAATTCTGAACGGTGGTGTAGCGTACGTGCGCTCCTCGCAGTGCGAAGACTTCCACCACCGCGGCGTGCAAGGAGGCGGTGCCATAGGTGGGTGCGGTACATCCCTCCATATAGTGTACATAAGAGCCTTCATCGGCAATAATCAGCGTGCGCTCAAACTGTCCAAAGCGTTCGGTATTGATGCGAAAGTATGCTTGTAACGGCATGGTGACTCGTACGCCTTTGGGAACATAAATGAATGAACCGCCGCTCCATACGGCACCGTTAAGTGCGGCGAATGTATTATCGCTGTCCGGAACCAGTGTGCCGAAGTACCGTTTTACAAGATCGCCGTGGGTGCGCACGGCCGTGTCCATATCACAGAATATCACCCCTTGTGCGGCGAGTGTCTTGTTGATGCTTTCATAGACCACCTCGCTTTCGTATTGTGCGCTGACACCGGCAAGCCATTCTCGCTCATGCTGCGGAACCCCGATGCGATCATAGGTTTCTTTGACCTCTTTGGGAAGATCGTCCCAGGAGGTTTTTTGTTTATCCGTTGCTCGCAAGTAGTAGGTGATATCGTCAAACAGAATACCGCTTAAATCCGCGCCCCATGTAGGCAGCGTTTTTTGCGAAAAAATTTTATAGGCGGAACGGCGGCGATTCCGCATCCATGCCGGTTCGTTTTTTATGGCACTAATATCACGCACCGTTTGCGCGGTAAGTCCTCTCGGTGTTTTTGCAACGGAAACATCCGGCATGCGGAAATTATGCCGTGCCGTTAGTTGTGGTGGTGTTTGTGCCATGTTACAGTATAACAAATCATGATATACTGGCAATGAAATACATGGTGTATGATTGAAGTTATTCGTCTGGATCATATTGAAGATGAAACAGAGCGTGCGGCAACGGCGGCGGTAATTGCACAGCGCCGGGAGTATTACGAGCGCCTGTTTGCAAATAGTGCACATCCGCCGACCATTACGGTCCGCTACGATGGGCGACGCCCATTGGAGGTGCGGATTACGTTTTCTCCTCATAATCGTCCGCCGGTAACAATTACCGTTCCCAGTTATCAGACAGCAGATGCGGCGACAAAGCATGCATTCAAGAAGTTGCGCCGAGTGGCAAAGAACTATTTTGTTAAGACAAAGACACGTCATCGTCGGTAATTGACACATGATGAAACACGAATAACCACAGACAGCAACAGAATCTACATCGTTACATTCTACGCGTGAGCGTTCCAACCCGGAGCGTAACTATGAGCGTATTCACAAGCAGATGACACGGATTGTGCAGGAAGGAATTATTCGCCCTTGTTATAAGGGTGTTATGGGAATGGACGGAGACAGTATCGCAATAGAGCGAGAGGCGAGTATATTCGCAAAAATATTACTGTCCAGTGTATTGCAAATGCATAAGCAATTAGAGCACTATGACACATTGATTTGTGATGATGCCAGTGGTCGATTGCTTATGCCATTTTTTACACGCTGTATTACAGCATTGCGTTCCGATGGCGCGCCGGAGCGATATTTTCTTGCCGGTGGGCATAGTATTACGGACCATCGGGCGGTACGTAATGCTGTTCGGCGATTATGGCGAAGGCAGGTACATTCGGGGATGCGCCGGGGATTATTTATTACAGAACATGTGGATACCGGCAATAGCGAAATACAAATGCTTGATTTAATCACAACAGAAGCACGTCGTGTGGAAGAAGATTTTCAGTGTGATCTCTATACATTCAACTTCCGTCCATCGGTATTCGCAATATTCGGAATCAGTTGCGAGCAAATCATGTGCCAACAGAAGTTTATGTAGGCACATCTATATATGAACCGGACTCATTTGCACAGCGATTTTTTTATCGCAATCCACTAAGTTTGGTAAGAAAAAGCTCTCATAGCGTCTATTTATCCGGTGATAAATCAAAGGGCTATGTTGCAACGTCTTGGAATGGAAGAGTTCTTCGTTCCAAACGCAATAGTTTGAGTCTGCGGTTGCGATCGCGGAATTTTGCCGTAGGATTTACGGCAACGCCAATTCGTAAACAAACATCTCAATCACGATATAAACGCTATCAATCAATAGCGCGAGAAGTTCGTTCTGCCATGGCGGAGTGTGGTACGTTGGCGGCGACGGCGGTACGGGAAAAGAATGGCGAATATCGCTAGGAGGGAAGAGAAGAAAACCCCTGTGAAATAACGTGGTGCGCAAGAGCACCGTCCCCTTGGTGAGCGATTGTTCCGTCCCGAAGGATTAGCGTATGATCTATGGTTAAATCCCGCAGGATACCTCCGGTATGTGTAATAATAATCAGGGCGCGCGGTCGTGTTTGCAGAACCGTTTGCAAGAACGTGCGGACAGTGCGGAGTGCATCCACATCTACACCGGTATCAATTTCATCCAGAATAATGTATGTGGGATCCAATACGGCCATTTGAAGCAGTTCCAACTTCTTTCGCTCTCCACCGCTGGCACCGTCGTTAAGGGCGCGACGCAGTAAATCAGTATCAATGTCCAACGCCTCCGCTGCCGTTGTTACAGCAGTGGTAACGGAAAGTGCGGTCCGAGATGTATCGGTCAGTGCCGCGCGCATAATGTCATGAACACGCACGCCATCAATTGTTGGTGGGGATTGCGCCGATACAAATACGCCGTGACGAGCGCGGGCGTCCGGGGGCAAATCATGCAGCGATATGGTGTCCGTGTCAGATGTTAGCGTTATTGTTCCCGTGCAATGCAATTGAGGATCTCCCATAATGGCACGTGCCAGCGTGCTTTTTCCGCTTCCGTTGGGTCCCAGTACAGCCGTTACACTGCCGAGTGGAAAAGACGCGGAAATATCCCGGAGAACGGGTGTGTCGGCAATGGAAACGGATAGAGAGTTCAATGTCAGCATAGATCTAGTCATTATCAGAGGAAGGTACGCGTTCGCGGTTTGCAATTGCGCTGCGCAGTGTCAAGTCATCGGCGTACTCAATATCCGAGCCGGTGGACAGTCCGCGCGCCAACCGAGTAACGGTAACGGTGTCATTGCGAAGTGCCGCCGTAATGTGCAGTGCCGTTGCATCCCCCGCCGTGGTGGGATTGGTTGCAAGGATAACTTCCGTAATGGATTCCGAGCGGATACGATGGAGTAGTGTATTGATTGCGGCGGTGACACTATCATTGGGATCAGCACCGGGCGTTATCGTTCCGTGCAGTACATGGTAACGGCCGGTATATTGTCGTGTTCGCTCAATGGGAATAATGTTTAGCGGTTCTTCCACAACACAAATACGAGTGGTATCACGGGTGGTATCCGTACAGATGGTACACTGATCATCAGTGGAAATGTTCCCGCAACGATTGCATGGGCGCAGCGTATCCATTGCGCGAACAGCGTCGCAGAGTGCGCGACGTACATCGGCATTGCTTTTAAACAGGTGGAGCGTCATACGTTCCGCCATGCGCGGACCAACGCCGGGAAGAGCGCTCAGTGCGGTGATTAGTGTATGAAAGGGGGCGGGAAGCATAGAGTTATGTTATCGGATCATGATGTTGTTCCAGTGAGCGATAAGAGGCGCAAGACTCTTTAAAGAATAGTTTTGCCGTTCCTACGGGACCGTTCCGATGCTTGGCGACAATCAATTCCGCAATACCTGTTTGCTCGGCATCCGGCTTTACGCGATCTTCACGATAGAGGAACAAAACAACATCGGCATCCTGCTCAATAGATCCGGATTCGCGCAAATCAGAGAGTTTCGGACGTTGGTCTGTGCGGCTTTCCACGGCACGGGAGAGCTGTGAAAGGGCAATGATGGGAATATTCAGTTCTTTGGCAAGTGTTTTCAGTCCGCGAGAAATTTCGGAGATTTCCTGGACACGGTTTTCCGTACGCCGCCCTTCCATCAATTGCAAGTAGTCAATGATAATCAACCCCAAATCATATTGCGCTTGCAATCGTCGGGCCATTGTTCGCAGTGTCATAATATTTGCACTGGATGCATCATCAATGTAAATCGGTGCATCATTAAGGCGTCCCATTGCATCGTTAATACGTTCAAAATCATTATCTCCATCGGCGTCACTGAGATTTCCCGTACGCAATTTCCAAAGATCAACATCACCCTCGGCGGCAATCATACGATCTACCAACTGATCGCTACTCATTTCCAATGAGAAAATACCTACGCCGACATTGTGTTGCGTGGCGGCGGCGCGAGCAATATCCAGTGCCAGTGATGTCTTACCCACAGACGGGCGCGCCGCAAGGATGATTAAATCACTGTTTTGCAATCCGGAGAGAATGGAATCCACATCGGGAAATCCGGTCGGTACACCACGCAGTTGTCCGCGATTTTTATGTAAATCATCAATGCGATCAAACGCCGTAGACAGAGCATCTTTCAGAGAGAGGAATTCCTGTGTGGTGTGGTGTTGTGAAACGTCAAACAGTGTCCGCTCCGCTGTGTCCAGCGTGGATTCCACATCGTCCGCTTCACTGTACCCAAGTTCTTCAATTCGCGTTCCCGCGCTGATAAGGCGACGGAGAATTGCCTTCTTCCGCACAACGTCGGCATAATGACGAATATTGGCGGCACTGGGCACAACGGCACTCAGTGATGCGATATAACTGCTACCGCCTACGTCATCCAATACCCCGGTTTCATCCAGTCGGTTGGTAATGGAGAGGACATCCAGGGGTTCGGACTTTTCATACAGCTCCACCATGGCGGAATAAATGGTGCCATGCGCACGTTTGTAAAAGTCTGCGGGCGTAAGCATGTCGGCGATGGCGACAATCGCATCTTTGTCCAACATCACGGCGCCCAAGACGCTTTGCTCGGCATCAATATTGTGTGGTGGAATGCGGGAGTCGGAAGATTCTTGTGTCATAGGAGTAAGGGTTTGTCGTCAGTATAAAAGACGGCGCGGGCAAGCGCAAGCGGTGTGGAGAAATAGGTCGTCAATAGTGGAGAACCGGTGTGGAATACTGCTATTGGCGTGTAACCACGGGACCATCTGCCGTATCTGTAACGTTGTAACCATGTTGTTCAATGGCATTTCGCAACTCATCGGCACGGGCAAAATCCCGACGATGACGCGCATCCTCTCGTTGACGAACCAGTGCGTCAATATCCGCCGGAATGTCTTCCTCTTGCGGTTTCTCATCGAATGGTAGTGCCAAAAGCATGTTAAACAATTCAAACATGGCGAGAACATCGGCAACATTGGATAATGTGCCGTTGGCAATCATTGTATTAACGGTGGTCCGTGCCGTCATCACCACCGACAAGGCGCGCGGTGTGTTTAAGTCATCACAGAGTGCCGCGCGGAAATCCTCCGTAATCCGATCGGTATCCAGCGCTTCCGTTCCCAACTCATCTCGTTGGGCGTACAATTGTACCGCTTGATAGGCGGCGGTGATGGTGTGACGGTTTTTTCGCGCTTGATGCAATGCGTCCCAAGTGAAGTTCATCTGAGAACGATAGTGAGATTGCAAGTAGAGCAAACGAAGATCCGCCGGCGTGAATCCGCGTTCCCGCACATCCGCCAACGTATAGGTTGTGCCGGCGGATTTACTCATCTTTTTCCCGTCCACAAGAAGGTGGCGAGTGTGTACCCAATAGCGTACAAACGGATGAGTATCTTCCGCTCCCTCGCTTTGCGCAATTTCCGCCTCGTGATGAGGGAAGATGTTGTCTTCTCCGCCGCAATGAATATCAATGGGCATACCCAGGTAGTGTGTGCTCATAGCGCTACACTCAATATGCCACCCCGGATAACCCACCGACCATGGTGATGCCCAACGCATAAGGTGGGATGGAGGCGCGCTCAGCCATAGTGCAAAATCCCACTGATTGCGTTTGTCGGGGTGAGCATTCGTCAATCGCGCCCCAACTTTAAGAGTTTCCGGCGTATTGCCGCTGAGTGCTCCATACCGTGGAAATGAGGAGACATCATAGAAGACATTTCCGTTACTGACATAGGCATGTCCGCGGTCGATAAGCTTCTCAATCATCGCAATCATTGCATCAATGTGCTCTGTGGCGCGCGGTCGCTCCGCCGGTGGCGTGATATGTAATGCAGCGGTATCCCGACGATAGGCCTCTTCATAAAACCGTGCGATGTCTTCGGGGGTTTTCTGTTCTCGTTCAGCGGCGGCAAGCATCTTGTCCTGCCCGCTGTCTCCCTGTGCAATATCATCATCGGTAAGATGTCCCACATCGGTAATGTTGCTGACGTAGTGAGTGTTGTATCCCAACAGCGTCAGTGTGCGCACAACAATATCCGCTGTCATGGCGCTGCGCAAATTACCGATGTGTTGCATTCCGTAGACAGTGGGGCCGCATGCATAGATGGATACCGGTGCACCGCTGCGCACAGTGAATGGCTCTTTGCGTTTGGAGAGCGTGTTGTAGAGTGTAAGGTCCATACTAAATCCACCGTTTAATACGGAAAATAACGGCGGTAACAATGACCAGTACCGTCATAATGCCGGCGTGAATAAGAAATCCGTGTGGATGATCTTGTAACGGAATCAATGCGTTAATACCCAAGATGCTGGCATAAAGAGTAGAGGGAAGAACCAAGGCACTAATTAAGGTAAGAGCGTTGATTTTCTCATTGAGGCGATGAGTTAATAACGTATCGTTTGTGCTCTCCAATGATTCAATTGTTTCTTTGTAATTTTCCAGCATGTTCCAGATACGTGTGTTTGTTCCGGCTAAATCGTGAATATAAGGGTGGATACTGCGCGGAACAAAGCGTTCATCTTTGCGCAGCAGAGATTCAATTACAGAGCGTTGCGGCATTACGGCACGTCGGAAGTTGAGAATATCTCGCTTGACAATGGAAATTTCTTCCACCATTTGTCGGGCGTCTCCATGAAAAACACCGCGCTCAATCGCGTCGATATTTTCTCCGATATGCTCTAATCGCGCAAAGCAAGAATTGAGCAAAATGTCCAATATTGCATGAAGTAAAAACGCCGGCCCCGTTCCGCTGTGGTGCGTATGCAATGTGGGGTTATCCGACAGTGATTGAAAAAACGTATCTAACTGATAGATAGGCAGCGTATGCCCCGTAATTAAATGGGTTTCGGTGAGAAGGATATCCAACTCCGCCCCATAAGTGGCTCGCTCGGTACGATCAAATAGCGGAATATGTAACGATAGGAAAATTCCATCACGATATTGTGTTGCGCGGGAGCGTACCGTGGGAGTGGAAAATTCTTCCAATGCCAGCGGGTGAATAGTAATTTCTTCTCGCAATGCCGCCAAATCGTCCGGTGTTGCGCTATGGACGTCAATCCATGTTCCGTGCGGGGTAGAGAGTATTTTGTGTGACATAGGAGTGAGAATTAAAACGGGAGTGTATAGTTGAGGGCGGAGTGTTTTGCCGTTTCCACAGCGGGGAGGTCCAAAGAAACGGCGATTGTGTGTGTACCGGAAAAATCTTTATACTTAACGTGTTTGTGCGTTTTCATATACTCATAGAGATCTCGTGTAACACGGACGTCTTGTTCACAGTAGCGGGCGATTTTATCCGTTTCACCGTTTTTCCACCATACAATGGCATCCAGTCCGTTTCCACTTTTTCCCACGCCGAGTGTTCCTTCCGCCACCGCATCCAAGCGAAGTGCTCGTCCATGTGATTTTTTAATTTCCAGCATCAAATCCAGTGAGGGAATACGCGTCAAATCACCGGGGTAATATTTGTTGAGGAGAGGGAGATCAAAGTGTTCGCTATTGTACCCGACAATCAAATCCGTTGTTTCCATGATGCGCCAGAGTTTCGGTAAATCTTCTTGAAAAAACGTGTGAAACGACTCGTCGGCATAGTCATAGACAACCAATAGGGAAAGGTCCAAATCGGCAGGCTTGTTGCTTCCCACATCGGCAAACGTATTTTGTGTTTCACAGTCCAGAACGATTACGCGCATAGAGGAGAGGTCATACGTATTACAGGTAAATCATCGGATTGACACTGGCGCCGGTCGGGATCAGCAGCCCACGAACGCGAGAGGACGATACCACTTCAAATGAGTCCGCCGCAAAGACCGTAAAATGTACATGGACGCCCGTAGAGTATCCGGTCGTTCCCATAATACCGATAGTATCGCCTTTGTCCACGCTCTTTCCACGTTTCACCGTCACTTTTTTCATGTGTCCGTAGAGAGTTACCAATCCGTTGCCATGGTCAATCGCTACCCATTTTCCATAGCCGTACCGTCCCATATCACCGCGTGCAACCACCTTTCCGTCAGCGGCGGCGTAAATTTTTCCCCCGCCGGCGAGATCGATACCATTATGGAATCCGCCACGATATTTGGCCGTCTTTCCAAAGGTTGTGTATCCGTATCCTTGAGTGAGAATTACACGCTTAACGGGATAGCGAAGATCGGCCGCACGACGAGAGGGAAGATTGGCGAGGTTTGCCGAATCCAATTTTGCCGCCTCAATACGTTCAATTTCCCGACGCAATTCAATTTCTTGTTCTCGCAGCGTTTGAATCTTTTTCTGAAACGCACTGATATCACGAGCGGTTTTATTTGCCAAGTACGCCTTGTAGGCGCGCGTACTTTCCAAATAATCTGTCCGCTGTTTCAGTTTCTGACGTGTTTTTTCTACATCAGATTTTTTCTGAGAAAGTTGTTCACGATCGCGTATCATTTTATCACGTAAGCGGCGGATACGCTCCACGGTTTCTCGGACACGCTTCTGTGTCTGCGTTGTGTAGTCGGCATGACGTAGTTCGCGCGGAATACTCAGCGTAGATGCCAGTGTTGTATTTGCGCGATGCTCATATTGTAGTCGCAGTAACTGTGACAATAGTTTTTTCTGCGCCGTGATAGCGGTGTCTTGTGCCGCAATGGCATCACGTAGACGCTCAATTTCATCGGTAAGCGCTGTTAATTCTTCGGTGGTCTTTTTTACTTTTTCTTCCAATGTCCGCTCCTCCGCCGCCAGATTTTGAATTTGTCGTTGAAGGATAATGCGTTGTTTTTCTTTGACGGTTTTCAACTTCTCCGTTGTCTTGATTTCTCGTTTAATCTTGTTGAGCTTGTCTGTAATATCTTCTGTTGCGGCATCTGCGGTAGCGGTCACCCACACAAACAGCGCCGCTGCAAACAGCACCGACGAACGGATAGAGAACGGTTGTAAGATTTTGCATTGCATCGATTTTATTATACCATGGAAGCAGAAGGTGTGAAGCAATATGAAACGCTCCGAAATTTTTTTTAGTACGATTCAGCTGCCACTGGACGCAGCGGCACTGGTGGCGGCGGCACTGGGAGCGTTTTTTTTGCGCGATGTTTTACCGCGATATATCTCCGCCATTCCGCCGCGTGTATTTGATGTCCCGTTGGAGCAGTATATGTCGGCGGTATTTGCCGTTCTTCCCGTTGTATTGATTATTTATGCGGTGGATGGTCTGTATGCCATGCGCACGACCCGTCGCCCGTTACGGGAGGTGTGGGCGGTAATACGTGCCACCACTATTGCGCTTGTGGTCATTATTATTGCGATCTTTTTAAATCGGGAATGGTTTTCTTCTCGGGTAATTATTGTGACAGCATGGGTGTTGGGCATGGTGGCGGTGATTGCGCTGCGCATGCTTATGCGGGCGGTGCAGCGATTTTTATTATCGCGTCGCATGATTGGAGTCCATCGGGTGTTACTGATTGGAGATACGCGGGTGGCGCATACGGTCCGCAATTATATTTCCACTCATCCGCGGGCGGGGTATCGGATTGTGGGGAAGTGTGATACCCCGGATCTCCGTCGCATCAAGGACATTCGTGCTCATAAAGGCATTGATGAGATTATCGTCTGTGATGCCGCAATTCCCGATACGGTGGTAGAGAAGTTGTTGGACTATTGTAAGGTGAATAATATCATTTTGCGCCTGGTGCCGACAACGTTACAAACATCATATTATGAGTTTACATCTATTGCCGGCGAGCCGATGATGACATTTGTGCACACACCGCTGGATGGATGGGGACGTGTATTGAAGCGAGCGTTTGATATCGTCGGAAGTGCGACAGCAATTATCGTGACGGCACCGGTGATGGCGGTGATCGCATTGGCGATTCGCTGGGAAGATCCCGACGGCCCGATTATCTACAAAAACGAGCGTATCGGTAGCGGTGGACGCAAATTCTTTGTTTACAAGTTTCGTTATATGAAGTGGAAGTATTCCATTTCCCGTGACAATCCAAACTGGCGAGAGGCGTTGGCATTTGAGCAGAAACTCATTGCGGAGCGAAGTGTGCGTAAAGGCCCGATTTATAAAATTAAAGATGATCCTCGCAAAACGCGAATCGGTGCGTTCATTGAAAAGTATTCGTTAGACGAGTTGCCACAGTTTTTTAATGTATTGTTCGGCAGTATGTCTATGGTGGGACCGCGCCCGCATCAAGAGCGTGAAGTGGCGAAATACAAGGAATACCATCGCCAGCTGCTGACAATCAAGCCGGGGCTGACCGGGATGGCGCAAGTTAATGGGCGGAGTGATCTGGATTTTGAGGATGAGTATAAATTGGATGTATTTTACATTGAGCACTGGTCGCTCTGGCTGGACATTATTATTTGCCTCAAAACCGTCGCCGTCCTTTTTGCTCGCCGGAAGAATAATTCCTAATTTGTGCAATTCTTATCATAAGCGTATTTTATGACCTTCACTGCTACCTTCCAACATCTCTCAAAAACCGACACCAACATCGCCGGTGGTAAAGGTGCGTCCCTCGGAGAACTGACCCAAGCCGGTATTCCGGTTCCTCCCGGTTTTGTGATTCTCGCAAATACCTTTGACCATTTCACCGACACAGCGGATTTAACACAGGAAATCAGGGCAATTTTACATACGGTAAACACCAATGCGGTGCATACGGTAGACAAAGCCAGCGAGAAAATCCAAGCACTCATTCTTAACTCAAGCATACCGGAAGATATTGCAAAAGAAATCACCACGGCATTTAATACTCTGGATACACAATATGTCGCCGTACGCTCCAGCGCAACGGCGGAAGACGGAGTGGATCACGCGTGGGCGGGGCAGTTGGACAGTTTCCTCAATACCACGGAAGACACACTGCTTGAGAACGTAAAAAAGTGTTGGGCATCGTTATACACACAGATTGCGGAGGTGGGACGATGTTTTGTGTTGAACAATTAGTAATTTTTGTTTTCTTTTATTTTTCAGAAGATGTGATATAAACCTAAACCTAAATCTAAACCTAAATCTAAATCTAAATCTAAATATGAGACAAATATGCTTTACCGGTTTTTAAGAATAATTGC